>CAZKHB010000012.1:29812-96892 GCA_964552635.1 uncultured Chthoniobacterales bacterium
CGAGTTCGCCGAGTTCGTCCCAAAGGCGCTCCTCGATCTGCGCGGTGAGCGTGCGCCCCTCGGGAAAAAATTTTGCGAGCGACGCGAAGCCATGGCCGAATCCCGTGGCCTGTGACGGCGCAACGGACAGCGGAGAAAGCGTGCGGGAGAAAAGATTCTCGGATTCGGCGAAAATCGGACCCTCCCGCGTCGTGCTCAATCGATCTGCTCGCCATTGTTTGCTGATCGGGATCTCCACGGCAGCGCAGGCCACCAAGTCCGAAAGCATTGTTCCATCCCCCTTTTGCGGGGCGATCGCTGCAAGGACCCACGCAGCGCGCTTGTCATACATCAGGCCACGGGTGCCATCGATCGGGTCAATGATGCATTTCCAAAGTGTTTCCCCGGATCCGCGCGGAAAGGTCGTCGCCTCTTCAAGGCCCTCCATGACAAGCTCGACAGACCACTCCCCCGGCCAGTTGTTATGAAACCAATCGAAAAGGGCCGTTTCGCCGACCTTATCAACACCGTAAATCGTATCGCCGCCCGCGTGGGTGGCGACCGCCGACAATTCAGAGGCAGGTCGCCGGGCCCGCGAGGCCAGCACGGCGTCCCGGATGGCGACGGCGAGATCGACGAGTTTGGACCGGAGCGCTTCGGGAGTGGCTTTCACTGGGGGGACTGTCTTAAGCCGGAAGCGGCGGATTTGGCGAGAGTGTCTTGCAACGCTTGACGACCCGTCGGAGCAGAAGCCCCGCGGCCAGAGCGAGGCCCACGACAAAACCGACCCACACTCCGGGAGCGCCCCTGTTCAGGAAAAATGCCGCGAAGTAGGAGACCGGAAGAGCCACCAGCCAATAGGAGAAGATGCCGATGAGCATGGCAACGCGGGTGTCTTCAAATCCTCGCAAGGCCCCTGCGGAGACAACTTGCAAGCCGTCGAAGACCTGGAAGACCCCGGCAAGAATCAGGAGTTGTCCGGTCAGTACGACAACCGCCGGATCCCGCGTGAACAGCGCTGCAATGTCTCGGCCGAAGAAGAGCAGAACAACAGCGCAGCATCCCATCAACACAGCCGCGGTGAGAAGTCCCCCGGTGATGATTGGCGTGATCGTTTCCGGTCGGCGCGCCCCGCGTGCCTGTCCGACTCTCACTGCCACGGCTTGGGAGAGACCGAGCGGGATCATGAATGTCGTCGCTGCGCAAGTGATCGCAATCTGGTGGGCCGCCAGGGGGACGACGCCGATCCATCCCATCATCAGCGATCCGGCGGCGAATCCGCTGACCTCGGCAAGGTGCAGCCCGCCCGCCGGCAGGCCGATGCGGAGGGTTTCCCACACCGAGCTTCCGACACCTTTGCCGCCTGCTGCAAGGCTCCATGCCGAGCCGAAAACGCCGGAAAATGTCGGCCATGCAATGACTGCAAGTGCCGTGACAATGCGGGCAAGCAAAGTGGCAAGCCCCGCTCCGTCGAGCCCCATGGCCGGTGCCCCGAGGTTTCCGAAGATGAGAATCCAGTTCAGTATGGCATTGAGAATCACGCCGCCGATCATGATCCAAAATGGCGGCCAGGGTTTGGCATAGGCTTCGCTGAAACCTTTGGCCACACTGGTGATGAAGACTGCGACGGTCGACCACGCACAAAGCAGGAAATACGGACCCACCACGGCATTCACAGCGGCGGGTTGGCCGAAGAAGGCAATCGAGGGCAGAAGCCCATGCGCCCCGACCGCCACGGGCAGTGCGAGGAGGAACGCCACAAGAAACCCGGCACGAAGCGCCAGGGCTGCATCAGCCGGGCGTCCGGATCCATGCGCGTGTGCCACACGGACACTCACGGCGGAAAGAACGCCGAAGCCGAAGACCAGCGGTACGGAGAGCACGGTGTTGGCAAACGCGCAGGCGGCCAGGGGCACGACGCCCACGCGTCCGACCATGACGGTGTCGACCAATCCCATGAGCATCTGGCCGATGTGACCGGCCATGATCGGGGCAGCAAGCGCCAGGGTACGGCGGTTGTGGGACCACAGGGTCGTGCTCATGCAAGGTCGGGCGGGTTGGTCCCGAAGTCAGTCCTCGAAGATTTCCGCCACACGCCGGATCGATTGCGCCCGCCCGGTTGCCTCATCAATCTCGACGATTGCCCCGCACAGCTGGACCGGACCGCGTGCAATGGGGAATGTCGCCGGCATGCAGTTGAGAAAGCGCCGAACGATCACATCCGAATCCCTGCCCAGAATGGAGTCGTGCGGTCCGCACATGCCGGCATCGCAGAGGAAGGCCGTGCCGCCGGGGAAGATCCGCTCGTCGGCCGTCTGAACATGGGTATGCGTCCCGATCACGGCGGAGACGTGTCCGTCGAGGAAGCGCCCCATGGCGATTTTCTCGCTGGTGGTTTCGCCGTGCACATCGACAAAGATCACCGGGGTCTCCTCACGCAGGCGAGCCACTTCCTCCTCGGCAACGCGGAAGGGATTTTCCAGAGCTGGTTGCATGAAAGTGCGGGTCTGCACATTCAGGACGGCGACTTTTCCCTTTGCCGTCGAAAGAACGATGCTTCCACTCCCCGGTGTGCCTTGAGGGTAGTTCGCCGGCCGGAGGAGTCGGGGTTCCGTGGGGATGTAGCCCGCTGTCTCGCGCTGGTCCCAGACATGGTCGCCTGTCGTGATCACGGCCACGCCGCTCCGCAGAAGGTCGATGGCGATCTTCGCTGTGATGCCGCGACCGCCCGCGGCGTTCTCGCCATTGACGATCACAAAGTCGACGCCTTTCTCCTTCAGAAAGACCGGCACCGCCCGCATCACGGCCGAGCGACCGGGTTCCCCGACGATGTCGCCCAGAAAAAGAAGTCGAATCATCCGTGCTTTTTATCGCATGCCGGGTCGAACGCAGTTAAAAAAGTCGCTGCTTGAGAACCGTCGCCGTTTTTTTCCTCGCTTCCATCCTGCTTTCGCCAATTCACGCGAAGGTGGGTCCGCTTGCCCCCAAGCCGGACTGGGCACGGCTCGACCCGTATCAGGAAACGATCACGCGCGAGGATTTCCAACGGCTCCTGGAAACCCTCTATGCCCCGCGCGGAGCTGCGGAGGGTTGGATCACGGTCGGTCCGGACTCGGCAAGCATCCAAACGGGATCCGGCCGCCCGCCTTACGTTCTTCGCTTTGCCCCCGACCAAGCGTCGAGAAAACCTGCTCCGGCCTATTGGACGCCGAGGGCGCGCCTGTCGGCCGCTCCTGCCGGCAAGCCGCTGGATGGGGTGCATATCGCCATCGATCCCGGCCACCTCGGGGGAGATTGGGCCAAGCTGGAGGAACGTTGGTTCCGCATTGGCGACTCGAAGCCGGTGATCGAGGGGGACATGACGCTCAAGGTGGCGAAGATGTTGGTCCCGCGCCTTGAGGCTCTCGGGGCGAGAGTCTCGCTCACCCGCTCGAAACCGGGTCCGGTCACTTCCCGCCGACCGGCCCAGCTCGTCAAGGAGGCCGCGGCTTCCCTGGCCCAGAAAGGAGAGCGTGTGACGAAAGAGGCCGTTCGCAAGGAGAGCGAGCGCCTCTTCTACCGCGCGAGCGAAATCCGCCGCCGGGCGCAGTTGGTGAACGAATCCTTCCGCCCGGATCTCGTTCTCTGCCTGCACTTCAATGCTGAACCTTGGGGAAACGAGCGGGCCCCGCGCCTGGTTCCGGAGAACCATCTGCATTTTCTGATCACCGGATCATGGTCCGCCGACGAACTGGCCTTCGAGGATCAGCGGCTCGACATGCTCGTGAAACTGCTCAACGGATCCTTCGCCGAGGAGTTGGCCGTCACAAAGGACATCGCCCGGAGCATGGCGAAGGCCACGGGTCTCCCTCCGTATGTTTACGAGGGGAATTCTGCTGTGAAGGTCGGCGAGAGCCCGTACATCTGGGCGCGCAACCTCCTCGCCAACCGCCTGTTCACCTGTCCCGTTGTGTATCTTGAGCCCTATGTGATGAACAGTCGTACCGTCTTCGCACGGGTGCAGGCCGGAGACTACGAGGGCCTTCGAAAGGTTGCCGGTGCCATGCGGCCGAGCATCTATCGTGAATACGTGGACGGCGTCGTGGCCGGCCTCGTCGACTACTACAGCCACCGTTCCCCATGAAAATCATCGCCATCTCCAACCAAAAAGGCGGCGTCGGAAAGACGACCACCAGCGTGAACCTCTCGGCTGCCCTCGCCACGCAGGGCCAGCGCACCCTCCTCATCGACCTCGATCCGCAGGCCAGTGCCACAACCGCTCTGGGAATCGACAAGGGGAGTGTCGAAAGCATCTACAAAAGCCTCATTGGCGAGGCGCCCGTCCAGAAACTCATCCACACCACACGCATTTCGAATCTCTCGCTTATCCCGGCCAATCTTGATATGGCGGGAGCCGAACTTGAAGTCGCGCGGATGGACGACCACATGATCCAACTCCGCGCTGTGCTGGCCCCGCTCCGCGAAGAAGCCGCATTTGATTTCATCCTGCTCGATTGTCCGCCGTCTTTGGGCATCCTCATGTTGAATGCACTGGCGGCCTCGGACGAGATTCTTGTCCCGATCCAGTGCGAGTACTACGCGCTCGAGGGGCTGACGCTGCTCATGGAGGTCATTAACCGCATCCGGGCCAGTGGAGCAAATGCCCACCTTGCGATCTCGGGTCTCGTTTTGACGATGTTCGATGGTCGAAACAACCTGAACCCCGCTGTCGTGGCGGAGGTTCGGAACCACTTCCAAGAAGTGGTGTACGACACGGTGATTCCCCGCACCGTGCGTTTTGCGGAGGCACCGAGTCACGGACGGACCATCTTCGAACACGAGCCTCATGGCGCGGGTGCACAGGCTTATTCTGACCTCGCGGCGGAGCTCCTCCGGCGGCAGGCTCAGGGCATGTCTTTCGTGAGCTGAGCCTACAATTCTTTCTCAAGGCGCTCGCTGAGCCACTGCTTGATCATGCTTTGGTAGTTCAAGTACCGGGAACGGGCGAGGCGCTTGATCCGGGCGAGCATTCGGGGATCGAATCGCAGCGTGACTGTTGTCGAATCCCTGTTGTCGGATTTCAGGATCGAGCCGTTCATCAAACGCGGGTCGAGGGAGGTCTCTCGCCAGAAGGCAGCTTCCTCCTCCCGGGAGGAGAAGGCCGGAAGATCTTTCCATTTCGTCAGCGTGCGCATGGGGGATTAGAGATTGGACTCCGAGTTCTTCCGTTCGTAGAAGCCTTCTTCCTCCGCCGTCATCTTTCTTGAGAAGATCACACGGTAAAGCTTTCCATCCGTCCAAAACACCACGAAGACCGGCGTGCCGGAAAGCGCCCGGCCGAGAAGAAAGTAGCGCGCTTCCACGGCGGCAGGCCCTTCCGCGTCCGGCAGGAGGCGGATCCCGAACGGATCCTCGAACGCTTCTTCGATTTCACGGTGTGGGATGTCTCCGGCGTCCCCGTTGCTCCAGTCGAAGTCCATCAGGCGGTCTTTGCGTGCTGGATCAATTCCACTTCATAACCCTCCGGTGCATCGATGAACGCGATGACCGAACCGGAGGAACTCGCGTGCGGACCGTCGCTGAGGGGATACCCCAGGGAGGCGGCATGCGCGGCAAAGGCTTCCATGTTGTCGACCTCGAAGGCGAGGTGGGTGAGGTCCGGCCCGACCTGAACGGGGCCACTGCCGTCGAACTTGCAGATTTCGATCAACTCCTCGCTCTCAGGCGCCTTCAGGAACACGAGTTCGGAACCGCGGCCGCTTTTGCTGCGCCGCACTTCCTGCAATCCCAGCACTTTGGTGTAGAAGGAAACCGTCCGCTCAAGATCTGTCACGCGGTAGCGGGTGTGGAGGAGTTTCGTTACCATCACGAAAACATACCCGCGCTCGCAGAGCGTGTCGAAGGCGAAATCGTGCGGGAACAAAACGTTGGCGCAAGGCAGTTGTCCCTGCTACTCGTCCCTGCCATGATCGTCCTTCTGGGTGGCTCAGGCTATGTGGGCTGTGCCCTCGCCGATGCGTTGCGCGAGCGCTCGTTGCCGTTTGTCGCGCCGGGTCACCGTGATCTCGATCTCACGCGGCGGGACGAAGTGGCTGCGTGGTTTGCGGGTCGCGATGTGCGGTTTGTCATCAACGCCGTGGGTTACACCGGGCGTCCGAATATCGACAGCACCGAGAGGGAGAAACTCCGCTGTCTTGAGGCGAACACGATTGTTCCTGCCGTTCTGGCCGAGGTGCTGGCGGATCTGAGGGTACGGTGGGGCCATGTCTCTTCCGGTTGCATTTTCAACGGCACTCGGCCCGATGGATCGGGCTTTACGGAGGAGGATGAACCGGATTTCGTCCGCTTCGATCCGCGTGCCGGTTGGTATGCCCGCACCAAGTGGATGGCGGAATCGATGCTGCGGGATCACAGCAACGTCACCATCTGGAGACTTCGTATCCCGTTCGATGGCGTCCACCACCCGCGGAACTACCTTTCCAAGCTTTGCGAATACGACCGGCTTCTCGAGGTGAAAAATTCGATTTCCCACCTCGGGGACTTTGCCTCTGCTGCCGTTGAGACCCTGCTTCGCGAAGTGCCTCCGGGCCTCTACAACGTCACCAATCCGGGGGCCGTCTGGACCAGCGAGGTCGTCGAGGCTCTGGCTCGGCACGGTCTCGGACGGCGCGACGTCCAGTATTTCGGAAACGAAGCGGATTTCCTCGCGCAGCCCGGTCGTGTATATCGGGCGAATTGCCTGCTCTCCGAAAAAAAGCTGCTCGCCACAGGAATCCGCATGCCGGAGGTTCGCGAGGCCATTGAGCGTTCCCTCCGGGAGTGGAAAAGTTCAAAATGAATTGACTTTTTGGGGCCTGTGGGCAGGGTCACTGCGTGAGCTCTCCCGGGACACGCATCGATCCACCGTCTGCAAGGGCTTGCCGGGATTTCTCCGATGGATTGGTTGAGGTTTTTTCGGAGTTGGCCGATTTGTTTGGAAACCCCCGTTCCCATGGCGCGATCTATGGTCTTCTTTTTGCGTCACCGGAGCCGATGACGATGGAGGAGATTCTTTCGCGGTTGGATCTCAGCAAGGGGTCGGTCTCGCAGGGACTGCGCGCCCTGGAGGAACTGGGTGCGGTGATCCGCGAGCGCTCCGAGGGAAGGCGTTCCCATGCGTACCGTGCCCGTATGGAGTTGCGCGTCTTGGTGGCAGGCTTTGTGAACCAGCGACTCTTGCCGCGGTTGGAGGAGAGTCGCGCGACGCTGCACGGTCTGGCCGAGCTTTTGCCGTCCATGGGGGAAGAGGAGGCCGCTGCGCGCGACTGGCGCCTTGAGCGCGTCACCCAATGGCACGACCGAGCCGCACAGTTTTTGCCCCTGGCCCAAAAGATTCTCGAGTCCGCGTCGAAGTTGACCCCGACGCGCAGGCAAACCGAAGCCCGTTCCAGATAGCGGACAACATCCCATCGCAGTCGCAGGGTGCGGTGCAAGGCGCCGTCACCAAAGGCGGCAGCTTGCCCGCGCAAAGCCCTCGGCTCCGGCTCACACATGTCCTGCATCGTGACGCGGTAGGGGGAGGGCCGCGGGTGGTCCGTCAGCTGCTCGAGGGGTTGGGGGAAGATTTCCACCAGTCCGTTGTCTGCGCCGGCTCCGGGGACCTTGTGGCCTGGTGTGCATCCTCCGGAGTTCGTGTGTGCCAAGTGCCCGGTGAGACGCTGGGCGAGGCGCTCCGTGGCATCGGCGGGTGGGTTCGTGCCCTCCGCAGTTGTGCCCCGGATGTTCTTCTCCTCCACGGCCAGTGGGCGGGGCCGATTGGTGCGGTGGCAGGACGCCTTGCCCGCGTACGGCGCTCGGTTTACGTCGCGCACTGCCCGGCCTTCTACCACAGCACGACGCTGATGAGGGCTGTGCGAAACTACCTCGCCGAGATTGTGCCATGCCGCCTTGCCGACAGGGTCGTGGTTCTCAGCGAAGGCAACCACTACGGGTATCTCTATCGAGGGTGGGCCCCGGAGGAGAACCTTGTGCGCATCCCCAACGCCGTGGAAGAGGCGGTGCCCGGATATGGAGACGATCTGCGGGCGAGGGAGCGCTGGCCGGAAACGCGAGTCCATGCGGTCTTCGCAGGGAGATTGGATGATCAGAAACGCGTGGATTGGCTCCTCGAGGCCTGGTCTGTGGCGACTCGCCGGGCAGGCGCCGCGGCACGTTTGTGGATCGTCGGCGACGGACGCGAGCGGGCCGCCCTCGAGCGGCAGTGCGAACGTTTGCAACTTCCGGCCATCTTTGTGGGCAGCCGCCCGGATGCCCGCGAGTGGATCGCAGCGTCGGACTTTGTTGTCATGAGCAGCCTCTATGAGGGCCATGCGCTCGTGCCGTTGGAGGCCATGGCCCACGGGAAACCCGTGGCGGCTTTCGCAACAGACGGTGTGACGGACAGCGTGATTTCGGAGGAGACAGGGCTTCTGGCTCCCTTGGGGGATGTCGACGCTTTGGGGGAAGCCATGGCGAGACTGATTGATGACGGTGCCCTGAGGGAAAAACTCGGGGGCGCGGGGCGTGTGCGAGCCCGCGAGGTGTTTCCGATTGAATCCACTCTCGCAGCCTACCGCCAGCTTTTGCACGGCAATTGAGGGAATGTCGCCCTTTTTCTCCATTTGTCTTCCTGTCTTCAACGGGGAACGGTTTCTCGAGCATGCCATCGCTTCTGTCCGCGCCCAGTCATGTGCGGACTGGGAATTGCTCATCGCCGACAATGCCAGCACCGATGCGACGCCTCAAATCGCCGCCCGTTGGGCTGCGGCGGACCAGCGTATTCGCTGGGTCCGGCGTCCTCGAAACCTCGGTCTCGGCGGAAACATCGACGCGTGTCTCTCGGAAACGCGCGGACGCTGGACAGGATTTCTCGCGGCGGATGATGTGTATCTGCCCGGATTGCTCGAGCGTGTCCGGGCCAATGCGATGCGCGAACCCGATCTTGTGCTCTGGACGCATGCGCACACCTGTCGCCACGGACCCGAGCGTGCGGACACCGTGCGGCCCTTTCCCCATGTCGCTTCATGGACCTCGCAGCGTGCAGCGCAGATCTTTTTCCTGCGGGGGAATCCTTTTGGCGAGATTTCGTGTTTCCTTTTCCGCTCCGATGCCGCACAGAGAATCGACGGAGGGTTCGGGCGCGATTGGCCGCCATCCGATGTCTGGTTCTGGCTGCGGCTCCTGCGCGCAAACCCGCGAGGCGTGATGATTTACTCTCCCGAGATCCTCACCGAGACACGTGCCCATGCGGCCTCGGAATCCGCCCGCTACATGCGCGAGGCGGACAATTGGGTGAGCGTCTTCGAGTTCATGGCTGTGGCCGGCGAGCAGTTGGCGTGGCCGCTGTCTCAACGCCTCTTTCAAGTCGCCCGCGCCGGGGTGTGCTGGGCCAGACACATGCGAAAAATTCCGTTGCGCAGGCAGCCCGAAGTCGCGTGGTTCGTCGGACGCGTGGTGGCTGCGGTTTTCCGAAAGTGTTCCCCATCGTGAAGCGTCTCTTCGCATGGTTCGTTCGAGTCTTCGGGCGTTCGGTCCTTGACGAACGCACGGGGCAGTCGCTTGGGAAAGCGATCTGCATTCCGTGGCGTGGGCGCATCTGGCTTGCCGGACTCCATGAGCCCTACGTACGGGCCGTCTTTCTTGCCGAGTCCCGGGTCCGCTACGGACGGCACCGCGTGGGCTTCGCCACCCATGAGATCCCGGATTTCCCGAGCCTCGAGACTGAAGGAAGGTCTCTTCGCGATGAGATCGCCGTTGTGATCCTTGCGCACCACTCCGCCAGGGAATGCAATGACCTTATCGGGCGTTGGCAGTCGACTGGCATCCCGGCCGATCGCCTTCTTCTGGCCCATGGAGGAACACCCGAGGCAGCGGCAGCCGTTTCGCATCCGCATGTTCTTCATGTCGTCGATCCCCGCTTGCGCACCGTGAAACATCCCGTCGAACGCCAGAGTTACGGAGGCGTTTTCAAGGCGGCGGCCCGTTGGATCCGTGACCGGGATGCAGACTATGTGCTTTTTGTGGAATTCGACCATGTTCCCCTTGTGCCAGACTGGCCTCGGCGTTTGCTGGGTGCTCTCCACAGTGAAGGTGCGGACATGATTTGCCACAAGTTGGTGAGAGTGGATGGCACGAACGCTCCTCATTATCTTGCGCACCTTTCCGATCCAGGTTTCCTCCCGTTTTGGGAGCGCATCTCCCGCCGTGAGAACAAGCAAGTGGTGCTGAATTGTCTTGGAAGCGGATCGCTTTGGTCACGCCCGGCATTTCTGGCGGTTGCCGATCTCGAAGAAGATGCGCGCGTGTATCTTGAGATGTTCCTTCCGACGGCAGCGCATCACCTCGGCTTTCGCGTACGCTCGGTGCCAGGTTGTTCGGATGGAGTCGGGATCCATCCCAAAAGCGAGGTCGAAGCTGGTGAGGCCCGCAGCGCCGGTGAGTGGAGTGTCCATCCTTGGAAGGATCTTTCGCGATGGCCGTAGCTGATGTGCCAGCCCGGCGTCCGCGGATCGTGCATATCATTCACGATGATGGCGCGGGTGGGGGACCCAAGACCGTGCTGAACCACATCACCTTCTACAGCACGCTCTTCGACGTGTCGTTGATTCATGGGGGATCGGGCATGTTGGCCCGGACCTGCCGTGATCTCGGAATTCCGAACCACCGGATTGCGATTGATAAGATTTGGAAGTTGCCGATGGGATTTTTGCAACTCGTGATGCGCCTGAGAGCTCTCTCACCGGACTTGGTGATTCTTCACGGCCAGTGGGCCGGCCCTGTGGGTGCGATCGCGTGCTTGGGGCTTCCCCGAGCGAGAAGACTTTACATCGTTCAATGGCCGGCCTTCTACACTGACTGGGATCTGTGGCGCGTTGTGCGGAACTGGCTCGTCGAAGCGATTCCGTGCCGCCTCTGCAATGCAGTCGTGGCGATCAGTCCGGGCAATCTCTACGAGTTCCTTCGACGCTTTCCCCGTGCGGCCTCGAAATTCCACCACATCCCGAACGCGATTGATTTGCAAAGCGTGCCAGAGTCGGCGGCTGCCAGCCATTTACGTGAGGAACTGCGGTGGAGCACGGAGCACGTGCATGTCGTCTGTGTCGGTCGCCTCGCTTCTCAGAAACGTGTGGACTGGTTGCTTCGGGCGTGGCGCGAAGTCGAGAAGCACGATCAACGACTCCGCCTTTGGATCATCGGCGACGGTGAGGAGCGTCGTTCGCTCGAGGCGATGGCTTCGGAGTTGAATCTCCGGCACTGCACGTTTCTGGGGCCACGAGCCGGGGGAGTGGTTTTTATGCAGGCGGCGGACATTGTGGCGATTCCCAGTATGTATGAGGGACATGCCAATACGCCGATCGAGGCCATGGCCGCAGGGCGGGCGATTGTTGCAAGCGCCGTGGATGGGATCCGCGAGTCGTTTACAGACGGGAAGGAAGGATTCCTTGTCCCGCCCGGAGACGCTGCGCGAATGGCGAGCCGCATTCTGGAGCTTGCAAGCGATCCGAAACGCCGGGCTGCCATGGGGGAGAATGGGCGAAAGCACGTCCGGGTCTACGAAAAAAGTCCTGTGATGAAGCGCTACCTTGAGCTTGTTTTTTCACTGGTCCACTCACCATCGTCTCCATGAAGCCAGACACGAAACACCAAACCCTTCTCACAGCAGTCGCGGCAGTGATCGCGCTTGCTCTGTGGGCTCTGGACTACGTCGTGCCATTCGAGGTCAGTCTGTTCATCCTGTATCTCGTGCCGATCGGATTTGCCGCTCACTTGGGGCTGCCCAACTCAGGCTATTTGATCGCCGTGCTTTCTTCTGTTGCATGGTTTGTCTCGAACAACGGGGTGGATCCCCGTCTCCAGGGGGCGCTCGGCGTTTGGAATATCTTCACACGGGTCGCCGTCTTTTTCGGTTTGGCGTTCTACGCGGAGAGAATGCGCAGCATTCAATGCAAAGAACGGGAAGCCAGGGAAGCGCTCGACTCCGCAGCGAAGGAATCCCCCGTGCCCCAACTCGTCTGTGAACGATGCAGCAAAGTCTCCGACAAGGGAGGGGAGTGGAATTCGGCGCTGGATTTTCTGAAGAAGGCCGCAGCAGGCAAGATTCATTCGTGCATTTGTCCGGATTGCGTCGGAGCATTTCTCTCGAAGGAGTCCTCGAAGCCATGAGAGTGCTGGTCACAGGCTCCTCCGGCCTCATAGGATCCGAGATCGTCACCTTTCTGGCGCGGGAAGGCTGTGAAGTACACGGATTGGACAGCAACCAGCGGGCCGTTTTCTTCGGTGCTCAGGGAGACACGCGATGGAATCGTGAGCGCCTTCAAAGGGAAGTCCCCGCTTTCCACCACCATGACGTGGATATTCGAAACCGCGGCGGGGTTCTCGAACTCGTCGAGACCCTGAAGCCCAAAGCGATTATTCATACCGCCGCTCAGCCCTCCCATGATCGTGCGGCAGCCATTCCGTTTGATGATTTCGATACGAATGCGGTGGGGACGTTGAATCTCCTGGAAGCCGCGCGCCGATCGTGTCCCGATTCACCGTTCGTCCACATGTCAACGAACAAGGTCTATGGCGACCGCCCGAATACCATCGCTTTGAGAGAAGATGA
Source organism: uncultured Chthoniobacterales bacterium (assembly GCA_964552635.1). Lineage (GTDB taxonomy): Bacteria > Verrucomicrobiota > Verrucomicrobiia > Chthoniobacterales > Terrimicrobiaceae > CAZKHB01. The sequence continues at coordinate 42,393 of CAZKHB010000012.1, forward strand.
AACGCGATGGGATTATGCGGATCCCGCATTCGAACACGGTATTGCGGAGCATTTTTCCATCGACCAGTCGAAACACTCGCTTTTCGGAGCCTCCAAGGTGGCCGCCGATGTGATGGTGCAAGAGTACGGACGCTACTTCGGCATGCCTACGTGTTGCTTGCGCGGCGGATGCCTGACGGGGCCGAATCATTCCGGAGTAGAACTTCACGGATTCCTGTCCTACCTCGTGAAGTGCAACCTCGAGAGCCGCGAGTATCGTGTCTTCGGCTACAAGGGGAAGCAGGTGCGCGACAATATCCACAGCGAGGATGTCGCCCGCTTCATTTGGGAGTTTCTTCGCGCGCCACGCATCGCCGAGGTCTACAACATCGGAGGGGGGCGGGCGAACTCGTGTTCGATCCTCGAAGCGTTTCAGATCACCGAGTCCCTCACCGGAAAGCCACAGATTCACACCTATGTGGAGGAAAACCGCATCGGAGACCATATCTGTTACTACAGCGACCTCCGCAAGATGCGGGACCACTATCCGCGGTGGGATATCACGATCAGTCTGGAGGAAACGATTCGCCAGATCGTCGAAGCCTGGCAACAGCGGGCGGAGTAGCCTCGGAATGCAAAATGTGCTTCAGAACAGCAGGGGTGCAAAGCCGGCCCCGATCTCCTGCTCCCCTGAGCCTCTTCTGGCGGATCAATGAAAGTACTCATCACGGGAGTGTGCGGCTTTGCCGGAAGTGTATTGGCTCGCGAGTTGATTGCATCGTGGGAGGGCGTTTCACTTTTCGGCATTGATAATCTCAGCCGCAAAGGCAGCGAGAGGAATGTGGAACCTCTCCGTGCGCTCGGTGTCCATATTCAAGCCGGCGACGTCCGTGATCGGAGTGTGCTGGAGATGTTGCCGCCCTGCGACTGGATTCTGGACTGTGCGGCGAATCCGAGTGTGCTAGCCGGAGTCGATGGCTCAGCGAGCCGCGATCTTGTGGATCAGAACCTCTACGGGACCATCAACCTGCTTGAACTCTGCAAGTCTTGGGGCGCGGGGTTTGCCTTGCTGAGCACTAGTCGTGTCTACTCGATACCGGCGCTTGCGGGGTTGCCTCTAACGGAGTCGGCCACGCGTTTCGTTCTATCGCAGGAGCGTCACGACCTGCCGAACGGTTGCACAGCATCGGGAATTGGAGAGCAGTTTTCGGTTCAACCCCCGGTGAGTCTCTATGGTTCCACCAAACTTTGCTCCGAATGGCTCGCGCTGGAGTATGCCGAAGCCTTCGGCTTTCCCGTTTGTATCAATCGCTGCGGTGTCCTTGCCGGCGCCGGCCAGTTCGGCAAGGCGGATCAAGGGATTTTCTCCTATTGGATCCACTCGTGGAATGCCGGACAACCGCTCCGCTACATTGGCTTCGGCGGGAATGGCAAGCAGGTGCGGGATTGCCTGCATCCGCGCGATCTCGTTGCGCTCCTGACGCGGCAGTTCCGGGGCAACCTGTCCGATAAACCGCGCATAGTGAACGTTTCCGGTGGGCTCGAGAACTCCATGTCCTTGAGCGAGCTTTCCTCCTGGTGTCGCCAGCGCTTCGGGTCTTCGCCATCTGAGGCTGCTCTCGCATCCTCCGCTCAACGCGTCGAGCAGCGTCCCTACGACATCGCTTGGATGGTTCTTGATCACTCACTGGCCTCAAGGGAATGGGATTGGTCACCCGCAACGCCACTCGTTGCCATCTTGGAAGAAGTCGCTCTTCATGCGGAACAGAATCCTGACTGGCTCAACCTCGTGGCTTGATGACTCCGGTCGCGGAATCCATTGAATACACTCTCTCCGTGAAGTCTTGTCCCTTCCACATCGTGATTGATGGTGTCTGCCTCGGTCGTCGCAAGACGGGGAACGAGACCTATATCCGGGGCCTCCTTGAGGGACTTGCTTCACGTGCCGGAGACTGGAGCATTGGCAATCGAGCTGTGAAGTTCAGCATTCTCACGACATCTGCGCACACCGGTGCCCGGCAGGAATGCTTCGAGTGGATAGATATTCCCCTTGGAAATCTTGCATCCCGGAATCTTGTGACGATCCCGCGCCTTCTTTCACGGATACGACCGGACGTTTATCATGGCGTGTATTGGATTCGGTGGTGGGCTCCATCGTGTGCGACGCTTCTCACGGTCCATGACCTCTCGTTTGTCAGCTTTCCACAGGGATTCAAACCGCACGAGCGTTGGGTGTATGCGAACATCATCCGGCTGTGCGCGCATGCTGCGGACCATCTCACAACCATCTCGCACTTCTCAAAAAAGGAATTGATGGAGCATTGGCAACTGCCCGATGAAAAGGTGACCGTTACCTACCTCGGGACGGATGCACGTTTCCACCCTGGGACAAACGGAGGTGCAACCTCGGAGCCCTACTTGCTGGCGGTGGGCAATCTTCACCCGCGAAAAAATCTCCGTCGGCTGATCGAGGCGTTCGTTTTGCTCAAGCAGAGACATGCCATTCCGCACAAGCTCCGGATTGTTGGTCAGAAGGCGTGGCTGTTCGACGACGTCTTCGAGTCTGTGCGGCGGCACGGCATGGAGAACGATATTGTCTTCACCGGCTACCTCGCTGACAGCGAAGTGGTCGAGACTTACCAACGCGCTGATGTGACGATCTACCCCTCGCTGTATGAAGGCTTCGGTTTTCCGCCGCTCGAGGCGATGGCCAGTGGATGTCCGGTCGTTTGCTCCACGGCCGCATCGATCCCCGAAGTGGCGGGAGATGCCGCTGTGATGGTCGATCCCACGAGCGTCGAGGCAATCGCGGAGGGAATTCATCGTCTGCTTAGAGACGACAACCTCCGGGAAACCTTTATCAAACGGGGGCTAGTTCAGGCGCAAAGATTCTCGTGGTCCCAGTGTGCCGCGGAAACCGTCGAGGCCTACGCCAAGGTCATTGCCTCTCGCCAAGAAAAGTCCGCTTTATGAAGAAAGCCCTTATCATCGGTGTCTCCGGTCAGGACGGTGCCTATCTCGCAGAACTCCTCCTTGCGAAGGGCTACGAAGTTCACGGCACCTCCCGGGACCATGAGGCCTCGTCGTTCCGGAACCTCGACCGCCTGGGAATCCGCGCGAGTGTTCACCTTTGCTCGATGGCGACCTCCGACTTCCGAAGCGTGCTCAGCACCCTTCAAAAAGTCGAACCGGACGAAATCTATAATCTGGCAGGGCAGACATCTGTCGGGATGTCGTTCAATTATCCGGTCGAGACGTTCGAGAGCATCATGACGGCGACGCTCAACATTCTGGAGTGTCTCCGGCTCTTCCCGAAGCCGATTCGTTTCTACAATGCCGGATCGAGTGAGTGCTTCGGAAACACGCCCGTTCCCGCCGGCGAGGGAACAGCCTTCCATCCGCGAAGCCCCTACGCGACCGCCAAAGCCGCTGCGCATTACGCGGTTCAGAATTACCGGGAAGCTTACGGACTGTTTGCGTGTACCGGCATTCTTTTCAACCATGAGTCCCCCTTGCGGCCGGCACGTTTTGTCACCCGCAAGATCGTCGCCGGGGCCGTGAATATCGCCGCGGGAAGGCAGGATAGACTCGTGCTGGGAAATCTCGACGTCGAGCGTGACTGGGGCTGGGCTCCCGAATATGTCGATGCCATGTGGCGCATCCTCCAAATCGATGAACCGCAGGACTTCGTGATCGCAACGGGATCGATGAACTCCCTGCGCTCGTTTGTGGAGAATGTGTTCCGAAGAGTCGGTTTGGATGCCTGGGCTCATGTCGAGTCCAGCAACGAGTTCTTCCGTCCGAGTGACATCGTCCGCAGCGTGGGCGACCCCTCGAAGGCCCTTCATCTTCTGGGCTGGAAAGCCGAGACGCACCTTGCAGCCCTTGCTGCCAATCTCGTTGAAGCGGAGCAGAAGAGGGATTCTTGGTTGGAGTTTCCGAGATAGCAGGATACTGAAAACGCAGCCATACGATCTTGGAAACCTTGGCCATTCTTTTTCCACTTGGTTTCGCCCATGCGCCCCATACCTGAAGACCTATCGAAACTGAGCCTGCTCTCGATCGTGATTCCTGCCCGTGACGAGGAAGGGTGCATCGCCTCGACTGTGGAGCATCTGCACCTCGAACTCGATCTGCGGGGCGTGCCCCACGAGATCGTCGTCGTTGATGATGGCTCAACGGACCGCACTTGGGAGATCCTGCAAGCCGAACAGGCAAAGATTCCCTCACTGCGTCCCGTCCAGAACAAGGGCCCGCACGGCTTCGGTCGCGCGATCACGAAGGGACTCGACTCCATGAAGGGGGATGCGGTCGTCATCATGATGGCCGATGAATCCGACGACTGCCGGGACGTTGTCCGGTATTGGGAGAAACTCAACGAGGGCTACGACTGTGTCTTCGGAAGTCGCTTCATCCGGGGCGGAGGAACGATCGATTACCCGCCGTTCAAGCTGTTCATGAACCGGCTGGCAAACGCGTTCGTCCGCCTGATGTTCAACCACGGGATCAACGACACGACGAACGCCTTCAAAGCCTATCGCGCCTCTGTCATCGACGGCGTGCGGCCGATCCTGTCACCGCACTTCAACATCACGGTCGAACTCCCTCTGAAGGCCCTCGTCCGAGGCTACAGCTTCACCGTCATCCCGATTACTTGGCGCAACCGCCGCCACGGCGTCGCAAAGCTCAAGATCAAGGAAATGGGGAGTCGCTACTTGTTTATCTGTCTCTATGTGTGGCTCGAGAAGTACTTCTCGCGCGGGGACTATAAACGCAGTTCACAGACCAAATAATGAAGCTCAAGACCTGGCATCTTTTCCTCCTCTCGTTCCTCATCCACCTCGCGGTAGTGCTCGTGATCCGGCACTACAACGAGGCCCGGCTTTGGGAGAACGGGATGATAGCGGGCAACATCCTCGAGGGGCGCGGATTCAGTGCGAGCTTTTCGCGGGAAAACGAGCCCACGAGTTGGCAGGCGCCCGGCTATCCCTACCTGCTCGTCGGCGCATGGAGCGTTTTCGGGAAAACTCCAACCGCCTACTTCGTCATTTCGGTCCTTCAATGCCTCGCTGTGGCAAGCATGGTCTGGCCGATGGCGGCGTTGTCGCGGAGGTGGTTCCCTTCGGTGCCTGTCTGGGTGGTCCAGGTGATCACTGTGTTGGCACCGCTTTACCTCTGGTATCCGACGCGCCTTCATCACACGGCTTTCGTGATGGCTGTGCATCCGTGGCTTGTTCTTGCATGGCTCGAATGGGCAGGGAGGGGACCCTGGCGCGGCATCGGTGCCGGTGCTCTCACCGCGCTGGCGGCGATGTTCCAACCCGTGCTCCTCGGCGTTTTCGGTGTGATCGGACTCGCTCGTCTCGGTGCAGCGGCTTTGGCGAGAAAGTGGACCCTCGCGATGTGGCTCTGCGTAGCCGGACTCGTTGTTGTCGCCGGCCTTGTTCCCTGGACGGTGAGAAACTACCAAGTCCATGGCAAACTCTTGTTGGTGAAGGGGAGCTTCGGCAAAGAGTTTTGGATGGGCAACAATCCGCACGCGACCGGCACCGGCTACGGGATCGGCGGCGACATCGAGATCACGAACCAGTTTCCGCCCAAAGCTTTTTCGCTTCGCGGCAAGGTCTCTGAAGTCGAGTTGATGGACGCAATGAAGGATGAGGCCATGCAGTGGGTAAGGGAGAATCCCGGAGAGTTCGTTTCCCTCACAGCAAAGAAGATCCTCTGGTTTTGGACGATTCCACCGAAAGACCGTGTGCGGAGCACTGGCGGTGCGGAGGCCCTCCTTTTTCGTGGCGTCTATCTTGCCTACTGGGTGAGCCTAGTCGCGCTCGGCCTGCTCGGCCTTTTTGCGATGCGCGCCCGGGCGGAGTATTTCGGGATCCTGATTCTCTTCGCTGTTTTCTACTCTCTCATCTACGGACTCACTCACGTGGGACAAGCCCGCTTCCGTGGTGAGATTGAGTATCTCATCCTCCCGGCTTCGGCTGCGGGTGCATGGTGGATTCTCTCTCAGCTTGCTCGACTGTGGAACCGTCGCGCACCCCATCCGTGAAGCGCTCCGGCGGCTGGTGCAGGGAGTTAGCCTCCCGATTCCTGATGTTCCTTCTGAGCCTCGCCGCGTTTATGCCGTGCCACGCGGCGGAGTTTGCCGACTACGCCGCGTGGCGCACGGGGGTTTTCTCCACCGGGCAACGGGCGAATGCACAGATCTCCGGTGCCATGGCGGATCCCGACTCTGATGAGCTCACCAACGTGATGGAGTATGCCCTCGGGTCTGACCCGCACGCTCCCAATGAGGCTGTCGAGACTTCGGCTACGGGATACCGCTTTCCACGTCGAACGGGAGTGACCGACTTCGAACTCTTCCCCGAGGTTTCGACGAATCTCCGGCAGTGGTTACGCCCCGGCAGTCCGGCATGGACCACGAACGCCACGGCAACCGGAGCGGGTCGCGCCGAGGTCTCGCTCAGCCGCACGGGTGCTTCACCGGCCCGCGAATTTGTGCGGCTGCGGGCCGTGCGCTCACTCTGGCTCCGCACGTGCCACGGCTCGGGGGGATGGAACTACATTTATGCGGGAGTGAGTCTGGACGGAAAGACGTTCGAGGGCGTGGGCAAACGCATCCTCTACGGTTCGTGGCCGAACCTCGGCTCGCAGGTCCGTGACCCCAGCGTCATTTTTCACGAAGGCAAGTTTGTGGTGGCCTACACGGGTGACAACTTCGGTCGCGTCCCGTGGTTCGGCATGGCGACCTCGACGAATCTCCTCGACTGGACTCAGCTGCCGAATATCGCCCCGACCGGGTACACCGGAACGGTCTTCAACATATGGGCACCCGAATGGCTCGTGGACGACGGTCGCTACTTCCTCGTCTTCCGCATCTCGACGACCGACGGGAATTTCTACGGTCCGCCCGGCATGGGGTTTGTCGAGTGCCTCGACCCCGGCACTTGGAGCCAATGGAGCCCATGGACGCCCCTCGGCGGAATCCCTTCCTTTTGGAACGACGTCTGCATCCTCCGGGTTGGAAACATCTACCATCTCTTCGCCAACAACGGCGACGGGAGTATCGTCCACGCACAGAGCACGTCGCGATTCACGGGCTACGGTCCCGGCACCATCGTCAGCGACGCGTGGCGTGCAGCCATCGGCCCCGCCTACAACGCCGTCGAGGGTCCCAACGCCGTCGCCCTTGGCGGAGACCGATTCCGCATTTACTTCCAGCACCTCTATACCGACATCGGCTACTTCGCCGAGTCCACCGACGGCATGCAAACGTGGTCCGCTCCGACGCGCATCGGCTGGAATGGGGGCGGCGAGAATCCCGGCCACGGCACCGTCATCCGACTTGCCTTCCCGGAAGAACAATCCGCCGCCTGGCCGCATGCACCCAATGCCCCATTGCCCTGAGGCAGGGCGAGGCTTTGTGCTTCACCCACCACACAGTCGACTTTTCCCAACGAGAAGCGCTATCGCGCAGGTGTTGTCCGAGCCGTGAAGTTCAGCCTGTAGCCCCCGAAGGAGGCACCACCGACTTCGCGGCTTTGCGCTTCCGCGTGAGTCCCGACTTCCGTTCCGAATCCAGCACAAACCCGCAAGCCCGCAGCAAGGCCGAGTCGCTGCCGTGGTTCGGATCCCCCCGCATTCCCGCCGTCACGCGCTTGGCGATCTTCATCGCTTCCTTCTCCGCAAGCAGGAGAAGCTGACGATTCCCCCGGAGACTAGTTTCCAAATCCAGGATCTCACGCTTTACGTCGGCGACCTTCTTGATGACGGCCTCAAACTCCGGGAGCGTCAATCCTCCGAACCGATCCCCCGGTGCCTGAGTTCGCCATCCGACGACCTGCCGCTCCAGTCGAGCCATCAACTGTGGATGAGATGTGGGCATAAATTCAGTGTGCGCCACACCTTGCGAAAATCAATCCCATCGTTTCCGGTGACGCGTGAGCCAAAGGCAGTCGCCGCCTCTCTGCACCCAGTAAGTTGTTCCTTCCCGCCAGCGCGTCCGCACTCGCAGAGCGTGCTTCTGCACGCAAGACAGGTAGGGACATTCAAGTCGCAAGTCACACTCTCCGCGTAACTCGTGCCATGCCACGCACGGCGCGTGCCATTTTACTGACGACACGTGCTACATTACGTTCCGCACGTAGTTGACTACGGTCCATGCGTCATTGCCAACGTGTAGATTGTCGCAACCTACGCGCGGCGCGTAGCTCTTTACGTGCTTGCGACGGACTGAATCCGGAGCCCTCCCGTAGCCCGCACGGCGTCGAAAATCCAAAGTTCTCATCCCAGCACCGGCAGTTTGCCCATTCAGAGATCGACCTTCACGGCCTTCCACTTCCGATATGAGGGAGATGTAGGCACGGCAGTCTGTTGCCGTGTCGCGCCTCTCACCATGCGGTATGCATGTGGCGGCTGCGCCCCAGCGCGGGGGGGCGGCAGCAACGAGCGCCATCGTCGTTTCCGAACCGTCCCGGCTTGAACTTCCCAAACGCCATCATCCTCCCTGCAAACATCTCATGCTCCTGAAACTACTCAACCTCTGCGCCCGACCGATCGTCTTTTTCCTGTTCAAGACGCGGAACTTTCGGATCTTCCTTCGTGCCCGACTGCCCAAGCGGGCGCGGGTTCTGGAACTCGGCCCCGGCCATAATCCGTGGTTCCGCTCGAACGTGCTGTGCGAGCGCTATCTGACGGACAACACCGAGCGCAGCGGCAAGCTGGCCAGGGACGGCCGACCGCTCATCCAAGGGGATGCCTGCCGGCTGCCGTTCGCCGACAAGTCGTTCGACTTCGTTTTCTGCTCGCATGTGATGGAGCACATGGAGGACGTCACCGCGTTCATCGCCGAAATCCAGCGCGTCGGCAAAGCGGGTTACTTGGAGACGCCCAACTACATCTTCGAGCAAACCGTCGGCACCACGACCCACAAGTGGGCGTTCTGGACTGAGGGAGAAACATTGCACGCCGAGCCGAAATGGGTCTCGGGCGCGCCGAAACGTGCCTACGACGGAGCGCACACCGCTCTCGGTCGAAACCCCATGCTCTACCTCTGCCATCTGCTGGCACCAGAACTGCGCGTGATGAGCTTGTTCTGGCGAGACTCGATCTCGCTCGTCGTCCATCCGATGCCGCGTCCTCTTGACGAGACAAGGGCCTCGCTGACGTAGGCGGCCTCGACGGCGGAACCTCCCGCGATTTTTCTGTTGGATCTCTCCATTGTTATCCCCACACGTGGACCTTGCGTCGGCGTCGAATACGCGGTGCGGAGCGCTTTGCCCTTCCTCGGACGCGTCCGCGAGATCGTGCTGTCTGTGAACACGACGGACGATGGTGCATTGCGGACCCTCGCGGAGAAGCACCCGGAAACGCGGGTGGTTTCACCGGGTGCGGCGCTCGGCCATGCGGCTCACTGGGAGTATGCCATCGGGCAAGCGGGAGGAGAATGGGTCGCTCTGCTCACCGACCGCGCGGTTTTGCGCCACGACTGGTTGGCAACGTTGGAGTCTCACGCTGCGGCAACACCTCTTCTGACGTTTCGCACAATGGCAGTGATGCGTGAGGAGCCGGACCGCTTCGTGGTCCAACTGCCGTGGTTTTCGGGTGAAACGTCCATGCACTCTGCGTCTCCTTGGCGTGAGGGTGGCAGCCGCATGCAGTTCGCTGAGCATGGCCCGTATCTGCTGAATACGCTCGTCCATCGCTCGGTTCTGCAGAAGGTTCGCGAACGAGCGGGTAGCATCTGCGGAGATTTGGTAGGAGATTGTGGATTTTACGCGCGGTGTCTCTCGGCGGGGATTGACTGGCTCCACATCGAGCAACCGCTCGTTATCATGCACTCCGCCGAGACAGGCATCGGGGCGTCGCTTGTCACAGGCACGCGCACGCCCGCGCTCGAGTCGTTCCTTCGCGACCTCGCGGCGGCAGGTGGATTCCGCCACGTCCCGCTCCCGGAGATCGCAACCAACATGAACGTCCGCGCCAACGAGTTCGCAGCCGCTTTCCCGACGCACCCGCTTGACGCGCAGGCCTACGCTTCCGCTCTGGCCGCGGAACTCGCCGGACAGCATGAGACGTTTCCGACCAATGCCTGGGAACAAGTCACGGCATTTGTCCGTGAACGGGAGGTGACGCTTGAGCCCCCTCGTTCCCGCCGAAGAGTGCGGCACCTCGCGCGACGTGCGGCCCGCCGGGCTCTCGGCACCGGAACGTCCCCGCTCCACAGGAGATTAAATCTTCCGGTCCGATGTTTGGGCAGCTTGGAAAGTGCTCTTGATTGGGCGAGGTGCGGGACGTGCTTACCGAACCGCACGGCGGCAAGCAATGGCTCGTGGCAGTGAAGTTCCAGTGAAAGCCATTCGCAGAATCACCTCCAGCGCCTTGGTGTGGAGCTACGCAACGACGGTCTTGAGATTCGGCGGGCTCTTGCTGGTTCTCCCGATTGTGCTCCGCTCGGTCCCGAATGACGAACTCGGGCTGTTCTATTTTTTTCAGACACTGAGCGTGCTTGTGACACTCATCGATGCTGGCGTTGGGCCGACCGTTTACCGGTCGGTGAACTATGCTCTCGCAGGGGCCCGGGAACTCCAGCGCAAGGGCTACGAGCTCGCGCCAGTCGAGTCGAACAACACGCCGAATTTGCCCCTGCTCGGGCAGCTTGTCGGAACGTACTCCCGCTTCTATCAGATCGGCGCGCTCGCGCTTCTTGCGGTCTTTGTCCTCGGCTGCTCCCCCTTTGTCTGGAAGATCACCGAGGAACTCCAGAATCCCTCGACCGGTCGCGCCGTCTGGATGTTCCTGGCCGTGGCCGGGGCGATCAATTTTGCCGGTGCCCTTTGGGGTTCGATGCTCTTGGGCTTGAATCGGGTTCGTGAGCATCAAGGCGTCCAGTTCGTGACGATCGCCTGCGGCTATCTAGTGACCGCAGGCGGGCTCTTGGCGGGGTGGGGGCTCTGGGCTCTCGCAGCCTCCACGGCCATCCAGGCCTTCTTGGGGCGTGAACTCGCCCGCCGCATCTGCCAACGGACCCTTACCGATCTCGGAGCAGACCTGAAGGCGCTGCGGTTCGATCGCGAATTGTTCACGACTCTGTGGCCGTCGGCATGGCGCACCGGGCTGGTGACCGCTGGTGTCTCCGCCTACCTGAGCATTCCGGTGTTCTTCACATCCAACTTCTCAAGCCTCGACGAGGCTGGAAGCATCGGCCTTGCCATGCAGTTGGCAGTGACTGTCGGACAAGTCGCCTCAGTGGTCTTTGTCGTGAAAGGCCCCATGTTCGCGATCTTTAGAGTGTCAGGCGAGGTTGGAAAGCTGCGCACACTCTTCTTCACACGACTAGCGATCATGGTGTCTCTCCTCGCCGCGGGAAGCATCGCTGTGCTGGTTCTCGGCGACTGGGCGATCCATGACGTTATCGGATCCAAAACGCCGCTGCCCGACTTCACGGCCTTCCTCCTGATTCTTCTCTTCGCGGGCATGGACAACATCCAGAGCACCTTCCGAGGGCTGGCCATCTCGGCAAACCAGATCAGCTTTTGGAAAATCATCTGCTTCGGTGCGATCGCCGTCGGCGCCATATCTTTCTTCGGCCTTGGTGGCGGTGTTACCTTATTCCTTGCCGTTCTTGTGGTGGGAAAATTCCTCATGATTGATATCCCGATCATCAAATTCGGACTCCTCACTCTGAAGTCATGATTCGTCTCTCCATCTGCATTCCCACTTACAACCGGGGACCCTTCCTCCGGCATCTGCTGGATTCGATCTACTCGCAGTTCGACGAACGGGTCGAAGTCGTCGTCAGCGACAATGCATCAACGGACGACACCCAGGAACAGATGGAGGCCCTCGTCGCAACCCGCCCCCGTCTCCGCTACGTTCGCTCGCCGGAGAATCGCGGAGCCGACGCGAATTTCCTCCGCGTGATCGAACTCGCGGAAGGGGAATTCTGCTGGCTCATGGGCAGCGATGACCAGATCGAGCCGGGGGGGATCGCCCGCGTCCTCCGGGCCATCGAGGAGACACCCGATGCAACCGGCTTCACCCTCAACGTGGTGGGCCATTCATTCGACATGACGAATCCCTACCACCCTCCGATTGGTATGGGGCAGTTGGATGGCAAGTTCTTCACGGGTGATTGCTTCTATGAAAACGGCAGGGATGCGTTTCTGCGAATCTCAGACCACTTCGGCTACATCGGTGCGCAGGTTGTTCGGCGGAGTGTCTGGGACGAGTCGATCGCATCGATCGGGGTAAGGATTGAGCATTTCAAAATCGGATTTATCCATGTTGCGGTCATTGCCGGGATGCTCAAAATGCGCGGTCGTTGGGGGTACATTCATCAGCGTTGTGCCGGTTTCCGAACGGGAAACGACTCATTTCTCGCACTCGAAGGGCGCTACTACCGAATTTCGATGGTCGTCCTGAGTTTCTCGAGAATCCTTGACGAATTCTGGAAAGACGAACCGGACGTGTACGTGAATGTCACCCGTCTTATTCTGCTCATCCATGTGCGCAATTTCATAGCCCGGTGGCATCTCCTTGTGCCCCTCGGGAAACTCGGGCCTTTCTTCATGTGGAAATGCTTTCTGCTTTGCACTCCGCATTATTGGTGGATTCCAAGCTATTGGTTCAGCGTTGTCCCATTCTTCTTCTTCCCCCGTCCACTCACCTTTGCCGCCCGGTCCGTCTTTCGTAGGCTGAAAGGCCGGAAGCTGCGGGAGGCTGCCTCCGTCCTGCAGCGGGGTTGACGCAACACTTACAGATGAACGAAAAGCAGCAAACAAACCGGAACAGGAAGATGCCGCGCCGCATGCTTCTTTCGCTTCAGGTCAGGCTCTCTAGGCTCTGGCGCAATACACCATTCTTCATGCAAAGCCAGATGGATATTCACCCCGAGTCTCCTTGGTACAACGAGCCGCTTGTCGAGGCTACCGGCGGGTTTCTTCCCTCCAGTCCGAGTGGTGAGCGCAAGATTCTCGACCACGACTGCTGGGATGGAGTTCGACGAGACATGCTTCTTCTCCTCTTGCGGTGCCTTGAAGAGGAGCGCGTCGAGGGAGACTTTGCCGAACTCGGTGTTTACAAGGGAGGGACGGCCCGGCTCATCCATGCCTACGCACCGTGCCGCACGCTTCACCTCTTCGACACCTTCGAGGGCTTTGATGATCGAGATGCGCGCGCGGATTTGTCCGTTGCAGGTCACGTGGTCGACCGCGAGTTGTTCAAGGACACATCGCTTGAGAATGTGAAGAGCGCGGTGAACTGCAGGAACGGAAATGTCCGCTTTCATCAAGGATTCTTTCCCGAAAGCATGCCGGCGGAACTGCGCAGTAACAAATTCGCCTTCGTGCACCTCGATGCTGACCTTTATGCTCCGATTGCCGCCGGGCTGGATGTGTTCCACGAGATTCTCTCACCGGGAGGCATCATCGTGATCCACGACTACAACGCATGGACCGGTGCACGTCGTGCTGTCGACGAGTTTGTTGCGGCACGGCGGCTTGTGGGCATCCCGATGCCAGACAAGTCGGGATCCTACGTCATCCGAAAACCTTATGTCTGACTACTCCAGATACAATTTCAACCCCTTCCAGTTCACAGGACCAGACTGGTGGATGAAAGACTTCCACTCGCGCCACGTCGGCTACTTTGCCGGGTGCCGCAAGGTGCTCGACCTTGGCGCGGGGAGGGGATTTTTCCTCGACTGTTTGCGAGAGCAAGGCATTGACGGGTTAGGTGTCGAGTCCCATTCGGAGTCGGCAGGAGAAGGAGAGGCAAAGGGCTTGCTGTACTGTCGCAGGGACATCTTCGATTTCTTCAGAAGCGAGGAAGGTCGCCGACTTGCCGCCGAGTGCGACGGTGTTTACTGCGCCCATGTGATCGAGCATCTTGACCCTGAGGAGGTGTTTGAGTTGTTCAAGTCCGTGAAATCACTGTGTGCACCGGGCGTTCGAGCCCGCTTCATCACAAATAACCCGGCGGACCTCAGTGTTCTGGGCGGAGTGTTTTGGGGCGACTTGACCCACAAGCGTCTTTATCCGGGTGTGCTTCTGGAAGGCATGGCGAAGAGTCAGGGATTCGTGCAGACGCGGAGCGAGGTGTTCCTCGGGTTGAAGATCGGACGGAAGGCTGAGATCCGCCGATTCTTCGACAAGTTTTTGTTTGGAACGCATAAGTGGCATCCGAATTTGCTCGTGGATTGTCAGTAGAGTTTCGCGTGACGGCTCCGAAAAAAATCCTCGTCATCCGACCGGAGAAACTCGGTGACCTGGTGGTTGCGACACCGGTCTTCCGGGCTCTGAAAGCGAGCTTTCCTTCATCTCATTTGACCGTTGTGACGGATGAGCTCTATGGCGACATTCTGCAGGACGATCCCCATGTTGATCACATTCTCCGAGTGCAGTGGAAATGGCGGTGGCGTGGCAAACACGAGCCGATCATCTCGCTCGCCAGGAAAGTGCGAAACGCCGGGAGGTTTGACCTCGCGCTGATTCTTTATCCGAACTGGGCGGGCTGGAATGCTGTTTGTGCGCTGGCTGGTGTCCGCCGAGTCGTTCAGTTGGGTGGTACATGGGCTGCGCCACTGCTCGGCCATCGCGTCGTTCGGCGCCATGCGTATGAGCGACTGCTCCACTATCGCGACTATTACCTTGAGACGGCCGGGGCTGCGGGCGTGCGGTTGCCGCAAGGAGACAAAGGCGATCCCCGCGTATGGATACAACCCGTGGCAGTCCGTGACTTTCTCGCGAAGTGGCCCCGCACACCCGACCGGACGCGCGTGATCGTGCATCCGTTCGGACACGGCTCGTCGCCGAATTACTCTCTTGAGGCCTACCGAGGTCTCGCAGCGCGAATCGCCACGGAGTGGGGATCTGAGGTCTTCGTGACCGGCGGGGCAGGGGACCTGAAACATTGGGATGTCGCGGAAAGCCCGGACGGTGTTTCGACCGCTTGGATGGGAAAGCTCACATTGCGAGAGTTGATGGCGGCTTGTGCGAGTTCGGACGCCGTCGTCTGCGGTTCGACCGGCGTGATTCATCTCGCGGCGGCTTTGGGCGTGCCGACGGTGGGCGTTTTTTGTCCGCATCCAGGTTCTCACCCCAGATCGTGGGGTCCGCTCGGAGGGCTGACGGCAAACCTCGTCGTTCCGGAATCCCTTTGTCGGCGGGTGACCCCTGCTGCGTCTAGCACGTGCACTGGAACGATGGAGTGTGACTTGCGATGCGGGATTTCTCCGGACCAGGTCTTCAACGCACTGCGCAGGGTGCTTGAGAAATGAAAATCCTCGTCCTTCGCCAAGACCACCTTGGCGACCTTGTTCTGACGACTCCGCTCTTCCGCGCGCTGGCTCGTGCCGGGCACGAGGTGCATGTCGTAGCCCGGCGTTCGTCGCTCCCGGTGCTCGCAGGCAATCCCTTCATCGCATCGGTCACTGCCTTGGAGGACATCGCCCCGCAGTTTCCGCGGGGAGTCTTGTCGCTGGCCGGGTGGATCCGGCGAACGGCGCCGGATATCGTGATGCTGCCGCACGCGAAACCGCTCGGGCTGGTTCTGGGAGCACGGTTGGGTCACCTCGGGCGCATCCTGGCCATGTGGGGCGGATTTGCAGCGCGAGCCTTGGGGTGCGAATGCCTCCGGTCGGGGCTGCCGGACCAACCGCGTCACATGTCGGAGATCTGGATGGACTTGGCGGAACGGATTGGAGCGCGACCGGATGGTTTCGCCCCGGACGTTTTCGTGGAGCCCCACGAAGCCGAGGCAATGCAGAAACTGCTCCCCGGGCCGAGTGATGCCAAGTGGGTGGTGGTGCATCCCGGATGCGCGGGCAATACCTGCAACCTGCCACCGGAAGTCTATGCGGAGATTGTGACACGCCTTCAGCGCGACACGGGGTGCTTCATCGCCATCTCGGGGTCGGCAGCCGAAGCGGAGAGGTTCCGGGCGATTCTCCCCCCCATGGATGACAGCCGAGTCTGGAATGCGATGGGCCGACTCGATCTCCGGCAACTGTGCGCTTTGCTGGCGCGGGCGGAGTGTCTCGTCTCCGTCGGGACGGGTCCACTCCACATCGCCAGTGCGGTGGGCACAGCGACCGTCTCTCCTTTCTGCCGTCGCGTGGGCGTTTCCGCCAAAGTCTGGGGAAATCTCGGTGCTCCCGCACAAGTTCTCGAGCCCCCGGAAGGGTTTTGTGCCGGACAACCCGCCGGGCGACACTGTGATTTCTGCGGGACCCTCAGCGCCGGGACGGTTGTTCGTTCGGTGCTTGGCTTAGTCTCCCCGAAGCGAACTGACAATACGGACATATGAACAGCAGCCCCCCAACCACACTTCGCGAAAAATCTGTGGACCTCATCCGAAGGGCTTGCGGCTACAGGTTTCCAGCCCTCGGCCTGACTGTTCAGACGGCCGTGCGGCGGTTGTTGCCGCAGAGTGTTTCAACGGAATTGCATCCGCGAATCACGGCACGGCTCGACCTTGCTGATGAGACGCAGCGGAGCACATGGTGGAGAGGCGACCGTTTCGAGACACCGACCGCCGACGTACTTCGCCGACTGACCGCCCACGAGCGCAGAGTCTTTTTCGACATCGGCAGCAATTACGGTTTTTTCACCTGGTATCTGGTTTCGCAGCGCAGAGACCTCACGGTGCACGCCTTCGAAGCGAATCCCTCGACCTTCAAGAAGTTCGAGGAGATTCGGTTGGAAAATCGACTGGAGCGGGTCAAGGGATGGAATCTCGGTTTGGCTGATTCGGAGGGCACTCTGGCGCTTCACAGGGGAACGGCAGACTCCGGCCATTCCACCTTTGCCAATCATCCGGAGTTGACCGAGAGCGGGCAGGACATGGTGCGCGTCGCCCCTTTCGATGCTTGGAGGCGCGAGGCGGGGTTGGAGCTTCCAGACGGTGCGATCTGGGTGGCCAAGATCGATGTCGAGGGCTTTGAACTCAAGGTCCTGCACGGCATGAAGGAATCGCTTCAAGCGCGGGCTTTCGCCGGTCTGGTGGTTGAGATCAATCCCTTCACTCTGAATCTGACGAAGACAAACCCTGTCGAGATCCACGACTACATGGCGGCGTTCGGATACCGCGATACTTCAGGGCTTGCGCCGGAAACCGAACACAACGCGTTCTTCGAACTCAGCGCGGGGGTGCGGTGATCGGGATTTGACTGCCTGCTCCGGCGAATGTCCGCGCAAGCTCGCGCGCCGCAGACTCAGCATCAATCGACTCCAGAACAGGTCGGCGAGCCTCGGGAGCCAGGCCCCCGAAGTCTTGAGGCGAGAGATCCGTCTCACTATCCAGATACACGCCGGTTTCGATGGCGTTGCTGGCGAGGTTCCGGACGAACGAGACCGGGCAGTGGGCGGCGTTGGCAAGGTGGCGGGGGCCCGAGTCGGCGCAGAGGACGGCCCGCGCGTGGCGGAGGAAGGCGACGAGCGAGCGGACGGGGAGGGCAGGGCTTAGGATGTGGGCCCGAAGTCCAAGGGCGGCCTTCGTCAAAGCCAGTGCCTCCATTTCATCCGGGGCTCCGAGGAGCGTGGTGCCCACCTCGGGATGCAGGCGCTCGAAGGCGCTCAATATTTCGAAAACCTTGGCGGTGGCGTCGGCGGTACTCGGTTGGCGGCTCAACGGGAAACAGGCGAGCCACGGTTGGCCCGGCGCGAATCCGAGCGCTTGGGCAGCAGCGGTTCCGGTGGATTCGTCGTCCGGGCTCAGGGGCACGGCCGGCCGCAGGGAAATCGCCTCGGACGGCTGCGCCAACTCGGTGACAAGATCGCGGAAATAGGCCGGGAATGGTTGCGGCCAGCGGATCGACACGGGGTGGGTGACCCATGCGGAGAATCCCTTGTGCGCGTACGCGACGCGGTTCGGGATGCCGAGACGCACAGCCAAACGCAGCGGCGCAATGTATGTCCCGACGTCGTAGCAGATCGCCACATCGTAGCGCTCTGCGGCGAGCACATCGAGCCGCGCGGCGGCGACGTCAAACGGATGCATCTTCCGCACGCCGGAATGATGCCGGATGACTTCCCCTGCGGCTCCCGGGGCCAGAATGTGCCACTCACACTCCGGAAACGCGTCCGCCAGCGGGCCGAGTCCGCACGTGCGATAGAGGATGTCCCCGATGTGGCTGGCCCCCATGAGAAGTCCCTTCCGCCAGGTGTGCGGCGGACCCGCAGGCACGCCCGCGCGACCGAGGGGACGCAGCACCGGCGCAGCGAGCTCGGAAGCACACGCCATCAAGTAGTTCGGAAAACTGCGGAACGTTCTCCGCATCGGCCATGCCATGCGCGGACGATGCACCGAACCCGCATGAGGGGAAAGCCGAAAGAGTGCGGCGCTTCGCGCCGAGTGCAGGCCGGCTTTTGGGACAGGATTTACTGGATTTACAGGATTGGGAGAGAGGTCGTGGCGCAGGCTTCCAGCCTGTCGTCGAACCCCAAACCGGCAGGCAAGATGCCTGCCCCACTTTCCGGCCGAAGGCCTTTTTTGTCTCGTATAGTTAACCTATGAATCGATTTCTTGTCGTGGGAGCCGGGTTTTCCGGCGCGGTGGTTGCTCGGCGTCTTGCGGAAGCGCTGGATTGCCAGATCGAGGTCTGGGATGCACGGCCGCACGTGGCCGGGAACTGCCACACCGAGCGCGATCCGGTAACGGGCGTGATGGTCCACCAATACGGACCTCACATTTTCAACACGGACAACGAACGCGTCTGGGATTACGTGAACACATTCGGCACGCTCCGGCCGTGGGTGAACCGCGTGAAGGCGGTCACGCCGCGCGGCGTGTTCTCGCTCCCGGTGAATCTGATGACGATCAATCAATTTTTTGGCCGTGCCATGGGACCAGACGAGGCGCGGGCGTTCGTGGCCGGGCTTGGCGACGCATCGATCGGGGAGCCGGCGAACTTCGAGGAGCAGGCGCTCAAGATGCTGGGCCGCGATCTCTACGAAAACTTCTTCAAGGGCTACACGATCAAGCAATGGGGATGCGACCCGCGCGAGCTTCCCGCTTCGGTCCTCAAGCGCCTGCCGGTCCGTTTCAACTACGACGACAATTACTACTCGAAGAAATTCCAGGGGATTCCCGTGGATGGCTATTCGCAGATCGTTGAGCGCATTCTCGAGCATCCGCGCATCGCAGTCACCGTGTCCCGCGTTTTCTCACGAGCGGATGCCGCAGGATTCGACCACGTGTTTTTCACGGGTCCGATCGATGAGTTCTTCGGTTGGGACCTCGGGCGACTCGGCTACCGGACGGTCACGTTCGAGAGGATTGAAACAGCAGCGGAGGACTTCCAAGGGAATGCCGTCGTCAACTACACCTCCCCAGAGGTGCCTTGGACCCGTATCCACGAACACAAGCACTTTACTCCGTGGGAATCGCACAAACGCACGGTGGCCTTCCGCGAGTTCAGCAAAGAAACCGAGCCACAGGACGTTCCCTACTACCCGAAGCGTCTTGAAGCCGACAAACGGCTCCTCATCGCCTACCGCGAGCGGGCAGCGGCGACGGCGGCCACGTCATTCCTTGGCCGTCTAGCCACCTACCGGTACATGGACATGGAGGCCGTCATCGGCGAGGCGCTCGAATTCGCCGACACCTTCGTCGCGGCCCACGCGTCTGGAGAAAAGTTACCTGTTTTTCCCAACACGGAGAACTGAAGAGGGACAGCCACAACAGGCACAAAGGGCAGAAAAAATGCGGGCTGGCCGGGCAAGCGTTTATCGTGTGCTCCCCTTGCGTTTTCTGTGGCCATCTTTGGCCTTCACATTCTCTCCGTTGTGAAAAGGCTTTGAATCCCGTTAATCCTGTTAATCCTGTCCGAATTCCGTCCCGAGTTGCATGAAATTTGACCTCACTCTTCCCCAGATCAGCCGCAGGCTGGAGGCTCGGTTGCTGGTTGTCATGCCGATCTACAACGAGCAGGCGAACATCCGCTCCGTCCTCGCGGAGTGGATGCCGGCGTTGCTCGCCTGCGAACCCTCGACGACGCTCATTGCCCTCAACGACGGCTCTCGCGATGCGACGGCCGCCACGCTCGATGCCCTTGAGGCGGAGTATGGCGACCGGCTGTGTGTCATCCACAAAACGAATTCCGGCCACGGACTCACGTGCCGCATGGGCTACGAGATCGCCGCAGCAAGTTCGGCGGAGTGGGTCTTCCAGATCGATTCCGACGGCCAGTGCGACCCCGCTTATTTTCCGGAGTTCTGGAAGGCGCGCGAGGCGGCGGATTGCGTGTTCGGATTCCGATCCACGCGCGACGACGGATTGTCGCGTCTTCTGATCTCGCGCATTTGCACCGCAGCGACTTTTGTGGCAACCGGGCGGAGCCTCAAGGATGCGAACGTGCCGTATCGGCTCATGCGAAAAGAAGTGATCGCTCCGGCTCTGCGCGTGATCCCCCCGGATTTCGACATTCTCAACGTGGCGCTCACGCTTGTGCTCAAGCGGAATCGGAAGCTCCGGTGGAGGCATCTTCCCATTCACTTCCGTGCACGGCAGGGCGGCGAGAACAGCATCAACATTCCGAAAGTCCTGCGCATGGGCACCAGCATGCTCTTTGACCTTCGACGCATCGGCAAAGAGTGATGGAATCCTCGCGCCAGACTCCGTGGCACATCGCGGCACTGATTGTTTCGCTGGTACTTGTCGCGCTGGCGCCCTCCAGCGACAGTCTCTGGATCGATGAGGGCCACACGGCTCGCTTTGTGCAGGCCGCATCGTTCGGCGACATGCTTGGGGCCGTCGTGGGTGACGTGAACTCGCAGGCCCAGATGCCCGGGTTCGTGGCAGCCGCGTGGGTTGCCGGTCGGGTTCTTGGCACGAGCGAATGGGCTCTCCGAGCGCAGAACATCCTTTGGGGGGCACTCGGCGTTTTGTTCCTTTGGCATGCCGGGCGTCTGCTCGGGACCTGCGTTCCTCCTTTGCTTTTCGCGGTGAGTCCCTTCGTTTGGTTCTACCTCGACGAGGCTCGGCCGTACGGAATGCAACTCGGCGGTGCGGCGGCCCTCGCGGCCGCCATGGTGCGACTCGTTTGCCTCAGGCGACTGGACAGCACGACCGCGGTGCTGTGGCTCTTCGGCGGCTGGGTCACGTGCGCGGCGAGTATGCTGGGTGCGTTTCCCTTCGGTGCGGCAACCCTCGTTGCGCTGTCCCTCGTTTGGCGCCTTCGTCTGCCGACCGACCGGCGCGCCATGGTCGTAATGGCTGTCTGCTACGCGGGTTTAGCCGTCCTGGGGGCCTACTACGCGTGGAGCGTGCTGCGCGGCGCGGGTGGAGCTCGTCTGTGGAGTGTGGGGCTCGGGAATATTGGTTTTTCTGTCTACGAACTACTCGGTTTTGCCGGCCTCGGCCCCGGCCGAATCGAGATCCGCGAGGCGGGGCGCGAGGGACTCGGGGTGGTTTTCTCTCTTCTGGCCGGATCGGCGGCCCCGCTCGCACTTCTGGGTCTGCTTCTTGCTGCCTGCTCGCTACTCGCCCTGCGACTTCATCGCGAGCCCTGGCGCGCGCTTTTCTTTACGTGTCTGGCGACCGTCGTTCTGGGCTTCGTGTCTCTCGCCGGAGCGGCGGCTGTGGCTCAATGGCCGTTCTGGGGACGCCACCTCGCGCCGCTGCTTCCCTTCATCATCATCGCAACGACCGCCGCCTGCCTCGGGACGAGCCTGCCGGGGTGGGTGGGACGCACGGTCCTCGTAGCCATCGGGATCTGCTGGCTGGCTTCCTCACTGAGTCTTCGGACCATGCCCCGGCACGCCAAAGACGCTTATCGGCAGGCGGCCGCCTTCGCGAAGTCACAACTCGACGCCGGACGCACGGTGTGGTGGGCGGCCGACGAGGCAACCGGACGATATTACAACGTCCCGCTTTCCGACACGGGGATCGCAGGGACGGCAAGGATCGTCTTTGCGCCGGACACCAAGGCCCTTGCCGGCCTCGCTGTTCCGGACGTCATCGTCCTGTCACGGCCCGATCAGTTCGATGAGCGCGGGGGCATTCGTGAAACGCTTGCCGCCCAAGGCTTCCGGCAGACCCATCGATGGATCGCCTTTGCGACTTGGGAAAGGTAAGGGGACCGAGAGAGTTTTGGACATGATTAACGGGATTTGCAGGATTGGGAGGAGGTCCGTGGCAATGGCCTTCAGCCTATTGGCGAATCTTGCAATCGGCAGGCAGGATGCCTGCCCTACGTCCTTGCTTCGTTCGGCATGCCGCTCTGATTTCTGAGTTTGCACGACCCCTCCGGTCCCGCGATAGTTTCCGCACACGATGAGCGCACAGTTTTCTCCCGTTCAGCTCGTTCTCCCCATCGCCATGATGGGGGGCGTGTTGCTGGCGGGGTTTGCCGGAATGTGGATTGCGGGCGAGGATTATTTCCGCCTCATCCTCATCGCCGCCGGGGTGGCGTTCACGGGATGGGCGATTGTCGGTCGGCATTACTGGTGGGTTCCCATCTTCTTCCTGACGACATTGGGGGGGCACTTTTATCTAGGATTCAAGATCTACGCGCACGAATTGGCCGTGCTCGTCTGCCTGCTCCCGCTCGTGGCGGCGCTCGCGATGAACCGGGACGACGTCATCCGCCGGAAGTTCGTGATCCCCGCGCCGGTGATCATCTTGTTCTTCTACCTGTGTCTTCATCTGCTCGGCATCCTTGTCTACAACAAGGTTGAGCAAGTGGGAGGCATGGGGAACGTGCTGCGGCGATACGCTGATGCCCTTTGGCCGTTTTTGATCTTCCTCCCGTTTCTCTTCGTTGGGAACACGAAATACCTGCGGGTCGCATTCCACCTGATGGCGGTGGCGGCGCTTATCCGCTTCGGCTTCGGAATGTATGTCGCGTTTTTCGGCAATGAAGACACGATCATCTTTGTTCCGATGGTGAATTTCGTGCCGGCAGGTGGTTTCGGCGGCGATTTGCGCGTCTCCGGCTCGATCGTTACCACTATCGCGCTCTGCTACTTCTGCATGTATCCGGCATTCTGGGCACGATTTCTTCTTGTCCCCATTATCGGTGTGGGAATCTGGGGAACATTCATGGGAGGCGGTCGAATCACGGTCGTGCTTCTCTTTGGACTTTTCGCCTTCCTCTTCCTGATCTACCGCCGTTTCGGCGCACTGCTTCTGTGGGCCGGTTTGATGGCAACCGGCGTCGTCTTTGTGAATGCCGAGCCGGAGATTCTCAACAAGGCGCCGGAAACCGTAAAGCGAGCGGCCACGGCGTTCATGTTCAATCGCGAGCTGGCTGCCGACAAAGGGGCGACGACCTCAAGCGACGCATGGCATGCCCGACTTCAGGAGGAAGGTTTCAAGTCTTGGACCGAGAATTTCTTCACCATCATGTTCGGTCGTGGAACCGGGAAGTTTGAAGACCGGGCTTGGGCGGGGGGGCAGAACTTTGAGGGTATGGTGGAGATGGCCATTGCGACGAGTCGCTTTGAGAAAGGTCTTTGGGATGTTCTGTGCACGTTCGGGGCCGTCGGTATGGCGCTTTACGCCATGATGCTGTTTCTCATCATCAAGAACTGCTTCCCCATCCTCCTCCGCGATCAGGTGAAGACGCCCACTCACGCGTTCATGTTCATGGCGACGTATTTTTGCTTCACGTGGTTCCTCCTGTGCTGGATCAGCCACTCCTTCCCAAGTCGGGAAATTCTCTTTGGAATGATCGCCCTGATCGCCGCCGCCGACCTCAAGCAGGCCCGGGAGGAGGAGGAGGCCAGAAACCTTCCTCCTGCGCCATCCGATGCGATGCAGGATATTCAGCCGGCAGGCGGTGCACTGTTCCGCCAGAGGCAACGCATGCTGGCCGCGCGGCAACCCAAGGGCCGCTTTGTGCCGGTCAAGCGCTGAGCCCGCCCTGAGCCCACACATTCCCCCGTAGCCAGCCGTTTGGTGCTGGAAGAGCCGGTCACTGATATCCTTGTCGGTGCCGGCTTTTTTGTGCCTCGAGATCCGGGTGGCACCACCTCCCGAAGCATGCTCCGAAGGCTTTTCCGGGATCCGTAACCGAAGAATCGTCGTTTTCCGATTTGCGCTCCCGCGGCAGACGTGGAAAATACCGCCCCATCGCACAGAGACTTTACAGTTGGGAACGGCCGATGCGGCCGAGGCGTCGGTTTCGGGTCCCTTGGAAGTGGATCCTGATTCCGCTTGCCGTCCTTTTGGTGCTGGCATTCGCGGGTTGGGTGGCTCTCGGGATCCTTGCGAGCGGCTACGAGAAGCGGGCGGCGGAATTCGATCTCAAAGAGGTGGGCAAAATGGAGTCCGCTTCCGTGCTTTACGATCGCAACGGGAAGGATTTCGGGAAAATTTTTATTCAGAACAGGCAACCGGTTCCGTTTGCCGACATTTCACCGTATCTGGTCAAGGCCGTCGTCGCTGCGGAAGACAACCGCTTTTACGACCACGACGGTGTGGACTATATGGGCATCGCCCGGGCGGCCATCACGAACTACCGCAAAGGACGCATCGCCCAGGGCGCCAGCACCGTCACGCAGCAACTCGCCAGAAACTCTTTCGAACTCCGCGAGCGCACCTACGAGCGGAAAATCATCGAGTTGTTCATCGCGTGGCGGATCGAGAAGAAATTCACCAAGGATCAGATC
Organism: uncultured Chthoniobacterales bacterium; assembly: GCA_964552635.1. Classification (GTDB taxonomy): domain Bacteria; phylum Verrucomicrobiota; class Verrucomicrobiia; order Chthoniobacterales; family Terrimicrobiaceae; genus CAZKHB01. The sequence goes on from CAZKHB010000012.1 coordinate 66,989, forward strand.
ATGGAAATGTATCTGAACCGCGTGTATTTTGGCAGCGGCCTTTACGGGGCGGAGGCGGCGGCAAGAGGGTACTTCGGCAAACCCGCCAAAGATCTCGACATCGGGCAGGCTGCCATGCTGGCCGGGTTGTTGAAGAGCCCGCAAGCCCTCTCGCCTTGGAACAACCTCGAGGCGGCAACCGACGCGAGGAATTTCGTGCTGGGCCGCATGAGGGAGATGGGATTCATCACCCGCGCGCAACTGAACGAGCAGACCGGGCTGAAGTTGCTCGTCATGAGGCGAACAAATCCTTTCAAGACCTCTTACGCCGTGGAAATGATCCGCCAGCAGGCCATCCGGGCCCTCGGCTTCGAGCGGGCGATGAACGGAGGCTTCCGTATCGAGACGACGTTGGACAGCGATATCCAGCGGGTTGCCGAGCGAGCCGTGCGTGACCAACTGGCGGCCGTCGAGTCCACTCCGGGCTACACGCATCCAACCTTTGCGCAATACCGGGAGTCGGTCCGGGCCATCGAAGAGGCCCTCGCCAAGGGCGACATGAGCGTGAAGTTTCCCGAACCCCGCTACCTACAGGCAGCGGCTCTTGCGGTGGACAACGCGGACGGTGGCATTCTGGCCGTCGTCGGAGGGCGGGATTTCAAACACAGCGAGTACAACCGCGCCTTTCAGGGCAGGCGCCCGACAGGCACCGCCTTTACCCCGATCGTGTTCGCGGCGGCCTACGAGAGCGGAATCTTCCCCGGAGAAATCGTGCAGGATGCGGCGATCGACAATCGCTACGTCATGGTGGGTGGGGAGACCGGAATTCTCGGAGAGTGGGGTGTGGAGCGCATCGACAATGAATACGAGGGGCCGATGCCGACTCGCGAGGCGCTGGTCAAGGGCAAGAACGCGGCCACGGTGCGGCTCGGGATGCGGATTGGTCTCGATCGCGTGAAACAAACTGCCGCCGCAATGGGCATAACTTCCCCGATCCGTGATTACTCCAATGCATTCCTCGGCAGCAGCGAATTGACTTTGGATGAAATGACACTCGCCTACTCGACATTCGCCGGCGTCGGGGAGCGACCCGGCGATGTGCACATCCTCCACAGAATTCTTGATCCCGAAGGCACGGTTGTTTTTGAGGCACCGCGGAAGAGGAAGAGGGCACTGACGGCGGAGGCGTCGTTCCAAATGCACGCGGGGTTGACGGATTTCATGCGCGAAGGCGCCGGTTCGGCTGCAACACGGGAGTTCGGTTTGGAGCCCTTGCCCGTGGCGGGAAAATCCGGCACGGCCTACAATTTCACGGATACGTATTTCTTCGGTTACACAAACCGCGTGACCTGCGGGGTATGGGTCGGATTCGACCGTCCGACAAAAATCTTCCGCGGGGCATTCGGAAAGGATCTCGCGCTTCCGATTTGGGCGAAAATCATGAATGCCTCTGCCAAGGACCTTCCTCCGAAGGTCATTGAGAAGCCGGCGGGCCTCCGTGAGGTCGCCATCTGTCAGATGACTGGTCTTTTGGCCACGCCGCGCTGCACGCTCGACTCTCAAGGGGGGGCCATGCCGCTCGCCTACACCGAGTATGCCACCGAGGCACAGGTCCCCAAGATCCCCTGCGACCTGCACGGGGGAGGGCTGCGCACCTATGCCAAGGAGTTCGAGGAGGCCGGATGGCCCCGCGCGGCGGCTGCCGTGGACCTTGCCACCATACGTCCCGTGGCGGTTTCCGCCCCGACACTGCTGGGCTTCAATGATGTCTACCGCTCGGTCCGGCCTGGGGCAGGGGCAACGGATGACGGCACGATCCCCGTGGCGCGGGCTATCCCGCTGGACAACCCCGAACCGGCTCAGGCGGCTGCCGACGCGGCCGCACCTGCCGCTGCCGCCGCGGCAGCGGAGGAACCGTCTGCCGAACCCGAGGTCCGGAAGGCCGAGGCCGTGACGCCCCTCGATTCCCCGTTGGACGCCCCCGCGCTCCAGTTGCCGGCGCCGGAGCCTCTCCAGTTCTGACCCTCAATTTTTCTTCGCAGTTTCTGCGGATTTTCGTTATAATCGCACCATGCCCTCCTCGGACTCCTCGTCCCCGCTTCAGAAGCTCATCGACAAATTCAGCGAATCGCGGGATTTCACGATCTCGTTCGTCCTGCATTTGATCATCATCTTCACCTTCGGCACGTCCGTGCTCTTCCAAGCTGTGCAGGAGCCTCCGGATTTCGAGGGTGAGGGTGGGGGGTTCGTCGGAGGCGGTGAAGAAGTCAGCGCTCCCCAGCCGCAGGCCGTCCAAGCTCCCACGCAGCCGAATATCACCGTCGCCCCGACACAGGTTCCTTCCAACCAAGTCAACGCCATCACCACAGTCGCACCGTCCGCCATCAACTTCTCCATGGCCCAGATGATCGTGACGCCGACCACGACGCAGGCTCCCACGGCTGCAGCCATGGCGGCGGCGGCCCCGGCCCCTTCGGTTGGTGCCGGTGGACTCACCGGAGCCGAAGCCGCCGCCATCAAGGCGTTCACAGGCGGATGGGGCAAGGGCAGCGGTTCGGGAACAGGCACAAGAAACCGGGAGTTCGAGTTTGTCGCCTACATCGGCCAATACGCCGGCGGAAACTGGAACTCGACCGTGCAAGTTCGAAACAACGCGATCATTGGCGGCAGCCTCCCGAATCTTCTCTACTTCATGAGCGAGTGGTCGAAGAACAAGGTGAAGACGAACTACAAAAACGTCAAAGCCATCAAACTCGACAGCGACGAGCTCTTCTCCGTCAAGCCGCCCTTCATCTTCATTACCGGCACGAGGGATTTTGTTCTCACCGAGAAAGAGGTGGAGAACCTCCGCAAGTATGTGCGTCTCGGAGGCGCGATCTGGGGCGACAGTTCCGTTCCCGGAAGATTCTCACGCTTCGACATCGCTTTCCGTCGCGAGATGAAGCGCGTGATTCCCGATGTGGACAAGGATTGGGAGGCCCTCCCGGCGAACCACCCGATCTTCACGCAGGCCTACTTTTCGGAGATCAAGACGGTGCCTCCCGGGATCAACTTCTACAGGGAGCCTGTCTACGCGCTCAAAATCTTCGGCGAAGTCGCCATCATCTACACCGCCAACGACTATGGCGACATGTGGCAGGTCGGGCTCGCCAACGGGCAGATCGACATGCGACGGAATGAGTCCAGCCAGTTCGTTGCCATCAATGGCGATATCTGGGCCAACCGCGAGATTTACATCCGGAATCTCGGCCTTCCCGCTTTGTTGGACTCCTACAAGTTCGGGACGAACATCGTCGTGCATTTGCTCACACGCTGGGAGAGCAAGACGGCCACGGCGCGTTCGCTCTGAGCAATCGGCTCAGTTTTCGTTGGCACCCGGTGGACACTTTCCGCCGGGCCCGCTAGTTTTACGGCATGTCCTTTGTTCACCTTCACTGCCACTCGGAGTACTCGCTGCTCGACGGGGCGATTCGGGTTGAAGATCTCGTTCGAAAGGCTTCCGAATACGGCATGCCCGCCGTGGCGTTGACGGATCACGGGAACCTTTACGGGGCTGTGCCTTTCTATCAGGCTGCCGTGAAGGCGGGGGTCAAGCCCATCATTGGCTGCGAGGTGTATGTGGCCCCCGGATCGCTGCACGACCGCTCGGCCGCCTCGGCCCGTGATGCCGCCTACCACCTCACCTTGCTGGCGACGAGCGCGACCGGCTACGGGAACCTTGTGAAGCTCGTGAGCACAGCTCACCTTGAGGGGTTCTACTATAAGCCGAGGGTAGACCACGAACTGCTGGCGTCTCATGCAGAGGGTCTCATCGCGCTCAGCGGATGTCTCAAAGGTGAAGTTATATCGGAACTTGCCGCAGGCCGTCGAAAAGAAGCAGGCGCGATCGCGGGCAAATACGGGGAGATCTTCGGGAAAGATCGGTTTTTCATCGAAATGCACGACCACGGGATCGAGGCCCAGCGAAGGGTGGCTCCGGAGTTGGTCCAGATTGCGCGGAACAACAGTTTCGGCCTCGTGGCTGCCAACGATGTCCACTTCCTCGAGCGCGGCCACCACGAATCGCACGATGTCATGATCTGCATCGGGACAGGGGCCATGGTGATGGATGAAAAGAGGATGCGCTACGTCCCCGAGCTCTACTTCAAGTCCGGCGGGGAGATGCGCTCCCTCTTCGCCGAGTTGCCCGAAGCCTGCGACAACACGCTCCGCATCGCGGAGGCGTGTGCGTTCGACATGGAGTTCGGCAACCCGAAGTATCCTGCTTATGAGCCCCCGGAGGGCCTCACGCGCGAGGCCTACCTCGCGCAGTTGTGCGAGGAGGGACTGCGCGCCCGCTACGGCGAGAGGGCGCTTTCCGACAGCTCGCTGAAGGAACGCCTCGATTACGAACTCGGTGTGATCTTCAAGACGGGTTTCGTCAGCTATTTTCTCATCGTCTGGGACTTTATCCACTTTGCGAAGAAACGGGGAATCCCCGTCGGACCCGGCCGAGGATCGGCCGCCGGATCGCTGATTGCCTACGCCTTGGGAATCACCGATATCGATCCCATCCGCTTCGGGCTCATCTTCGAGAGGTTTTTGAATCCCGAGCGGGTGAGCCCGCCGGATATCGATGTCGACTTCTGCATGGAACGACGCGGTGAAGTGATCGACTACGTGAGGCGAAAGTACGGGGAGCGCGCCGTTTCCCAGATCGTGACCTTCGGCACCCTCGGGGCGAAGAGCGTCGTGCGCGACGTCGGTCGCGTGCTCGGTTGGAGCTACGGCGATGCCGATCGCGTGGCCAAGATGATTCCCAACGAACTGAACATCACGCTCGAAGATGCCGCCAAAAAAAACCCGGAACTCGCGGCCGCGATCGATGGCGAACCTGCCGTGCGCCAGCTTTGGGATCACGCGCTTGTGCTGGAAGGCCTGAGCCGGAACACGGGTATCCATGCCGCCGGCGTCGTCATCGGGGACCGGCCGCTGGATGAGTTCATTCCGCTCTGCCGCGGCAAGGACGAAGAGGTCGTTACTCAGTATGCGATGGGGCCCCTGACGGACCTCGGGATGTTGAAGATGGATTTTCTGGGATTGAAGACGCTCACCGTCATGAACGAAGCAGAGCGCCTCATCAGGGAACGCCATCCCGGCTTCGACCTGCGCCACATTCCCGATGAGGACAAGGCAACCTTTGATGTCTACAATCGCGGCGAGACCCTCGGGATTTTCCAGATGGAAAGCGGGGGAATCACCAACTGTTGCAAACGTTTCAATGTCTCCTCTATCGATGACATCGTTGCCATTGGTGCGCTCTACCGCCCGGGACCGATGCAATTCATCGACGATTACATCGAGCGGAAGAAAGGCCTGAAGGAAATCCAGTATGTGCATCCTCTCTTGAAGGAGGTCTGCGCGGACACCTATGGCATCATCGTCTATCAGGAACAGGTGCAACGCGCTGCCGCGATCCTTGCCGGCTACTCGCTCGGCGATGCCGACCTTCTCCGTCGGGCCATGGGAAAGAAGGATGCCGAGAAGATGGAGAAGGAACGGACGCGCTTCGTCGAGGGCTGCGGACGCACCCACAAGATGGAGCCGAGGCTCGCCAACGAAATCTTCAACTTCATCGCGAAGTTCGCGCAATACGGCTTCAACAAAAGCCACAGCGCGGCCTACGGCTGGATCTCCTACCAGACGGCCTACCTCAAGGCGCACTATCCCGTGGAGTTTATGGCCGCCATGTTGAGTTACGATGCCAGCACAACCGAGCGTCTCGCCGTTGTGATTGCCGAATGCCGACGCATGGGCATCACAATCCTGCCGCCCAACCTGAATACCAGTTCTCTGAAATTCACGCCTGTTGTTTCCGACAACTCGATTCTCTTCGGACTGGCCTCGATCAAGAACGTCGGAGCTGGGGCCATGGAATCGGCCATCGCCGAGCGCGTGCGGGGCGGTCGATTCAAATCATTGGAGGACTTCTGTGCTCGTCTTGACTCACGCACGGTGAATCGCAAAATCGTCGAGAGCCTGGTGAAGTGCGGGGCATTTGATGACCTGGGGCGCAGTCGTGCCCAGCTCTTCACCGAGATCGAAGGGGCCATGGGGGCCGCCGCATCAGCCCAGCGCGATCGCGCCACGGGGCAGGCTTCCCTTTTCGGTGATGCAGGCCTTGAGGCGCCGGCGAAATCATCCGCGGAAGTTCCTCCGTGGCCGCAGCATGAAATGCTTTCCTACGAGAAGGAACTTCTTGGCTATTATGTCAGCGGGCATCCCCTGGATCGCTTCGCCGGGCACTTTGACGGAGAGAAAATCACGCCGATCGCCAAAGCTCTCGAAGTCGAGGAGTCCGAGACGCTCCGGCTCGGCGGCCTGGTCGCCTCGATGGAGAAGAAGTTCACGAAGAAGGATGGCAAGCCGTTCGCCGTATTCGTTCTCGAGGATTTTTCCGGATCCCTCGAAATCACGGCATGGGATGAGACGTTCACAAAGAACGCGGCTCTCCTCGTGCCCGGAAGTGCGATTTCCGTCTCCACGCGGATCACACGCCGTGAAGAGGCTGTCCGGGCCACCGCTGGTCAAGTGACGGCACTGAAGCCGAAGCAGTCCGTGCTACCCGTGCGGCTGAAACTCGTTCGCGAGAAACTCGATCCCGATGTGCTTGAACACATCTCGACAACCGTCCGCCGGTTTCCGGGAGCCCGCCCTCTCGTGCTGGAGATCGCTTCGCGCGGGGGATTGCTGGTGACACTGAGAGCGGGGGAGGAATTTCATGTCGGAGATGAGCGGGCTTTGCGTGAGGCACTGGCGGATTATCTCGCCGCCTGACGAGATTAGCGTTGCTGTGCCGGTCACCCTGCCGGATACTCGTCCCAACCCCAAACACCCATGCAACTTGGAATGATCGGCCTCGGTCGGATGGGCGCCAATATGGTTCGGCGCCTTCTGAAGAACTCGCACGAATGTGTCGTTTACGACGCGAATCCGGAGGCCGTGAAAGCACTGGTTGCCGAGGGTGCGGTCGGTGCGTCTTCCCTCGAAGATTTTGTAGCCAAGCTCGAGAAACCCCGCGCCGCGTGGATCATGATCCCGGCGGCCATCACGGACAAAGTGCTGGCGGATCTCGCCGCACTGCTTGAGCCGGGCGACACCATCATCGACGGCGGGAACTCCTATTTTCGCGACGATCGCCGCCGGAGCGAGTCTCTCCGGCCGAAAGGCATTCATTATCTGGACGTCGGAACAAGCGGTGGCGTGTGGGGCCTCGAACGGGGCTATTGCATGATGATCGGCGGGGACACCGAACCGGTGCAGCGGCTCGACCCCATTTTCAAGACACTTGCTCCGGGCCGTGGGGATGTGCCACGCACCCCGGGACGCGAAACTCTCGGTGGCACTGCGGAGGATGGCTACCTGCACTGTGGCCCCTCCGGGGCCGGTCACTTCGTGAAGATGGTGCACAATGGCATCGAATACGGAATCATGGCGGCATTCGGGGAGGGTTTCGACATCCTCGCCAATGCGAATGTCAGCAAGAAACAATCTGCGGCTGATGCAGAGACCGCGCCGGCGATGCATCATGATCTGGATTACGATATCAACCTCGCGGATGTGTCCGAAGTGTGGCGGCGTGGTAGCGTGATTGGATCTTGGCTGCTGGATCTCGCAGCGGCTTCGTTCGCGAAGGATCCCACGCTCGCGGGGTTCTCGGGCCGTGTTTCGGATTCCGGTGAGGGCCGTTGGACCATCATGGCGGCGATCGAAGAGGCGGTGGACTGCGAGGTTCTCACAGCGGCGCTTTACGCACGCTTCCGTTCCCGCAAGGAACACACGATGGCTGAAAAGGTCTGTTCGGCGATGCGCTATCAGTTCGGTGGTCACTTGGAACGGCCCGCCGGGGGCTGATACCGCGCTGCGATCCACTCCGCGACAGCCTTGGCCGCAGCGTGAAGTGCCCGTTCGTCGCGCTCAACGGCGGTCGGAATTGCGCCCGGCTCGATTTCAAAAACGGCGTCGAACATTTCCCGTGCAAAATTCTCCGCCGATCCGCAGACAAGAATACACGGCTTGCCCGCGGCGCGGGCCATGCGTGCCACCTCCGCAGGTCCTTTTCCAAGGAGGGATGTTGTGTCGAAGCGGCCCTCCCCTGTGACGACGACGTCCGCCTCGGCGACTGCCCGTTCCATCTCGAGAAACTCGAAGAGGCTTTCGACACCGTGTCTCAGCTTGGCACCGAAGAACGTGGCGAGCCCGAAGCCAAGCCCGCCTGCCGCACCCGCTCCCGGAAGGTCCGGATCGCATGAAGGGAGAAGAGCGACCAAAGTGCGGGCGCTGTGTTCCAAAAGAGAAACCGCTTCAGGGGGCGCTCCTTTCTGAGGGGCAAAGGCGAGGGCGGCGCCGTTCGCGCCAAGAAGCGGATTCCGCACATCGGTCCATCCCATGATTTCCACGTCCGGCAACCGCGCCGGTGGGACCACACGCCGGGCCTGCCCCAAACCGGCTCCGCAAGCGCGTACATCCCTGCCGTTCGCATCCAGAAACCTCCAACCGAATACCGACGCGACTCCACACCCGAGGTCATTTGTTGCGGTGCCTCCAAGACCGATAAAAATCTCCTTTGCACCTGCGCTTAGCGCATCCCGAATCAGTGAAGCAAGGCCCGTGGAGGTGGTCGAGAGCGGATCGCGCAGATCCGCCGGCAACATCGCGAGACCGATGACCTTTGCACTCTCGATGCACGCAAGCCCTTTGCGCGGATCGTAGGCATAGTCCGCCTTGCATGGGCGTCCTCGGGCGTCCCATGTGTCGACCGTACGCCATTCCGCACAGCCCGCCCTTACAAAAACATCAGCGGTTCCTTCCCCGCCGTCCGCGATCGGGAGACTCTTCACGAGAGCGTGCGGGGCGAGGGCCTCCTCCAGCACACCGGCGACTTCCCTGGCGCCGAAAGTGCCCTTGAATTTGTCCGGCGCGACGAGAACACGCGGAGCCACGGGACTAGGAATGGGAAAGGGATCGCACGATCTCGCGGATCAAGTCGGGACCGCGGTAAACGAAGCCCGTGTAGATCTGAACAAGCCTTGCGCCGGCTTGCAGTTTTTCGATCGCGGACTCGGCATTCATGATGCCGCCCGAGGCGATGATCGGGAGGGATGTGGTGGAACTCAGGATCCGGATCACTTCCGTCGAGCGGCGTCGCAGCGGAGCGCCACTCAGGCCTCCTTGCTCGTCCAGACCGTTCGGGATCGAGGAGTGATCGAGCGTCGTATTTGTGGCGATGAGTCCATCCAGCTTTTCTGAAGAAGCCCACGCGGCCAGATCCCGGACTGCGTCATCCGAGAGGTCTGGCGCGATCTTGACCAGTAACGGTGCACTGGCATCGCAGGCGCGGATGGCCTCTGCGATCCGCGTGAGCGAGTCACGCTCTTGCAAAGCGCGAAGGCCCGGCGTGTTGGGGGAGCTGACGTTGATGACAAAGTAATCGCCGAATGGCCGGAGGAGACGATAGGCCTCCGCGTAGTCGGCCGGGGCCTCTTCCGCGGGGGTCGTCTTGTTCTTTCCCAAGTTGATGCCTATGGGAATCCGGGGCCAAGCCGGGGTGCCGTGAAGCGAGGCGAGCCGTTCTGCCATCGCTTCGGCACCGATGTTGTTGAAGCCCATCCGATTGATGAGCGCGTGCTGCGCAGGCCGACGGAAGCATCGGGGCTTGTCGTTTCCGGGCTGTGGTCGGCGTGTTACTGTTCCCAACTCCGCGAAGCCGAAACCAAGCGAGCCCCATGCGGAGAGGGCTTCGGCATTTTTGTCCATACCCGCCGCGAGACCGACGGGGTTGGGAAACGTCAGGTTCCAGAGTGAGACAGGGCTTTGGGGAATCGGACCGAAGGCTGCACGAAGGATGGCGGACGGCGCGAGAGCGAGTCCGTGAACCGCGAGCGTGTGGGCGGTTTCGGCGTCAAATCGGAACAGCAGACCGCGGAGAAGAGGGTAGGGATTCATTTTCCAATGCAGAACGTGCTGAAGATCGTGCCGAGAACGTCTTCGATATCGACCGATCCGATGATTCGTCCGACGGCATCCAGCGCCGCACGGAGTTCCATTGCAGTGATTTCCGGGGCAGCATTCTCGACAAGAAGCTCGCGAGCGGCGTCCAGACGGGCGAGGCCTTCCGCGAGAAGGGCTTTGTGGCGGGCGTTGATGGCCGCGTGCGACGGTGCTGCGGAGAGATGTCCAGCGCCGGCTTTCTCCAGCATGCGCTGGATAAGAGAAGAAAATCCTGAGCCGGTGAGCGCGGAAACGGCAACGGCATGAGGCGGGAGTGAGCAAAGGTCCGGATGCAGATCGATTTTGTTCACAACGAGAATCTCGTTTCCGAACGCCATGTCATCGGACATCTCGGCGGCATCCACCACATGCAGCACGACGTCGGCTTGGTCGATGGCGCGTCGTGAGCGTTCAACCCCTTCGCGTTCCACCGGGTCGTCGGTCGTGCGCAGACCGGCGGTATCGGTGATGCGGAAGAGAATGCCCTCAAGCAAAGCGGCCTCCTCTATCGTGTCCCGCGTTGTACCGGCGACCGGACTTACGATGGCCCGGTCTGTGCCGAGCAGACGGTTCAGAAGGAGGGACTTTCCGGCATTAGGTTTGCCGACGATGACGGTTCGCACCCCCTCGCGCAGAATTCGTCCTTGGTCTGCGGTGGAAAGAAGCGATCTGGCCCCGTCGCGAATGTCGTCCAGGCGCGAGAGCAACGCAGCCCCGCTTTCGGGGTCGATGTTTTCCTCGGGAAAATCGATCCACGCCTCAAGGTGGGCCAGCGCATCGAGAAGATCGCCGCGCATCTTCAGGAAGAGCTCTCCGAGCCGTCCCGCGAGTTGCTCGTTCGCGGCGCGCAGGGCAAGCGGCGTGCGTGCTGTGATCAAATCCATTACCGCCTCGGCTTTTGTGAGATCCATTTTCCCTGCCACGAATGCCCGCCGGGTAAACTCGCCCGGCTCCGCGTGCCTTGCCCCGCAGTTGAGCACGGCTTCGAGAACGCGGGCCGTTACCAAAAGCCCGCCGTGGCACGAGATTTCCACGACGTCCTCTCCTGTATAGCTCGAGGGCGCGCGGAAGACAGTCACAAGAACCTCGTCCAATACCTCGCCGTCGTGGACGATGCGGCCGAAGGTGGCAGAGCGCACGTCGAGCTCTTGGCGGGTGCCGGCTGCAACGAAGAGTTTCCGGAGGATGTTCGGAGATTGAGAGCCCGAGATTCGAACCAGTGCGACGGCGCTCTCCCCGCGCGGGGTCGAGATGGCGGCGATCGTATCGGCTTCGTCCGAGACCCGGCTCACGCGGCACGCACGGCGTCGAGTTCCTCCACGAATCGCCGGTTCTGGTCCATTGTGCCCACCGAAACGCGGATCCACTCCGGCAAGCCGTAGCTGCGCATGGCGCGGACGATGAGTCCGCGACGAAGGAGTGCCTGAAAGATCCCGTCGCCGTCGCCCACGCGGACGAGAACAAAGTTGGCGGAACTCGGAACATACTCGAGCCCTCTCTGCGCGAAGGAGGCTTCGAGAAATTGGCGTCCTTCGCGGGTTAGTTCACGGGTTTTCCGCATGTGATCCTCGTCGGCCAATCCGGCCAGAGCACCCGCCTGAGCGATGCCGTTTGCATTGAACGGCTGGCGCGTTCTTTGGAGAACGGCGGCGAGCGGAGCAGGGGCGATGCCGTAACCGATTCGCAAATTGGCCAAGCCTTGGATTTTCGAAAAGGTCCGCATGATCACCACATTGCGCCCGGCTTTTACGTATTGTACGACATCCGGGGGTTCATCGAGGAACTCGAAGTAGGCCTCGTCAAAGACCACGAGCACATGCTCCGGCACCCGGGCCATGAAGTCGTCGATCTCTTTCTGCGAGACAAGGGTGCCGGTGGGGTTGTTCGGATTCGCAATGAAGATCTGGCGCGTCCGCGGGGTAATCGCTGCAAGCATGGCCTCGAGGTCGTGGCGGTAGCCGGGGTCGGCCACGGAGACAGTCGTTGCGCCGAAAAGCTGGGCCATGAGCGTGTAGACGGCAAAGGCGTGCCGCGCGGTGACCACTTCATCCCCGGGTTTCAGAAAGGCATGGCCGATGAATTCGATGATCTCGTTCGATCCGTTCCCCAAGACCACGTTTTCCCTTCCGACTCCAAGTCGCTCCGCAATGGCGTTCCGAAGAGCCCATCCTCCGCCGTCCGGATAAAAATGCGAACGGTTGAGTGTATCGCGCATGGCCGCAAGGGCCTTCGGAGAAGGACCGAGCGGATTCTCATTGGAGGCCAGCTTGATGATCTCCTCCGGTTGCAAGCCCATCTCCCTCGCAAGCTCCTCGACGGGTTTGCCGGGTTCGTAGGCAACAAGATTCAGGACATGACTGTGCGCGGAGTTCCACATAGAAGACTTCGGAAGAGAGTTGGAAAAGCCAATGAACACCGAATCCCCATCGACTGCAATCCGCATTGCCGTGATTGCCGATACCCACGGACGCTTGCCTGAGGATGTCCGTTCGGCCCTGCTCAAGGCTGACGAGATTTGGCACCTTGGAGATTTTTGTGACGCGTCAATGCTGGACTCATTACGCCGCATCGGGCCGCCTGTGCTCGGCGTTCTTGGCAACAACGACTACGGCCTCGACTTGCCGATGGAAGAAAATGTCGTGCGGGGCGGTGCGCGCTTTCGCCTCATCCACATCCCGCCGAGGCGATTCGGGCCGGGAACCGTGTGGCTTCACGGTCATACCCACGTTCCGCGTAATGAAGTCATCGATGGCGTGAGGGTGCTCAACCCCGGCACGGTGGGAAAGCCGAACAAAGGAGCGCCCCCTGCGTGGGCCTGGCTTGTGGTGTCTGAGGACGGCCGCTTTTGCTGGGAACCGGTCGCCTTGCGGCGCGGATAAACCGACTCAGAGCTTGTGCCCCATCTTGCGCTTCTTGGTGGCGAGGTAACGGGCGTTGTGCGGGTTCGGCGTCGAGTGGACCGGTATCTGCTCGATGAGTTCCAGATCGTGGCCGACGAGCCCCACGACCTTTCGCGGATTGTTCGTGAGCAGGCGGATTTTGTGCACACCGAGATCGGCCAGGATCTGCGCTCCAAGTCCGTAGTCGCGGAGGTCCATCGGGAAGCCCAGCTTCTCGTTCGCCTCAACGGTATCGAGGCCTTCCTCTTGGAGCTTGTACGCGTGGATTTTCGGGCCGAGGCCTATTCCTCGCCCTTCCTGCCGCATGTAAACGAGCACGCCCGCCCCGGCGTCTTGAATGCGTTTCATGGCTTGGTGAAGCTGCGAACCACAGTCGCAACGACGGGAGCCGAAGACGTCGCCTGTCAGGCACTCACTGTGCACACGCACGAGGGTGGGGCGCTTCGGTGAGATCTTGCCCATCACCAGAGCGATGTGGTGCCGGCCATCCACCAGCGAGCGGTAGAGATGGAGATCGAAGTCGCCATAATCCGTCGGCATGAGAATGGTTTGCTCCCGTTCGACAAGCTTTTCGCTTTTCCGACGGAAGGCGATCAGATCCTGGATCGAGCACATCTTGAGACCGTGCTTCTTCTTGAAGCGAAGCAGGTCCGGAAGGCGGGCCATGGTGCCGTTTTCCTTGAGAATCTCACAGATCACCCCGGAGGCATCGAGCCCCGCCAAGCGCGCGAGGTCGACAGCCGCCTCGGTGTGACCCGCCCGGCGCAGTACGCCGCCCGGCTTGGCCTGGAGGGGGAAGACGTGACCGGGTTGGACGAGTTGCTCCGGGGTGGCCGATCCGTCGGCAAGTAGGCGGATGGTGACTGCCCGGTCTTTCGCGCTGATGCCGGTGGAAATTCCGGAGACGGCATCGACGGAGACCGTAAAATCGGTTTTGAAGAGCTCCCGGTTGTGCGCAACCATTCGTTGGAGGCCGAGTTGGCGTGCACGCTCTTCGGTCACCGGCGCACAGACGAGGCCGCGGGCGTGCTTTACCATGAAGTTGATTGAGGCCGGAGTGGCCTTTGAAGCAGCCATCACAAGGTCCCCTTCGTTTTCGCGATCGGCATCATCCGTCACGATAACCATTCGACCTCGGCGGATATCGGCCAGCACGGCGGGGATGGGATCGAATGGACTCTTCATGGGAGATTGGCAACTCTACGCGGCAGGGAGAGCCCACCGCAAGGATGCCGTGAGGCTCAGGCGATGCGCACTGGTGTACCCTCGGGCACCAGGTCGAAAAGTTCGGCAATGTCGGCGTTCCGCAGGCGAATGCACCCATGGCTCGCGGGTTGGCCGATAAGGTGCTCCTGATTGGTCCCGTGCAGGTAAATGTAACGTTCGTGGGTGTTCGCGTTCTCCGGATCCTTTCCATCGAGCCAAAGAATGCGTGTGAGAATGCCGTCCTCTTCACCTCCCGGCGAAGCCATCTCGCCTGTGGGAATCCGGCTCTTGAAGGCCGCCCACAGAGGAGCATCGTGGCCGATTTTCTCAGCAATCGCGAATCTCCCGGTCGGCGTACGGAAGCTCCCCGGTTCCGTGCCGAGGCCGAACTTTGACGTCGAGACCGGCCAAGACTTGACCGGCTGCCCGTTCGAGAGAAGATGGAGGGCTTGCGCGGCAACATCGACGACAATCTCCAGCAGATTGCTCGACTTCTGTTCCGTGTCATCCTGTTTCACCTCTCCTATTATGTCGAAATCTTATCGTGTCGCAATCGTCGGTGCATCCGGTGCCGTCGGGGTCGAAATGCTCCGCGTCATGGAGCGCCGGAACTTCCCTGTTTCGGAGCTGCGCCTGCTGGCATCACCGCGTTCGGCGGGAAACTCCCTGGAGTTCCGAGGAGAGCCTCTCACCATCCAGCCGCTTGGTGTGGATTCGTTCGTGGGCATCGACATCGCACTCTTCAGCGCCGGGTCGCCCATTTCCAAACAATACGCCCCCGTGGCCGTTTCGTCCGGGGCCGTCGTGATCGACAATTCCTCCGCGTTCCGGATGGACGATGCGGTGCCGCTCGTTGTGCCGGAGATCAACGGTGCGGACGTCAAGAACCACAACGGGATCCTCGCCAACCCGAATTGCACGACGGCCATCACGCTGATGGCGCTCCATCCGCTTCACAAAAAGTTCCGGGTGAAGCGCATCTTTGCATCCAGCTATCAGGCTGTCTCCGGGGCCGGGGCGCGCGCGATCGATGAACTCCGCCGCCAGGTTGACGCGATTGCAAAGGATTTGATTGTGGAAAAGGAGGTTTTCCCGCACCAAATCGCCTTCAACGTGATCCCACAAGTCGATGCCTTCCTCGACAACGGATACACCAAGGAGGAAATGAAGCTCCAAAACGAGGGACGCCGCATCATGCACCTCCCAACGTTCAAAGCCTCCGTCACCTGCGTGCGCGTGCCCGTCTATCGTGCCCACTCCGTGGCCGTGAGCGCGGAGTTTGAGCGTCCGGCGGGTCTCGCCGATGCGGAGGAAGTCCTCCGTAACGCTCTCGGACTCCAGTTTGCCCCGGTCGGCACTTATCCGACCCCACTCGAAGTCGCGGGCCAGGACGACTGTGTCGTCGGGCGCATGCGCCTGGATTGTGCGTTCGAAAATGGTCTGTCGTTCTGGGTTTGCGGGGATCAACTCCTCAAGGGCGCTGCATTGAATGCAGTGCAGATCGCGGAACTGCTCTGAGGAATTGGAAAATGAATTCCCACCGGGCTAATCATCCCGCACAGTGAAGTTCATGACAGCGATTCTTGCGCTCGAAGACGGACGCGTATTCCGCGGCGAAGCGTTCGGTGCCACCGCCACGGTCGCGGGAGAGATTTGTTTCAACACCTCGATGACGGGCTACCAAGAGATTCTGACGGATCCCTCTTATCGCGGTCAGATCGTCGCTATGACCTATCCGGAGATTGGCAACTATGGAGTTAACCCCGTCGATGTGGAAGGGCGAGCACCCCATGTGCGCGGGTTCGTGATTGAAGAATTGAGCCCGGTCGTCAGCAACTGGCGGGCAGTCAATTCCCTCGGGGACTACCTTTCGGAGAATGGCATCCCCGGCATTCAAGGCGTTGACACGAGGGCGCTTACGCGCCATTTGCGCACACGTGGGGCGATGCGGGCCTGTCTTTCGACGGAGAACATCGACGAAGCCGAGGCGGTCGCACGCGCGAAATCCGTCCCTTACGAGGGAGTCGACTTTGTTTGCGAGGTCACGCCCGATGCATCCTATGGTTGGGACGCATCCGGAACAGCCAGCCGGCCCTGGGTGCTGCGTCGCGGAACCCTCGAGCCTGAGCACACGGACGCCCAGGGCAACGTCTACGAACCCATCGCGCCCGCCGTCCACACCTT
This sequence comes from uncultured Chthoniobacterales bacterium, assembly GCA_964552635.1. Taxonomy (GTDB): domain Bacteria; phylum Verrucomicrobiota; class Verrucomicrobiia; order Chthoniobacterales; family Terrimicrobiaceae; genus CAZKHB01. The sequence goes on from CAZKHB010000012.1 coordinate 83,287, forward strand.
GGCGGCATTGGATTTCGGAATGAAGAACAACATTCTCCGGCTTTTGAGAAAACAGGGATTCGAGGTCACGGTCGTTCCGGCGCGCACGACGTCAGAGGAAATCCTTGCCTTGGGAACGGATGCGGTCTTCCTCTCGAATGGCCCGGGGGACCCCAGTGCGCTCGACTACGCCCACGAGACCGTCCGTGGCCTTGTGGGGCACAAACCACTCTTTGGCATCTGCCTCGGGCATCAGGTGCTGGCCCTCGCGCTGGGCGGCCGCACGTTCAAGCTGAAGTTCGGCCACCGAGGTGCGAACCAACCGGTGAAGGATCTCCGCACAGGGCGCATCGCCATCACCTCACAAAACCACGGCTATGCCGTCGATCCGGATTCTTTGCCGGAGGATGTCGAAATTACCCACGTAAATTTGAACGACGGCACAGTGGCCGGCCTCAGGCATCGACGTTTCCCGGCTTTCAGCGTGCAATACCATCCCGAAGCGAGCCCCGGCCCGCACGATGCCGGATACTTTTTCGCCGAGTTTGCCAAAGTGGTTGCCGCTTCGAAGCTGGCAGGCGTATAAATGCATCCCATGGCCAAACTCGTCATCACCCTCCCGGAAGGCGGCGGCACGGTATCCCACGAACTGCCGGAGGACACCGTCACAATCGGTCGCGTAGCGGACAACACCATTCAGATCGATGATGCTTCGGTTTCAAGCCATCATGCGCAGATCGTGTTTGAAGAAGGTGCGTGGCAACTGGTGGACACGGATTCCACGAATGGCACCTTTCTCGGTGGTGAGCGAGTCACCCGTGCGCCGCTCTCCGATGGTGCGGCGGTGCGATTCGGAGGGATCGAGTGCATTTTCGAGGGCAACGGAGGGAGCCATCCTCTTCCGTCTGCCGACCACGCTGCCCCTGCTCTCGCTGCAGCACCCGTCGGAAATTCCAGCGTGCGGCCGGCGGATTTTCATTCGTGGTCGCCGACGCCGAAGGTCGCAGAGACCAAGGACACCGTCGGCATGGCACTCATCGGCGGAGCTGTGGTTGCCATGCTGCTCGCAGGCGGAGTTGTGTTTCTGATCTTGCAGATGGCCTCGCCCGTCTGAGGCCGTTCGCTTTCCAATGGAAGAAGCCTCGTCGAGTGAGTTACTGGCGGTTCGTCGCCAAAAGTTGGATGCCCTCCGCGCCGCAGGGATCGATCCGTTCGGCGCTTCGTTCGACGTGACGGGCTTTCCCGGTGAGGTGCGTTCTCGCTTTGTCGAGGGCGTCCCCGTGCGCACGGCCGGCCGTGTGACGGCCCACCGCAACATGGGCAAGAGCCATTTTATCGATCTCTCCGATGTCACAGGCCGCATCCAAGTCTATCTCAACTCGAAAGAACTCGGTGCGGAGGCGATGCAGCCTTTTGACAGCGTTGACATCGGGGATTTTCTTGGCGTGGAAGGCGAGTGTTTCACCACGAAAACGGGAGAGCCAAGCATCAAAGCCTCGGCCTTCCGCGTTCTCTCAAAGGCCCTCCGCCCCCTGCCCGACAAATGGCACGGAGTGCAGGACACGGAGATCAAATACCGCCAGCGCTATCTCGACCTGATCTCCAATCCGGAGTCTCGGGAAACTTTCCGCAAGCGTATTGCCATCGTGCGCGAAATCCGCCGCTTTCTGGAGGAGCGCGGGTTCATCGAAGTCGAGACGCCAATGATGCAGGTCATTCCGGGGGGAGCGGCGGCCCAACCGTTCCGCACCCACCACAATGCCCTCGGCGTTGACCTCTATCTGCGCATTGCTCCCGAGCTCTACCTGAAGCGTCTCTTGGTCGGGGGATTCCCCAAGATCTTTGAACTCAACCGGAACTTTCGCAACGAGGGCATCTCCCGCCGGCACAATCCGGAGTTCACGATGCTGGAAGCCTACTGGGCCTACGCGGATTTCGAGAAAATGGCGGACTTGGTCGAGGAAATGGTCTGCCACGTCGCACAAACAGTGTGTGGCGGGCTTGAACTGGCTCACCGGGACGCCGAAGGAAATGTCATCCGGACCATCGATCTCCGCCGCCCCTGGGCCCGCGCGGACTACCGCGACCTTGTCGCCGGTGCGGTTCCCGGGTGGTTCGAGCTCTCTTCGTCCGATAAGAGGGAGAAGTGCCGCCAACTCGGCCTCGACATCTCCCACTGTGCGGAAGATTTCGAAGTCACCCAGCACATTTTCGAGAAGATGGTGGAGGAGAAAACCATCCATCCGCTCTTTGTCACGCGTTGCCCGAAGGAGCTTGTGCCCTTGGCCAAGCAGAATTCTGCGGATGACTCCGTTGTGGATGTTTATGAATTGGTGATCAACGGCCAGGAAATCTCACCCGGCTACTCCGAACTGAACGACCCCGACGTGCAGCGGGCGAGACTCGAGCAGCAGAGTGGGGGAGAGACCCAGAAGCTCGACGACGAGTTTCTGCAGGCTCTCGAGTATGGCATGCCTCCGGCAGGCGGAATCGGGATCGGGATCGATCGCCTCGTGATGATGCTCACCGGCGCGGAGAGTATTCGGGATGTGATTCTCTTCCCCCACATGCGCCCGCGCGCGTGACCGCGACGCCCGGTTTTCTTATCCTTGGCGAAACAGAGGAACTCCTCGCCGTCGGCAAACCGGCTGGGTTGATTGTTCACCCGAGCAAACCCGGAGGACCACGGACACTCTGGGACGAGCTTCGTGGATTGCTCGGCTATGAAATCGCGAACGGTGGCCAAGTATCCCTGATCAACAGACTGGATCGGGAAACAAGCGGCGTCGTGCTGGTTGCAAAGACCGCGCAGGCCGCCCGTCGGGCGGCAATGGCCATGCAGGAGGGGCGTATCCGCAAACGCTACGTGGCTCTCACTTCAGGCGTAACCCCGCTTTCCTTCACCTGTGAGGGCGCGATCCTCCGTCAGGGCGAGGTCCTGCCTTCGCGGGTCTACCTCAAGCGATGCGTGCACCCCAGAGGCGCGCCCGCATGTACCGTGTTCCGTCGGCTTGCGATTCACCGGCGCGCCGGTGCGCTGTATTCTCTCGTTGATGCCGAGCCGGTCACCGGAAGGACGCACCAGATTCGTGTGCATCTTTCGCACGCGGGCTATCCGGTTCTGGGTGACAAACTCTACGGCTCCTCGGATCAGCTATACCTCGACTTTGTCGAGCAAGGCCTCACCCCGGAGCTTGAGAAGACCTTGGGCTTCCCGCGGCATGCTCTCCATTCCTCATCGTTGGAGATTCAGTGGGGAGACACTGCGTTGAAATGGGAGTGCCCGCTGCCCCCGGACATGGCTGGTTTTTTGGAGAACACCGAGCTAGTGTCGTGTTGATGAGATCCTCAAATGGCCCACTGCGTGTCGCTGCCTTGGTGGTTGCGGCGGGCTCGGGGCGGAGGATGGGATTCGACAAGGTGGTGGCTCCGCTTTGCGAGAGACCGGTGGTCGCATGGTCCTTGGAGGCTCTTCAGAATTGCCCCGATGTCACGGTCGGGGCAGTGGTTTGCGCGGAACAGCGTATCGCGGAGTTCCGGAGGATTGCAGCGACGTTTCCAAAGTTCCGCATCATCGTTGCGGGAGGGTCCGAGCGCTGTGACTCTGTCCTGAACGGCCTGTGCGCCCTGAAAGACGAGGCGCCAGACTTTGTTGCCGTCCATGACGGGGCCCGGCCCCTTCTCACGCCCGCGATGGCAGCGGCCGCGATCGGTGCCGCAATCGAGTGCGGTGCAGCGGCTTTGGCCGAACCCGTGGGCGACTCTCTCCACAGGGCCGTCGGGAATCAGACCCTCGCGGAGACCGTGCGGCGGGACCATCTCTGGGCGATGCAAACGCCGCAGGTCGCAGATTATACCGTGCTGGTTGACGCATTGGAGGCCGCAAAGGCGTCCGGGCGTCCGCTGACGGATGAAGTCTCGGCCCTCATTGCTTCGGGTGTCCGGCCGCATGCGGTGGCACACGCGGGGTTCAATTTCAAGGTAACGTGGCCACGGGATCTCATCCTTGCAGAGGCTGTCCTGCGGACCCGTCAGGACTCGCCCGCTTCCGGCTCTTGAAGCTTGGCGAGAAGCTCGCTCATGTCCTCGACTTCCTCCCAGACGACATGACTGACGTAGATCGGGGCATTTTGCTGGGCTGCCATCGCCATGCAGTCACTCGGCCGCGCATCGATCTCAACGATCTTGCGCTGCTGGAGCTCGTTCTCCGCGCTCAGGATCAGGCGTCCGAAGTAGGTTCCATTCTTGAGATCGTTGATGACCACTCTCTCGACACGAGCCCCGAGTGCTTTGAGCACCAGAGCGAGAAGGTCATGTGTGAGGGGGCGTTCCTTGTCGGTCCCACTCAGAAACATTCCGATCGCCGAGCCGACAGCCTGATCGACGTAGATCACGAAGACCTTTTCCCCATTGCCCAGAAAGACGGCGCAGCCCGCACTCGTGGGAATGAGGCCGCGGATCTCGACTGGCACGACGGACTTCACTTCTCAACACTACCAAGCGGCCGAGAGGTCGCAAGCTGACATGCTCGTTCATGAGCTTCTTCGCGCAGCCTCCCTGTTGGAACGCAGCGGACTCAGCGCAGGCTTGGTCGCATGGACATGGCAACTCATGCTTCATCAGGACTTGCCGGATTCCCCGCTCACCTTGGAGATGTCCACGACGTTTGCCGTCGGAGTGATGGTGCTCTATCTGGTCGACCGGACGTGGGACGAAAGGCGGGCAGTTTCCTGCTGGCGAATCGCGGCCATGGCCGTTCTTGCCGTTCTGGCTGCGCCGGGACTGGTTGGATGGTGGGGTGCCTGCCCCGGGAAGCTCGTTGCTCTGGCACTTATGGTCGGCGGCTATTACGCCGTTCGATTTGTGTGGCCCGACTGGCAGCGTGGGAGAGCTGTGATCGTCGGCGGCATTTTTGCCATCGGGGTCTCTTTGCCGGGGGGCGTGCAGTCATGGTGGTTGTATTCCTCCATCGGTCTCCTCTTCACCGCCAACGTGGCTTTATGCGGTGCTGCCAATTGCTCTGGTGCGAGACTTCTCCTGCTCGCTTCAGCCCTGTGCGGAGCCTTTTCTCCTGTCTCTGCATGGCCCGTCTGGATTGCCGCCCTGCTCATGGTGCCCGTCGCTCTAAGGCCCTTACTGAACCCGCCCCGGGCGATGCTTGCTGATGCCGCTCTCTGGATCGGTGCCGGCGTCTTTCTTCTGAGATGGTGAGCCGCTCAGCGGCCCGCCGATGCCTGAACCGCATCGCCCTCACGCAGAAGGGCATTCGGGCTTACAACGAGGTGATCGCCCTTGGAAACACCATCGAGAACCTCGACCAAGTTGCCCAAGTTTTTCCCGCGAACGACCTTCGCAAACGAGATCCGGCCATCCTTGACCTTGGCAACGTGCGGGACCCCCTCGCGCGTGACCAGAGCATTGGTGGGAACCAACAGGCGCCGGACCTTGTCCGGCGGGAGTTGAATAGTCGCCGTTCCGGTCAGGCCGGAGGGGATCCGGTTGTCGGGATTCGGCATCTCAAGTTCGATCCGCATTGTGCCCGACCGCGTATCGATGACGCCCGAGGCACGGGTTACCTTCGCTGAGAGGGCCTGTCCCGGGAGGTCGCCGAATTCGACGGTTGCCGTCTGATCAGGCGCAATGCGCAGTGCGCTCGACGGCGGGGCATCAATCTCCACACGCAGCGTGTCGAGTCGGACGATCGTGAACAATGCATCTCCCGGAGTGAACTGGTCGCCGGCAATGTGATCTCCGCGATCCACCCTGCGGGCTGCAATCACCCCGTCGAATGGCGCGCGGATGGTCAGGAACCCCCGAAGCGTCTCCAACCGTCCAAGCTCAGCCGCTGCACCATCCACGTCCGCTGCGGATGTCCGCGCCTCTGCCTCGCGCTCGTCGAGAGCTTCCGCGGCAATGACTCTTTCCTTGGACATGGTGCGTGCACGAAGCAGTGCCCGACTCGCAAGATCCGCACGTGCCCTTGCGGTCTCCAAAGCCGCTTTGGCGCGTTCGATTTGACGGTCAAGCTCGGGAGCGTCCAGTATGGCGAGGACATCGCCGGTCCGGACCCCATCGCCAATGTCGACCTTGCGTTCCCGAACAATCCCTGTCGCACGGGAGTAGATATCCGCCCTCTCAGCGGGCGCGGTGCGGGCGGGAAGCCGGACGGAATCGGCTGCGGGGGCGGTGACCGGTTCCACGGTTCGGACGTTGGCGGGTGGTTCGGCAGACGCCGTGCAGGCGGCCGCAAAAAGGGCGAGCAGGATGCGGAGCTTCATGGGACAGGAGCGGACAGGGAGGCGGAGACGGTGCGCGCGGGACCTTGACGCACCAGGGAAAACACGTAGGGGACGAGAAACAGAGAGGCGAATGTCCCGAAAGCGAGTCCGCCGATCACGGCCCTGCCAAGAGGTGCGTTTTGCTCTCCTCCCTCCCCAAGGCCAAGCGCCATAGGAACCACCCCGAGAATCATGGTAAGCGCGGTCATGACGACGGGCCGCAGTCTTGTCGTGGCGGCAGCGATGGCCGCGTTGCGTCCATTCATCCCCCCAAGCCAGAGATCGCGGGCAAAGCTTGTGATGAGAATGCTGTTTGCAGTGGAAACACCCACAACCATGATGAGTCCCATCCACGCGGGCACACTCAGTGGCGTGCCCGTGATCCAGAGCCCCAGAAATGCCCCGGACACGGCCGCAGGCAGGCCGCTGATGGCGACGAAAGGGAGCGTCCATGACTGGAAATTCACGACCATGACGAGGAAAACGAGGGCGGCAGCGAGAAGAAGGCCGCCGAACAACTCGGCATACGCGGAGGCCATGAGCTGAGCCTGCCCGGCGAGTTCGATGCGATTGCCCGGCTTCTGCTCGGCGCGTAGCTGTTCAAGCACGGGATTAAGCTCCCTCAACACAGAGCCCAAATCGCGGGCCTCCACATTCGCAAGGACGGTAAGCGTGGGAAGCAGCGTTGTGCGCGAGACGCTGGCGGGGGAGCGATCCTCACGCAGTGTGGCAAAGGCCCCCAGTACAACCGGATCCCCTCCCGCAGAGGGACGAACGGGGAGATCCAACAGACGGCTTGCTTCCGGGAGATCCACCGGTGGAACGGCGACGGAGACCTCGTAAGATGTCCCCGCCTTGGGATCGGACCAGAACGTAGGCGCAACAGTTCCCCCGGATCCCAGTGCGTTGAGCAGAGCGCCGACCGCATCCTGAAGGGAGACTCCCAGTGAAGATGCCCGCGTGCGGTCGATATCCACCGCATAGCCGGGCAGGTCAAGAACCTCACGGAAGGTCACATCCACAGCGCCGTTGATCTTGTCGAGGCGCGCCAAAAGATCTTTCGCGAGAGCCGTGTTGCCTGCAACGTCCCTTCCGATGAATCGGGCTTCGAACGTTGTCGGAGCCCCTCCGGAAAGCGTCAGACCGGTAGCGTCGGAAGGACGGAAGAACAGCTGAACATGGGGGAACTTTTCTTTGATCATCCCACGAATCTCCGACATGTATTCCGCAGTCGGGCGGTGGCCTGCGGCGAGCTGGATCAGAATCTCGCCGTCAAAGGACCCGGTCGCCGTGCTTTCAACCCAGGCCAGGTTTACCGACGCCGGCATGCCGATGTTCTCCGCGATGAACAGCAGGTCTTCCGGAGCAATGATCCCGCGGATATCGCGCTGGATTTCCGCAAAGACTTTGGCCGTTTCCTCCACGCGCGCTCCGGCGGGAACGCGGAGGAAGAGTCTCATAAGCCCCGCATCGGTGGTGGGGAAAAACTCGCGACCCGCAGCGGTCCACGCGGAAGCCCCTGCCGCCACGACCGCAAGCATCAAGGCCGGCACGACCAGTGGCCGGGAGCAAAACATGTTCAAGAGGCGTCCCTGCAGAAGCGCTGCTTTGTCCAGGAGTCCCTCGATTGCGTGATGAATGCGCCGCAGGGGCCCGGGCGGACGGCTCTCGCTGAGAACCTCCGCGGGCAGGAGCATCGAGGCGAGCGTGGGAACCAATGTCCTTGAGAGGATGTAGCTTGCGACCATTGCAAAGATCACCGCCAGTGCCAGCGGCTTGAAGACGTAGGAGGCTGTTCCGCTCAAGAGGAAGATCGGAAGAAAGACGATGCAAATACCCGTGGTTGATACGAATTCCGGAAAGGCCACCTGTCGCGCTCCGTCAAGAACGGCGGTCCGCACATCTTTTCCCAGTCCGATCTGTCGCTTGATGTTCTCGATCTCCACCAAGGCGTTGTCGACAAGGATTCCAATGGCGAGTGCCAGTCCGCCGAGAGACATTAAATTGAACGTGTGTCCGGATAGGTTGAGACCGATCACAGAGCACAGGAGGGCGAGGGGGATGGAGGTCAGAACAATGGCTGTCGAACGCCAAGAGCCGAGAAAAAGGAGGACCATCAAGGCGACGAGGGCCCCGACGATCACAATCTCCTTGAGAACCGTGTCTATGGCGGCGCGGACGAAGACGGATTGGTCAAAAATCGGTTCGATCGTCAGCCCGGGAGGAGCCCCGGCACGGATCTGGGGAAGACGCTTCAGAATCTCGTCGATGATGGTGAGTGTCGATGCGTTTCCCAGCTTCAGGATCGACACAAGAACGGCATTCTGGCCGTTGAGGCGGGCGATGTTGGTTTGCACGGCCTCGCCGTCGCGGACGTTGGCAACATCCCGCAGAAGAACGGTTCGTCCATCGACCGTACGCAAGGGCAGGGAGAGAAACTCATCGACCGTCTCCGGGCTTGCGTTGAGCGATATGGGGAGATCCCGACCGGCCTCGCGGACATTCCCGGAAGGCAGCGTCAGGTTCTGCGTGGCGAGTGCCCGGCCGACATCCACCGCGGAAAGTCCAAGCGCATTGAGCGCCGCGGGATCGATGTCGACCATGATCTGGCGCGAGGCCCCGCCGTAGGGGAGGGAGAGCCGTATGCCCGGAATGCTCTGAATCTGCGCCCTGAGTGCAAGGCGGGCCCAGTCAAACAACGCCGCATCGGAAAGTGAGTCCGATGCGATCACAAGCTGAAGTACAGGGACATTCGAGGGGCTTGTCGGAACGATGATGGGGGGTGTCGTGCCCGGCGGCATGCGACGCAGCATCGTCTGCGAGATCGCCGTGACTTGAGCGAGTGCGTAAGACAGGTCGGCATCGGGCTGGAACTTGATGCGCACGATGGCCACTCCGTTCGTGGTGTCGGATCGGACCTCGCGGACGTTGTCGACGTTGTTCAGCGTCGCGATCTCCGAGAAAGAGGTGATCTTTGAGGCCAACTCGCGGGCATTCAGGCCGGAGTAGGTCCAAACCACGAGAATCTCCGGGCTTTCGACGCGGGGCAGAATGTCGGTGGACATGTGCCTTGCTGAGAGAACGCCGAACAGCGCGATGGCGATGGCCATCACCGCAACGGTGTATTTGTAGCGCAGGGCGAAGAGGACGATCCACATGGGTCAAGTCGCCCCGCGGGGCGGCACGGCCAGCAAACTGCAAGAGCGCCCGCTTTGCAAACGGAACTTGACCCGCCTCCGCTAAAGGCCCACGGCGCCCCGGACGCGGGCCATCACGGCATCAGCCACCGCGCGGGCGCGCTCTGCGCCTTCGCAGAGAACCGCATCCACGGCTGCGGGGTCGGCCGCAAGCGCGATTCGACGCGCGCGGGCTTCGGCGAAGAACTCCCAAACCGCGGCAAACAGTCGTTTTTTGAATTCTCCGTATCCGACGCCCCCTTGCTCGAATTCGGTGACCATGCGGGCATAGTCATCCGGATTTGCCACGAGCCGGTAGAGACCCAGGATTGCCGAGTTTTCCGTGGGTTTTGGAGCCTCGACAGGAGTCGAGTCTGTCGTGATGGACATGATTTTTTTGCGCAGCACATTCTCCGGTGCGAAAATCTCGATCGTGTTGTTGTAGCTTTTGCTCATCTTTTCGCCATCCAAGCCCGGGACGACTGCAGTAGTCTCGAGGATACTCGGCTCCGGCAGCTTGAATACTTCGCCGAAGGTCTCATTCATTTTCACGGCGATGTCGCGTGTCACCTCCAGGTGTTGCTTCTGGTCCTTGCCGACAGGAACCAGGTCGCTGTCGTAGAGAAGAATGTCCGCCGCCATCAGAACGGGATACGCGAAGAGACCGTGCGACGCTGCGATGCCGCGGGCTGTCTTGTCCTTGAAGGAATGGCAGCGCTCCAAAAGTCCCATCGGCGTGATGGTGCTCAGAATCCAGGCCAACTCTGTGACGACGGGCACGTCCGACTGGCGGAAAAGAACGGCCTTCGCGGGATCGAGGCCGCAGGCCAAAAAGTCCAGCGCCAGCTCGTGTGAGTTGGCGCGAAGACGGCCCGCATCATGAACGGTCGTCAGTGCATGCAGGTCGGCAATAAAATAGAACGCCTCGCCACGGTACTGGAGTTCGATCGCGGGGCGCATCATGCCGAAATAGTTTCCCAGATGCGGCGTTCCCGAAGGTTGGATGCCCGAAAGGATTCTCATGCGGGAAAAGAGTGTCGCACCACAGGCGGATGACAACGCAATTCTCAGCGGTCGGGTGGAGGGGACCCGGCCTGCAGGAGTCCCGCGGCCTTGTGAAGCGTCTCCTGCCATTCAAATGCGGGATCCGAGTCGGCGACGATGCCGGCACCGACATGAAAATGGGCGAGATCCTTCTCGAAGAACGCCGTTCGTATGCTGATCGAAAACTGGCTCTCCCCGTTGTAGCCCAGATATCCGATCGCGCCCGTGTAAAGCCCGCGCGGGACGGGTTCAAGCTCGGAAATGATTTCGAGCGCCCGCTTCTTCGGAGCTCCCGAAATCGAACCGCCGGGAAAGCAGGCACGCAGCGCGCCGACATGGCTGACGTCCTTCCGCAGGAGTCCCCGGACAGTCGAGACCAGATGGAAGACCTGTTCGTAGCGCTCGAGGGTAAGGAGTTCGGGAACGGAAACGCTGCCATATTCACAGACACGCCCGAGATCGTTGCGTTCGAGGTCTGTGATCATTACGAGTTCGGAGATCTCCTTTGGCGAGGTTTGGAGTTCGAAGGCGTTCCGCTCGTCGGTGTCGGGATCGCTGCGGCGGGGGCGGGTGCCTTTGATGGGCCGGGTGGTCACATGGCGGCCCGAAAGCCGTAGGAAGAGTTCCGGGGATGAGGAGGCGATCGAAAGGCCGGCGGATTGGAGAAACGCACCATGCGGCACAGGTGAGAGGTCGCGTAAGGCCTCGTAGTAGCCCCAGGCGTCGTGGCAACCGGGAGCCTCAAAGCGATGGGAAAGACACACCTGATAGATATCGCCGGCGGCAATGTGCTGTTGCGCTGTGCGGACGAGTCGCTCGAAGGCGGGTTGGCTCATTCTGGCATGAAACGGCACGGATTGACTCTGCGCCGGTTCGGCGACAGGGCGCACCTCATCGGGCAGACTGTTCCAGCTCTCCGTGTCGTGGGAAAAAACATGCACATGGTCGAAAAAACCGAAGCGGAACGTCCCGTCGAAAGCCACCCATCCGATCGCCGCTCCCGTGGGGATCGCAAGGTCTGCAGTGATTCTTCTCCGGCTCTGCAACTCCCGATCAAGGAGAGACCAGTCGGAGCCCTCGAGGATCAAGTCCGGGTCGGTGGCCAACAGCGACACCGCTCCCCTCCGGACACGCGAGGAGTCGAGGAAAACAACCTCACGCCTGTCACGAACAAGTCCCCGCGCCACTTCGAGAGGGCTCGGCAGAGTTGCGCTCGCGGTTTTCATGCGGCGAGAATGAACCCTCTCCACCTGCTTCTGACAAGTCCGCCGCGAGACCTCTGCTTGCCAATCGGTGCCGGAGTTGCTCTCTTAGGGCTCTGCCCGCCGTGCGACCACCGATGCATCCCGCCATTCTCCTCGCTTTTCTTCTCACTGCACTTCCTGTCCTTGCGCAGGAGGAATCTGCTGCTTCACCGACTCCGGTTCCTACTCCGAATGCCCCCGCACCGGTTCCCGACTCTTCCGGGAACTCGACCGAAGTGAGCGGGCAGATCACAGAAACCGTCACAGAAACCGTCACAGAAACCACCCCCGACGCATCCGGCAACGTGACAGTCACCGAACAAGTGACGGAAACTGTCACTGAGACGACAGGCAATACAACGGTGACAGAAGAAGCGACTGCCACCCTGGAGGAAACCATCCCTGCCGGAAACGTCACGCAGACTGCCAATGCCACCGGCGAGGACGTTATTCCGCTCCCGCAGGATTCCGCCCCCGCGGACGCCCCCATTGTTTCCGAGGGGGAAGTCACACCTGCCGGGTCCGATGCCTCGTTTCTCGATCCGGCTGCCTCTCCTGTCGGCGAGGATCTCGCCGTCAACCCAGACTTGCCGCCCGCTCCAAGCGGTCCGACAGCGGGCGAGCAGTCGAGGGCACTCAAGGTGCGCTACCAAGAGGTTCGCACCGAGGCGGAAAAGGACCCCGCCGTGCGTGCGATGCGCGAAAAGGCCTCCAAGGCCCGCACATTTGAGGACGAACGTGCGGCACTGCGCGAATACTATCGCTTGCTCTTTGCCCGCATGCGGAAGATCGACAAGAGCCTCTCGGCACGGTGCGACGTCATGGAAAAAGCTTACATCGCCCGTCTCGCGCAAACGCGTCTCGAACCCACCATCCCGCTGAATCCTCCCCCGACTCCCGAATCTCTGGCCGACTGAGAGGACTATGATGCCTGCGCATTCTCCCGAAATGAAGGCCTTCACCGGAAATGCCCACCCGGCGCTGGCTCGGGCAATCTGTGATTACCTCGGCGTGCCCCTTGGCGATGCGTCGGTGAGTTCGTTTCCCGACGGTGAAACCTTTGTCAAAATCAACGACAACATCCGCGGCCGCGATGTCTTCATCATTCAGCCGACCTGTCCCCCCACAAACCAAAACCTCATGGAGTTGCTCATCCTCGTCGATGCCGCACGGCGGGCGAGCGCAGCCAGAGTCACCGCCGTCATTCCGTTTTTTGGCTATGCACGGCAGGACCGCAAGGACCAACCCCGCGTACCCATCACGGCCAAATTGGTTGCCAACCTTCTTGTGGCTGCGGGAGTGAATCGTGTGCTTACGATGGACCTCCATGCCCAGCAGTTGCAGGGCTTTTTTGACATTCCCGTCGACCACCTCCATGCGCGCCCCGTCATGGTTGAGTATATCCAGAGTCTGGGACTTGAGAACCTCGTCGTGGTCTCTCCCGATGTCGGGGGAGTCAAGATGGCCTCCGCCTATGCCCAGGCCCTTGGGGCAGGCCTTGCCATCGTGGTCAAGCGCCGCAAGAGCGCCATCGAGACCGAGGCCTCTCACGTCATCGGGGATGTGAAGGGACGCAACGTTCTCATCGTCGACGACTTGACAGAGACTGCAGGAACACTCACCAGCGCCGCCCGCATGCTCCGCTCCCACGGGGTCCATGATATTTATGCTGGCGTTTCTCACGCAGTCTTGACAGATTTGGCAGTTGAGCGATTAAAAGACTCCGAAATCAAGGAGTTGATCACGACGGACAGCGTTCCGGCCCGCCCTTCTTCCGACCAGCGTGTCAAAGTGCTGTCGGTCGCCGAGTTGCTCGGCGAGGGCATCCGGCGCATCCACGACGACGAGTCGGTGAGTTCGCTTTTTGAACTGAAACCAACCAAGT
>CAZKHB010000013.1:0-94761 GCA_964552635.1 uncultured Chthoniobacterales bacterium
ACCGTTGGGAAACTGGCGCTGCAAGCGCGCCTCAAAGTCCGGCCACTCGATGGATGCCTTTTTCTTTTTGACCACCGGTGAGAGGATCGCAAACGCCTGTCCGCGCTTCTGGATCGTAACGCTTTCCCCCTCATAGATCCAACGGGAAACGCTGGCAAAGTTGTTTCGCAAATCGATGACCGAGGCTATTTTCATGATAATTACGTTATCACGAAAGAACATGCCAGCAAGCCCTGTTTCCCGTGATTCGGAGGGGGCAGAGCCGCAACGCCGGCGCGAGCTATTTTAGTTAAAGGTTATCGCGCAGAGCCGCAGAGCACGCAGGGGTGGACAGGATCCTGAATCCGAGATCCTCGCTTCCGAATCCTTTCAACTTGCTACTGCCAACTGACGTCTGATCTCCCTGCTCTCAGCCTCGGAATCCCGAATCCTCGCTCCGGAATGCCTAATCCTGCCGCGTCCTCGCCTTGATCGGCTTGCACGGATGCCCGGCACAGACAGTCCATTCCGGCATGTCTTTCGTCACCACCGAGCGGGCCCCGATGACAGCGCCCTCGCCGATGCTCACCCCCGGTTGGACAAACGCCTCGGCTGCGACCCAAGCGTGGTCGCCGATGGTGATCGGCTTCGTGATAAGCGGGAAGCCGGGTTGCTCGTAATCATGCGTGCCCGCACACAAGTGGACACCTTGGGAAATCACCGCACGTCGTCCGATCGTGATCTTTCCCTGCGTGTAAAGAATCGCCCCGTTTGCGACGCCGGCTTCATCGGCGATCTCGAGATTCCACGGACCCCAGATCCTGGCACCGGGATACACGTGCACGCCCCGACCAACCTTTGCGCCGAAAGCGCGCAGAATGACCGAGCGAACCTCATGCAACGGTGCGGGAGTGAGGCGAAAAACGGTCCCCTGCACAAGCCCCCAAAGCACACGGGCCAGCCGGTTCGCCAGAGAAAAACTCGGGCCTTTGTGAGTGTCGGTGTTGATGGACATGGGTGGCGGGCTTATCGCCCGAGGTCAGAGGTCAGACGTCGGAGATCAGAAAAGGGGTGGGGTTGCGGAGCATTGATCCGAGCATGCGACCGATTTCTGCGCAAAGAGAAGTAAGGTGGCGATGGTGTTCCTCCGAGATGTAGCCGCAATCTCGAGCGAAATCGAGCGATGTGCCCGTTTCGGCGGCCTCACCATCGCAGTCGGTAAGCTTGCTGATGAAGTGTGCTTCGTATCTCCGCTTTGCCCATGCCTCGCGCAGGTTCATGGAGACGGAACGAGAAGAGCGACGGATTTGACTCGTAAGAGCATAACGCTCTTCCGGTGGGAAATCTTTCGAGAGTTCAAAGATCTCCATCGCGAGCTGGTAAGCCTTTTTGTAAACCTCAAGTTCTTTGGCCGAGTTGATTCTCATACCCTGTTCTCCTGTGATCGCCGCTCTCCGACCTCTGATCTCTGATCTCTGATCTCTTACTACTGACTTTTCGCTCTTCTCTTTCCGACTTCAGCATTCTGAGAATTCGCGGTCCGCGCGTCCGCTCGCTGGTGGTCGCCTTTATTCAGCCCCGGGGTGAATGAATTCAGCTTTTCGGTGAGTTAACTCAGCTCTGGCGTGAATGAAATAAAGCCCGAGTCCGACAACAGCAAGTTAAGTCCACCGGATCAACCATTGAGACGGCGAAACCACTCGACGAACTTCGGGATGCCGTCCTTAACCTTGGTGGTGGGATTGTATCCCAGGACGTCCCGAGCTTTGGTGATGTCCGCATAGGTGGTCTTCACGTCGCCGGGTTGGTCGGGCATGTAGGTAATTTCTGCCTTTTTCCCAAGTGCGTCTTCGATGAGACCGATGAGATCCTTCAGCGAGGTTGTCTGGCTTTCCCCGAGGTTGAAGACATCGAAGGCCGCCTTGTGCCGCATGGCTTTAGTGATCCCATCGATGATGTCATGAATGTACGTGTAATCCCGGCTTGAAGATCCATCGCCATATTGTGTCACCGGCTCCCCTGACCAAATACTCCGTGTGAACTTGTGGATTGCGAGGTCCGGGCGCTGGCCGGGCCCGTAAACGGTAAAGAACCGCAGGCAGATCGTCTGAATGCCGTAGAGGTAGGAGTAGTTGGCGCAAAGGTGCTCGCCAGAGAGTTTGGTCATCGCATAGGGCGAGATGGTCTGCGGAAGTGGCAGGCTCTCTGAGAACGGGGTGTGCGGGCACATGCCGTAGACCGACGAACTCGATGCAAACACAAACTTCGGCTTGCCGTGGCGTTTTGCGGCTTCGAGAAGGTGGTAGGTGCCGCGAATATTCGTCTCGATGTAGAGCTCTGGATCCTTGATCGAAGGGCGAACGCCCGCCCGTGCCGCCAAGTGGACGACTTGAGTGAAGTCATTTCCTGCAAAGAGATTCTCCACCGTGGCCCGGTCGCGGATGTCACCTTCCACGATGCTTGCACCCTTTAGGAGGTCGGTGACGTTGGCCCGTTTGATGCGCGGATCGTAGTAGTCGTTGAAGTCATCGAGCACGACGACATCGTGCCCGTCTGCAAGGAGCCGGGAACCCAGGTGGGAGCCAATGAAGCCGGCACCGCCGGTGATGAGGATTTTGTCAGGCATTCTGTAAACTCTTGAGCACAGCAATCGCGGATGTGCCGAACCGTTCGGGGGACCAGTCACGGATTCGCTCTGCTGCCGCGTTTCCCATCTTGGAGTTAAGAGAGGGATCGTCGATGAATTTTTCCAACAGCGCTCCGAGTTGGTTGGTATCCTTGGGATCGAACGTAAAACCTGTCACTCCCTCTGCAACAAGGTCGGATGCGCACCCGGCATTCTTCGACACGAGGGTTGGTGCGCCACAGGCCATCGCCTCGTTGACGACAAGTCCCCACTCTTCGTGAAGGCTCGGGAGGATGAATGCCTCGGCGCGCGCGAAGAAGAGAGGGGTAAGGTCGATCTGCTGGAACGGGTAGAGGACAGCGCACGGAGCGTCGGGGACAGGATCGCCTCCTCGGATCAGTGGCAACCCTGTTTTGGCAATTTGATTGCGCAGAGCGGGTTCGTCCGGTCCCTCGCCGACCAGCACAAGGGCGATCTTCATGTCCGGTCGCTTGGTGGCAACTGCAGCGTAGGCTGCGACAAGCGAGGGAATGTTCTTCTTGGGAACGAACCGCCCCAGATTCAGGAAGTAGCGCTTCGGAAGACCCTTTACCGGCAATGACGAGGGCCCGGCAGTTCTCCACTTCGCCGCTGCGCTGGCAAAATGCGCCCCGTCGACCACGTCATATCCCGTGGCCACGCGGGGCGATGGGATTCCATAGCCGGTCGCGTAACGGACCTGCGGTTGTCCTCCTACCAAGGCACCGTGGAAAAGGCGGAAGATGAGGTGCTTCGCAATGCGACCGGCGGGACCGGCTTTCTCCGTCCCATGCCACGATTCGTTCATCATGATTGCGCGTGCGCCGGCGAGACGCGTGGCGAGCAGGCAGGCGAAGTTTGGTAATGGAGAGTAGCTGGGGAGGAAAACCGCGCAAATTTTCCGTTGTCGGAGTTCAGACCAGAATCGGAGGGCAAGGCGCAGGCAGGCCAATGGCGAGCGGGGATGTGTCTCCGCAAGGGTAACGGTCTCGATGTTTTCCGGGCTCTCGGGTTTCCAGCCGTATGTGTCGCTCCGCTCGGTGAAGCGGAACGCGGTCACCGGCCACCCCTCCTCCTCCGCCGCAGCGGCCAGGCCGTTAATCCGGGCAATGTGGTAGGGACCAAAGTTTGCGAAAAGGATTCCGATTCCGCTGTCAGGAGAGCACAGCGTGGCGAGGCGTTCATAACGATCCACGACCCGATCGAGAGAGTACCTCTCGCGGGCCAGCGACCGCGCGTTCTTGCCCATCGCGGAAAGCCTGTTCGGATCTGCAAGAAATCCCGCCAACTTGTCCGCGAGTTCCTCGGGTTCCAAACACGACTCCACTCCGGCATTCGCGGCAGCGACCTCCGGGAAATTGCATCCGGGTGTGACAAGGGCCGGAAGTCCCCACGACATTGCTTCGACCACAGCGTTTGGGAACCCCTCGCTTTGTGACGGCAGCACAAAGACGTCCGCAATCGCGAAGCAGGCTTCCTTCCTTTGCGCTGCAACCTCGCCGACAAAGGTGCAATGAGCTCCGATTCCGAAACGAGCTACCGCTTCCCGGATTTCCCGCTCAAATGCCTCATCGGAGAATGACCCCGCCACCAGAACGTCCCAATCGAGCCCGCGGTTCCTTGCCTCGGCAAAAGCCGGGAGGAAGAAATGCAGGCCTTTCTTCGGATGAATCCGCCCCAAGTAAAGAATCCTGCGGCGCTCCTTAGCGGCATCGAGATTCAGGATCCCGGCTGCTTCGTTCTTCGACATGCCGCTGGAGGGAAGGCGAACACCGTTCGGAATCACCTCGATGCGAGTGCAAAAGCCGAGGCGCTCCACATTCCTCTTTTCGATCTCTGTATTGACCAGAAGACGATTGGCACGGCGCAGGTTGCGGTCGACATACAAGGTCCGAGCAATGCGCTTCTTGGTCGCTCCCTTTTGCAGGATGTAGTCCTCAAGCATCCCGCACGTACGAATGAAGAGCTTCGAAGAGGGGATGTTTGCCAGACGGAGGGCCAGACCATCTACCGGCCCCCAAACCCCGCTGACGAGCACACAATCCATTTTTCGCGAAAGTGTTCTAATCCGGAATGAGCACCGCCACCAATCCAGCGGATTTTTGGATCTCCGTCCAATCGTGCGGACTTTTACTCGCTCACTTACGGGAACTTTCTCTAGCGGACCTTCATCAAGCGTCCAGATTTCAACGGTGTTACCCCGCGAAGCAAGTTCGGCCGTCACCACGGCCGCCACTCGGGCCGGACCTCCCGATTGCACGGCGAGGCTTTCTACGAGGAACGCGAAAGATGGCATGGCCTTACTTCGAATGGGAACCGCGCGTCTTGATGACGCGCGCCGGTGCACCCACCGCTACCGAAAATTCCGGGATGTCTTTCGTTACAACTGAGTTTGCCCCGATCACGCAACCCCGTCCGATTTTGACATTGCCGGTGATCATCACGCTGCGTCCGATCCAGCAGTCGTCACCAATCGAGATCGGACCTCCACGCAGGCCTTGTTTTCGGATCGGAACGTTGGGATCGGCAAACTCGTGGTCGTAATCGCGAATGCTGACGAACTCCGCGATTCTCGTTCCGGCTCCAATGGAGATGCCGTAGTTGGATGTGACGTAGCAATGGTCGTTGATCCCGACGTCATCGCCGACGTGGATGTGGCCGGACTGAGTGGCGAGGAAGTAGCAACCGACCCCCACCATTGTGCCTGATCCTAGCTGGATATCCGCACACGGCTTCTCGACCCGCACCCAACCGTTGAATTTCACCGAGCGGCCGATCCTGCGAAAGCGGGCCGGTGAGATGCGATTCACCAAACCCCACCAGAGATAGCGCCAGCGTCGGGTAAGCCAGCAGAGGGCGAGGGGAAAAAGTTGGGAAAGGTTCGCTCGACTCATCACTCAGTTATCGTGCTCACACGCGCAAGCAGATCAGCAAGATTACGCACGCTGGAGTTCCATCCACCCAGGCTGGCAGCACGATCACGTGCTGCGGCCGACATGGTTTCGCGCAGTCCCCGATCGTCGGCCAGTCGCTGGAGGGCGTCGGTGAGTGCGATCGAGCTGAAAGGTGCCACAATGAGGCCTTCTTTGCCGTCCGTGAAGAGATCCTCCGCTCCGGTGTGTGACGTGGCGATTACAGGCAGTCCAAAGGCAAGAGCCTCGCCCATGACCAATGCGAGACCTTCCTCGACACTTGGCAGACAAAAGACGTCCGCCGTCCGGTAGGCGTTTTGCAGGGCCTCGCCCTTCAGTTCACCGGCGAAGGTCACGCCCGCAGGCAGGGCCGTTTTCTCAAGACCTGTGATCGGAGTGTTGGGGCCGACAATAACCAGCTCCTTCTTGGGATGGGAAAGCTTGCGGAAGGCCTCGAAAAGATGACGAAGGCCTTTTCGAAAGTGCACTTGGCCGACAAACAGAATGCGGAACGTCTCGCTTGCCGCGCGGTCGACTGCTCCGGCCGGAGCAAGGCTCATCCCATACGGGTTTTTCAGAATTTTCTCCGGGGCGAATCCCTTCTCGATGAAGGACCTCTTCACCCACTCTGAGGGGCAGAGGATGTAATCCGCTTCCGCGTAGGCTTCCAGTCTCGCATCCATGTCCGGGAAGCGCTCGTGGTAGCTGCCCAGGCCGAGCGCCTCGTACTCCCGCTGCATCAGAGCCAAACACTGCTCCACATGCGAGTTCACCTCCTCCAAGACACAGACGGTCTTGGCCTGCTCCTTCTTGAGACGCAGATTCGTGTGCCTCCCCGTGGTGCGATAATAGAGAAAGACATCGCTCTCGATGGCAAAGCGAAACGAGGAACGATCGAGATGGCGGTTGGACGCCCTGTTGAGGAACTCCGTAGCACCCAGCGGAGCACGGCCTTTGAGGGCCAGCAAGTAGAGCGTCTGGAATGCGTCGCGCCGCTTCAGAACATTGCCGAGGATGTCCGACTCTGAACGCGGGCTCAGGCGGCTGAATCCGCAGACGAAGGCATGCAGCACCCCGATGCGGTGAAGACCTTCCGCGTACGGGTAATGATGCGCACGGTTTGTCGATGTATATGTGAGTTTCAATGTGATCCGGTGCAAGACCGCGGTTTGAAGGTCACTTGGCGGATTCGGAGTCTGGTTTCGTGCAAGCGGCTTCAGTTGGAGACACAGGGAAGGTGAATCTACTTCGGATAAGCTGGCCTATGCAAAGCCCCAAAAACATCCCAGCTATGCCGAGAATCGCTCCCCAGACGTTGCCATGTCGCCCGGAAACACCAAGTTGCGCAAACTCCTTCAGTACTGGCAGGGCAAGGAGCAGGAGCAAAAGACCGAACGCATTCTTGGTAGCGAGACCAAAAACACGCACTTTCAATAACGTCCCCGCAAAAACACCAAGCAAGGCAAAGGCCCAAAGATTGCGGAATGCCATTTTCTGGTCGAGAAATCGCAAGGTTCCCCTAGGTAGAAGTTCCAAGCTGCCAAGATCAGCCTGCTGACGGCAAGCGAGCATTGCATAAGCAAGGCAGATTGCTAGAAAAAGCAGCCAAGCCAGGAACTGAGATGTGAGTCTCATGCTGCGACAGCATCAAGAAGGCGGGTTAAAGCGTCCCTCGTGCCTCAAAGGGGGAACTGCCACTCGTGCGCTGTATCTGCTCGCGGACGGCCCAGGCACGGCTGGTGCACTGAACTTGCTCGCAACCCAGCACAGCAAGTAGGCTCCCCAGACTGGATACATTCCCGTGAAAAAAGCGAATGCCGCACGGAATCCCCACAGCATCCAGAAAAGCCAAGCGGCGTTCAGAATGAAATAGAGGCGAGAGGAAAGCATGCGCTTTTGACCAATGTAGTCCCAGAATGATGCCAGAAACCCGAAAAGTGCAGCGTACAGCGCTATACCAAAGTAGTGGTGCATCCTATATCCATCTCCCACGATACTGTAGGAGAGACTTGCTGTGCCAACCTTGATTGGGCCCATTGCTGCGGGGCCGGTTGCAAACTGAAAAGCACGACGGCTTTCTTGAATTCCTTTTGGCTTGTTTGGCCAAATTGCTCGGGGGATAGGATTAACAAGAAACAGATAGAATTCGTAATATCCTTTAAATGGAAAAAGTGATGGCATGTACATGTGATGAAGAGTTAACAAATACAGATTATTGTCCCTGTGTGTCTGCCTGACGTCAAATGTGGTCTGCTCAGCTATGTCTGAAAAACTGCTTACGCCCTTAAGCAGATTTGCGCGCTTCTGTTTCTGATACTCCCAGATGCCAATCAGACCAATGAACATAAGCAAAGAAATGGCAATATGAGGTAAACGACCCACGGCGTTACCACCGAACAGAATCCAAATTGACGCTGGACCGGCAAGATAGACGGCCATGTTTCCTCTCGAACCGCCGAGGAACATAACAAATATCAGCAAAAGTGCGCACACCGTCACGCCAATGCGAACTCCGACCCCAGCTCTGTGCTCGCTTCCGAATCGAACCCAAGAAAGGGCCGCAATGGTCGGGACTGAAGCCGACATGAACTGCAAAGGCTGTAGAAACACTTCCCAACCACCAACACCACCGCGCTTTATCAATCCAGACCCAGCGGCTCTGCCGGCAAGATAGACTCTTTTAGTCTCTTCCCAGTCCCAGCCATACCGTGCAAGAATTACAAGGAACGTGACTAAGGTTAAAATGATCCCGACAGTTGGAAGAAAGGATGGGTTTACACTTTTCAAGAAGTTCTTCTCATGAAAACTTATCACGGAGGCGGGAGGACGCACGCAGTATAACAAGTTAAAGATCATCAAAAAGAAAACTCCTGAAGATAGGGCAAGAATCACCTGATTGGCGGGCAGGAGCCAGCAATCACCACCCGGGAAAACGGCTTCAAGGTAGAGGAACCAAACTGGCGCCAACATTACCATGGAATGGCAAGACATCAGCCGGGTGAGACCAAGACGAGCATTCCAGAAAACAATAAACAGAGAAACCAAGCAGAGAAAAACAGCGTACGCCTGCATCGTCTCTTTATCCGATGAGCTGGAACTGAATGACAAACCAACTCCAATCGCAAAAGCGATGGAGCAAGCAATGAGCGCCGGATATCGATTCATAGTAAATGCATCAACTTAGTGCTTCACGCAGTTGGCTGAAGCTCCATTCCCAACTAAATCGTTTCGCGCGTTCAACGGCCGCGGCTCCTTGAGCGTCTCGATAGGATGCATTTTTGTTCAGTGCAATGATAGCCTCAACTGCCTCTAACTCATTCCCCGGTTTCAATACGTAACCGGCGGAACCCACTACCTCAGGAAGAGCGCCTTTTGAGGATACAATAGGCGGAGTTCCGGATGCCATTGCCTCCACCGCCGGTATGCCAAATGTTTCGTATTCAGAGAGGAAAAGCAGAGCGACTGCGTTTGCGAGGAGCGAAGGCAACCCTTCACCGACGCCCACGTAGCCTAGGGAGACGACATTCGGGAGAGCGTGGGCCTCTTGCAAGAACACCTGTTCCGACGTGCCGACAACAGTCACCTTGATATCTGGGGCTGCCCTGTTAAGTTCTCGAGCCACTTGGAGCGTTGCTTGGGCCCCCTTTCTCCTTGTTAAACCACCTAGGACGACCACGTAGGGACTATCATGCAAATGCTGAGACACGTGAGGCGCATTCGAACGTGGTGCAAAAAACACTGGCTCGACGCCGTTTCCGACTACAGAGATACGTGCAGGATCCACCTTAAAGAAGTCTACCACGCGCTGCTTTAGAAAGTGGGATACACAAAGTATCTTGTCAGCGCGCTGGGTGATAGCTTTGTATAGCGGCCAACGTCGTTTTCGAGTCTCAGCGATATCTGGGTCGTTATACCAAGGCAACTCAGGGTTGAACCAGTTGTCACAGTGTATGGTAACTGCAAGGTTCGCATGACGTCCCGAGGGGACGAAGTACTCGGCGGGGCAGTATATCCAGTCGGCCTCCACGCCGAACATTGACGGCGCAGGAAAGCGGAAGGACACCCATGAGGCCTCCAAAAATTTTCTGGGGATTGGGATCGAGAGCGGCGCAGGAGTTTCGAATGGCAAATCGACGCCGCGGCGCTCTGCATCCTTGAGATCATCGACAGCATGAAAGGACTGGAGCGGTCCATTTAGGCGCGATATTGCCTCCGACATGTTTAGAATGTGCTTGCCGACGCCGGTGGGCTTCCAAAGGCGGATGCGCTGGTAGTAAGTGGCGAGTTGAAGCGACATTGTGATCACGCGAAGACTTCCAGTAACTCCTCTGCTCGAACTTCCCAAGTGTTCTTCATGATATAGGTGCGTCGCTTGGCGAGTTCTTCAGGTGATGGATCCGAATCGCGCATAAGCTTGAGGAAATCATCTTGTGTGCGGCCGATTCGTATAAAAGGCGCATGCACGTGAGCGGAGGAGATGTCTGTTGAGACGATCGGCTTGCTCGTTGTAAGATAGTCATAAAGGCGTAACGTGTCCCGACGGTCATTGTGCGGGTTAGGTTTAAGCGGATTCAAGCATACATCGAATGCTCCCAGATAGTCCGGCAATCTCTCGTGCGCAACGGGCCCACGCCAGTGAACGTTCGGCTGTTCGAAAAAGTGTCGAATCCGTTGTGTGGTTTCCCCCTCTTCGAACAGGTTCCCAATGAACACAAAATGCAGATCCGGCGCAGCAGAGGCGAGGGATTCCAGAAGCGGCCAGTCGTAAGAAGAGTTGATCTGGCCGATGCAGCCGATGATACGACCTCTTTCCCGAACATCGGATAGTTCCTTCGTTGTATCGGGAGCATGATGAGTCAGAAACGTGGACGACGTCGCATTGCCGAGGCGCGAAACGCTTGCTCGTGGGTAACGCTTTCTAAAATCATCAGCTAACGGTTCAGCGATCGTGAACACGTGGTCACAGAGTGGCACGATGCGGTCTTCATGCTGGCGAATGTAACCTGAAGGATAGGAGTAAAACTCAAACGGATCATGCGCATGGTATACGATTTTGGCTGACGGACGCAGTTTGCGAATTTGGGCGGCGACGCCGGAGTAAAAAGGAAACGTGAAAAGGAAGGCAGGCTCGCGGGTTGAAAGAATCCGGGGAAGGAGTCGGAGGGTAGTAATCAACATGCTTGTCTTCGGGAAGCGATTCCATCCGGGCACCACAATGTAAGTCTCATCTGCGGAGGCTGAAAGTTTGCGACGAACAATAACTCTGCGAAAGTCTGACAGGCCATTCGGCAGCCACTGAGGACTGTAGACCCGACATTCAGTCCGGTGGCACGTCTTTGGAAGTGAATGAGTTAGAGACCGTATCCAAGAACAGTTGGTATCGAGTACGACTAACTTCATGAGCGATCTTTGCGGAGGCTGAGATACTCATTCAAGATAGCCTCGCCTGTGTGCTTCTGGAGGTGATCAAGCGCAATAGTATTGCAAATCCTTTCAATGGACCAATTCAGCAGTACTTTCTCGATTTTTTCAGCCAGTTCCTCTGGCTGACCATTCTGGAAGACAAGACCCGCCTTACCCACTGCAGAGGGCAAACCTCCGGAAGAGGAAACAATCACTTCACAGCCGCATGCTAGACCTTCCAACGCGACGATTCCGAATGGCTCTTCCCAAGTTGATGGCACACAAAGGACTTTGGAGTCGTTAAGTACGGTAGCTACGTCACAGGGTTTGAGTGCACCCGTCCACGTTATCGTCTCGGAGATAGCGAGGTCTTCAGCAAGTTTGCGAAACTGGCCGAAGTCTGGCCCTTCGCCGACACAGACAGTTTTGCATGGCACGCCTCGATTCTTCAGTATCTTTAAGGCCTGAAAAAGAACATCCAAACCTTTCCACGTAATCATTCGTCCCGTGAAAGCAATGTCAAACCGCCTCGGACCGAAATTAAGTACGCGAAAGACTAAATCGTTGTAGGGATTCGGCACAATCTTTGAGGGAACGCCAAGTGTTGCAGCAACAGTTGGACTGCATGCTGTAACGGTTGAAATGCGTCTAATCAACCATCCTACTATGTATCCAAAAACTGACGGACGATTTGCCCAGCGGACCCAGATTTGATAAATAACAATAGTTTTGCTCCCGTAGAAAAAAGTTGGCCATCCGAGGGACGAAGGACCTTGAAGCAGCAAAACGGTTGCATGGTCACGATATAGTGCAAAAAGCTGGGCGCTAGAAGGAGAACGAAAAACTGGAAAAGAGAATTGTTCATCAAAATGTGCTGGTGCACTGGTCGATGTAGCAACTGAGACAGCAAGCCCTCGATTTGACGCCGCATTTGCCAGTGAAAGAGCAATGTTTTCTATACCACCAATACGTGGTAGAAAAGCTGGTGTTGCGATTAGAAGCGATGTTTTCACAAAAGGATGGTCAACGGAGAGATTAACCAGCGCTTTTCTCAATGGCTGAAGGGTTAAGAAAAAAAGGTGCTAACATAAACGCCTTGCTGCGTAAACTTTTCGCAGGAGTGGGCGGAGGAGCCGAACTAAAGTTGGCGATCTACAGATTTCCCAAACCAATTTCGTTGGAAATGTAGATGGCGCGGTCTGATTCATTAACATCCTAATCTCAGGACGCTGTTCCCATGCCGATATCCTTTTTGCGACGCCTGCACGGTGATTTGCGACACCTTCCGCATTGTCCTTCCCGGAAATCAGAATTTGCGTGACGCTGCGGTAAAGAAACATCGTCATGTTAGACATCATCCGACGCCTTTGGTCCATTGTGAGGTGTTCATAGCGGAGCATGCGCTCCTGCATCAATTCGGGGTCAGAGTGTTCCCCGCGAACAAAAGATCTTACATCTTGAGTGGGATGGACACGATACCTTGACAGAGGCTTTGGTTCTATGGTGACTCCACTACTTGATGCTATTCTAAACAGAAACTCCCAGTCGCCGCACCCCCGCAAGTCGTTCGAAAAACCGCCGTGCTTCAGAAACAGCTCTCGTCGGAAAAAGACACCAGTAGGCGCGCAGGGCATCCCCTCCACGAGTAAGTCGAGAAACGCGGATTGCGATAGTGCTGTAGGCTCTGTGTAGTCCTTAAGAAACCGTGGAGATTGTTTCTGTGGGTTCCCCTGTGCGTCAATGATGGTCGGTGGTGAAACCACAATACCATTATCTTTGAAGGTTGAAGCGAGTTGCTTAAAGCGCTCAAGACAGTCTTTCTCAATGAGATCATCATGCCCAATAATCAAGACCCATTCGCCAGTGCACATGGCGACTGCTCTAGTCCAATTGTCCGAACTGGAGAGAAGCCCGTCTGTGCGTGAGTATTTGACACGCTTATCTCCCGTGAAGGCAAGGCATAAATTAGGAGTTCGATCAGATGACTGATTATCTGAGATGCACAGCTCCCAGTCTGGATTGCTTTGATGGATTACAGAGTCAATGGCTTCGCTGATGTAAGCCTCACCATTCAAAACTGGAATCGCAATCGATAAAAAGGGTGTTGACATTGCAGTAGTTGGGAAGAAGTCAGACCAATAGTCAGTTCGTTGACGCGATGGTCCTGATCGCGTGAAGAATGTCTTTCGCAAATGCAGGGGGTAGAAAGGGGGTAAGGCCTCCGTTCAGGATAAACGCCGCAATATTCTCGCGATATCGTACCCAGTCGGACTGCGAAAGCATCGCGCAGTAACTGAGCATTTCGTGCTCGTTGTGGAATTCACTTGCATCAATAAAGCAGTTCGATGGAACGAAGTCCTTTATTTGTGAGTTGCCAAGGTATGCAGGGACGGCTCCACCATAGAAAGCATCGAAGAGTTTTTCGGAGATATATCCGCATGAATTCAGGATGTTCTCAAAGGCCAGAACAACTCGATACTGGGATACTAGTTGATTCTTATCACCCTTAAAACTACCACGTGCGTTCGGATAGACACGCTCGGGCAGCAAACGACTCACCCAACCTCTAGCTTCACCGCGCCATCCAGAGCCCCATACGTCCAGTGGGATAGGAGGGGTTACCTGCGAGGCACGAACTGCCAGTCTCGCCCGCAGACTGTAAAGTTCACCCTTGTTTTGCTGAAGGCACGATTTCAGGTCGACATGCCAGCCTGAGAATAATGGCCCAATAAACGGGAGGCCTGCCGCACCAGCGGACTTGTTTCGAAAACCGCTCCAGCCAATTCGACGGTTCGAGTTTATCAGAGCAAGAGGTTTCCGCGATTGGTAGCCCGGCAGTCCGGCAAGGTCAGGTGGGAAACCTATTGGAAGCTTGTAGGAGAAATATCTTCTCCCATCAACAAGTGAGTCGTCATAGGTGATGACGCCATCAAAGAGGCCGTGATTTCGTTTGCTCCAGTTTTGAGGCCGACTCAGTGGCGATTCCAGTAAGTGGAGAATCAATTTTGCATTTGGCGCCGATGAACGAATGTGATCCAATTCTCGCCTGTGGTGCGGAAGGTCCTGTATGACAATCACATCTGCCTTCGTCAGGGGATGCATGTCACTAGTTGCTATTGTTATGCCGTCCTTGGCGGCTTCCTGTTGGAGAAACACATTAGGCGTCATCCACGATCCGCTCAAGGGATGGTCCGCAGAGAACAGCTTGTTCTGAAGTAAAAAACTGTAGGGTGGTCGAAAAAGAACGAGCATAAATGCCCTCAGATGCGATGAAACAAAGATTCCAAGCGAAAAACATGCTTCGTAGCATAGCTTGCTATCTTCTGGTTTGGGATGCTTTCGCAAATCCAGAGTATTGCCCGAAACAACGGTGATCTACAAAAAAGTGGATCGCAGACTGAAAACGCATAGCAAGGGCTTTTGTAGCGCAGTTCAGGATACAGCTCTTTAAACTTAGCCAGATCTTCACTAAAGGTCCACGGGTTGTAGTTTGCAGTACCTCGCCTGAAGTGGGTCATCTCAGCGCCCTTGGTAACGATGAACCGCATTCCTGCTCGCTTTAGGCGAATATATACGTCGTTGTCATTGTGGGTGGCATTAAATCTGGTGTCGAATGGAAAGGCCAGTTCTGCAGCGTGTCGTCGAAACAGAATGAAATTGTGTGAAATCATGACCGGCTCGAAGGAGATGTTTTTGAGCAGGAATCCAAGTTGCTGGGTATGGTTGTCGCAGCTTGTGAGAAAAGGAACTCCGACATCGGCCTTCGTTCGTTCCATTTCTGCCAGCATTTTTTCATCCCAGCCTTCCGTCACAAAAATGTCATTTTCCAGAATTGCAATGAACTCACCCTTGGCGAGGGAGAAGCCGTGGTTGTAAATTGATGCGAAATTCTGTGGTATGGGCGACAGAGAGTATACTGCGCCGAGACGGCTACATTCCTCGGCCATAGCTGGATTTTCATGTCCGGAACCGTCAGAAAGAATGACTTCGATGGGGGTTTTGGAATATGCCCTGAGAGCCTCAATACACAGAATCGTCGTGGCATTGATACGTGAGACATTCTTCGGGTTGTAGTAGTTGATAACGCAGGATATCATAGAAAAGTTAATCTAGGGACCGTTGAACCAAAAGTCGGAAGAAAGAACGGTGCAAGAGCGCCATAGTTGCTCCTATGACCGTTAACGAAATGACGCCGGAAGTGACCAGGAGGTACAGATCTGAAATCAGTGGAGGAGCTGATAGCGGTGGCAATAGCCCGATACAGATAGCAGCGAGGCCAGCAGATAACGGCAAGGTTATTCCATGGGGTATCATCTGCGCCACAGACAGCCTCAGCGTCACCACGGCAGATACAGTCAAAACGATTGCGGAAACGACTTGTGCAGATGCTACCGCGTTACAAGTTGCCAGCAGGTTCTTTTCCCCTGAGAGGAAGAAAATGGTAGCTGCGGTTCCCAATGCGGCGAGTGTCGCTAGAGTCCACTGAGAGACTCTTCCTGCACATTGAAGAGTTGCTAACGATACTCCGCCTGTTGCACCAAGCGCCATCGCTATAGCAAACGGCTTTAGCAGATCGGGGACCTCAGTCCAGCCGGGACCCATGAGAACGCGAATCAACTCCGGCGACCGAAGATAGAGGACAATAGCCACCGGTACGGAAAGATAGGCAGTGACTAGACAGGATCGGCAGAAGTGGGATGAGAGCTGGGTGGTGTCTTCGCCAGTTGGGCGCAGGTTCGGTTGAAAAATACGCAGCAGATTATTCACGAACGAGTGGTTGAACATGTCTACCACTTGCGTCGCACGACCAAATAGGCCGAGGCCGACTTGGCCGCCGGCATGGGCAGCCATTGTCGAGTAAATGCTTCCACCCATATTATTCAGATACTGGGCGGCAGTCATTCGCGTTCCGAGATGAAGTGCCTTGCGCGCAGTGGATAAGCTGGCATCAAATGCGAATAGTCGACGGTGGGCGAGAAACGATATGGTTACAGCCACTACGCTAGCCAGTAGGATTGAGCCGAGAATGGCAAGTGGACCCATTCCCATCGCTGCGAATGCTAGCGATGAAAGGGCGGCTACCAAAGCCCTTACGAGTCGAGCATTTGCTTCAAAAGAAAAGTTTTTCTCCAAGTTGAGCAGTATCATTGCGTACTCAAACAGGTAGTTGAGAGGCACGTTTAGGGCGCCAGCGGCTCCCAGCAAGGCAAACGTGGGGTTGGATTGCTGCGCAGCAAGGTAAAATCCAGCGCCGAGCCATGCAAGGCTAAGAACAACGCCAGTGGCGAGAGTGATCAGGAGGCAGGTGCCACGAGCGTTCGGCTCTCGCCCGTCCAAAACATAGACTGATCGCATGGCCCCAAGGTCGCCGATACTTCCGATAAAGCCTGGGAATATTGCTACCAAGCCAGCAGCTCCATAGTCTGAAGCGGAAAGCATTCTAAAAAGCAGCAAGGAGCTGATGATTCTCACGCCCTGTGAGGCCAGACTTGTAGCTAGAAAATATGATCTGGCAGAAAGCTTCATTACGAGTTTAAAAGCAAGACCTCGGAAAACGAAATAGCTTCGCCTTCGCTCTCAAACGGAAACCTGCGGGAAAACATCCTCAAGCTTCGTGGATATTTCCGGCGACATTTCGTGGAGAGTTCCCGAACGGAGCACGCCGTTGGGAAGCATTTTTGTGGCGACAACGGGAAGAATCTTTTGGTCAACCAGTGCCATCACCTCGCAGACAACCGGCCCGTTCGTCTTTAGAACGGCTTGAATGGTGGTGCGAAGAGCAGTTCGGTTTTCGCAGCGTGCGAACGGAAGACCATAGGCTGTGACCACCTTCTCAATATCAGGCAGTGTGACGCCGCTTTCCGGCGTTGAGCCTACGAAAAATCCATTGAAAAATGTCTTTTGAGTGTTGCGAATCGATGCGTAGCCGTCGTTATTGATCACGAAGATCTTCACATTTGGCTGCTCGTGAACAAGTGTTTGAAGTTCCTGAACGTTCGTTTGGAAAGAACCGTCACCGAAGACTGAGATTATCGTTTTCCCGGGTGCGGCAGCAGCAGCCCCCAAGGCCGCTGGCAGTGCGTAGCCCATTTCCGCGAAGGAGCCCGGGTTCAGGTAGCGTTGTCCGTCCTTGAGGCACATGGCCTGCGCAAGGATCGGGTGCGGCTGCCCGGCATCCGTCATGATTGTTGCGTCGCTGCCGAGTTCCTCACTTAGAACTTGGGCGAACTCGTAGAGATTTACACGGGAATCGGGTGATCCCAGATCGTGGGCTTCGTTCTTTGAACTGAAGGTGGTGTGCCACTGGCGAGCCGTCTCGCGCCATTTGTCTGCTTGCGGAGCTGGCCATGCCTCGGTGACGCACTTCGAGAGATGGGGCAAGTAATCGTGGAGATTCCATGCAAGTTTCCAATTCACCCCGATGTGCTCGCGTTCAAGCAGCGGACGGTCCATGTCGATTTGAATTTTGAACGCATCCGGAGCGAAGAGATCGCCCTCGTAGCCGACGGTCTGGATGTGGATGCTCGCACCCATGAAGACGATGACATCGGCTGCTTGAATGACAAAGTTGGAGCCTCTTTGGGCTCGGGGGCCGGGGTGTCCAACAAAGAGCGGATGGTTCTCCGGAAGCAGGTCTTTCGCCATCAAAGTGGTGGCGACAGGGACTTTCCAGCGTTCAATGAGTTCGCGGAATTGCTCAGCCAATCCGGCGGCTCGAATGCCATGCCCAGCTACGATGAGAGGGCGTTTGGCTCCATTGATCTTTGCAACAAGGCTCTCAAGATCCTTCTGATCGACCGGGCTGCACTCCTCATCTTCCGGTGTATAACCCTCAAGAGTCTCCGGATCGATCGAGGCTCCCTGCACATCGAGCGGAATGTCCAGAAGTGTCGGCCCGGGCCGGCCGCTGAGCGCGAGGTGGATGGCTTTCTCCAAATGGAAGCGCACTTTTTCCGGGTCGTCGACAAATGCAGCATATTTCGTGACAGACTCGACGATTGGCACGATGTCCGCTTCAAGGAAGCCGCATTGACGCAGGCCGGTGATGCCGCGCCAGCGCACCGTCTCCTTGCGTTTGCACTGTCCAGTGAGAAACAGCACGGGCACGGAGTCTTGGTAAGAACCGACCAGCCCTGTGATGACATTCGTTGCACCTGGTCCGCTTGTTGCAAGGCAAAGCCCCAGCTTGCCACTTTCGCGTGCGTAGGCGTCGGCACCCATCGCGCTGGCCTGTTCATGATGATTGCAAATGTATCGCATGCCCGGAATGCGGCCAAAGGCATCCATAAGGTGCATCATCATACCTCCGGAAAGCATGAAGAATGTGTCGGTGCCCAAAGATGCGACTTTCTGGGCGATGTAGTCAGCTACACGGATTTTGTTACTCATTTGTTTTTCTTATAGAGGGGCTGTAAAAAGCAAGGGTGCGTGCAATCGCCTCATTGAGTGGTACTGTGAGGCGGAGGCCGAAGTCAGTCTCCGCCTTGTAGACGTTGGGCACATACGAGTGGGCGATCTGGTCAGCAGGAGCACTCTTGGCGACGATTACCTCTGGTGAAGGAGAGCGATGGGTAGCGACTTCGCGGGCAAGCTCGGTGATCGTAACAGGGTGATCGGAGCCAACGTTCCACGCTTGGCACCCCTTGGGTGCACGCAAGAGCAGCGTCCAAAGCCACAGTGCAAGATCTGAGCCGTACATATAGCTCCGAAACGGTGTGCCATCGCCACCGACGCGAATTGCGGATCCCGAAACGAGGTCCCGTATGAAGTCGAGAGCAGCGAAGCCAGCACCCTCAGGCAGATAGGGTCCAAGGAAGGCAAAGCCGCGAGCAATCGACACGCTCATATCTGGATTTCGCCGGCTGAGACAGCTACAAAGAAACTCTGCAACTCTCTTTCCTTCGGCATTGGCCGATGTTGCTCGCAAGGGGTCCGGTGCAGTGGACTGGTTTTCGCTGATGGCAACGGGCCGAGTCGCAAGTATCTGCCCATAAACGGCGCCCGTACTGGCGAGTAGAAAATGATTCGAACCAGAGTTTTCCGCAAGCTCGATGACACGCTTGGTGCCATTTACGATCATCTCAAAAAAGCATTGCGGTTTTTCCATTTGGTCCGACTTCGAGCCTGTGGAACCGAAATGCGCTACCGCGTCAAAATGGCCTTCCGGCATGTCAAAGCTGGTCACGTCGCCTTGCCTGAGCCGCACGGTTCGATGTCTTGCCAGATGAGGGCGTGCTTTTGCGAATGCGGATGGGTCTCGTGAAAGAACCTCAATCGTAAAATCCAGTTCGCAGGTATCGGCAGCGCATGTAGCCATCTCCAAAAACCAGCTTCCAAAAAAACCTGTTCCGCCGGTTAGGAACACACGCTTGCCCGAGAGCTCTGTGAAGAGAGACTCATGTTTCTTCACGAGCGGAAGGCAATCTCGCTCCCTGATGCTCATAGGCACAACTGCGTTTGCTTCTCCTCCCGGCATTGCCTGTCAAAAGGGAGAATGAAATCCAGCGAAAGGAGGAAAGGCACTGTCTCGCTCGGAGATGATCGGCAGAAGATCACCAAGTGGCCAGTTGAAGCCGAACGAGTTCCAAAGAATGCCTTTGTCGCATTCCGGCGCGTGGACGGCATCCGTCTTGTAAACCAGACAGGAGTCATTCTCGAGGGAGAGGAAGCCATGTGCAAAACCAACGGGAACATGAACAACATGGCGGTTAAGTGCGGACAGCTCGTAAGAGGCACTTTTCCCGAAGGTAGGAGAGTCTTTGCGAAGATCCAGCACGACGTCGAGCACCCGCCCTGTGATGCAGTAGATCAACTTCTGGTGCGCATGTGGCGGCACTTGGAAGTGCATGCCGCGCAATACACCGATGCCGGACGTCGAGAAAAACTCCTCGCGAATGGTGAGGCGGATTCCGTGCGAGGCTAGGTCGCCTTCGTGGAAAGGCTTCATCAGATTTCCATGAGCGCTCTCGGACACAAATGGCCGAAAAAGCTTCACGCCCGGAAGGGGTTCAGAAAGCAGGGTCATGGACTTGTCGTGTGTGGAGTGATGCATCAAAAGACAGGACGTTCAAGGGCCTACCCGAAGGAGTTGCTGTCGGAGAGGAAGGCTCCCACTGCCGGGAGTGGCGAACGTGTCGGAGAAGAGGAGACAGCTTTGCCGGAGGTTTAGACATGATTCACAGGATTTTCAGGATTTCTGAAGATGCTGATGTAGGACAGGCATCCTGCCTGTCTCACTCTCTCAACGACAGGCAAGATGCCTGTCCCACGTTCTCTTTTGTGCTTTCTGTGCCTCTTGTGGCAGAATCCACGGCTCGGGGGGCTTTGGAATCTGCGAGTTGCCAGGTTTACCTCATTTCCGACGGCCGCGGAGCCAGCGTGCGACTTCGTCGTGGTTCATGATATCGTAGGCGACCAGGGATCGGTCATCCTGAACAAAGACCACGCGCCACTGGAGGTGCACACGAATTTCGAAGGACCGGTTGCCGAGTTTGCGGAGTCCAAGGCCGCGATGTTGGTGGGGATCGCCAAAAGCCGATGCGACTCTGGAGATCGCCAGGGCGGCTTTTTCGCGAAGTTCGTGCGAGAGGTCGCGCGCGGTTTTCCTGATCCTTTCGGAGAGCAGGACTTCGATCACAGTGCCCCGCCGAACGGAACGAGCGTTCCGGAGTTCCGCGACGAGGCGATTTCTGCAAGCGCCGCATCCTCTGCCGATGTCGCCTCCGCCAAGGTCACGCCATACTCTTCCAAGGCTGGAAAATCGCTTGGCCGGAATGGGAGACCGCGCAACTTCACCATCTGCGCGAAAAACATCGAGACAGCCGCCGTCGGCGTGATGCCGAGTTCACGGCAGACATGTCCCGCCTCGGCAGCCAGTTCTCGGTCAATTCGGAGCCTGATTTGCTCAGTCATGTATCAAGTGTGTCTCCGGGTTGGGGTGAGTCAAGAGCGGTTTTCCGGATGACTGGGGCAGGGGCCTCGCTCTGAGATCCGAAAAGCGCCGGAGATGAGGAGACAGGATTAACGGGATTAACTGAACCGGAGCGTGAGCGGAGGAAGACGACTTTTTGGACATCATTAACGGAATTCCGAATCCCAGATCCTGACTTCAAGTGTCTTCCTTCGTGCTCTTCGTGTCCTTCGTGGTGAAACTCAGAACTTCCCCGCGAGGGCTCGGACGAGGGGCAGGGCTTTTTTAGCGAAGCCGTGCCAGCTTTCGAGTTTTCCGATGCGGTCCTGAGCGAATTTCGTGGGTTGTTGTTTGAGGGCTTCTTTGAGGGTGGCGATGCGGCCGGGGGCGTTTTGGAGGTGGGGCTCGAGGCGGTCGCGGAGGAAGCCGGCTGCGAGTCGGCGGAGTTCTGTCTCGGCGACGAAGTGGTCTTTGCGCACACCGGGGATGTAAACGGTCTTGACGGCCCCGATGCTGCGGAGCCACCGGAGCCCCTCACTGGCCGAGCCACGGCTCATGCGCAGGCGCTCGATGATGTCGTCCAAAGAAAGCGGTTCCTCCGTGCTGAAGAGGATGCCGTAGATTTCCCCGATGGACTTCGGCAGGGACATCACCGACGCGATGTTCACAAACAGCGCGATGGATTCCACCTGGAACGGCGAAAGCGCCGGAGAAGAGACGGGTTTTGGGGAATCTTGGACAGGATTCACAGGATTTACAGAACCGGAGCGTGAGCGGAGGTAGAGCCCGCGGCTGCGGGGCCCCGGAGGGGCGAGACTCGCGGGAGCGAGCGAGTCAACACACCGGAGCGTGAGCGGAGGTAGAGTATTGCAGCGGATGCTGCGATAGCCCCGGAAGAGGAGACAGCGTTTCGGACAGGATTAACCGGATTAACGGGATTTCGGAAGGTGCTGATGTAGGACAGGCATCCTGCCTGTCTCATTGTGTCGATGACAGGCTGGAAGCCTGTGCCACGTCCTGTTTGTGCCTCTTGTGGCAGAGGTTTGGGGGCTTTGGAATCTAAGGCTCGGGCCGAGACTCGCCCTCCCGGATTCTCGTGTGCGAAGCGTTGAAACCTAAAAGGGCGATGTAAACTCGGCGAACGGTGGGAAGGCGTCGTCGCGGGGGGAGGTGATGGGGCTGAGCCCGCCGAGCGGCCAGTCGAAGCCGAAGCTTTTCCAGTGGATGCCGGCATCCTGTGCGGGGGAGTGGACGTGATCAGTTTTGTAAACGAGGCAGGAGCGATCCTCGAGGGCAAGGAACCCATGGGCGAAACCGACCGGGATGTGGACGATATGGCGGTTGGCGGCGGAGAGTTCGAACGCGGCGAATTGGCCGAGGGTGGGTGAGGCTTTGCGGAGGTCCAAGACGACATCGAGGACGCGTCCGGCGAGGCAGTAGACGAGCTTCTGGTGTGCGGCCGGGGGAATTTGGAAATGCATACCACGGAGGACCCCCGCACTGGACGTGGAGAAGAACTCCTCGCGAACGGCTATGCGGATGCCGTGAGCAGCCAACTGGTCCTCGTGAAACGGCTTCACGAAGTTCCCGCGCGCATCTTCAAAGACAAACGGCCGGAGGATGCTGATGCCGGGGAGAGGCTGGGAGACGATGTTCAATTCGGGATTTGGGATTCAGGATTCCCGTGGCGTTAGCTTGACGGGCGGTCAGGCATTCTACATAGTACCAACATGCCTGCTACGTATTCCATTACCGAGGCTCAAGCGAGGTTTCCTGCCATCGTGAGGGAGTCGGAAGAGGAACTTGTCACGATCACACGGAGGGACGAGGTGGTGGGTTATCTGGTTTCTCCCGACCGGATGGCTGCGATTGTGGAGACGATGGAACTCTTGGCGAATCCGCAACTCGTCCAAGCTGTCCGTGACTACGAGGCAGGGCGGTTGGACTTTGTGGCCTTGGAAGAGGTGTCGGATTGATCCGCGTGTGCCTGTCTCGACAGGTGGCTGAGTTTCTCGCCTCTCTCCCGCCCGATCCGCGCAAGCGCCTGCGGCATGCGTTGCATCTTCTGGAAGAGGAGGATGGGGACCTCAAGGCGCTGGAGGGTCCGCTTGCCGGCTACCTGCGACTTCGCTCCGGGTCATATAGGGTGATTCTCCGCCGTCGGCTGGAGGCCGGTCAAGTTGTGTTCGACTGCCTCTTTGCCGAGAGGAGGTCTCTCGTTTACGAAGTTTTTTCCCATATTTTGGCTCATCGAAAAAGCGAGTGATGTTGGCGCTTCGGATTATGTCTTTCTTCGTGCCCCCAGTGTAAT
Source organism: uncultured Chthoniobacterales bacterium (assembly GCA_964552635.1). GTDB lineage: Bacteria > Verrucomicrobiota > Verrucomicrobiia > Chthoniobacterales > Terrimicrobiaceae > CAZKHB01. The sequence continues at coordinate 23,160 of CAZKHB010000013.1, forward strand.
CAGTGGTCAATTGACTTCCGGCACGTAGCGCATGACCTCTCCGTCGCGGTAGGGTTTGGCGCCGAAAAGGAGGTTGCCTGTGGCATCCCACTTGCGCCACCAATGCTCGGCGAAGGCCCGCAGGGTCTGGGGGTGGCCGGTGCCAAGGTTTTTGATGAGGGGTTCCGCGGGGGGCACGTCGCGGTGGCAGGCGGCGAGGAGCTGGGCGGCGACATCTTCGACGGGGATAAAATCGCGGACCTGCTCGGCGGGAGTCATTTCCAGGTCCTCTCCGGCGAGGGCTGCCTTGCGCAGAGACGGCCAGAGGCGGGATTCGGCTTCGCCTTCGCCGAAGACTTGAAAAATGCGGTGGATCGAAAGGCGGAGGCGGAGGTCCACGGCGAGCTGGTGGAAGGCAACGGAGGCGGCCGCTTTGGAGGCCGGATAGGTCTGCGTCGGCTCGAGCGGGGCGGTGGGTGGGATGAACTCGTAGCGCTCGCCGGCGCGTCCGTATTCGAAACAACTTCCCGCCACGACGATGCGGGTCACGCCTGCAGAGGCGGCACGCCGGAAGAGGGTGAGGGGAACGAGGACGTTCCAATGCAGGCACGCCTCAAGCGAGTCGTAAGGAACATTCGGCGTGTGGGCGGCGAGGTGGACCAGCACATCCGTCCCGCTGAAATCCGCAGCCGTCACGGCATCGAGGGTCCGTGCCAGCCAGGCGGGATCCTGCCCGAGCGGGATCCGTGGCCGGGACAGGCGGGAGCGGCGCAGGGCGACGACCTCGTGTCCGGCGGCAAGGGCCTGCCGGACGAAGTGCGAGCCGATAAAGCCCGTCGCGCCGGTGACGAAGAGTTTCATGGGAGGATCAACACGAAGTTCGCGAAGGACTCCAAGGAGGAATCTGTCGAACGAGGACTCAAGGATCGAAAGGCGAGGTCGTCTCTGTGGGTGCTCCGTGGTTTGCCTTTGTGATCCTCGTGTCCTTCGTGTTCAAAAGCTCTTCACGAAAGCCCGGATGGTCTCGAGTTCGTAGTCGAGCATTGCGGGGGTGAGGCCCGGGAAGGTGCCGAGGAAGAGGGCGGTATTCATGATCTCGTCGGCGCCGGGGTAGTTGCCTAGCGGGGTGCGCAGGGCGTTCGGACGGTCCTTTTTGAGCTGCACGAAGACGGGCTGCCGGAGAAGGTTGCCGCCGAAGAGCATGCGATTGCCGATCTTTTTCTCGTCGAGGTGACGGCCGAGCTGGCTGTGCGTGAAGGGCGAACCGGGACGCACCCGGAGCATGAAGCCGAACCACGAGCAATCCGTGCGGCAGCCGGTGGAGTCCCACGAGTAGGTGGAGGGTTGGTTTTTGGTGGAGGGTTGAGAGTTGAGGGTTGAGGGACTCCAACCTGTGGCGTGGGTGGGGAGGCTGAATTGGAAAAACTCGTCCATGTCGGCGAGGCCGGCGCGGAGGGTTTCCCAGTTCTGCTTGCGGGCCTCGATGAAAGCGGGGAGTTTTTTCAACTGCTGGCGACCGATCGCGGCCTGCGGATCGAGGGGCTTCAGGTTGTAGCCGAGATGGCTGTAGATGTATTTGTGGTCGTAGCCCTCGGGGAGTTCGCCAAGCTGCCAGCCGAACCTCTTGTTGCAGGTGTTGTCCTTTCCGGACGGGCACCAGCAATCGCGGCCCCAATCGCGGAAGCTCTCGGCGTAGGTCTTCAGTGGGGGACGACGGATGATGCTCACCGCGCCGCCTTCGCCCATCGTCAGGTGGTGGGGCGGGTAGAACGACTGGGTGCTGAAGTCGCCGAAGCTGCCGGTCGGGGCGGTCAACAACAGATCGGCAGCGGGGAGCGAGGATTCAGGATTCCGGGTATTCCCGTCGGCGTCGTGAATCTTGATAAAAGGATGCGTGCCCGTCTCGGCAATCTTGATGAGATGGTCGAGTCCCAAGGACTTCGCTTTCTCCAGCGGCAGCGTGTAGGTGCAGCCCAGCGCGTCACAGTTGTCCTCGATGAGCCAGAGGTCGTGCTTTTTGCAAAACTCGAGGACCGTGACGAGTTCGAACGGATTGCCCAGCGTGTGGGCCATCATGACGGCCTTCGTCTTTCCCGGGACGAAGACGGACTCGAGCTGGTCGGCCCGGACGTTGCCTGTGTCGGGGTTGTTGTCGATGAAGACGGGCACGGCCCCCTGCTGAATGATGGGGGCGACGGTCGTCGGGAATCCGGCTGCGACGGTGATGACTTCATCACCCGGCAGGATGCGTTTGTGATCAGGGAGCTTGTGCGTGGTGAGGGCGGCGAAGGCGACGAGATTCGCCGACGAGCCGGAGTTCACGAGCAGGCTGTGCTTCACGCCAAGAAGTCCGGCGAGTTCCTTCTCGAAGGCCTCTCCCTCGGGTCCGAGCGTGAGCCAGAAATCCAGCGTGGCCCCGACAGCCGCCTCCACCTCGTCTTCCGTGAAGACGCGGCCAGCATACGGAACCGTTGAAGCCCCCGCCGTGAACGGTGAATGCTGCGGGTCGTCGCCGGGGCGGTTGCCGGCATGGGTGAGCTTGGAATACTCGCGGGTGAGGCGAAGGATCTCGGATTTGATTTCAGCGGCGGTCATAGGAAGTTTTGGACAGGATTTACGGGATTTTCAGGGTTTCATCGAATTTCACACATGAGTGAAGGGAATGTCGGCTGGTTCTCTGGAGGTGAGATTCTTGTGCGTCTTGTGGCAGAATCTACGGTTCGGGCGGAGACTCGCCCTCCCGGGTCTTCGTGGTGAAACTCAGAGCTTCCCCGCGTATTCGCGGATTTGCGAGCGGGTGAGGTCGGGAACGGAGGTGCCTTCGTGGGCTTGGCGATACCAGGTGACGGTTTTCTCGATGGTGGTCGGGAAATCCCAGCGGGGTTGCCAGCCGAGGAGGTGGAATGCCTTGTCGGTGGCAAGGTTCAGCTTGCCGGCTTCGTGCGGGGCGTTGGGATCCGACTTGTCGAGCCACTCGCCCGGCCAGTGGCGGAGACACTCCTGCACGAGGTCGGCGACGGTGCGGTTCGAGTCGAGGTTGGGGCCGAAATTGAACGAAGCCGAGGAGGCTGTGGGTTGGCGGACGAGGTCGTTCAGGCCACCGTTGGCGAGTTGCTCGGCAAGGGCGAGGTAGCCGCCGAGGGGCTCCAACACATGCTGCCACGGGCGGGTAGCCGTTTTGTTGCGCACCGGCACGGGTTCGCCGCGCGTGAGCGAGCGGATGGTGTCCGGCACGATGCGGTCCAGCGCCCAATCCCCGCCGCCGATGACATTGCCGGCGCGGGCGGACGCGACGCGGACCGGGTGGCTGCGGAAGTAGGAACGGCGCCACGAGGCGATGGCGATCTCGCAGGCGGCCTTGCTGGAACTGTAGGGATCGTAGCCGCCGAGGGCGTCCTCTTCGCGGTAGCTGTGGAGCCACTCGCGATTCTCGTAGCATTTGTCGGTCGTGATCAGCACCGCGACCGCCTCGTTCGTGAGGCCGCGGAGGGCCTCCAGCACGTGGATCGTGCCCATGACATTGGTGGCGTAGGTTTCCACCGGAATGTCGTACGACAGGCGCACCAGCGGCTGCGCGGCGAGGTGGAAAACGAAATCCGGTCGGAACTCGCACAGCGAGCGCTTGACGGCTTCCGCGTCGCGGAGATCGGCCTCATCCCACGCGATGCGGGAGGGGAGATCGAGCTGCCGGAAGAGGGAAGGGGACGTCGGGGCGGCGAGGGAAAATCCGCGTACTTCCGCACCGAGCAGCAACAACCATTCGGCCAGCCAACTCCCCTTGAAGCCGGAGACACCGGAGAGCCAGACGCGTTTGTTCGAGAAGATGGACATGAATGAAATTGCGCTGAGGTTTTGGGACAGGATTTACAGGATGATCAGGATTTCTGAAGAGGCTGATGTAGGACAGGCTGGATCCGCCTCCGTGCGACTTCGATGGTTGCGAGCCTGTGCCGCGTCGGCTGCGCTTTTTCCGATCCTGTGAATCCGGTTAATCCTGTCTGCATTTCTGGTCTTCCTGTTCCTCATGTGCTTCTTGTGGCAAAATCCACGGCTCGGTCGGAGCCTCCCGGATCTTCGCGCTCTTCGTGTCCTTTGTGGTGAAATCAATCCTTCCAGATTTTCCACGGGGCTTCGTCGGCGTCCCAGAGTTCCTCAAGCTTTTGTTTGTCGCGCAGGGTGTCCATGGGTTGCCAGAATCCATCGTGCTCCCAGGCGCTGAGTTGCCCTTCGGCAGCGAGGCGCTCGAGCGGTTCGCGTTCCCAGATCGTGCTGTCGCCTTCAATATACTCGAACACGGACGGTTCGAGCACGAAGAAGCCTCCGTTGATCCATGCACCGTCGCCTTGCGGTTTTTCCTGAAAACTCGCCACACGGCCGGAGTCCATTTGAATCGCCCCGAAGCGCCCGGACGGCTGCACGGCGGTGAGCGTTGCCTTGCGTCCGGCGGCTTTGTGAAACTCCACCGAGGCCCGGACGTTCACATCGGAAACACCATCCCCGTAGGTGAGGCAGAAGGTGTCGTCCACATACGGCTTGATGCGCCGGATGCGCCCACCGGTCATGCTCTCATCCCCCGTGTCCACGATCGTTACCGTCCAAGGCTCCGCGCGGCGATGGTGGACCTTCATCGAGTTCTCCTTCATGTCGAATGTCACGTCTGACATGTGCAGGAAGTAATTCGCGAAATACTCTTTGATGACATAGCCTTTGTAGCCCGCGCAAATGACGAAGTCATTGATGCCATGGGCGGAGTAGATCTTGAGGATGTGCCAGAGGATCGGGCGTCCCCCGATCTCCACCATCGGCTTGGGTTTCAGGGCGGTTTCTTCGGACAGGCGCGTGCCAAGTCCGCCAGCTAGGATAACGGCTTTCATAAAGGGTAATGGGAAAGGAGGAAACGGAAATGCGGATCACGGAGCCGCAAGAAACAAGCGGTGAGCCTGTCTCAAGGATGGGGCGAAGTGTGAGACGATCGCGCGCCTGCCGATCGAAGCAGGCAGAGTTCCTGCGCCGGGTTCAACCAGAGCGCCCCGCCGTATCGGGGGAAGCTGCCGCCTTTCGTGCGGGTGCGGACCCGTGCGATCGGGCTGACTCGGATTGGCTCGTGATTCTCCAACAGGTGGGTTATCTCGATGAGTGCGGATATTGGAACGCCAGACAGATTGTTCAAGAAAAAATGAACAAAATCTCAAATTGGGCTGGGAGGGGAGACTTGGCGCTTGAAGCTCCGGGCTGGAATGGAGTAAAGGAACAGACTTGCGTCTTCTTTGGACAGTCTTTCTTGCAGGTGTCACGGCAGGGAGTCTCCTTCCTCGAGCCTCGGCCCAGGGCTTTTACGACGACTTCTCCATGGCCCAAGGGTTCACAGGTCGCAACGCGCCTCTGACCAGCGGGGCGAATGCCGCCAAGGGCTGGTTGACCAACGACCCGCTGACCGGCTCTGCAGGACAGGAAGTTGGCGAGACGAACTACGTGCGCTTCGTTTCCAACTACACCGTCGGAGGATCCCGCACGAATTACAGTCTCGTCTTTGGAGGGCCTGCAGCACTTCAGGGTTTTTTCCCGGGCCAGCCGGTGCCGGAGCTCTCCAAGGCATTTACGCCGTTTTCCTCACTCTCCGGGGGAGCTTATGCCCGATTCGAGACGGAATTCGCCATTGTCGGCTCGATCGATCCCCGGTATCCGGTCGAGGACACCTTTGCCTTCGATCTGCGCAGCTCCGCCGGACAAAGCCTTGCGAAGATTAGCTTCGACCCGGGGCCCGTTACTCCTTCCATCCTCGATGGCTATGATCTCCGCATCGAATGGGCGCGGGGGGGAGTCACTCAGTCGACCTTGAATCCGGCCCTCGTCGGCAATTTTGACGCGGCCTATCTCCAGAAATACCGGTTGCAGATCGATGTGAGCGGCTCCGATTTCACAGCGCGCGTCCTGACTCTTCTCCCCGACCGCACGGTCTTCTCGACCGCCACGATCGTTAACTCCGGCCAGCTGACCGAAGGATTCTCCGTCGCCGACCTCGCCCAAGTCGCCGTGATGTGGGAGCTCACCAACACGTTGCAGAACAACGCCAGCATCCCTCTCGCCTACAACAATGCAGGTTACAATTACCTCATTATCAACAATATCGGGGTTCAGGCGATTCCTGAGCCCTCCCTGCTCGGACTCCTTCTCCTGGGGGCAGCGCTTTTTTTCCTAAAAAAACACGTGACACGGCACGTGGTTTGCTCTAACACCTCCGACGAGGGAAAACCTTAACCACACAAAACTCATGAACAAGACACTCTGGATTGTTGCAGTTGTCACACTCGGCCTCGCGGCTTCCGCCTTTGCCCAGCGCGGTTCGCGCGGTTCCATCACCATCGCACCGGTTACGCCGCCGGCAACCCCAAAGCCGGTTGTCAGCCAACGTTGATTCTCAGCAATCAGGCCTACATCACAAAATGAACAAACTCATCGCAGGTCTTGTTTCCGCAGCCTCCCTCATGGGGCTGGCCAACGCGCAATTCAGCACAAATTTCACCGTCTCCGAGGGGTACGATAACACTGGCAACCCGCCCCTTTCCGGAACAAATGGATGGACGACCAACGACCCCTTGGTCGGCACGCCGCCTTTCCAATCCGGTGAGTCAAATTTCATCTCGTTCATTCCCGGCGTGACCCCCGGCACCGCTGTGACCAACAGCTCGGGCGTGATTGGCGGTTTGGCGATTGCGGATGACTTTTTCCCCGCGAATCCCGCGTCGAATATCGCCCTGGAGTTCGGAGCCGTTCCGACGACCATTGCAAATCCCTACGTGCGCATGCAGTCCCAGTTCGTGCTCGTGGGTTCGACAAATCCGTCTTATCCCAACGAGGATGTGTTCTCCTACCAATTCCGCACAGCGGGTGGGACGAACTTGCTGACAGAAATCTCCTTCACCACGACTCCGTCCTTCGGGCCGCCGCTCCTTGGCGACTGGCGCATCGAATGGAGCCTCAATGGCAACGTGCAGTCAATCAGCAACCCTGCGCTGGTGGCTTACTTTGATGGCTTCTACGATCAAAAGTATGTCTTGCAGGCCGACTTTGGCGATTCCACTTTCTCGCTTCAAGTCCTCACCCTCGACAACACGACACTCGCCGTCACAGACACTGCCTCGATCATCGTCGGCGGTGCGATCAACACGGGCTACGGCAAGGACGACTTGGAGAATCTCGCCGTGGTGTGGGACCTCTCCAACACCACGCAGGATGATCCCTCGTTCCCCGAGGCCTACAACAACGCAGGCTCAAATTACATCGCTTTGAACACACTGTCCGCTCAGGCGATTCCCGAGCCCTCGACTTACGCTCTGCTCGCCCTCGGCGCGGCAGGCATGGTGGCGTTCCGCCGCTGCCGCAAGAAAGCCTAAGGCTCTCTCGCATTGGGTTTTCCCACGGAATGGCGCACTGGTAACGGTGCGCCATTTCTTTTTGTATGAAGACCGAATTTCGCGCCGGCACAGCTTTCTTGTTGGTGCTTTTGGCCTCGACTTTTGCACTCCTGTGGGGACGAACTTTCCCAGCGGGAGGGTTGGGGGCGTACCTTCTCACTTTGGCGGTTTGCATGGTCGCTTTGTGGCCGTCGACTCTGCCTCCGCTGGGAGCCTCCCTGCTGGCTCTGGCGGGGGCGTTTTGCGCGTTTCTGGCCCTCTTGCCGATGGAGTGGCTCCCTGTGCCGGCTTGGCGGGGTGGCTGGGCCGCGGCCGCGGCCATTCCCCTCGTCTCCAGCGTCAGTCTCGACCCTGCCGCAACAACCTTCTGGGCGGGGTTGCTCGTCGCCAGCTGTTTCGGTGCGATTTTTCTCGCCGGACACGGTCTGGACCGTGCCGGACTTTCCGTCGTGGCCATGGGGATTGTCTCCATCGTGGCGATCATGGCCGTCGCGGCGATCTGGAGTCGTGAGACCGGATGGAAACCTGCGTTTCACGGCGGGGCGAGTTTCGGCTTCCTGCCGAACCGGAATCATACCGGCACCTTGCTTGCGACAGGCGCCATTGTCGGGATTGGTCTCGCGTATCATCACTTCCGTCTTGCGGAGAACATCCGGGGCTTTGTCGCAGCCGCTCTTGTCGTCCCCCCCTTGCTGGGCCTCTACATCTACTCGGAAAGCCGTGCCGGAGCCCTCCTTCCTGTACTGGCTCTTGTGGTCTGGGTCGCAGGGATCGGTCCGCGCAAGTTTTCCGTGGCGGCGTGGACGACGGCAGCCGCCGTTACCGCTGTCGCGGCTTTTGTCTTTCTCACGCAGGCAAATCCCGTGAAGGAGCGTCTGGCCGTGCTTGCGGATTCCATCGGCAGTGAAGGGCCGGTGGATTTTCGGCAACGCGTGTTTGCCGATGCCTTGGAACTGGGCGCGGCATATCCGCTCACCGGTGTGGGCATTGGCATGTTCGAGCCCGCTTTCGCCAACTATCGGAAGGCCTCATTGATCGACTCGATCTGTCTGCATCCGGAGAGTGACTGGCTCATGTTTGTCGGAGAGGCCGGCTGGCCCGCTGCCTTGTGTCTGCTTGGGGCATTTGTGCTCGCCCTGCGGCACGTCTTCCGCGGTCGGGAGAGTCGCGCATGGCCTCTGAGGTGGGCGCTGGCCAGTGCCTGGGCGGCGGCGGTTTTTCATGCTTTCGTGGACGTGCCCTGGCACCGTGTTCCCTTGGGGTGGTTTCTTTTGGTCTGCGGCATGGCGGCTGTGGCGGTTCCGGGCATGCGCCTCACCGGGGTGCGGCTCGTGCTTGTGCGCTGCGTTTGGGTCGCACTCGGTGTCGCGCTCGGGGTGGCCGGGTGGGGACTTGTGCGTGCACAGTGGATGGGAGGCGAGATGCCCGCCCCGCTGCGCTGGGAGACTCTGCGGTGGGAGATCACGCGGGCTTTGGAGGAAAAACGCAATGGAGACGGGTCTGCGCTCGCCGGGGAGGCAATTGCGGCGAATCCGGGGAATTCGGATGCCTACTACCTGAAGGCGGCTTTTGAACTGACGTTCGAGGGAACCGATGCTTTTGCCGATGATCTTCTCCAAGCGTCCGCTTTGCTCGAGCCGCGCATGCCACTCACAGCGATCCAGCACGGCCGCTTGTGGCTCGGGATAGACTCCGCGCGTTCCGCCCGGCTCTACGCCGAGGCCATCCGGAGAGGAGCGGCGATCGATGCCACCGGTATCCAGCCGGGGCGGCAGGCAGCACTCGGGGCACTCGATGTGGCTCTGCGTGATGCGGCACCGGTTCCCGCGGTGCAGGAGGCGATCGTCGGGAATCTCGATGGAAACCCCTCACTTCTCGCGGCGTGGTTCGTCCGTGTGAAGCCGGATATGGCTCTCTCTTGGTGGGATGGTGTGGAGGGGAAGGATGCCTTTGTACAGCAACTCCCCGACGCCGGTGGAATGCTGGCACGGCTGGCCGAGCTTGGCCGGACGGACGAGGCGTTCGGCCTCGTGGCGAGGCATAGACTGCAAACCGGGCAACCGGGCCTGCACTGGCGCGTTGTGGCGGCATCCCGGGCTCGCGAGAAAAACTTTGAAGCGGCTCTCAACGAGGCGCTTGCGCACAGCGGAGAGAGCTTTCCCAACCAATGGATGCAGAATCCTGAAGAGGCCACCACGCCATTCCAACGTCAGGTATCCGTACTCCTGCGTGATCGGAACCAAGTGGCGGCGAATCGCATGGCGACGGAGATTCTTTCGGACAAGGAGGCCCGCGAGACGGACCTTGCGGCCTGCGTGGAGTTCTTTCGGGCGACAGGCTCCTTCGAAAAAGCGTGGCAGGCATTTTGCCGCCTGCCCGTTTGGCTGAAGCGCGGTCGCTAGTTGCTGCCGCTCAGAAGCGAAAATTCTTCGGGACGGAGGTTCTCTTTTCTCAGGATGCCACGAAAGGAGGTGGCATCTCGGCCGTTTGCCTCAAGCACCGCGATGACCACGGCTTTCCAACGATCGGGCTGGGTCGACCAATCCACCTCCGCCGGCAGCGGCCTGTCGAGAATGGCTGCTGCACCGGTCTTGTCTCCGGTGCGCAGCAGGGCCAGTGCGGCGATGGTGCGCAGGGGAATGGAATCGGGTTGCTTCTCAAGCAGCGCAGCGGCGTCGGCGGCGGCTTGATCCGTCTCCAACCGACCAAGCAGACGGAAATAGGTCGCCCCGGCCAGGGCATCGACATTGGAAGGATCGAGGGCTGCAAGGGAGGAGTAAATCTCCACGACATCATCCGCCGGTGTGTCGAGGGGCAGGGTGCGCAGCATTCCACCCAGACCTTCGCGTTCCTGTCCTTCGGTGTGGGAAAGCGTGCGATAGCCCGCCGCAGCGATTGATCTCTGCCCCCGTGCCTCGGCCTGCCGCGCGATGAAGGCGACGGATTCCGGATCGGCGAGGCGGATGTCGCGTCGCACGAGGCCCCAAAGAGCGGAGGCGCCCTGTGGATCGCCGAGTTCTTCGGCGCAGCGGGCGAGGAAAAGCGAACGAAGCGCGGGGGGCAGCGTGGCATCCGGCACCTTCTCCAGGAGCGTTCGTGCATCGCTCCAGCGACCGAGGCCGGAGAGAGCCTCCAGCCGCACGAGTGCCGCTTCCCGCTCTGTGAGAGCATCCTCTTCCGTCACAAGGCGCAACGCTTCCTCAAACCCTTTCTGGCTGCACAGCCACGTGGCGTAGAAGCACCGGTCTGGGAGAGGGGCTGTGGCCATGCGGTCCACGAAATCGGAAACAATGACCGGCACTTCCTTGCCTCCGGCTCGGGCTTCGACTTCGAGCGAGATGAGTTGATCCTGTGCGGTGCCTGCAGGGTGGGCCCTGAGCTTCTGAACAAGCGCACCGGCATCCAGCGTGCTGGTTGGTGTGGAGATGCGATACGCGGCAAGCAAACGCAAGGCCCGGATGCCTTGCAAATCCTCCCGTTCCGCAATGGGACCAAGAAGCGCCTCGGCAGATTTTTCGTCAGGAGGAGTCTCTTTGAGGAGAATCTCGGCCAACAGCAGTCGGGCCATGTCGCCTTCAGGTCCGGGAAGGGCATCGGACGCTTGGCGGGCGGCCGACTTTGCTCCCGCCGTGTCGCCGGCTGTCGTGCGGGATTGAATGCCGACAGCGGCCCGGCGACCGGCAAGCCGAGGGGAAAGGTCCTCGGGCAGCGCATCCAGTGCCCTCTGCAAAGAGGCGGAATCTCCGCGGCGCTGGAACTGCTCGGCGAGAATGATGAGTTCCTCGTCACTTTGGCTGCCGGCTTCCCAGCGCTTCGTGAGTTCCTGGAGAGACGCGGGATCACCTGTGGAGGCCCCGGCCAGATAGCTTCGGTCAATCACCCTTTGGTCCCCGGGTGCCAGGGATTGAGCTTGGCGATAGAGCGAGGAAGCCCCGCGCATGTCGCCTTTTTCGAGGAGTGCATCAGCCTGGTCCATCAACACCAGAGCACGCCGGGCCTTCATGTCGCGATAGACTCCCGGACCCCAGATGACGCCTGCTACCAGGGCGAGCGTCAGAGTGGCGATCACCCAAAACTTCCAATTTCGGACCAGTCCCTTCGCATGGTCGATCGGACGCTTCGGCGTCTCCATCTCGTAAGATGGTAGCGGAGATGGGGTGGGCTTCATGATGTCGGAACGGAATTCAGCCGCGTTTCGAGCATTTCCGCAAGCCGTGCCTCGGCATCAGCCATATTCTCGGCACCCCGCACCGCAACCTCAAGCACCCGGAGTCCGCGGTTGCGTCGCCCGGCGATCACATTGCGGAGGCGATCCATGGCGCTAAACTGTGAGGTGGCATCCGCCAGGGTGTCGCTCTCAACGACATGGAAAACATGGAAGGGCTCCCGGCCCCTTGCGAAGACGTAACGCTTCACCAGCATTCGGTGGCCGGCGATATCGATTTCCCTGGGTTCGAAGGTTTCGCGAAGCGTCATCCCGATCGCCGTCAGGCAGACCTCGGGTTGGTGCACCGCCATTGCGGCCCCGATCGCGCTCCGGGAGGGTTTCCACTGGAAGTAGAACAGATACCAGCGCAGGCCCTCGGCATCGCTCCACTCCTCGAACAAAGCCACATCCGGATGGAGCAGGATCTCCAAGGTGCGTGGGTCGAAGGGTTGCGAGCGCACCCCGAGCTCATCCGGAGCCGGAGGCACCGTCCATATCGTGTGGCGGAGTTCCTGACGGGATTCCTGCCATGCAAACCAGGCCGTCGTTGCTCCGAGGGAGAGAATCCACAACACGCAAAACATCGCGGCGGGCACCCGTAAACGCGAAAGCGCCGAGAGCGACGGTGGGGGGGATGTGCTCTCCGGAATGGCTGGCAGTTTTCTCGAGACGAGCCAGGCTACGCTCCACAGCACGATAACGGTGAAAAACAGGACGCTGTTGCCAGCCATGTCGTGCCAACGGTTTACTGCTGCCGGCCCATCCGAGGAGGCGACAACCGCAAGGAAGACCGTGCGAACGGCATTGCCGAGGAGCGCTGTTCCGAACGACAGTGCCACCAGGGCCAGGCGAGCCACGAGGCGGAGACGGAAAAACTCGCCGGCGAGCAGGGAGACCATGAGACCGGTCTGGAGGGATCGGATGCCGCTGCACGCCTCTTCGACGCCCAAGAGCCCGGAGGGCAAAAGAATGAGGTGACCTTGTTGTCGGGCCGGCTGGCCGATCCAGTGAAGAGCTTCCACACACAGCGAGGCATTGCCACCCATAAGTGCGGACATAATGCGATTCTCAAGAACTGTGGGCCACGGCACGGCGATGAGAAAAAAAGCGAAAGGAAAGGCGAAGTGCCGCAGCCACGGATAGCCTGCCACCAGATAGAGCGCGCAGAGAAGGAGAGCCACACCGGCAAAAGCAGATGCCATGGGAACGGCGCGCCAATCTTGATTCCCTTCGAAAACCGGCTGCACAAGGGCCAAGCCCACAGCGGAACTGATCATGAGAACCGTCGCCACCACCGAGCCGGATCGGGTCGGAGATCCGCATTCCGGACGGTCTTTCCAACGCAGCCAAAACAATGCCAGACACAACAGTGGCACGAGCGGGCCGTATCCGTACTGAGGATTCATCGTCCATTCCCACGAGTGGGCACGAAGAACCATCCACGCACCGAGGCCAGCGGCGGCCAGCACAAAGCCGTGGGAGCGGGCGACGCCGACGAGCGACTTCACGGCAGAGCAGCGGAAGGAGCAAGGCGGATGCCCTCGATCGACTTCTCCAAAAGGGCGGCCTCTTCCGGTTGGAGCGAACGGGCCTCCTGTCGCAGCGCAGCGGCCCGTTCCGAATCGCCCTTCCGATCGGCTTCCATCGCTTCAACCAGCAGACGTGGGACTCCGCCGACTTTCAGTGTGTTCGACGAGGAGAGTGTGATGGCCGCGGGATTCTCGTCCAGGGCACGGTGGCTGACATACAGGCGAAAGGTGGAGAGCTCGGCAGTCGCGGGTTTCACCACCAAACGCTGGTAGAGGGGAATGGCTCCTCGGAAATCCCGTTTGGCGAAGCGGGTCTCGGCAAGGTTCATCAGAATGCGTTGGCTCCCCGGTTGTTCCCCCAGGAGCGTCGCGTAAAGAGACTCCGCCTCATCGAGACGCCCGAGATACGCCAGAAGCCCCGCCTTGTTCGCACGCAACGCGAAGCTTCGGGGAGTTTTCGCGAGCTCGAGGTCGGTCAACTCCAGGGCCTTCGCAAAGTCCCCGGCGGCCACCGCCCTGGCCACGGCCTCCCCCCCGGCCAAATTGCCGGCGTTCGCCATGGGCCGCGAGCGGGCGGCGGAGAGGATGAATCCCGCCGCCGTAACAGCAACCAGGGCGAGCACGATCCATGAGGCGATGGTGGCCTGGCTCTGCCGCCGCACCCAGCGCCGGAGGAAGCGAAACTCGCGCTTCCATTGGAACGTCCGCCTCCGCGCCGGAACGGCCGCCGCTTCCTCCTCCGGATCGAACGCCGGATCTGTCGCAGGGACTGTCGGTGGGGCGTCGTGAAACTCGTGGACAACAGCCTTTTTGTGAAATCGATCGGCAGGAGCCTCCTGCGCGGAGCGCTCGGGAGGGAGGTTCGTGTGGATGGGCTGGATGCCCACCTTCTGCGCATCCTCCGAACGGCCCTTGGGAGACTCTGGGGAGGGTTCAAGGGGGTTCTTCTTGTCGTTTCCCCCGCGCGCATCCGTGGCCTTGAACCCCGTCCCTTCCCGCAGGGCGCGGCGCCTCACGTGCACATCTGTAACCTTGGCGGCCATTTCGTGGAGGAAGATTGTAGCGTGGAACAGATCGGGAGGCGAGAAATCGTTTGGCCAATTCTGGTTCGGGGCGCGAACGCCGTTGTTTTTCTTTACCCGTGGCGATGTTCCCCTCTATTGCAGTGCGGACCACGCGCCCAGCTTGCGAAGTTCATCTCCATTATCCACGGCCGGAGGCCCGATCGGGCTGCGGTGGATCGCGTCGCTATTTCTCGTGGGTGTGGCTCTCCATCCTCTTGCCGCACAGGTGACCACGAACATTCAGGGCACGGTCAACCAAGAGGCCTTCCGCTCCCGTTGGGTCGGGCCACAGGCGGACGATCTCGTCTCCCGGGCGCAAGGTTTGGACCCCGAGTTGATGGAGGCGGATTCGCAATTCGAACAGTGGCTCCGCGAGGGACTCTATCTCGGCCCTTTGCGCGTGAGTCCCGGAGTGGCTTTCGGTTGGGAGTACTCGGATCGGCAGAACGGCGGCAGCTCCACCAACCCAGGTGACAACAGCAGTCTCTTCATCGCGCCGACGCTTGCACTCCTCTACGATCGTGAGATCGGGCCATGGTCGGTGCGTGCGGCCTACGGCGGCGGCTACCGCTATTACTTCAACCCCAACTACACCGCCGGGGGAGGGGGGGGGCAGCGGAACCCGCTCTCGCAGTCCGCCTCGCTGGCCGTCGGACACCTCGGGGCACGACACTCGGCGAACCTGATCGCTTCCGGATCCTATGGAATCGGTGAGGACATCAACACTGGTGAAAACTTCATTCAGACGAATCTGAACATCCAAGGCACATGGCAGTATGTGTTGACGGCGTTTTCAAATGTTGGGGTTCAGGCTGCCTATGGTGCGGCCATCAACGATGGTGCCGGTGGAGGCACGCAGAACTCGGATCTCACGAGCTATAACTTCGGAGGCTACGTCGATTGGCTGGCCACCGGAAAACTCCGTTTGCGATGGAACGTGGGAGCGGGGGGAGCCACTCAGGATATCGAAGGCTCTGGAGATGTGCAGAGACGATTCGCCCAGTCGCTCGTCAGCGCGAACTATGTGGCGACCGACAAGCTCACCTTCGATGCAGGGCTCGGTCTGGCCTATTTGGAGGACCAAGGCATCAATGCCCCGAAGTTTGTGGGGACGCGCGCTGTTTACAATGTCTCCGTCAGCTACGAACCCACGGAAAAAACCGCGATTCAGGCCAACTTCGGGCTGGAAGGAGTCGACATTCGCCCCGATGCGGGGCTCTCTGTCTTTTGGAACCCCCGGGTCAATACGCGGTTCTCGCTCTCCGTCTATCAGAATCAAAATTTTTCCCTCACCACCTCCCAAGTCGTGCAAGTCAACCGAGGGTTTACAGCGGGTGTCACCCAAAGGTTGTTCTCCAAAGTGGACCTCTCGCTTTCCGGGGGATACCAGGAGACCGAGAACGTGAGCCTCTCGAACGACATTTCGAACGGATCCGACCAGAGCTACGGATTTGGATCCCTCTCCGTGCGGTGGGGGCTCAACAAGTGGACTTCTTTCCAAAGCAGCCTCTGGATGAGCACCGGCCCCACGAACGCCGGGTCCAGCGACGACAGCCCGGAAACACGCGCCACCGTGAGTTTCAATTTGACTTTCTAAAACCCGACACCGATTCCTTGACCACATTCCAACCATGAGGGCATTCCTGAGTTCCATTCCGGCGGCGTTGTTGGTTTTCTTCTCCGCACATCCTATTCTTGCACAAACGGATGCGCGTTCCTCGGAGCCCGTCGCCGCCTCTTCCGAGTCCGCATCGAAACCTGCTGCCGCGCCAGTTGAGTCGACAGCGCCTGCAACGCCCTCGACCGCAGCTTCTTCCGATGTGACTTCCGCAGCGCGTCCCTTCGTCGGGCAGGTATTGAGCTCTGCGGAGAATGACTACGTGCTCACCCCCGGCGATACGGTCGAAATGACGATCTTCCGCGAGCCTGAACTCACCACACGGTCCACCATCGCACGCGATGGCACGGTCCAGTTGCCTCTTGTCCAGGAGGTGCAACTCGCCGGAAAGACCGTGCGTGATGCCCGCAACTACTTGCGCGGTCTTTATGGGAAATCCTTTCTGGTGAATCCCCAAGTCTATCTGAACATCGTGCAGTTCGCGCAGAGGAAGTTTACCATCATGGGGCAGGTGGCTCGGCCCGGGAGTTACCAACTCGAGGGGGGGCAGACCTTGGACCTCCTCGAAGCCGTCGGCATGGCGGGCGGCTTCACCCGCATCGCAGACCGCGGGCGCGTCCTCATCAAGCGCCGCGTGAACGGAGAGGTCGAAACGATCCGGGCCAATGCCAAGCGGATGGCCGAGGGCAAAGTCGACTCGGTGCAAATCCAGCCCGGCGACATCATCACCGTGGGCGAGAGTTGGTTCTGAGGAGCCCCGCACCAGAGGAACCGAACGCTACCAGGCCATTTTTTCAACATGCAAAACACCCCGATGATGCCCCCGGTTCAACCGCTCGCGGAACCCGCGGAGAAGCCCTTCGAGTGGCAGGAGTATTTCCATGCGGTGATCGACCGCTTGTGGATCATTGCGATCTGTGTGGTCTTGGGCGGCGTCGCGGCATTCTTCAACTTGAAGGACAAGCACACGACCTACCGGGCGCGGGCAGTGCTCTTTATCGAACAGAGCGAGGCGCGCGTGCTTCAGAACGTCGAAACCGTGAAGGAGGAGCGCATCGCATCTGTCGACATGGTGAACACCGTCGTGGAGAACATCCGCGGCTATCCCTTCGCCTTGAGAGTCGCGGAGCGCTCGAAGCTCGGGACGAATCCGGATTTTCTCGCGGCCATCGGAAGCGAGGAAAAAGAACTCCGCAAAGAAGAGGCCGCAGGCGCTCTTCTCGGAATGGTGAATCCCCAGTTCCGCGAGGAGACACGTCTCATCGACATTTTCGTCACAAGCAAGGATCCGGCGATTGCCACCATGGTCGCGAACCTCTACGCGGAGGAATACCTGAGGCGGATCATCGACCAGCGCACAGATGCGACGCGCTCGGCGAGTCAGTTTCTTGTCGATGAGGCAGAACGCCTCGGACAAAAGATGCGCCTCTCCGAAGAGGCTCTGCAAAGCTTTCGCGAACGGGAAAAGGCAGCCTCCCTGGAAACCATGTTGGCCGAGGTTCAAACCAATGTGAATGAACTCTCCGCGAGAGCTCTCGCCGTTCAAAAGCAGATCGATCAAGTAGACATCGATCTCGTTGCATCCAAAGAAATCGCCGGCGATCTCGCCAAGGTCCTGAAACTCCCGAGCATTGCGAATGATCCCCGGGTGGTGGCGGCAACCACCCGCCTTGATGCCGCTCAGCAGCAGTATGAACTCGTCGCCCAGCGCTACCTCCCGAGCCATCCGGAGTACTCTGTGGCAAAGCGCCGTGTTCAAATCGCGCAGCAGGAGCAGACGGATGTGACCAAGTTGGTGCTCGATCAACTCGGTTCGCTCCGGAGTCGTCTCGTGGCCGAGCAGGAGGAAGTCGCAAAAGCCAAGATTGTTGCCGAGGAGAGGTTGCTCTCCGTGACGGCAAAGTCTGTGGAGTACAACAGCCTCACCCGCAATCTCGAAGCGGACCGTACACTCTACAATTCGGTCATCGGCCGCTTGAAAGAGGTGGATCTGACGAAGGGTCTCACCGACATGCCGGTTTCGATTCAGGAGATGTCGATGGGGGCCGCCCCCGTGCCTGTACCGTATGCCCGGACGATCATCATGTTCCTTGGTCTGGGCGTCGTTGCCGGTGTCTCGATCTGCCTCCTCCTGAACAAGCTCGATCCGTCGGTTCAGACCGTCGAACAGACCGAACGTTGGACCGGGCACGATGTTGTGGCGATCGTGCCGAAGGTCAAGACGGCGGCAGACTCGCGGGCCGGTCTCGTTGTCGTGGAAAACCGGAATGGCGCTGTCGCCGAGGCTTTTCGCACCGTGAGAACCGCAGTTGCCCTGCTTTCCGGCAAGAACCAACGACAGGTCTTTCTTTTCACGAGCGCCCTGCCCTCCGAGGGCAAAACATTCTCGAGCTCGAATTTCGCGGCCACACTTGCCCAGCAAGGCTTCAAGACCTTGCTGATCGATCTTGATCTCCGGAAGCCAAGCGTCTCATCGGTTTTCTACAATGAGAACCGCTCTCCCGGGGCGACGGAACTGCTTCTCGGCATGGTTCCCTTCGACGAGGCCGTGAATTCCACAAACCTGGAAAACCTCTCCATCCTGACAGCGGGCGGACGTTCGGAAAATCCCGCCGAGCTTCTGGCAACCAAGACGCTCGAGAGCATCTTCAAAGAGGCCAGAGGCAAGTACGACCGCGTTGTGATAGACAGCGCTCCGGTACTCGCCGTGAGCGATACCTTGCTGCTGGCCGGCTTGGTGGATGTCACGTGCCTTGTCGTCCGTGCCCATTCAACTCCGAAGAAATCCCTCGTGCATGCCATCCGGCTCCTGCACAGCGTCGGCCAGCCACCGGCCGGCATCATTCTCAACCAGATGAAGGGCAAGCCGGGCTACTATACCTACTCGGGCCGCTACTATACGGCCTACGGATCGAAGGGTGTTTACGGGCAGACCACCTGAGGAGAGCCGACTTTCTCAGTCCGGCTTGCGGAGAAGCCAGTAAACCTCCCCCGGCCACCAAGGGAAGGTGCGGCCCCAAGCAAGGTTGAACCGCATCCAGACGGCCGAGTTTTCGAGCGCACTGCCTTTGCTTCGAAGAAAGAAGGCCCCGCTCAGGAACTCCGTGTGAAGCCCTGCGCGGCTCGCCATTTCGCGCACGCGCTGAGGAGAGAAAATGCTGACATGCCCCATGGGGGCCGCCGTGCGACGGACCTGACGCTCACGGAACGGAGCAAGCCAGGCGGGAAGCACTGGGAACCCCCCGATCAGTGATCCGCCCGGGCGGATCGCCTGTGCGATCCGGCACACCACCGCCTCGGGATCGTGAAGATGCTCAAGGACGTGCAGAAGCACGGCGGTGTCGTAATCCGATTGGAGAACGAAAGAGGGATCCTCAAGGTTGCCCTCCAAGAAGTCCTCATAGCCGACTCGCTCCAGTTTCCTGCGGAGCATGACTGCATCAACGGCGGTCCACCGCCCCCACCGGACGCCCGTCGGAGCCGATTTGACGAATTCCAGCATCTGACCGTTGTGGACACCGATCTCGGCGACATCCAGCGGCCGAGCGGAGGCGAGACATTCTTCACGAAGAAGTTGATAGCCGAACCAGTAGCGCAGGAGGCGAATGGGGTAGTGCACGGTCTTCGCCTCGGCCGTCATGCCGAATCGGCGGGAACGCACAGTCGTGTTGTCGCGCAGGAACGAGATGTCCCACTCGGAGGGGTTCAGGCGTGTCTTCAAGGAAGGCGGATGCTGGAAGAGGAGCGGGCGATGGTCAAGCCCCCGTCTGATGTGCCTTGGACGATCGGGAGGGGCTTTCCTCAAAAGCGGACTTCCGTTTTTTCATTGCTGGGATACGTTCCGGAAATGGAAGAACCCTCACGGGAAAGTGTGAAAGAGATTCTGCACGGTTTTTTGGCCGAGCGGGGATTGCGTCGCACCTCCCAGCGGGATGCCATCATCGAGGCCGCCTTCGCGACCAAGGAACATTTCAATGCGGAGGAACTCCTGCGCATGGCACGGGAGATCGACGCCTCGGTCTCGCGGGCAACGGTGTATCGCACGCTGCCCCTCATGGTTGAGAGCGGGCTGCTCCGTCAACTGGACCTCGGTGGCGACACCGCAGTGTATGACCCGAATTTCCTCGAGCACCCGACCCACAACCATCTCGTTTGCGTTGACTGCAAAAAGATCATCGAGTTCGAGGATACGAACATGGAGCTTCTCGAAAACTGCATCACACGCCGACTCGGGTTTTCTCCGGCCAATAAAACACTCAAAATCGAGGCCCATTGCGACGAGTTGAAGTCGCGCGGGGCCTGCTCCAAGCGCGACAGCGGGGAAACGGACTGAGATGTGGAAAGGTAGATTCCAAGAGGAGCAATCCGACCTCCTCAAGAGCTACGGCCAGTCGGTTTCCTACGATTGGAGGCTCTACCCGCACGACATCCGTGGAAGTATCGCTCACGCCCGCGCCTTGATGCGCGCCGGAATCCTCTCCGAATCCGAATTTTCGCAGATCGAGGAGGGCTTGCGCGGAATCGAAAAGGACATCGAATCCGGGGCTTTTGTCTGGCAGCAGGAGCTTGAGGACGTTCACATGAACATCGAGGCCGAACTCACCCGCCGGATCGGTCCCGCGGGCGCCAGACTCCACACGGCCCGGAGTCGCAATGACCAGGTGGCTCTGGATTTCCGGCTCTACATACTCTCAGCTTGTGAGGATGTCGCGAGGGGTATCCGCTTCCTGCAGCGCGCCCTTGTTGTCCTGGCCTCAGAGAACAAGACCTTGGTGATGCCGGGGTATACCCACCTCCAACGCGCCCAACCGGTTCTGCTCGCGCATCATCTTTTGGCTTATGTCGAGATGCTCGACCGGGACCGGCAGCGCTTCGCCGACGCCGCGCGCCGCATGGATTCTCTTCCTCTCGGCTCGGGGGCCATCGCGGGCTCGACGATTTGTCTCGACCGCGGGCTTGTGGCGGCGGAATTGGGATTCTCGAGGGTCACCACCAACAGCATGGATGCGGTGGCCGATCGGGACTTCGCCTGTGAGTTTCTGGCAGCCTCCGCCATTCTCGGCATGCACATTTCGAGACTGTGTGAGGATGTCATTCTCTGGGCTTCGTCCGAATTCGGTTTCATCGAACTCAGCGACAGGCACACGACCGGGTCGAGTCTCATGCCGCAAAAGAAGAATCCGGATATCGCAGAGCTTGCCCGGGGCAAGACGGGGCGGCTCTATGGCAATCTCGTGGCCCTTCTTACCACCATGAAAGGTCTGCCACTCACTTACAACCGCGACATGCAGGAGGACAAAGAGGCGGTTTTCGATTCTGCGGACCAGATCCAAGCCACGCTTGCTCTCCTGGCTGAAATGTTCTCCGCGGCGAAATTCCGCCGAGAGCGCCTTCTCGAGGCTTCCTCGGATCCGCTTCTTCTCGCGACCGATCTGGCCGACCGCCTGGTCGAGGGTGGAATGCCGTTCCGCGAGGCCCACGAGGTGGTTGGAAAGTTGGTTGCCCGTGCCCAGCGCGAGGGTGTCCCTCTCGACAAGCTTCCGCCCGCCGTTTTTCAGGAAGCGTCCGGGATTCTTGATGCGGAAACCGTCGCGCGCACCTTCCGTGTCGATGCGGCCCTGGCCGCCCGGAAGTCGGTGGGAGCTCCTTCGCCCGACAATGTCGCGCTCGAAATCGAGCGGTGGATGCAGTCTGTCTCGTGAGTGGGAGCTGGCGCATCCTGCATTCCGACACGCTCTGCGAGTCTCCGTGGCTCCGCGTGGAGAGACGGACCGTCGCCACACCGAGTCGCCCGGAGGGCTTGGAGTGGATCGTTGCGCTTCGTCCCGTGGCTGCCGTCGTTGCTCCACGCACACCCGAGGGGGCGTACCTCCTCATCCGTCAGGAGCGTCTGCCGGTGATGAGGGAGATGTGGGAGTTTCCGGCGGGACAGTGCGATGCGCCCGATGTGGAAGCAACCGCACGGAGGGAGCTCGCCGAGGAAGCCCGCGTGCATACCGACCAACCTCTTGTCTCGCTGGGAGTTCTTTTTTCCTCGGTGGGATTCACCGACGAGTGCTGTCATCTCTATCTGGCTTGCGACGTCCGGCCTGCTCCCGTGGCCCCGGAGCGGGATGTCCACGAAGCCATTCATGAGGTCCGCGCCTTTTCCCCGCTTGAGCTGCGGACGGCCGTTGCCGGGGGGCTGATCCAAGATTCGAACACACTGGCGATCTTCGCGCGTCTTTCAGCGAGGGGGTTTCTTGACGCATGAACATCTTCCAATTCCGGGAAACCGACGAGCCCAAGCCTTTCCTCGAGCACCTCGAGGATCTTCGGAATCTCCTCATCAAGGTGGCGATCGCCCTGGCCGCCGGGATGAGTGTGTGTTTTCTCTTTCGCACCGAGTTGGCCGCGCTGGTGCAGCGTCCGCTGGTCGCCGTTGATCCGACCCGTGCCGCGAATCTCCAGTCCCTCGGTGTTGCCGATTCGTTCACGATCTCGCTCGAACTCGCCTTCTACGGCGGCATGGTCGTCGCTTTCCCCTTCATTCTCTATTTTCTCGCGCAGTTCGTTCTCCCTGCATTGAAGCCAGCGGAGAAGAAAGCACTGATCCCTGCGGCGCTGATCGGTATGGGGCTGTTTCTTGGCGGGGTCGCATTCGCCTACTTTG
The DNA here is from genome assembly GCA_964552635.1 of uncultured Chthoniobacterales bacterium. Classification (GTDB taxonomy): domain Bacteria; phylum Verrucomicrobiota; class Verrucomicrobiia; order Chthoniobacterales; family Terrimicrobiaceae; genus CAZKHB01. The sequence goes on from CAZKHB010000013.1 coordinate 45,624, forward strand.
TGGTTCTACCCCAGACTCTGGAGTTCTTCTTCCAGGATGCGCGCTCAATGAGCTGGCAGCCGACGTGGACGGTGCGGGAGTATTATTCTTTCACCACGCAGTTTCTCATCGGTTTCGGTCTTGCTTTCGAGCTTCCGCTGGTCGTCCTCCTGCTTGTGAGGCTGGGTATCGTGGACCATGCGCTTTTGGTTCGCACACGGGCGTTTGCTCTCGTCATCATTTTCGTGATCGCCGCCGTGATCACGCCGACCTCGGATATCCTCACTCTGCTTCTCATGGGCGGACCGATGTACGTTCTCTACGAGATTTGCATAGGGATCGCATGGCTGACGCGGGACCGTGGCGGCGAGTGACGGCGTGTTCAAGGTTTCCGGAGTGACAAACCTGCGCCGCTTTGCGAGTGAAGGGGCATGCCGACCGATCCCGAGCAGGTGCGAATCGAAGAGCGCGATGCAGGGCGCAGTCCTTGGGGCTTGTGGGGACCCTACCTGAGCGACCGGCAGTGGGGCACCGTGCGAGAGGACTACTCGGCGGATGGAGATGCTTGGAAATACTTCACCCACGAGCATGCCCGCTCGCGCACCTATCGATGGGGGGAAGATGGGCTCCTTGGGATCTCCGATGTTGACCAGCGGGTGTGTTTTGCCCCGGCGTTCTGGAACGGCAAGGATCGCATGCTCAAGGAGCGCGCCTTCGGGCTTTCGAATCCTCAGGGCAATCACGGCGAGGACATCAAGGACTACTTTTTCCACATCGACAACACGCCCACACACAGTTTCATGCGCGGGCTTTACAAGTATCCGCACTCGGCATTTCCCTACGAGAACCTCGTCGAGGAGAATGCCAGGCGTTCGCGCCTCGAGCCGGAGTACGAGCTCGTCGATACCGGGATCTTTGCCGACGGCCGCTACTTCGACATTTTTGTCGAATATGCCAAGGCCTCGCCCGAAGACGTCTGTGTCCGCATCCAGGCTGTGAACCGAGGGCCGGAAGCCGCACCACTCCACATTCTCCCGACAGTTTGGTTTCGGAACACATGGTCGTGGGGCGAGGAGGGGATGACGCGTCCGTCGATGCACCTTGGCGGGGGAGCTGTGGTGATCGATACCGATGCCCTGCCGGAGTATCACCTTTATGCGGAGGGGGCGGGGGAGTGGATCTTTACAGAGAACGAATCCAACAACCTTGCTGTCTTCGGTTCCGAGAACAAGGGAGCTTTCGTAAAGGATGCTTTCCACGAATATCTCGTGAACGGTCGCAAGGAGGCCGTGAACCCCTCCCACTATGGAACGAAGGCTGCAGCGGTTTTCTCCAACGAGGTGCCCGCAGGGGGAGAGTGGACTGTACGTGTGCGTCTGTGCCGTCCGCCGCAACACGATCCTTTCGGCGCGGGGTTCGATGCGGTGTTCGCAGACCGTGAGCGCGAGTGCACGGACTTCTACGATCGTCTGAATCCCGGGATGCCCGCCGAGTTGGCGCATGTCGAGCGCCGCGCTCTTGCGGGACTCCTCTGGTGCAAGAAGTTCTACCTCTATCCCGTCATCCAGTGGCTTAAGGGCGATCCGACGATGCCGCCTCCGCCACCCGAGAGATGGAGCGGACGCAACAGCTTCTGGAAGGAACTCCACGCCCATGACGTGATTTCGATGCCGGATTCGTGGGAGTATCCTTACTTCTGTGCATGGGACCTGATGTTTCATTCGGTCGCCTTCACTCAGATCGATCCCGCTACCGCAAAGCGTCAGAGTATGATCTTGCGCGGGGAGCGCTACACCTCGCCAAGCGCCCAGCAACCCGCCTACGAGTGGGCTTTGTCGGACGCCAACCCCCCGATTGGCGGCTGGGCGACGTGGCGGATTTTTTCAATCGAGCGCGGAATGAAAGGGCAGGGAGACCGGACGTATCTGAAGCAGGCCTTCAACAAGCTCCTGATGAGCTATTCGTGGTGGGCAAACCGTGTCGACCAGACAGGAGACAATGTCTTCGAGGGGGGATTCCTGGGATTGGACAACATCGGGGTCTTCGACAGGAGATATCCTCTTCCGGACGGGAGCCGCATCGAGCAGAGCGACGGGACCGCGTGGATGGCCATGTTTTGCCTCAACATGCTCAACATCGCGATCGAGCTCGCCAAGACCGAGCCTGAGTACGAGGACATCGCGGACAAGTTCCTCAACGACTTCATTTACCTTGCCGCAGCAGTCAATGCCGTGGGTACGAGCGGTTATACGCTCTGGGACGACGAAGATGGTTTCTACTACGACGTGCTCAAGCGTCCCGACGGATCCCACACCTACCTGAAGACGCGTTCCTTCGCCGGTCTCACGCCGCTTTTTGCGGTCGAGAGCTTCGATGCCGACACGGCCAGAATGTTTCCCCTTCTGCGTCGCAGGATGCAATGGTTCGCCAGGCACCGGCCCCACATGCTCGACCAACTTCACCATATCGGAAGGGAAGTCGACGGCAAATTGTTGGTTTCGCTCGTTCCGCCGGAGCGCCTCCGCAGGGTGTGTGAACGGCTCTTCGATGAAAGCGAGTTTCTCTCTCCGCATGGGATTCGTGCTCTCTCACGCCATTACCTGGAACATCCCTACACCTTCACGGAAGGGGACCGGACGGAAACGCTGGCCTACAGTCCCGCCGACAGCCCGGTTGCGATGTTCGGGGGTAACTCCAACTGGCGCGGGCCCGTCTGGATGCCGATGAATCACCTGCTCATCGAATCGCTGCAGAAGTTCGGCTTCTATTTTGGCGATTCGTTCAAAGTCGAGTTTCCGACGGGAAGCGGCGTGGAGAAAACACTTTGGGAAATCTCCATCGAATTGGAGCGTCGCCTTGTCGGGATTTTTCTTCCGGATGGGGAAGGTCGGCGTCCCTTTGCAGGTGGCGTCGACGTTTTCCAGAAGGATCCGAACTGGAGAGACCTTCTTCTCTTCAATGAGTACTTCAATGGAGACAACGGAGCGGGAGTCGGAGCGAGTCACCAGACGGGATGGACGGCGCTCGTCGCGAAAATGGCGCGCCAGATTCACACCGCTGAAAGGCCGCTTTGATCGTGATGGAACGCAGTCGCCCGATTCCCGGGGTTGCAGTCTGGCTCGCAGCCTGCGGCGGACTCATCCAAGGTTTCGATACCGGCGGAATCTCGAATGCAGCCGCCGCGATCTCGGCGCACTTCGGAGTGCCTGAAGCTTGGCAGGGAATGGTTACGGCGATGGTGCTCTTGGGAGCCATGCCGGGTGCGCTCGCTGGCGGACCCGTGGCAGATCGTCTCGGTCGCAAGCGAGCCCTCGTGGGTTGCGGTTCTGTTTTTCTGGCCGGAGTCGCCATGGAGGTCTTTGCATCCTCGCTGGGAATGTTGCTCGCGGGGCGGGCCCTCGCCGGGCTGGCCATCGGAGCCTCGTCGACGATTGCTCCACTTTACATCTCCGAGGTGTCCGATCCCGCGCGGCGGGGCGCCAATCTGGCTTTGTTCCAACTTGCCGTGGTCTTTGGCATCGTTTGCGGAATCAGTGTGGCGTTCCTTGCTGGCACCTCGGCCTGGAGGGTCATCATGGCGGCGGGTCTTGTGCCCGGTGCGCTCCTTCTTGCGGGTATGCTGTTCATGCCAGAGAGCCCGGAGTGGATCCCGCGGCGGCAAGGGGCGATGCGAGTCGGCCCTGCGGCCTTTCGGCGTCCTGCTGTCGAACTCGCCCTCGTCGTCGGTATCGGAATGGCTCTCATCCAGCAGATCACAGGGATCAATGCCGTGATGTATTACGCGCCGGATATCTTCACGCGCGCAGGGTTTTCTGTAGCCGGGCAAAGCCTTTGGGATGATCTCGCACTTGCCGCACTGCTGACGGTCGTCACCTTCGTCGCCTCGAGGTCAGTCGACCATATGGGACGGCGGGCCCTTCTCCTCTGGGGGCTCGGCGGCATGGCGGTGTCTCTGGCGCTCCTCGGATTCGGTTTCTCGCTGCCCGAAGGTGTCGCCGCTTCCAGATGGATCATTCTCGCTGCGCTTCTGCTCTATATCGCGTTTTTTGCGTTCGGCCCAGGGCCGTGCATCTGGTTGGTGATCGCAGAGATCTATCCGCCCGCCGTGCGCGCGCCGGCCATGGGAATCGCGACGCTGGCCAGCTGGTTGGCGAATTTCGCCGTGTCCGCCACATTTCCCGCATTCAGCCTCGCTGTGGGTGAGTCGAATGCCTTCTTTGTCTTTTGCCTGATCACGAGCCTTTCTTTCCTCTTCACTTTCGGCATGCTTCCCGAGACTGCGGGGAGGACGTTGGAGGAGATCCAAGGCATCTGGCAGGAACGGGCCTCCACTCTCTACAAACACCACACCATCCTAAAATCATGAAACTCGAAGGAAAAACCGCACTCATAACCGGAAGCGCCCAAGGTATCGGGCAGGCCATCGCCCTTCGCCTTGCACAGGAAGGTGCAGACATCCTCATCGACGACCGCCCCGGCAATGCCGGCGCTCTCGAGACCAAGACGGAAATCGAGACTCTGGGACGCAAGGCCTTCGTGCTCGGCGGCGATCTGGCAAACACTGCTGACGACCGCAGGCTGGTTCAACAGGGCGTCGAGGCTCTGGGGAAGATCGACATTCTTGTGAACAACGCCGGCGTGGAGCGGCATGCCGATTTTTGGGATGTGACCGAAGCCGATTTCGACTTTGTCATGAACATCAACCTTCGGGGGACGTTCTTCCTGACGCAGGATTTCGTGAATCACCTGCGCGCCACAAAGCGTCCGGGGAAAATCATCAACATCAGCTCGGTGCATGAGGAGTTGCCGTTTCCGCATTTCTCTTCCTACTGCGCCAGTAAGGGAGCTCTGAAAATGCTCTGCCGCAACCTTGCGATCGAACTGGCCCCGCTGGGCATCACGGTCAACAACATCGCGCCCGGGGCGATCCAAACTCCTATCAATACAAAGCTCCTGAATTCCCCGGATCTGTTGAAGGCCCTGCTCGGCAATATCCCCCTGAACCGTCTGGGCACAGGCACGGACGTTGCCGGAGTGGCGGCCTTTCTTGCCTCAAGCGATGCCGACTACATCACCGGTACGACGGTGATTGTTGATGGTGGCCTGCTCTGGAACTATTCCGAGCAGTAAGGTGGTGCCTCAGGGTTTCGGGGAAGCTCCGGCGAGGCTGAGGGAGATCGCGATCTCCTCGGCAACCTTGTCCGTATTCTGACCGGCTTGGATTCCGAAATCGCTGCGGTTCACTGTGAAATTCGAACGCACCACAAGAAGATCGCCTTCCACGTCGCCGCCACGGGCTTTCAGTTTTCCGGGCAGATAAGTCACACGCACCGGAACGGTCAGATCTTTGGAAATACCATTCAAGGTGAATGTTCCCTTCACGTCGGCCGTGCCGGAGTCTCCGTCCCGCTTGACGTTGGAGACTTCCTTCAACTCGAAGGTGATTTCGGGGTGGACGGTCACATTGAGCCACTTCTCTCCGTGAAGGTGTTCCTTCATCACAGGATTCGGCACGTGCAGTGTTTCGGAGGCCACCACGATCCGCCCCTTGATGTCGGCCGGGTTCGCTGGATCCGCAGTGACCGTTCCGCTGATTCCATTTGCCGTCCCATTGATGCTTTCCAGCGGGGCGTCGAGTTGAAACACGATGTTGTTGACTCCCTTTGGATCCTTGAAGTCGAAGGTGAGTGGCTGGGCGTACGCTGTGGTTGCGGCAGTGAGGGCGGTTGCGAGGAGGAGGCGGGTTTTCATGGTTTGGATGGGATTGGGAAAAACGAAACAGCGACCAGAGCAAACGCTCCGAGAGAGCCCAGAGCGAGAAAATCGATGCCAGGGACGAAGCGGTTTTCAATCACGGGATAATCAATTCCAGTGACCTCGTCGGTGTGCATGGTAGCCACGGAGGTTTTTGTCCATCCCCGGTCCGCTCCAAGGGCCAGCCAGACCGCGAAAACAGCGGCAAGGGCGACAAGGCCGAGGATGCGCACGGGGTTTCTCCACATTGTAGCGCGAATTTACGGAGGCGGGGGAAGTTGTCCAACGGTTTCTCGGAACGTTCAATGGTGATAGCCCATCTCGGCCATCTGCTGAGCAATGAAGTCGACATGCTCGCGCGTCTCGGTGCACGCGGTCTGGGCGAACTGTTTCAAATGCTCAAGTTCCTCGCCATCGACCCAGTAGCCTCCCGAAACGGGGTCCCTGTCCACGATCAAGCCCTCGGCCACATCCAGTTGGAGCGCTTCGCAGAGCGCGCCGGACTTCGGAGAGATCACACGGGAGTGGGATTCCGGAGCGGCTTTCCATTTCATGCCCTCGATCCGGACCGTGAGTTCGGGAAGAACGCGGTTCAATTCCCCTTCGTCGAACCAAATGCCGTGGCACTTCGGGCAAATCTCAACATGGAAGCGGCCATGGCCCTCGTAGAGTTTCGTGATCAAATCCTCACCATCTCGCGGACATTTCATGCGGGAGAGATACACGTGTCCGGGGGTCCGCGCAACTGCTCTCAGGATTCCCTGAAGTGAAGGCTTGGAATCGATCCCGCGCTCGGGGGAGGATGCGGTGCAAATGCCACGTTTCGAAGTCGATCCCACTCTGCGGAGTTGGGTGGAAATAGACCCAGCTGCCTTCTCTCACAACCTTGCCGTCATCCGTGAACGCGTCGGGCCGGCGTGCACACTGCTTGCCGTGGTGAAAGCCGATGCCTATGGACACGGAGCGGTTGCGACGGCGAGGGCCCTCGCTCCCGAGGCCGGAATTTTCGGCGTGGCAAACCTTTGCGAGGCCGTGGGCATCGCCTCGGCGGATACGGGTCGCGACATTATGCTCTTGAGCCCCTGTCTGCCCTCCGAGCGGGCAGAGGCCACGCGTCGGGGGGTGATCGTGACGGTTTCCAGTGCGAGTGAAGCCCGGGCTTTCGGGCGAGGAGCCCGGCTGAATTTCAAGATTGATACGGGGATGGGGCGCGCCGGAGCCGAACCTCGAACCGCCCTCGAGGAATTGGCCGCTGTTGTGACGGAGGGGCTGGACGTTCACAGCATTTCCACGCATCTCCCCGTTTCGGACGAGGATGAAATCTTCACCAAGCGCCAGCTTGAGGAGTTTTCCTGCCTCGTGGAAAAGGCGCGCCATCTCGTACCCCATGCGAAGGTGCATTCCCTGAACAGCGCGGGCATCCACGGGTTCGCCGGGCACGCGGCGGATATTGTCCGTGTGGGATTGGCCCTCTATGGGAGTTCGCCCATACCGGCCTTCCAGAACAATCTTCGCCCTGTGCTGACGTGGAAAGCCCGGTTCACCCTGGTGCGCACGCTGCCGGAGGGGCGGGGCGTGAGCTACGGACGCACGTTTGTGACGCCTGCGCCGATGCGTACGGGTCTGCTGCCGGTCGGGTACGCCGATGGATTTCCCCGCAGTGTTTCCGGTCGCGGGGCCTGCGTGATTGCCGGAAAGGCTCTTTGCCCGGTGCTTGGCCGCGTGACGATGGATCAGATCATCGTGAACCTCGATGCCGCTCCGGAGATTTCCGAAGGAGATGAGGCGATATTGATCGGCACGAAGGACGGACTCTCGATCTCTGCCGGAGAACTCGCCACCCGTGCGGGCACCATTGCCTGGGACGTCTTGACGGGAATCAAGGCCCGGGTGGCGCGGGTGTATCCCTAGGGTCGGATGTTCGGACGAGGGACGCTGGAGGGCCGTCCAAGTAGACCCAATCCACTCCGAGCCCCCGCGCGGTTGTGTACCAACCTTCCCTGAGTGTGAGCACATCCTGGAGGGCCGCCCACTTCTGGCGATAATCCAGCCCATGACTCCACAGGTGGCCCTCATAGCCGCAGAAGACGGGATACCCCAGCAGGATGGCGGGATGGTTGTAGTCCGGCGTGATCAACACGCGTTCGCCCGCCTGCACCGGCGCAAGCGTTTCCTCCGCTGTGGCGAGTTCGGAGCGTTTCGCCAGAGTGTAGCCATGCCGTCCGTCGAGTCCTCCGATCAGGCTGACCGCGCCGGAAAAAAACAACAGTGCGCAGAGACCGCCCTTAACCACCGGAGGAAGGGGATCCAAAACCAGCGACCACAGCCACGGCGCAGCAATCAACCAAGCCCACAAGAGCAGCTTCATATTGTCCCACTCCCAAGGCGCGAAGGCGAAAAGAAAGCACGCCGCAAACGTTATGGCGGATGTCAGGACGAACGGCCGGGCCTCGGCGTTGTGGAAAGCTCTCAGAAAAAGAAAAAGCATCAGGGGCAGGCTGACTCCGAAATTCAAAAGCCAGAAGAACGCGCCATCCTGCATCCAGCCCGGCAGCCAGCGGATTCCCGAAGACGCGGCGGCGAACTTCCCGGTGACAAGCCACACGAGCCACGTGGCGGGTACGAAACAAGCGCCGACAAGAACGAACAGCGGGCGCCGCAGAGCAGGGGCCAGTAAAAACAAGACCGCCGCAAGGATGCTGAGGAAAAGAAAGGCATGAATGCTGAACAGCGGCAGCGACGCATAGAGAATGCCTTGGATCCATCGCGGAACCACCGGCGGTCCGCCGCCGGCTTCACGTCGCCAGGTGGTGCAGAGCAATAGTCCCGCCGGAAGTGCAAAGAGGAGGCCGCGCTGGGTTACGAACATCGAAAGGAAGAGATTCTTCCAGGCAAGTTTTGACTGGAAATCATCGAACACTCCACTTGCGAAAAACGCGAAGCCGGCGATTCCGCCGTTGAAGAGCAATGCGGCGATCCCGAAGGCACGTCCCCAACGCCACAAGAAGAAGCCGGTCAGAAATGCTCCTCCCAAACCGCACCAGATAAGGCCGCGTTCGACCGGAACCCCCACGACCAGCAGGAGACTGTTAAAGAAGTCCGTTCCAATCGGATAAGTGAGCGGAACGCCTGCGAGAATCGGGCTCTCCGGCCAGAAGGGAATGCCCGAGGCAAAGTAGCGGATGAATTGCAGATGGAGTGCCATGTCCCCGAGGTTGTTCGGCGAAAGGACCCTCCATGTGTCGGCGGCGGGGTAAATAAGCCACAGGAACGCCCGGAGCGAAGCCAGGGTGAAAACAGCCAGCAGCGTCCAGTCCCAGGCGTCCGGGGCCAGTGTGACATCGCGGGGCGTGGCTCTCGCCCCGAGGCATCCAACGAGTGCGCCGATAAGCAAAGCGACTAGGCCGGTCGCCGGGGAGAGGCCTCCGAGAAGCAGCGCCAGCAAAGTTCCCGAAACGGCCGAGGTGGCGACAAAAAGCAGGAGTCCGGTGCAGAGTCGGATCATTTCGGGAAGGATTCGGGCTCGTCGGAGCACTGGGATGCGAACAATGCGGCATCGAAGTAAACAGTGCACTCGTCCTGCGCACTCCGCAGGTGGAAGCGTTTCTTGAAGTAATTGCCCCTCAGCAGGGGCTCGACCTCGGCTTCCTTGGCCGTGGGAATGACAAGAAAGGCGGAATTCCAATCGGCAGGCGGGTTGGCCTGGTTGAAGTAACCGATGCGTGTGAAATCCCCAAGTATCCAGGGAAGAGGATAGTAGCTTTCGAGAGCGATGATGCCGGGCAAATGATAGGCCGCCGGGCGCTGTTTGGCTTCGCGGAGGAGGGGACCGGTAAGTTCGGCGATATCTGTGTACGTCTGGACGTAGACGTAGGGCTCCGAGTCATCGGTGAAATCCCGGAAATTCAGCCTTACGCACGGAACGAGGGAGGCGGAGATCGCCACCGCCGCAAGCGCCGTGATGAGCATGCGACGGCCGAGACGCTCACCAAACTCCAGAACGGCAGCGGCACCGGTGAGGTAAAAAGGCCAGAGGATCGAAATGATGCACCACGGTGTCTTGTACGGAATGATCGAATAGGCCAGCAGGACGCCTCCACCGGCGATCGCGATGTAGCGCAGGCGGGCATCCGAAGGAAAAACATATCGGATACAGGCAGCCAGTCCGAAGAGCGCAGGCCACTCGTAGCGCAGCATGAGAGCGACCCAATACCAGTTCAGTGGACCCACAAGATCGTAAGTCGTTTTCTCGTGTCCTCCGGCTTTGACTCCTGTTTCGAACCAGGCGGCGAACGTCTGGTAGAGACCTGCAACGGCACGGAAATCGTGAAATGTTCCCGAGTAAAAAAACACGACCGTGAAAATCCCGAGAGCCATGGCGAAGACAAGGTCCTCACGCGTCCATCGCCTCGGCGCTACCACGCAGGCGGGTGAGGAGGGGAGCACCTTTTGCCACGCCCAAAGGACACCTGCCGCGATTGCAAAACACCCTGCATGCAGGATGTAGGTCTCTTTGGTGAGGACAAGTCCCGTGAAGGACAACACGGTCAGGAACAAGCCCGAGCGGGATCCGTTTTTCCACAGATCGAGAAGGCCCTGCAAAAGGAGGATGGAGAATAGAACCTGCCACGACTCGTGAATCGAATAGCGCCCGTAAAAAACAAACGCGGGAGAAACTGCCATCGCCAACGCGGCCAGACGCGCGATCCCCGCCCCGAAAAAGGCCCGGAAACGAAGCATGGCCGCCACGCAGAGGAGACTGGCAAGGATCGCAGGCAACCGGAGCGCCCACACTTCACGGCCGAAGAGTGTCTGGGAAAGGAAGACAGCGTAGAAGTGAAGCGGTCCGTGGTAGTTCGTTGGATCGTAGCGGTAGAATCCGTTCGCCGTCATTTGGTCCGCAAACCATCCATTAACCCCTTCGTCAAAGTGCGGGGGCTTGATCTCGATCAGCCACACGCGCAGGAGCACGGCGAGAACAAGAATCGTGATCTCCGGCAAAGGGAGCTTTGACATGCGAACGAACACCGGTTTGGGATAACCGCCAGCCCTATGCCGGATCAAGCCCCACTCGTCAGCATCGTCATCCCGGCCCGGGAGGAAGAGCTGAGGCTCCCGCCTTCGATCCGTGCAATAAAGGAGGCTTTCCCGCACCAGGCGTGGGAGTTTTTGATTGTGGTGGAACCCGGCCGGGACCGGACGGCCGAGGCGGCACGGGAGGCAGCGGGGCAGGACGCGAGATTCTGCGTGATCGAAAATCCAGTGCCGCGCGGGAAGGGGTTTGCAGTGAAAACGGGTATGCTGGCCGCGCGGGGCGACGTGGTTTTCTTTATGGACGCCGATCTGAGTGTCCCTTTGCGGTGCGTCGGGGAGTTTCTCGCGGTGATGGATGGCGATCCTGCGGGCGATGTGCTCATCGGCAGTCGAAGGCATCCGCAGAGCATACTGCCCGTGCGGCAACCGTTCCTCCGCGAAGCCTCGGGCCGGGCATTCAACAAGCTTCTCCGTCTTTGTGGGGTCACCCACCTGTCCGACACCCAGTGCGGCTTCAAGGCCTTCCGGCGGGCGGCGGTAAAGCCGATCTTCTCCCGGGTGAGGCAGGATGGCTTTGGATTCGATGTGGAAGTCGTGGTATTGGCCGAGCAAATGGGGTTCGCCCTGCGGGAACTGCCTGTCGAATGGTCGGATGTGAAGGGATCGAAGGTGAAGCCCCTGGACGGAGCGCGGGCATTCCTCGAGGCCGTGCTTGCGGCGAGACGGATCCGGCGCGAAACTCCGCCGCATGCCATCCCTCGGAGTCAACATTGACCACGTCGCCACGTTGCGGCAGGCCCGCTACCGCGAGGATCCCGACAATTTCAACGCGGAGCCAGATCCTGTGGAGGCCGCCCTTGCCGCCGAACGGGCCGGCGCGTCGGGAATCACCGCTCACTTGCGTGAGGATCGCCGCCACGTGCAGGACAGGGACATTGTCCGGCTCCGCGAAAGTGTGCGGACCAAACTCAATCTCGAAATGGGAATCTCCCCCGAGATCGTGCGCATTGCACTCGAAATCCTGCCTCAGGATGTGTGTCTCGTCCCGGAGCACCGCCGCGAGGTGACGACGGAAGGCGGTCTCGATTGCGCCGGGCAACTCGCTGAACTACGCCCGATTGTAGCCAAGCTGCGGGGTCGGGACATCCGGGTGAGCCTTTTCATTGATCCGGATGAGGCACAAATCGATGCCGCTGCCGTGCTGGGTGCTGAGTTTGTCGAACTGCACACCGGAGCGTATGCGAATGCGAGCGGAGCGGCCCGCGAGGCGGAACTTACCCGTCTGCGTGCAGGGGCCACACGGGCACAGGCCAAGGGGCTCCGGGTAAACGCCGGGCACGGACTGAACTATGTGAACATCCTACCGATCCTCGCCCTTCCGGGGCTCGAGGAATTGAACATCGGCCACTCTATTGTCTCGCGGGCGGTTGCCGTCGGAATCGAGGCGGCTGTTCGGGAGATGTGCGAACTTATTGCCGGGACCTGATGGGCGCGGCCCTCGACAGAGTGCTCGGTGATGCGCTTGAAGACATCTCGCGGAGAAATCTCAGGCGTCGGCTCCGCGAGGTCACGACTCCCCAAGGCCCCCGGGTTGTTGTAGAGGGTCGTGCCTTCACGAATTTCTCTTCGAACGACTATCTCGGCCTCGCAGCGCATCCGGCCTTGAAAGAGGCAGCGCTTGCGGAGTGGGATCGCGGCGGCTTCGGGACCGGGGCATCACGTTTGGTTTGCGGAACGTTGAGCGCCCATGAGGAACTCGAGGCCGCGCTGGCGGCCTTCAAAGGAACGGAAGCCGCGCTGGGCTTTTCCAGCGGCTATGCCGCGGCACTCGGAACAATTCCCGCCTTGTGCGGGAGTTCGGATGTCGTGATTCTCGACAAACTCGCGCATGCCTGTCTGGTCGATGCCGCGCGCCTTTCCGGGGCGGTGCTCCGCATCTTTCCCCACAACAATTTGGAGAAACTTGAAAGCCATCTCGCGTGGGCACGACAGAAGCATCCGCAAGCCCGCTGTCTCGTCGTGGTCGAGTCGATCTACAGCATGGACGGTGATGCCGCTCCGCTTCGGGAAATTGTTTGTTTGGCTGAACGATTCGGGGCATGGCTTTTTCTTGATGAGGCACATGGCGTCGGAGTGCTTGGCGGAGGGGGGCGGGGATTGGCGGAGGAAGAGGGGGTTGCGGATCGGATCGATGTGCAGATGGGAACTCTGGGCAAGGCGCTCGGGAGCCATGGGGCCTACATCGCCGGGAGCGCTGTCCTCCGCGACTATCTTGTGAACCGTGCGCGGAGCTTCATTTACTCGACGGCACCGCCGGCTCCCGTAGCTGCGGCTGCAAAAGCGGCCCTCGAAATCGTGAAGGGCACCGAAGGTGAGAACCTAAGAAAAAAGTTGGGGGCCAACATGGCCCGCCTGGCAACCGCTCTGGGTGCCGCCGCACCCTGTGCGGCGATTTTGCCATGGATCATCGGAGAGGAGACCGCCGCATTGTCACTCTCCCAGAGGCTTTTCGAAAGTGGAGCACTTGTGCCAGCGATCAGATACCCGACAGTGGCGAAAGGCACAGCCCGGCTGCGGTTCACCGTTTCTGCAGTCCACGGTGAAAAGGACTTTGCGGTTTTGGACTCCGCGCTGGAAAAAATCAGAGCTTCGTCTCGGTAGCCTGAAATCCCGTGAGCGCCCCGGAAGCATCGCGGAGAGGCTCGATGCGAATGAGGACACGGTAGCGCGAGCCGTCTTTGTGATAATTCAGCATTTCAGTCGTGCACGCCACTCCCCGGCGTACGGCATCGCGGATGATTTCGATGCACTCCGGCTCTGTATCCGGGCCTTGAAGGAGGGCCCCCGGCTTGCGCCCCTTGATTTCCTCAAAGGAATATCCGCAAAGTCCGGAAAAGGCAGGATTGATCTCGACGACGTGACCGGAGGCATCGGTGCGAACGCGAGGCGGCTCCGACTCGATCCGGGACATCACGGAGGAGAAGAGTCCTTCGGGGGCCTCTCGCCGGGGACTCGCCGCGATGAGGTAGTCCGCTCCGAGTTCACGGATTCGGGTGGTGACTGGCTCGTCGGAAGGGGCATCTGAAGCCCCGAAGCTTTCAAGATCGGCAATCATTCGTTCAATTGTCTCGCGATCCATTACGCACAATCATCCGGTTGCGGATGCATCTTGTCAACGTCCGGCACAGTGCGAGCGAATCGCTTCCACGAGTCCGGGAATGTCGTGACGCTCTGCCTCGATGCCAACCTCGAAGCCGAGTCGGTGCATGGTTTTGGATGTTACCGGACCGATGCTCGCGTAAAGAACGCCCGCGGGAACCGGAAGACCGAGCGCGTGGAAATTCTCGGCCGTTGAGGAACTCGTGAACGTGACGATGTCCGCTCCGCGCTCGCGGTAGCGCGCGATACCGCCCGAGACGTCCTCGGTTTCCGGAACGGTGCGATAGGCCACGGCTTCATCGACGATGGCCCCAAGGCGGGTGAGTTCCGTGGCAAGGACCTCCCGTGCCCCCTCCGCGCGGGCGAGGAGAATTTTCACATTCTCGACGCTCGTCTCTTTGCACAGAGCGGCGACGATTTCCTCGGCGACGTATTTCTCCGGCTGGATGTCGACAGCGAGGTGGAAGGCATTCACGCGGGCAGCCGTGGCCGGGCCGATCGCTGCAATGCGCACGCCACCGATCTCACGGGCGTCCCGGTAGAGTTCGAAGAAGGCCTTGAAAAATGCGTCAACACCGTTCGGGCTTGTGAAAATGAGCCAGTCGTAACTGTGCGCATCGACGACCAACTCGTAAAACGCCCGCTTATCGGGAGCCGGTTCGATCCGGATGGTGGGAAGTTCGTAAGCATCGGCACCCAGGCTGCGCAGGGCTTCGACCAATTCGCCTGCCTGCTGGCGGGTGCGTGTGACGGCGATGCTCTTGCCGAAAAGCGGCTTGGTTTCAAACCAGTTCAGGGTTCCTCGCAGTGAGACCACATCTCCGAACACGGCGACGGCCGGAGCCTTGAAGCCCGCCTCTGTCGCCTTTGTGGCAATGGTGGCGAGCGTTCCTGTGAGCGTCTCCTGCGCTCCGGTTGTCGCCCAGCGGATGAGTGCGACAGGCGTCTCCGTTGCCATCCCTTCGCGCAAGAGGCCCTCGGTGATCGGGGACAGTCGCTCCACGCCCATGAGCATGACTTTGGTTCCCGGTGCCCGGGCGACAGCGGCGTAATCCAGTCCCTGGACGCCCTTTGTCGGATCTTCGTGTCCGGTGAACAGCGTGAGCATCGTGTTGTGAGCGCGGTGAGTGACGGGAATGCCTGCATAGGCCGGACCTCCGATGGCGGAACTGATTCCCGGCACGATCTCGAAGGCGCATCCGGCGGCCACCAGAGCCTCGGCTTCCTCGCCGCCGCGACCGAAGATGAAGGGGTCGCCGCCTTTCAAACGGACGACGACCTTTCCTGCCTGAGTGTGTTCGACAAGCAGGGCGTTGATTTCCTCTTGGGTGAGCGTGTGCTGGCCTGCTTTTTTTCCTGCGTAAATCGTTGAAGCCTGAGCCGGGGCGTGGCGGAGCAGCTCGGGATTGCTCAGGTAGTCATAAACAACGACGTCGGCACGGGCGAGGCAGGCGCGGCCTTTGAGCGTCAGGAGGAGCGGGTCACCCGGACCGGCCCCCACGAGGTAACAGATGCCTTGGGACATGGCGGAAAGAATGGCGAGCCCGGCGGAGCTTGCAAGGCGCGATGCAGCGCGAGGGCGGCTACAGCACCGGAAGCGTCGTGACAAGAACCTCGGCCCGGGTGCCCTGCGGGACGACATCCGGATGAAGCGAGGCGGCGGGAATGAGAAAAAACTGCCCTGTCTGGAAATGATCCGTGCCGCAGGAGACCTCCCCCGAGAGAACGGTGACCAGAGCGAAACGGCCCTCGGGCCGGAGATCGAGCGGAGCCGTGAGAGCGACTTTCTCGACGCGGAAAAACTCGCAGTCCGCGACCAGTGTGTCCGCAGCCGGCTTGAGACGGGGCTCGAAATCCGCGAAGTCGATGGAGGCCATGGACTCGTCGATGTGGAGCGCACGAGGTTTGCCGTCCAGACCCGTGCGATTCCAGTCGAAGACGCGATAGGTCGTGTCGCTGTTCTGCTGGACCTCGACGATCAAATTGCCTTCGCCGATGGCGTGCAGGCGACCGCTGGGAATGAAGATGCTCTCCCCGGTGAAGGCAGGAATCTCATGCAAGACTTCTTCGACACGCCCTGCGCGGAGGAGGTTGTCGAACTCCTCCCGAGTGGCCCCTTCGCGGAGACCCGCATAAATGCGCGCTCCGGGCAGACAATCCAGAAAATACCAAACTTCCGTCTTGGGTTCACCCTGCAGGGATTCGGCCAAATGCTGGGGCGGGTGAACCTGAACCGAGAGGCGCTCCCGTGCGTCGAGCAGCTTGACGAGCAGGGGAAAACGCGGATGCGGATCATCCATGTAGTCGTCGCCGAAAACGTCCGCCCGCCGGTTCCTCCAGAGATCGCCGAGGGTTCTTCCGGCGAACTCCCCGCTGTGCACGACGCTCTGTGCATCGTCACGGTCGACGACCTCCCAAAGCTCTCCGATCGGCGTTCCTTGCGGAAGAGGCTTTCCTCGCAGGCTCTCGAACCGCCGCCCCCCCCAGACACGCTCCATGGCGATGGGCTCGAAAACAATCGGATTGGTAAACATTTCGCAATGTTCCGACCGTCACGCGGGCAGATCAATCGAAAAGCCGCTCCTCAGCGAAGATTGCCGCGGGTGAGGTGGGCAAAAATCGCGTCCGGAGCACCTGGCAAGTTCTCGTGCGCGTAATCCGGGTAAATCAGCGATCTCTTCGGCGAGGAGATGGCATTGTAGGCCGCGAACTGGGTCGACGGAGGGCAGATGGTGTCCATCAGCGTGATCACCATAAGGACATCCGCACGGATGCGGGGTGCGAGGTGGTGCACATCGATGTAGCCGAGCTTCGTGAAGATTTCCTCTTCACGTGCGTGAAGGGGATCGAAGCTCCGGAAAAAGTTCCGCAACTCGGCGTAGGCATCTTTCGCGAGGTCCATCTCCCAGACGCGGCGGAAGTCGGAGAGGAACGGAAACACCGAGACGCAGCGTCGGATGCCCGGATCGAGAGCGGCGCAGGCGAGAGCCAGAGCGCCACCTTGCGATCCGCCCCAGCACGAGACATTCTCCGCATCGACTTCATTGAGGCTGCGGACGACACGTCCCAGCTGCACCGTGTCGAGGAAGATCTGGCGGAAAAGCAGGCGGTCGGGATTCGGATCATCGAGTCCACGGATGATGTGGCCGTTTTGCGTGGGGCCCTTCACGCCACCGACGTCTTCGCTCAGGCCGCCTTGACCCCGGCAATCCATCGCTGCGTAGCAGAATCCCTCGGCGACATAGCCGAGCTTTTCTGTCCAGTCACCGCCGGATCCCCCGTATCCATGAAACTGCAGGATGGCAGGAAGTTTTCCCCCGCGCGTGGCCGGTCGCAGATACTTCGCGTAAATGCGTGCCCCTCCGACACCCGTGAAGAAAAGATCAAAACACTCGGCAGAGCGGGTGGAGGGCTCGCTGCGTGGAACAAACTCCGGCTCGGGGTCCGTCGCATCCAGCTCTGCCAGTGCCCGGCTCCAGTACGAATCGAAGTCATCCGGCTTCGGATTGATGCCCCGGTAGCTCCGGAGTTGGTCGAGGGGGAGGTCGACGATCGGCATCGCGAATCAGCGGAAGAGCCCGAGAATCGGTTGGGGGAAGATTCCGAAAAAGAGAATTGCCGCGGCGAGGAGGAGAATCACCGCTCGGGACAACGGGGCCGTGGCGATCGCGGGAGCGTCCTCCTGGGCTGGCATCCAATACATCGCGCGGACGACTTTCAGGTAGTAATAGAAGCCTGCCGCCACGGTGATCACACCGATGAGGGCAAGACCGTAGTGCTGTTGTTGGAGGGCGGCCTCAAAAACGAAAAACTTGCCGAGGAATCCGACGGTGAATGGAAGACCGGCGAGGGATACCATGGCAAGCAGCATTGCTCCGGCGAGGAACGGGGAGCGTTTGGCCAGTCCGTTGAAGTGCGAGATGTCGTCGCCGCCGGATGCCTGCGCGACGGGGACAAGCACGAGAAAGGCGAGAAAGGTCGTGAGCAGGTATCCGAAAAGGTAAAACACCAGGGCCGGACCTGACATGGGGGCACCGACACTTGAAACGGCGACCAGGATGTAGCCGGCGTGAGCAATGCTGGAGTAGCCGAGGAGTCGCTTCAGGTTTGTCTGCGGCATCGCGGCGAGGTTGCCGTAGAGAAGCGTAAGGGCCGCGAGCAGAACGAGTGCGGGAAGGAGCTTTTCCTGAATCGCGGGAACACGGAGGAAGGGTTCCAGCACTCGCACGAGGATCACGAAGCCAGCCGCTTTGGAGCCGACGGAGAGGAACGCGGTGACCGGTGTCGGTGCACCTTGGTAGACATCCGGCACCCAGAACTGGAACGGGGCCGCGGCGATTTTGAATCCGAGCGCCACGAGGATGAGTGCCAAACCGAACATGACGCCGTTGTGGTTTGCCTCGGGAATAATCGCGAGATTCTCACCGATGCGTGCCAGAGCGGTCTGGCCGGTCATTCCAAAAATCCATGTGATTCCGTAAACAAGAAAACCCGTGGACAGTGCGCCAAGGACCAGATACTTCGTACCGGCTTCGAGGCTGGCCGTGCTCCGCCTCATGTAGGCCACCTGCACGTAGAAGGAAATCGTGACCAACTCGAGGGCGCAGAAGATCATGATGAAGTCCGCCGCGGAGGCCATCCACATGAGCCCCGCACAGGTGAAGACGGGGAGAATCAGGAACTCACCGAGACCGGCTCCGGGCTGGCTGGCCGGGATGAAGCGCTGGACGACAGGCAAATACTCGAGCGCGAGGACAATCGTGAAGATTGTCGATACAAGAGCGAACCTTTTGAAAAAGATGGCCAACTCATCGGTCACGTAAAAGCCGGCGAACTCGAATCCCGCCGCGGCCGGTTGAATGAAGAACGTGAGGACGAACACCGCAGCGAGTCCCGTGATGGCCGCAGTGGCAAGCGAACGCTTCTCGAGCCTTGGAAAAAAGGCATCCGCCATGAGGAGCATGATGCCCAAGGCGACAACGAGAACCTCCAAAAGGATGGGAGAGATTAGGGCCATATCAAAGCGGGCGTGATCAGGTTCACAAGAATCTGCGGGAAGAATCCGAACGCCAGCATCACCACGATGAGAACCAGCACGGAGACACGGGGTGCCGGGGAGAGGTCCGGCAATTGCTCCCATCGTGAGGGCAGGGAGCCCAGGAAGACGCGACGATACGCGCGGAGCATGTAGACGGCCGAAATCACCACCCCCCACACGGCACACACGGTGGCAATCTGGAAGTTCGTGAACGCGAACACCTCACCGCCCGCGCCGGAGGCGAAGAGAGGGGCGACCGCCCCGAACGAGCCGAAGAAAATGAGCAACTCACCCGCAAAGTTCACGAATCCGGGAAGGCCGATCGAGGCCATGGCGGCAAAGCCGAAGAGGGCTCCGAAAACCGGCATTTTACCCGCGAGCCCGCCAAGTTCTGAAAACTCCAGCGTGCCCGTGCGTTCCCTCAGCTCACCACTCAGGGCGAAGAGCGCGGCGATCGAAACTCCGTGGGCGAAAAGCATGAGCGAGGCTCCCGTAAGGCTCACGGCATTCAGCGCGGCGAAGCCGAGAAAGATGTAGCCCATGTGCATGACGCTGGAGTAGCCGAGCATCCAGTCGAGCTTGCGCTGGGCAATCGTCACGTAACCGACGAAGAGAATATTGCCCACAAGGAGGGTGAGCAGAATGTTCTCGTAGGGAAGAATCCAAGCCTGTCCGAAGCAGGTGAATTCGAAAGCTCCCGTCTTCATGGTTTCCGGGAAGATCGGGGCGGCGATACGGATCAGACCATAGAGGCCGAATTTCTTGAGCACACCGGCGTGCAGCATCGCGGCGGGCGAGGGGGCCGACGCGTAGGCTTGGGGAGCCCATGTATGGAACGGGAACAGGGAGACAAGGATGCCGAAACCCAGCAGCAGGAGCAGATAGACCCACTCGCCGCCCGCCAGGAGTCCGGCATCCGAGAGCGCAAGGACTTTGCGCAAATCGAAGGAGCGGAATCCTTCGGGTTGGATGAGGTAGAGACCGATAAGGCCGAGCAGCAGAACGAAGCTGCCCAGAGCCAGGTAGATCGTCGCTTTCCATGCGGCGGCCTGCCGGTCGCCGGACCCCCAGATTCCGATCAAGAGGAAGGTCGGGATGAGAGCGAGTTCGTGGAAGATGTAGAAGAAAAAGATATCGATCGAAGAAAATGCCCCGACGACGCCCGCCGAGATGAACATGAGGCAAGCGTAGAAGGCGGACGGAGAACGCGCCGGTGTGCGCGCCACACAGATGGCCGCAGCGGTCACCAGCGTGGACAGAAGCAGCATCACCAAGCTGAGTCCGTCCGCACCTAGCGTCAGGGAGATACCGAGCGCAGGGATCACCGGCATCTCGGAGACGAACTGGTATCCCCCAGTAGCCGGGAAAAACAGAATCAACGCGATGGCGAAAAGCAGGTTGGTAATGGCCGCGATGAGCGCTGTCTCGCGGGCCCTGGAACCCAGGAGAATAAAGACGGCCGCGGCAACCGGCACGAGAATGAGGAAAAGCAACGGGCTCATCGACGGATCAAGAGGTAGAGGAGACCGATGACGCCGGCTCCGAAGAAAAAGGCATAGGCTTGCAGGTTGCCGAGTTGGAGGAACCGCAGAACGAAACCGCACGCCCACGAGAGTTTGCTCGGAATCTGGACGATCAACAGATCCACAACCCAGCGGTCGACCCACGAAAGGACAGTCGATCCGCCGTCCTGGATCGTTCGCACGCCCCAGTTGTAAACCGCGTCGATATAGAGGCGGTTGGCAAAGAGGGGAATGCGCACGGGGTCTTTCGCCGCATTCCGGTAGAGGAGCCAGGCTCCGACGATGCCGAGAGCGAAGAGAGCGTAGAGAACAGGATGCAGGAGGTGGGGCACGTGTTCGGGACTCTTGACCTCAAAGAAGATTTTCTGGATCCAGGGGAAACCAGCAATCAGGGCAGGAATCGCCAGCAGCACGAGAGGAATGGTCATCACCGCAGGGGACTCATGCGCATGCTTCGCGTGGTCATCCTTCGGCTTCCCGAGAAACACGACGAAGACGAGGCGGAAGGTGTAGAAGGCGGTCAATCCTGCCGTGATGGCTGAGAACCATCCGAGCAGCGGTTGCTCCACAACGGCCCACTCGATGATGAGATCTTTGCTGAAGTATCCGCTGGTGAACGGGCATCCGGCGAGGGCGAGCGCGCCGGCAAGCATGGCAAGGAAGGTCACGGGCATCTTGTTTTTCAAAGACCCCATTTTCCAGATGTTCTGCTCGTGGTGCATGCCCACGATCACCGAGCCTGCACAGAGGAAGAGGAGGCACTTGAAGCAGGCGTGCGTGAGCAGGTGGAACATCGGGACATCCGCTGTCGGGGCCACGCCGATACCGAGGACCATGTAGCCGAGTTGCGAAATCGTCGAGTAGGCAAGGATGCGCTTGATGTCATCCTGTTGGGTGGCCATGAGGGCCGCGAGGAAGCAGGTCACGCCGCCCACCCAGGCAATCACAGTGAGCGCGGCGGGGCTGGCTTCCAGAATCGGGAAAATTCTTGCCAGCATGTAGACACCGGCGGCCACCATGGTTGCTGCGTGGAGGAGGGAGGAGACGGGTGTCGGGCCCTCCATCGAGTTCGGCAGCCAGACGTGCAGGGGCATCTGGGCCGACTTGCCGACCGTGCCGCAGAAGACCAGCACACACGCCACGGCGAGCAGGATGGGGAATCCGGTGAAGTTCCCCATGCTGGCGGAGATCTCGGTGAAGACAAAGCTGCCGGTCGCGGTCCAGAAGAGGAGGATGCCGAGGAGGAAACCGAAATCGCCAATGCGATTGACGACGAACGCCTGCTTCGACGCCTCCGCAGCGGAATCGCGGGAGAAGTAATGTCCGATGAGAAGGTAGGAACTGACGCCAACAAGCTCCCAGAAGATGAACATCATCACGAAGTTGTCGGCGAGGACGATGCCGAGCATCGAAAAAAGGAAGAGGGACAGCCCGGCAAAGTAGCGCCAGTAGCCCTCTTCGGTTTTCATGTAGCCGATTGAGTAGGTGAAGACGAGGGTCGCGATCGTGGTCACCACGACCAACATGACTTTGCTGAGGTGGTCGATCGTGACGCCGATGGGCACGCGGAAGGTCGTTCCGAAATCCAGCCAGTAGAAACGCAGGGACTCGGTCGGATCCGGCTGGGTGAAAAGCCACCAACTCAGCACACAGCCGAGGCCGGCCGAGGCGATGGCAAGCCCCGCGCTCAGGGGCTTGGAAAACCGGCCGACAAGCAAAATCACCGCGGCGGCGGCGAGGGGAGTGAAAAGAATGATCCAGGGCGCGGTGAGCGTGCTCATCAAAACTTCAGGGTCTCCAAATCTTCAACGTGCGTCGTTTGCTTCGCCCGGAAGAGCGCGACAATGATGGCGAGGCCCACGGCGACTTCGGCCGCGGCGACGGTGATGATGAAAAACACGAACACCTGGCCGTTGGTGTTCGGCATGCCATCGAGAAGGTTGAACCGCGAGAACGCAACCAGCGAGAGGTTCGCGGCGTTGAGCATGAGCTCAAGACCCATGAAGATGATGAGGATGTTCCGTCGGAGGAGCACGCCGGCGAGGCCGATCGAAAAAAGAAGGCCGCTGACGACGAGATAGTGGGCGAGAGTGGGCATGGGCGGGTCAGGGCAAACGTCTCACTTGAGTTCTTTCCGGCTGAGCACCACCACGCCGATTGTGGCGACCAGCAGGAGCACGCCGATGACCTGGAAGGGCAGGTTGAAATTCCGGAACAAGGTTTCACCCACCATCGCCACATCGTTCGCCGTGGGATTGGCGAGCGGGGGAGCTGTCACCGAGAGGCCGGGAATCGAGCCGATGACCTGCGCAAGCACGGCGACGAACCCGCCAATCACCAGACCACCTCCCGCCCAGGCCGAGAGCTTCACGCTGCGCCGTTTTTCCGCCTTCAAGTCCAACAGCATGATGATGAAGAGGAACAGCACCATCACCGCTCCGGCGTAAACGAGGACCTGGACGACGCCGATGAAAAACGCTTCGAGCGTCACGAAGAGCGCAGCGAGACCCACGAAGGACATCACCAGACTCATGGCGCTGGAGACCGGGCTGCGCAGAAAGACAACGCCAAGGGCGAAGATCAGCGTGAGAAGCGAAAAAATCCAAAAAAGGGCAAGCTGCATCGAGGACGGTGAAGGCGGAGCGGTTTTAGCAGTCCGTTTTGCTCACGGCTACTTTTTTTCGTTCCACTTGTTCACAAGTCCGTTCATCACGCCGCCGAGTTCGTAAAGCTTCGCCTTGTTGTGCACCATCTCCTTCCGGCTGTAGCCGGTGATCGAGTAGTCTTTCCGCAGGAATATGGCCTGCTCCGGACAGACTTCCTCACAGAGCCCGC
Source organism: uncultured Chthoniobacterales bacterium (assembly GCA_964552635.1). Lineage (GTDB taxonomy): Bacteria > Verrucomicrobiota > Verrucomicrobiia > Chthoniobacterales > Terrimicrobiaceae > CAZKHB01. The sequence continues at coordinate 68,946 of CAZKHB010000013.1, forward strand.
AGTAAATGCAACGGATCATGTCGATTTCGAATTCGTGCGGCCGCTTTTCGACCTTGCCCCAACGTTCCTCCAGCGGGATTTGCTCGGGTTTGATCGTGATCGCACGCGGCGGGCAGATGAATTCGCAGAGCTGGCAGGCCACGCAGCGCTCGCGGCCCCATTCGTCCTTCACGAGCGTCGGCGCACCGCGATACCATTCGGGCAAGTGGGCGTCCCACTTTTGTTCGGGATACTCCATGGTGACTTTCGTGCGTCCGGTGAGGCGGTTCACGATGTGGCGGAGGGTGATGACGAGCCCGGCAATGATGGCGGGCAGGTAGAGCTTCTCGGAGAGCGTCAGTTTCGGGCGCTGGACAGCGATGGCCATAGAGTGGGTAGTTCGTAACAAGGTTCGTCCCATGTGACAACTCCGGACTCAGTTTTCTCCGTGGCACAGGACGCGACACGACCGGATGCGCTTGTTTTCAGGGGCGCGAGGCGTAGCATCACGCCAAGGTCTCCCCTCATGAAACTCGAAAAACTCGTCCGCCGTGCCCGCAAGATCGCCAAACCCTACCGCGTCACCGACGGGAAGGATTTTCGCCTGAAGGACTGCGATCCGGGCGACACGGGGGCATTCGATCCGCAGGACAAAGACCGGGCCAAGGAGGCTCTGAAACTCGGTGTCGAAGCTCTCGCGGGATTGCAGGATGTCCTTTATGCGCAGGACCGCTGGTCGCTGCTGCTCATTTTTCAAGCCATGGATGCGGCGGGGAAAGACGGCACGATCAAGCATGTAATGAGCGGCTTGAATCCGCAGGGCTGCCAGGTCACTTCCTTCAAGGCTCCCTCGAATGAGGATCTCGACCATGACTTTCTCTGGCGCTGCACGAAACACCTGCCCGAACGCGGTCGCATCGGCATTTTCAACCGGAGCTACTACGAGGAGACCCTCGTCGTGCGTGTGCACCCCAAGCTTCTTGCCTCGCAGAAACTCCCGCCCTCACTTGTGACGAAAAGAATCTGGGACGAGCGGTTTCAGGATATCCGGGCCTTCGAGCGCTACCTGACCCGTAATGGCACAATCGTGCGCAAGTTTTTCCTCCACGTCTCGCCCGAAGAGCAGAAACGGCGCTTTCTCGAGCGCTTGGAAACGCCCGAGAAAAACTGGAAGTTCTCCGAAAGCGACATCAAGGAACGCGGCTACTGGAAAGACTACATGCGGGCCTACGAGGAAACGATCCGTCACACGGCGACGAAAGAGTCTCCGTGGTATGTGATCCCGGCGGACAACAAATGGTTCACGCGTCTGGTCGTGGCGGCGGCCATCGTGGATGCCATGGACTCCCTCGATCTACACTATCCCGTCGTCAGCGATGCCCGTCGCACCGAACTTGAGCAAATTCGCGAGACGCTGCTCGCGTCCGCCTGAGGCCGAGCAAAAATCTTCGCTCGGAGGTTCCTGAAAATCCGTCTTTTTCGGTTGCCAGCAGTGCTGGGTATGATAGGTAGTCCCTCTTCCCCGGGCCACCGTGGCCGTTTTGCGGGCTTGATCCCGCCGGCTTCCAACTGACCGGGTCCAGTTGATACTTTCCCACATGTCCACATTTTCACTCCTTGCCGCCGGCCTCACGCTTCACGCCCCGAGCCTGCTGGACACGAGCGAGGGCGAATCTTTTCTTGGTTGGCTCACGAATTCGATCTTTGTGGCCGTTGTTGTCTCTTCTTTTGTCATTTGGGTCTGCCGTCGGGCGACAGCCCAACTGACCTTGGTTCCGGGCCCCAGACAGAACGCCTTCGAGACCATCGTTGAGGCACTTTACGACACGCTGGAAGGCATCGTTGGCAAGCACATGATCGGGCGGACGTTTTCCCTTCTTGCCACACTCTTCGTTTTCATCCTCGTCTCAAACTGGTTTGCCCTGCTGCCGGGAGTGGGCTCCATCGGCTGGGGGGAGACCAAACCCGCAGGTTTTCTCTACCAGGCGCATGTGGACACTCCGCTGCTCCGTCCGACGACGGCGGACATGAACATGACCTTGGCCATGGCCTGCGTCTTTATGGTGCTTTGGCTTTACTGGACAATTTCCGAGGTCGGTGTGAAGTCCTTCCTGCACCACATGTTCGGCGTGAAGGGTGGCCTCAAGGGCTTCATGGCCATCGTGCTGATCCCGATTTTCCTCTTCGTTGGCATCATCGAGGTGGTCTCGACGGTGTTTCGCCCTGTCTCCCTCTCTCTGCGTCTCTTCGGCAATATTTTCGCGGGTGAGAACCTCCTCACAACAATGATCACGCTCGGCAAGGAACTCGGTCTTCCTCAGTGGGTCGCTTTCCTTGCCTCGATCAGCGTCCCGATTCCCTTCTACTTTCTCGAGATCCTCGTCGGTCTGCTTCAGGCGACCGTCTTCACTTTGCTCTGTGCGGTTTACATTCAACTTTCCACGTCCCACGACGAGGAGGAAGAGCACTGACTTTTCCGCCGGGACCGTGGCAAAGACTGCGGGCGGCGGAGAAACCAACAACCCAAAGAATAGAAAAAAACCAAATGATCCCAACACTCCTCGCAGAAGCGGCCGCTGCCAGCAGCGGCGTGAGCGGAAGCTTGACGCTGGCCATCGCCGGCGCGGGTGCCGCCATCGGCATCGGAATGATCGGCGCCAAGGCCGTCGAAGCCGTCGGTCGCAATCCGGGCGCATCCGGCAAGGTGCTGACACTCAGCATCATCGGAATGGCCCTTGCGGAAGCCATTGCGATTTACGCGCTCATCATCGCGTTCGTCCAGATTCGCTAACCCATCCCGTGTGCCGTCCGGCTCCGGCCGGGCGGCACACTCTCCCTTTTTTGCCTTCATGGAAAGCATCAGCCTGATCTTTGAGACCTTCGGTGTCTCATGGCCGAAGTTCATCGCCCAAGTCATCCTTTTTGTGATCGTTTACTCGATCCTGTCGAAGTTCGCTTTCGGTCCCGTCGTTGCCATGTTCGAAGAACGCCGCCGCCGCATCGAGGAGGGGCAGGCGAACGCCGAGAAAATCAAGCGCCAGCTCGCAGAGTCCGAAATCCGTTGCCAGGAGCTGCTCCGGAAGGCGAACACCGACGCCCAACGCATCATCGAAGAAGGCCGCGCCAGCACCGAAGCGCACACCCAGAAGCAACTCCAGCAAGCCATCAAGGATGCCGAGGGCATCATCGCCCGCGCCCATGAGGCTGTCGAACTCGACCGCGCGAAGATGGTCGCCGAGGTGAAGAAGGAAATGGTCGACCTTGTCGTTGACACGACCTCGAAGGTCGTGGGCCGCGTATTGACCCAGGAAGATCAATCCCGCCTCGCTGCCGAGACCGGCAAGCAGATCGCCGCCTGATGAAACTTTCCCGAGAAGCCCGCCGCCAGGCCAAAGAGCTTTTCCAACTCACCCTCGTGAACAACCGGGTGGACGCCGCGCGCCTGCGCGACATCGCCGCGGGTGTCATTGAGTCGAAACCCCGCCAATACGTTGGCATCCTGAAAGAGATCACCCGCCTCGTCCGCCTTGAAGTGGCCAAAAGCCATGCCGTGGTCGAGAGTGCCGCGGCCTTGGCCCCGGCAGAAGCCGCATCGATTGAAACCGGACTCCGCGCCCGCTTCGGCGACATCAGCACAGAGTTCCGCACCAACCCCGCCCTCCTCGGAGGCGTCCGTGTCCGCATCGGAAGCGATGTGTGGGACGGCAGCATCCGTTCCCGTCTGGAATCCCTGAAAACGCAATTCTGAAACCATGAGCAAAATCGTCCTTGAACTCGAAGAGAAAATCGGAGCCCTGAAAGCGGCTTCCGCCCGCAAGTCGAACGTCGGAACCGTTCGCGAAATCGGTGACGGCGTCGCCCGCATCGAGGGACTCAGCGGTGCCATGCTGAACGAGATGCTGGAGTTCGGCGACGGACTCTACGGCCTGGCGCTCAACCTCGAAGAGACCGAGGTCGGTGCCATCCTGCTCGGCGACTACAGCGGCGTGAGTGAAGGCGACGAAGTGCGCACCACGGGCAAGCTCCTTCAGGTGCCCGTGGGCAAGGGCCTTCTGGGCCGCGTTGTGGATGCCCTCGGCCGTCCGTTGGATGGCAAAGGCCCGATCGCTTCGGATACATTCTACCCCGTAGAGAAAATCGCACCCGGCATCATCAAGCGCCGGAGCGTCAGCCAGCCGGTGCAGACCGGCATCATGCCCATCGACGCGATGATTCCGATCGGCCGTGGACAGCGCGAGCTCATCATCGGCGACCGCGCCACCGGCAAGACGACGATCGCGATCGACACAATCATCAATCAAGCCCGCATCAACCGTGCCGGCGAAGAGAGTGGAGACCCGAATTTCCGTCCTCTCTACTCCATCTACGTCGGCATCGGCCAGAAGAACGCAAACATCGCCCGCGTGGTCGGCGCACTTGAGGACAACGATGCCCTCAAATACACGATCATCGTGGCATCCACGGCCTCCGACGCGGCGTCCGACCAATACATCGCCCCGTTCGCGGGAGCGGCGATGGGCGAGTGGTTCATGGACAATGGCATGGACGCGCTCATCGTGTTTGACGACCTGACAAAGCACGCGAACGCCTACCGCCAGATTTCGCTTCTTTTGAAGCGGCCGTCCGGCCGCGAGGCCTATCCCGGTGACGTGTTCTACCTCCACAGCCGCCTGCTGGAACGCTCGGCGCGTCTCGGAGAGAACTACGGAAACGGATCCCTCACAGCCCTCCCGATCATCGAGACCCAAGCCGGCGACGTCTCGGCCTACATCCCGACGAACGTCATCTCGATCACGGACGGGCAGATTTATCTCGAAACGGATCTCTTTTATCAGGGCATCCGCCCGGCCATCTCGGTCGGTCTCTCGGTCTCGCGTGTCGGTTCCGCCGCGCAGATCAAGGCGATGAAGCAGGTTGCAGGAAAGATCAAGGGCGACCTCGCCCAGTATCGCGAACTCGCGGCCTTTGCGCAGTTCGGGTCGGACCTCGATGCCCGTACGAAGGCCACACTCGACCGCGGAGCGCGTATCGTCGAGCTCTTCAAACAGCCGCAATATCAGCCGGTTTCCGTTGAGGTGCAGGCAGCCGTTCTGTGGTCCATGCAGAAAGGTCTCTTCGACGCTGTCGCCGTCGACAAAGTCAAATCCACGCAGAACAAGCTCATCGAGTTCCTCACAACCCGCAAGGAAGCGATCCTCGCCAAGATCGCCGCCAAGAAGCAATTCGACGCGGAAGTCGAAGCCGAGCTCGGCGCGGCCCTCGAGGAATTCAAATCCTTCAATAGCTGATGGCCAACCTCCGCGACATCCGCCGACGGATCAAATCCGTCAAGAACACCGCGCAGATCACCAAGGCGATGCAGATGGTCGCCGCGTCGAAGATGCGCAAGGCCCAGCAGGCCGCCATCAACGGGCGCGATTACGCCCAGTTGATGAACCGTGTGATTGTCTCGCTGCGCGATGCGGTGGATCCGGGGCTGCATCAACTCCTCACGCGGCGGGAAGGGGACCGCGAGCTTGTGCTGCTTTTCAGCACGGACAAAGGACTCTGCGGTGCGCTGAATACGAATCTTTTCCGGGAGGCGATGGCGCTCGACCCCGAGAAGACTTCGTTTATTTCCGTGGGTCGCAAGGGCACGCAGTTTCTGGCGCGCTCGCGCCGGAAGATGATCGCCGATTTCCCCTTGCGTGAGCACCCGTCGTTTCTCGAATCGAAGTCCATTTCCAAATTCGCAATCGAGAAGTTCCTCGAAGGGGACTTCGACAAGGTGAGCGTTCTGTTCCCGATGTTCGTGAACACGCTTTCGCAAGTGCCAACCCAGCTTCCGATTCTCCCCATCACAAGCCTGGAAGAGGCGGGCATCAAAAACCTCTACGGCGAGGCTGAGAAGTTCGAGGGCGGCATCCAGTTCGAACCCGGCGCGGAAGCCGTGCTCGATGCGATTCTCCCGGCTTACGTGCATTTCTGCGTTTACCAGACCCTTCTGGGCACACGGGCCTCCGAGCAAAGCGCCCGTATGGTCGCGATGAAGTCCGCAACCGACAATGCCAAGGGGCTCGTGAAGGATCTTACGCTCGAGTACAACAAGGCGCGGCAGGCGAACATCACCAAGGAGATCTTGGAAATCGCCACGGCCCAGCTCGCGGTGGGTTGAGGTTCCTGTTCCGCGCCATGGAGTCCGCCAAAGCGGTGTGTTCTCCCGAAAGGCGCGGGGAGGGAAGGGCGTGAGAATCGCCTTCCTGGGATCGCGCGGAATCCCCCGCTGCTATTCCGGCTTCGAGACCTTCGTCGAAGAGGTCTCCGTGAGACTCGCTGCGGCGGGACATGAGGTGACGGTTTACAACCGCGTGCCTTTCAACACGTATGCGGAAGACACATTCCACGGCGTGCGCATCCGGCGTGTCCCGACCCTGCAAGCCAAAGGAACCGATACCCTCGTGCACTCCGCGCTTTGCACGGTGGATGCCGTCGCGAGGCAATCCGAGATCATCTACTACTGCGGTGTGGGCAGCGCGGTATTCAGCTTCCCCGCCCGCCTGCGCGGCGCATCGACGGTTGTGAACGTCGATGGGGCCGACTGGGAACGCGCCAAATGGGGGCGACTGGGCCGGACATGGCTCCGGTGGAGCGAAGCCATGGCTGCGCGGTTGGCGGACTCGGTGGTGGCGGATCATCCGGTGATTCAGGAGCGCTACAAGCGCCAGTTTGGCATCACATGCGACCTCATCAGTTACGGGGCGGATGTGGTTACGACGGACCCCGGCGATGCCGCCCTGCTAAAGTTCGGCCTCTCTCCCCGAAGGTATCTTCTTTACGTCTCGCGCCTGACTCCGGAGAACCGGGCGGACGTCGTGATGAAAGCTTACCTGGCTTCCGGCGTCACCAGGCCGCTGGTTGTTGTTGGGGATGCGCCCTACGTCAACGATTACGTGAACGGGCTCCGCGCCATGGCGGCGGGCTCCGAAGGGCGGATTCTGATGACGGGCTACCAATTCGGCGACGCGTATCGCCAGCTCAGTTTCCACGCGTCGGCCTTTCTGTTCCCAACCTCGATTGATGCAACCCGGCCGGTCCTCCTCGAGCAGATGGGGATGGGATCGTGCGTCATTGCCTGCCGCACCCCCGCCAATGAGTATGTGCTGGGCGAGGGGGCCCTGTGGTTCGAGAACACGGATCCCGTCACCTCGCTCTCAGAGGTATTGAAGAGGCTGCAAGACCAGCCCGCCCGGGCAGCAGAGGTAAGGCAGTCCGCGCAGGCGCGGATCCGCAGCCACTACTCGTGGGATCGCGTCGCTGCACAATACGGGGAGTTGTTCCAGAGGTTGCGGGGAGCACAAAAGCCCTGAGGAATAAGTGGCAAATCCGCAAATCTCTGTGATATTGCCGCGACCAAAACCCAAGCCCCTTCAATCTTGACCGTGGCCTCCTCTCCATCTTCCGCACCGTCTTGGACCCCATTTGCGATCTTCGGGGGTATTTCCGTGATGGTGCTTGCTGTCCTCTACGCCTTCAACCCCTACGCGACCGGCTATGGATCGACGCCGGTATCGATCCTCCACTTCGCCAACACGCTGTGGTCTGTCGGGGAGGATTGGCAGCACTGCTATATTGTTCCCTTCGCGATCGGGGCCATGATCTATTTTGAGCGGGCACGACTTCCCGCGGAGCCTTTCCGGCGCTCGTGGGCCGGGCTCGCCCTGACGGTTGCGGCGCTGTTTGCGTATTGGGTCGGCTTTCGGGCTGACAACATTTACATCGGGTATGCCAGTTTCCAACTTCTTGTCGGCGGGCTCATCCTCTGGCTGATGGGGTGGACTTGGGCGAGGGCATTGTTCGTTCCCTGGGCCTTTCTTGTCTTCCTCTATCCGCTCGCCTTCCTGGATAACCTGATCGCTTTCCCGCTCCGGATGGTGATGTCCGAGGCCAGCGTGCATGTTCTCAACCTGCTGGGGATTTCGTCGATCAAGAGCGGCACAGCCATTCTCTCCGCCCCGGATCTGCTGGCGGGGATGCGGGCGGGTGAGAAGTTTTCCGTCGATGTGGCGGATCCCTGCAGCGGGATCCGCTCTTTGTTTGCCCTGATGATGGTGAGTGCACTCTACGGCTATTTCACCCAGCGTTCCCCTTGGAAGCGTGCAGTCATTTTCCTGTGTTCGATTCCGTTGGCGGTCCTGGGAAATCTGGCGCGTATTCTCATGCTCACCCTCGGCACGATCGCCATGGGTCCTGAGATTGCGATCGGATCTCTGGAGGAGCCTACATTGTTCCACATGCTTGCAGGGTATATCGTTTTCGCCGTCGCTCTCGGAGGCATGCTCGGAGTCGCATGGGTATTGAATGCCGACTGGGCCGCTTTGAAAGCCAAGCTACTGACGCCCGCTCCACCACGTCCCGCGCCAACCGCAAACACCCCATCCCGTAAACATGTCGACGAATACTGATGCCGTCCGTCTGCCGCAGTCCGCAAACGTGAAACGCCTCGCCGTGCGTGGTGTGATCGTTCTCGCCCTGGCGGCTGCAACGTTCGGCCTGACCCAGGAGAACCCCGAAGCCCGCACGGCATCGCAATCCGGTGTGGTGATGGACCTGCCCACGCACGTCGGAGGATTCAGCGGGAAGGAGCAGGAAGTCTCCGAGGCCGAGCGCCACATACTGCCGAAGGACACCGAGTTCGCAAAGATGCTCTACACCAGCCTCGGTGGCGACCAAGTCAACTGCCAGATCGTTCTCTCCGGCGGCGAGAAGCGCAGTATTCACCGCCCCGAAATCTGTCTTCCCGCGCAGGGCTGGGTGAAAAAGTCCGGCCAGGTGATCCCGGTCTCGCTGGACAACGGGAAAACCCTCGACGTGATGAAACTCGTCATCTCGCGCCCCGTGGAAATCCAACCCGGCGTGCGGCGGGAATTGACGAGCCTTTTCATCTACTGGTTCGTCGGGAAGGACATCACAACGCCGCATCACTGGTTGCGAATTCTGCACAGCGATTTTGACCGGGTTGTCTATGGAGTCAGCCACCGCTGGGCCTATGTGATCGTCAGCGCCCCGGTGCTCGAGGGTTTCAAACCCGGGGGTCGGGACGAGAAGCAGACCTTGGAAATGCTGAAAGCGTTCATTGCCGAAGCGGCGCCGCAGATCATGGCAAAGGCTTCAAAGTAGACCCTTTTTTGCACTGGCATTCGCCCCGTCCGCATGTTCAATTCCTTTTTCCATTCAATGAAGAGATCCTCCATCCCCGCCCTTTTGTTCCTCCCCGCCGCGGCCGCAACTCTTGCCGTGATGCCCGCTTGCAAACCCGCCCCGCAGGCAGCCGCTCCCCAGGAGCAAGCTTCCTCGCCGGCTCCTGCCCCCGAAGCTTCACCGGCAGCCGGTGCCGCACCTTCGGATGCCGCTGCTCCCGCATCCGGAGACGGGCTCAAGGATCCGGTGGCCACAGTGAACGGTCAGCCGATTCCCAAAGCACAGCTTGAGGAGGCCTTCAACGCCGCGGTGCAAGCTTCCGGGGTGAAACCTGAAGATCTTTCCGAAGAGCAGAAAATGGGCGGCTACCGTCAGATCCTTGATGAGCTCATCATGGACAAGCTCGTGGCGAATGCCGCAGCCGGCGAAACTGTCACCGACGCCGAAGTCGCCGCGGAGATCGACAAGCTCAAGAAGCAATTCCCTGATGAGGCCACTTTCGAAGCCCAGCTTCAGCAGGTCGGGCAGAGCCCGGAAAAACTCGCCACGAGCATGAAGACCATGCTTCAACAACAGCGCTGGATGCAATCGCAGGTGAAGGACGCAGGCAGCGTGCCCGGCGGTGAGGCCCAGAAATTCTACGACTCGAACAAAGCGGAGTTCGAGAATCCCGAGATGGTCAAGGCCAGCCACATTCTCTTCATGGTGAACAAGGACGACTCCGAGGAGGTCGCCAAGAAAAAGGAAGAAGCCGCAAAGAAGGCGCTCGCCCGTGCGAAGAAGGGTGAGGATTTCAACAAGCTCGCCAAGGAACTCTCCGAGGAGCCCGGTGCCAAGGAGACCGGCGGTGACCTCGGCTTCTTCTCCAAGGACAGGATGGTGCCCGAGTTCGCCGATGCGGCCTTCTCGCAAAAGCCCGGTCAGGTCGGCGGACCGATCCGCACCCAGTTCGGCTGGCACGTGATCAAGGTCGAGGAGAAGAAACCGGCAGGGACAACTCCGTTCGAAGAGGTGAAGGAGCAGATCGAAGCTTACCTCAAGAGCATGAAGCAGCGCGAAGCCGTGCAGGGCGTTCTCAAGCAACTGCGCGACGGGGCCAAGGTCGAGACCACTTTGCCGCCCGCAGCTCCCAGCGCAGCCGTTCCGCAGGACGGCACGGATGCAGCTGTTGTTCCGCCCGCCCCGACCAACTAAATGGCCAAGCAGGCGAAACCGACCGTCGGCGTCATCGGTCTGGGGATTATCGGCAACAGGGTGGTGGCTTGCCTGCGCCGGGCCGGCTACCAGACCTACATCTGGAACCGTTCTCCCCGGCCCGAGCCGAACTTCCTGAGTTCTCCTCTGGAGGTTGCGGAGTCGACGAACCACATCCAGATTTTTGTCTCGGACGGTGATGCCCTTCTGGCTGTCATTCGTGATCTCGCGCCGGCGTTGACTCCGGCCCACGTCATCATGAGCCACTCGACAGTTGGCCCGCATCAGGTCCGCGAAGCGGCTGCGATTGTCGAGTCCCACCACGCAAAGTTTCTGGATGCCCCGTTCACCGGAAGCCGGGACGCTGCGGAGAAAGGGGAGTTGACTTACTACATCGGCGGGGATGCCGATGTTTTCGCCTCGGTCGCCCCCTTGCTGGGTGTCAGTTCGAAGTCAACTCTCCTCATCGGAGGCATCGGGCAGGCCTCGGTTGTCAAGATCGCCACGAACCTTCTCTCCGCATCGATCGTCGAGGCCCTCGCCGAGGCTCATGCTCTTCTCGATAAGAATGGTGTCGAGCTGGGACGTTTCTCGGAGGCCCTCGCCGTCAACGCCTCCCGTTCGCCGCTCGCCGAGATGAAAATCCCGTGCATGCTCGCCGGAGACTTTGAGCCCCGCTTTTCCCTCAAGCACATGTTCAAGGATGTGCAGCTCGCCCTCGGTCTTGCCGAGCGGGCAAACATCGACCTGCCCGCCGCTTCGGCGTTTGCCGGCTCCGCGATGGCCGGACTCCAGCAAGGGTGGGGGGATCTTGATTTCTCTGTGATTTCCAGGTTCTACGGATTCCCCGGCCAGGGACACAGCCTCCCCGAGAGCGTCATCGGTACAGCTGTGCAGACGACAGAGACCACTCCGCCGCCGCCGCCGAACAAGGGCAAGGGGTGGACACTCTTTGGCCGGAAGTGAGTCCGGGCGAACGACTCGCACACTTTCGGACGAATGGCGGATACTTCCGTCTCGGAGCCCGCGCCCGGTTTCGCCTCTCCGGCCCCGATGCGGCGCGCTATTTGAACGGGCAAGTCACACGCGACGTGCAGCGCATGGCGGGAGGCGGCACGGCTTGCTTGCTGAATCCCAAGGGAAAGCTCGTATCCTTGGTGTGGATTTCCCCCGTGTCCGGCGGATTCCTCATCGATGCTCCTGCAGAACTGGCGACCGAGGTCAACGCGCGGCTTGAGCGTTATCTGATCGCGGATGACGCCACGCTGGAGGATGTTTCGTCGGAGGATTCCGGCTGGCATGTCTTCGGTGGCATTTCGCAGGGTGGGGTGGTGCGCATCGGGCTCGCGGGAGACGATGTGCGCGAAGTGCCACAGGGCGTCCTCGAGGCCACGCCCGAGGAGATCGAGCTTCTGCGCATCCGGCAGGGAATGCCGGTGTGGGGACGCGAACTCACGCCCGACACGCTGGTGCAGGAGGCCCGCTTGGAGGGGTTTGCCGTGGATTTCGACAAAGGGTGTTACGTGGGGCAGGAAGTGGTCTCCCGACTGAAAAGTGTGGGCCGCGTGAATCGGCGTCTCACCTTGCTCCGCGGTGACTGCGAGGCCGGTGCAGGCTCGCGATTGGTCGTCGATGGTGCGACGGCGGGCGAGATAACGAGCAGTGCGCTTGATTTTGAGCTATCCCAAACCGTCGCACTCGGCTATGTGCTCAGAGCGTTCGAGGGGGCCGGGTCTTTCCGCGTGTGCGATGCGACCGGAAAAGAGTCGGGCATCCTCGAGCAATGTGATTTTCCCAATTGATGAAGCGCTTCTTTCTTTTGCTCGCCCTGTTCAGTGGCTCTCTCCTGGCTCACGCCGACACGCTCGGTCCCGAGGTGGCCGTCATCCAGATTCGTTTCGGAAAAGAAAAGGAATTCCAACGCGTCGTCATTGGTCTTCATGACACCGCAGCTCCTGTGACCGTGGGGAATTTCAAAGAGCTTATCCGCCGCAAATTCTACAACGGTCTCCGTTTCCACCGGGCACTGCCCGGCTCCCTCGTCCAGACCGGCGACCCGCAAAGCCGCTGGGGAGACACCGAACGCGTTGGCACCGGCGGTCCCGGCTACACGCTCCCTGCGGAGATCAAGCTCCGTCACGACAAGGGTGCGGTTGCGATGGCCCGCCTCCCGGACGGCATCAATCCCGCGCGCAACTCGAATGGCAGCCAGTTCTTCGTGGCGCTCAAACCTCTTCCGAAACTCGACGGCCAATACACGGTCTTCGGACAAGTGCTCGAAGGCCTCGACGTCCTCGAGTATTTGAGCAACCTGCCCACAAATAGTAATGATTTTCCGTTGCCAAAAGTCGTGATTAAATCCATTACTTTGGAACCGCGCACCGCATCCCAAGCGGGTCAGCAGTAACAGGTTTCAACGCGGAACCGGTTTCTCACGGGTAGGTACCGAAGTGGCCAAACGGGGCGGACTGTAAATCCGCTGGCTTACGCCTTCAGTGGTTCGAATCCACTCCTGCCCATATCCCCCGCCTCGCGGGGGAACACATCTCTGAGCGTGGATGAGATCAGGGTTCGACCACCGGCGCGCCAGCGCATGAGAGGAAGCCGCAGGCAAACTCGTGGAGCCCGCCGAAGGCGGGATCATCCACTCCTGCCCATATCCCCCGCCTCGCGGGGAACACATCCCTGAGCGTGGATGACCCTGGCAGCGTGGGACGCTGCACGGGAGATCTCTGAAAGAGAGTCCGAAGGACCGAGACGCCTGGGACGGCACGAGTCAAAAGCCGCCGTTCGACCACCCGCGCGCCAGCGCATGAGACGAAGCCAAAGGCAATCTCGCGGAGCCCGCCGGCCACTCCTGCCCGATTAACTGCCCGATATATGGGGACGTATCCTGGCGTTGAGAACCCTTGGGAAAAGCCCCTCCTGCCAAATCGTTTCTTGACGTTTCGACAGGCATCGGGCACCCATTGCGGCTTGTGTTTGGGTTGGCCGCCAGTCTGAACATCTGCCTTTACCAATGAGCTTCCGCCGTCCGTTTTTCCACACCCTTCTGGCCCTTGTTCTCGTGCTTTCCGGAACGGGACCACTCACTGCGCAGCAATCGTCAGGCCCCGTTGTCCGGGAGATCGCCGTTGAGTATGTCGGGGCGCCGAGTCTCTCGAAGGAACGTGTGCTGGCGAACCTGGCGACCAAGGTGGGTCTGCCCTACAGCGAGCGTGCGGCGGAGCAGGACATCCGCGCGCTTTACGCGACGGGCGGTGTGTCGAACGTCCGTATGTTTGCGGAGCCTTTGGGGGACGGCGTCAAGGTGACTGTACTGCTGCAAGGCCGTCCGGTCATCGATGAGATCGTGATCGAGGGAGCCGAGCAGATCTCCATGAATCGCGTGCGGCGCGAGATCGGCACCAAGGTTGGTGATGTCGTCAGCGAGGAACGCATCGAGGACGATCGCCAGAAGATTCTCAAACTCTACGAGGAGCGCAACTTCTCCGAGGTGGATGTCCAATACCGGGTCCAAGAACTGCCGCAGAAGAACCGGGTGCGGGTTGTCTTCGCCATCACGGAAGGACCGAAACTCGTGGTCCGGCGCATCACATTTGTCGGCAACGATTCTGTGCTCGCTCGGGATATCCGCAAGGTGATGAAGACGAAGCCGCAGGATCTTCTCACTTTCTTCAACAAGAGCGGACGTCTCACTCCCTCCCAAGTCGAGGAGGACAGGGCGGCCATCCGCACACTGTATCAGAACCGTGGGTTCGCGGATGTGGACGTGAGTGACATCCAGACGCAGCCGATTCAGGGTGATGGTGTCGAATTGATCGTCACGATCGTCGAGGGGATCCAATATCGTGTGCAGAACGTCAAACTTGAAGGTGTCAACATCGTGCCGCAGGACGAGGTCTTCGCACGGATGGGGATGCTTGGCGGGCAACTTTTCACACCCCAAGGGATGGGGGATGACCTCAAGGCTCTGCGCGACTTCTACGGAGCCAAGGGATATGTCGACATGGTGGCCATGCCCGAGGTCCTGCCCGCTGGACCGGGCGCTGTGGACCTGACCTACCGCATCGACGAGGGGGTGCAGTCCTACGTGAACCTCGTGAACATTCAAGGCAACACGCGCACTCAGGATCGCGTGATTCGGCGCGAACTTGCCGTCAAGCCCGGAGATGTGTTCGACACAACTCTGGTCGACGTCAGCCGCAAGCGATTGGAAAATCTCAACTATTTCTCACGGGTTGATACGGCGCCTACGGATACGATCGTTCCCGGTCGCAAGGATCTGAACGTGATTGTGGATGAAAAGCGCACAGGGGCGTTCAACTTTGGTGTGGGATTCAGCACGACGGACAGCTTGCTTGGCTTCGCGGAACTCCAGCAGAGCAACTTCGACTTGTTCAACTGGCCGAGTTTCGTTGGGGGTGGGCAGCGTTTCCGCATTCGCGGCCAGTATGGTCTCCAGCGCCAAGACTTCATTGTCTCGCTTACGGAGCCGTGGTTCCTCGGGCAAAAGCTTGCCGTCGGCGTGGAAGCCTATTACCGGAACGCGAACTTCCTTTCGACCGTTTACGATCAAGCGAACTACGGTGTGGCCTTTCAGGCGCGGAAGCAAATCTGGCGAGCCCTTGCGGCCCGGGCCGAGTACCGCATCGAAGGCATCCGGATCTACGATGTCGACACCGACGAGGTTGGCCCGCAGATCGAGGAGGCTGAAGGGACTTACACCCGAAGTGCCATCAGTGGAGCTTTCGTGTGGGATACGAGAGACAGCTTGTTCCTCACCCGCAAAGGAGAGCTCATCGAGTTCGGTGGCTTCATCGCCGGCGGTTTCCTTGGCGGAGACGTTCAGGCCTATGGAATCAATCTTGAGGCATCCAAATACTTCCCGTTACCGTGGGACTTGATCTTCCTGGTCAAGGGCCAGATCGCGGTGGTCGATGGCTGGGGCGGGAGTCAGGACTCGAGCGAATATGGGCAAGGCGTGCCTATTTTCGACCGTCTTTACCTCGGTGGTGCGAACAACATGCGAGGCTTCAATTTCCGTGAGGTCGGACCGGTGGACGAGTTTGACAACCCGATTGGAGGCAACTCGCTGGCCTACTTGACGTTTGAACTCACTTTCCCGATTGTGACACGCGTTCGGGGGGCGGTGTTCTCCGACATGGGCTTCGTGAATACGGATTCGTACGACTTCAGCAGCTCGGGAGCCAATGTGGACATCGGTATCGGTTTGCGCCTTGATCTTCCGATCGGGCCGATCCGGATCGACTACGGTTATCCCGTCATTTACGACAGCTTCAACGGACCTCCGGGCAAGTTCAACTTCAACATTGGCTACCAATTTTGAACGTTTGAGCCTCGGAAGAGTCCAACCTTGACCTACCATTTCGCCTCGGCGATCACATTCACCCTACCATACCACCAACCATGCTAAAACCCATCCTCTCCGCCGCCGTTGCAATCCTTGCTCTCGGCGCGTTCCTTCCGAACGCCAACGCCCAGATCAAAGTCGGCGTTATCGACATGAACTCTGTGTTCACTCAGTACTACCGCACGAAAGATGCCGAGGCGAAGCTGAACGAGGCCCGGGCTGCCGCGAAGAAGGAACTCGATGAGCGGCTGGAAACGCTCAAGAAGTCGATGGACGACATCAACAAAATCAATGCCGATTTGGAGAAACCCGAATTGAGCAAAGACGCCAAGGACAAGGCGGCTAAAGCGCGTGACGAGAAGGTGGCCGAGGCCCGCAACCTCGACCGTGAAATCACGGAATTCCGTGGAACCCGCGAGCGCCAACTCCAGGAGCAGTTCGTGCGCATGCGCAAGGACATCATTGATGACATCATGAAGGTCGTGAACGACAAGGTGAAAAACGCCGGCTACGACATCGTGCTCGACAAGTCAGGTATGAGCATGGGGCAGATCCCGGTTCTCGTGTATTCGCGCAACGATCTCGACTTCAGCAAAGAAATCGTCGACGCCCTCAACAAAAACGCACCCAAAGGCCAGTCGGCCCAGTAATTGATGACTCTGCGCGAAGTCGCAGAGCGCGTCGGAGGCTGGGTAGCCCCTGAGGCGCACAGTGTTGAGATATCCGGGGTGGCTTCGCTCATCGAAGCCAATCCCGGAGATCTGTCTTTCTACGGGAATCCGAAATACCTTCGTGCCCTGAGGGCGTCGCGCGCGACCGCGGTCTTCGTTCCCCATGGTTTCGGGGAGGACCTCGGACCCATACGCATCTGGGTGGATAATCCGGCGGAAGCTTTTGCGAAAACGCTTCCTTCCTTCGTTCCTCCCCCCATCGAACACACCGCGGGGATTCACCCCTCGGCGGTCATTTCCGTCGATGCGTCTGTCGCTCCCACTGCCAGCATTGCGGCCAATGTGGTCGTCGAAGCCGGCGCGAGCATCGGGGAGCGCAGTCGGGTGGGCGCGGGTTCCTACATCGGCCATGGGGTCGTGATTGGGGAAGACTGCGAACTGCACTCAAATGTCACAGTGCGCGAGCGCTGCCGACTGGGAAACCGGGTCGCACTGCATGCAGGTGTTGTCATCGGAGCTGATGGATTCGGATACGAGTTTCGTGACGGTCGACAGGTGAAGATTCCGCAGACCGGCATCGTTCAGATCGATGATGATGTCGAGATCGGCTCAAACTCCACCGTCGATCGTGCGAGGTTCGGGAGGACGTGGATCCAAGCCGGAACGAAAATCGACAATCTCGTGCAGATCGGACACAACGTGACGATTGGAACCCACTGCGTGTTGTGCGCGCAGGTGGGAATCTCAGGCAGCACACGTATTGGAAACTACGTCACCCTTGCAGGAAAAGTCGGTGTGAACGGTCACATCGAGATCGGCGACCGGGCGATCGTGATCGCAATGGCAGGGATTTCAGGCAACATCCCTGCCGGAGCAGTGGTCGGTGGTATGCCCGCCCGGGACGTCCGTACCTACAAGAAACAGGTGGCTTACATCGCCCGGCTGGAACGGCTCGTGAACAGAGTCACCGCTTTGGAAGAGGAACTCCTGCGCCAATCCTCCAAGGACTCCCAAGCGGGTTAGCTTTTTCCAGGTCCTACGCGTTGCGGCACACGCACGATACGCGAGGTGTCGTAACCTTGCGCCGCGAGGCGCGAGAGAATGCGGTCGTAGTCCGCTTGGGGAATTTCCGGGGTCCGGCTCATGATCCATACGAGATCGCGGGAGGGATGGCCCACAACGGTCGTGCTGTAGTCTTCCGCCAAGTCGATAATGAGAAAGGGAGCACGGAAGGGCCAGAGGAACTGAACCGTCCATTCGGAGTTGAGGCCGGGGTTGGTCACCCGGCCCAGAGCTTTCCACTCCCTCCGGGGGGCATCGAGCGAGCCCTTGTGAAACACGTAGCGGACGTCGATATTCCCGTCCGGCCGCATTTCGTAGATGTCCATTGTCCCCACGTTGTTCTTTTCCACGAACCAAGGGATGGTGCCGAGGACATACCACGCACCCATGTAGCGAGGAAGATCAACGGAGGCTACGGTCTTCAACGGGGGCCTCGTGGTCTGGCATGCTGTGAGAAAAAGCGGCAGGGCGATAAAAAGAGCGACAGACTTCATGATAACTATTCGATGGGCGGAACGGAATGGATTCCGGGTTCGCGCGTTGCCCAAAGCCTTTTCTTCCGTTAGAACGATGGATGATGAGTCCTTGGGAGTATCTGCTGCAGCCCGCCATTTTGTTCTTTCTGCTTGGAGTGCTGGCGGTTTTCCTGCGCTCCGATCTGGAGATCCCGGGGTCTGTGTTGAAGGTGTTGTCGCTCTACCTTCTTTTCTCTTTGGGATTCCGCGGGGGGACGGAGCTTCAGCACACCCAGTGGTCGTTGGCCGTTGCTGTGCCTCTCGTGTGCGCTGTCGGAGCCTCGTTCCTGCTACCGTTGATCGTTTACGCGACTGTGCGAAGGAGGTTCGCCGTGGCGGATTCCGCGGCCATCGCTGCGACCTACGGGTCGGTGAGTGCCGTGACATTCATGACCGCGGCTTCTTACCTCGATGCGCGGCAGTTGCCGTATGGCGGCTACATGGTTGCGGCACTGGCCCTGATGGAGAGCCCGGCCATTCTGACCGGTCTCATCCTCGCCAGGAGGGCCGGCAGCGGCGGGGCAGGGGCCTCGCACCTTTCTTGGGGGAGCGTCCTGCATGAGTGTCTTGCCAACAAATCGGTGCTTGTCCTGCTCGGCAGCCTTCTCGTCGGCGTGGTCACGCCGGCATCCGGGGCGAAGGCCCTTGACCCCTTCGTTACCGCACTCTTCCCCGGCGTATTGTGTTTTTTTCTCATGGACCTTGGCCTTGTAGCGGCACGGCGCCTTGCCGATTTGAAGGCCTCCGGTGTCTTTGCGGTGGGATTCGCTCTGGCGTTTCCCGTCTTGGCCGGAGGCACGGCACTGTTCATTGGCCGGGGCCTCGGTATGTCGGCGGGCGACAGTGTGTTGTTTGCGCTTCTGTGCGGCAGCGGATCCTACATCGCGGTCCCGGCGGCTTTCAGGGCCGCCTTACCGGAGGCGAATCCCAGCATCTACGTTGCCTTGGCGCTTGGCGTCACATTTCCGTTCAATCTTCTTGTGGGTATTCCTGTGTTCTACGCAACCGCCCGGGCATTGTGGGGCAATTGAATTCTATTTGAACGTAGCCTTCACGCGGTCGACACCCTGCACTTCGAGAATGCGCGCCATCGCCTCGGCGCTCTCGACCGGATCCGTGCTCTTCGGAAACGTGACAGTCACAGTGCCGTTTTTCAGAGTGGCCCCGTCGCCAACGTTACGGGAAAGCGTCGCGGCTAGCACGGTTCGGACACGGGCGAGGGAAATGGCCTCCTCAAAAAGAGAGGCTTCGGAGTGTGTGCGGGTGTTGCGCCGGACAGTGAGTGTCTCCGGTGTCAGAACTTCGATCAGAAAATCTCCTTGAAGGAGGCTCGCCGCCTGTCTGGACACGGGCGGGGGTACAGGTGACTCCTGACTTTGCGTGGAAACGGTCCGTAGCTGGCGCGCTGCCTCCGTGGCTGGAGGTCGATCCCCAGTGCGAGTTTCCCGCGGCATCACGGAAGAGGGTGCTTCCACCGCGAGTGTCGCGGCTTGAGGGCGGGAGGAGGAGCCGCTGTCGGAGGAGCCGCGAGGAGCAGCGCACCCGACGAGAGCGGTTACCAGAAAGCAAAGACCGAGAAAGCGAAGCATGAAGGCGTGATGACCCAGAGCGCGTACGTTTTCAAGCCGGCAGAAGGTCCATCCTGCGAAAACAAACAGAAAAGCCCCTTCCGCGGCGGCGGAAACGGGGCTTTTCGAAAAACAGGGCGTAAGGTCCCTCAGGACTTGTAACGGAGGCGCTTCTTGTGGCGGTTCTCCTTCATCCGCTTACGGCGTTTGTGCTTGGCGATTTTGGCTTTTCTTTTCTTTTTGAGTGAACCCATGGGTATGCGGAGCGACTAGTAGACGACTTTGTTGAGAGGATATTCGATGATCCCTTCCGCCCCGAGCGCTTTGAGCGTCGGGACAATCTCGCGGACGACTTTCTCTTCGATTACCGTCTCGACGGCGACCCATCCGGGTTGCGCCAAGGGAGAAACAGTAGGGTTGCGCAAGGAGGGCAGGGTCTCAAGCAAATTCTTCAGACTTTTTTCGGGAAGGTTCATCTTAAGCCCCACGAGGTCTCTGGCGGCCAAGGCCCCCTTCAATAGGAGAGCGATGTTCTCCATCTTTCTCTTCTTCCACTCGTTCTCCCAAGCTCCGAGCCCGGCATAGAGTGCCGGATACGATTCCATGAGGGTGTCCACGATTCGCAACTTGTTCGCCCTCAGAGAAGAACCTGTTTCCGTGATGTCGACGATGGCATCCACCAAATCGGGGACCTTCACCTCAGTGGCTCCCCAAGAGAACTCCACTTCGGCGCTCACACCGGCCTTCTCGAAAAATCTCTTCGTGATGCCCACCGCCTCGGTGGCCACTCTTTTGCCTTCAAGATCTCGAACCGTTCTTACCGGGGAATCCTCCGGGACAACAAGTACCCAGCGGGTGGGGGCGCTACTTGTCTTGCTGTAGGCGAGGGGGATGACTTCCCGCACTTGAGATCCATTCTCCTCGACCCAGTCCCTGCCGGTGATCCCGCAGTCCAGGTAGCCGTGCTCGATATAGCGGCTGATCTCCTGAGCGCGCAGGAGACGGATCCTGAGTTCGGGATCATCGACTGCGGGACGATAAGAGCGACTGGAGCCCGAAATCGCGAAGCCGGCCTTCGCGAACAAGCCCAGCGTGGGTTCCATAAGGCTGCCGGATGGCAGGCCGATAGTGAGGACGTGTTCTTCCATGGAAGGAAGGGAGACTAAACGTGTATGCGTTCGGGTCGATAGGAAAACACACGGCGTGCTTCCCACGTGGCGTGGCGTCTGTTAGTTTTCAAGACCATGGATATCGAGAAAACCGCCGAACAGGGGACAACGACACTCCGACTCTCCGGCGAGATCGATTTGCACGCTTCGCCGGAACTCCGGAAAGCACTGCACGAATGTGCCGAAGAAAAAGTCGCCGTGTTGTTGCTGGACTTCTCCGGTGTCTCCTACATCGACTCCAGCGGTCTCGCAACGCTCATTGAGTATGTGCGGGAGAGCGCCGACCACGGTGGAAAACTCGGCTTGTTCGGTCTGCAGACCAAGGTCAGGACGATTTTCGAACTGGTCCGTCTCAACGAGTTATTCGTGATCGGCGACTCTGCGGAGGCGACGGTTGCCACCCTCGGCGCTGCCTGACTGTGTTTGCAAACCTCAAGGAATTCGCACTCCTCAACGCGCGAACTGTCTTCTGGATTTTCGCGGGACCGTTTCTTGGAAAGCCGGTCCGGGTTTCCAGTGTTGTTCACCAGATGGTTCGCATCGGTGTGCAGGCGGTGCCCATGACGGCTCTCACCGCGCTCAGTATCGGGTTCACCCTTGCGATGCAGGGCGCAGAGGAACTCGCTCGCATGGGAGCCGTCTCGTACGTTCCAAATCTCGTCGCAATGACCATCCTGAGAGAACTCGGCCCCTTGCTTGTTGGCGTGGTGGTTATCGGTCGCAGCGGCTCAGCGATCACCGCCGAATTGGGCACGATGAAGGTCGGGGAGGAGATCGAAGCTTTGGAGGTCATGTCGATCAACCCCATCCGCTACCTCGTGGCCCCTCGCTTTCTTGCCATGCTTCTCATGCTGCCCGTCCTGACGGTTTTCGGGAACTACGTCGGTCTGGTGGGAGGGTGGACGATTTGCCACTTCTTTCTGGATATGAATACAGCCGGCTATGTCTTGCGTCTGTTGGAGGCGTCGACATTGGCCGATCTTTACACAGGGCTCGCAAAAAGCGTGGTTTTCGCATGGTTGATCGTAACCATCGCGTGCCAGTCCGGTCTCGCAGTGACAGGAGGGGCAGAAGGCGTCGGGAAGGCCACGACCGGCTCTGTGGTAACCTCTATCATTGCGATGTTGATCGCCAATGCCGTGCTTACGGCGATGTTTTTTGTGTCATGACAGAAAGCGCGGACAGTCCCGTGATAGAAGTCACTGATCTCGTGCGGCGATTCGGCAACCGCACCGTGTTGAATGGCGTCTCGTTCCGGGTGCTTCGCGGGGAGACCATGATCATCATGGGGGGATCCGGTTGCGGGAAAAGCACGCTGCTGCGGCACATCATCGGCTCTCTGAAACCGACATCGGGTTCGATCAGGATTTTCGGGGAGGAAGTCACGACCATGAGTCCGACGCGGTTGGAGGCTGTGAGGAGAAGGTTCGGAATGAATTTCCAGTTCGGGGCCCTGCTGCAGTCGCTTACGGTTGGCGAGAATGTCGCACTGCCTATCATCGAGAACAGCAAAGTGGACCCGGACATCGTGGATCTGATGGTCAAAATGAAGCTGGAGTTGGTCGGATTGACCGGTTTCGAGCACCTGAAACCATCGGAAATCAGTGGAGGAATGCGAAAACGCGTCGGCCTTGCTCGGGCTGTGGCATTGGATCCCGAACTCCTCTTCAGCGACGAACCAACATCCGGCCTTGATCCGATCATGACGGCGGTGATCGACGAACTCACCTTGGATCTGACCCGCAAACTTCACATGACCGCCGTTGTCGTGACGCACGACATGGTCAGCGCGTTCCGTATCGGTACCAAAATGATCGTGCTTGGCGCCGGCCCGCGCGCGGGGACAATCATCGCTGCAGGAACGCCCCAAGAGATTCGGGATTGTCCTGATCCCGAAGTTCAACAATTCATCAAAGGGGAGCCCGATGGGCCGGTTCCGCTCCGCCTGTCGCCTGAGGACTACATCGACCGTTTGCTTGGCCAAGAGCGCGACAAGTGAACGGTTGCCGGAAGCCTTATGGCGCGAGGCGGTCCATCCTCCACCCGTCGGCCTCCCGTGAATACCGGAAGCGATCGTGCAGGCGGTCGTGGCCGCCTTGCCAGAACTCGAACTCGTCCGGCACGATGCGAAATCCCCCCCATCCCTCGGGCTTCGGGATGTCACTGCCGGAGAAGCGGCGCTTGAGTTCTTCAAACTTCGCCACCAAGACAGCTCTCGAAGGGACGATCTTGCTCTGCTCGGAGACCCATGCCCCGAGCCGGCTGCCGATCGGCCGACTCAGGAAATAGGCGACCGACTCGGCGGTGGAGATTTTCTCGACCCTTCCAGCCACCTCCAATTGCCGCTGGAGCGGAAGCCAAGTGAAAAGCGCGGATGCCCGAGGATTAGAGGCGATCTGGCGGGCCTTCCGGCTGCCGTAATTTGTGAAGAAAACGAACCCGCGATCATCGAATGCCTTCAACAACACGGTGCGGGCAGACACCCGTCCCGTAGCATCGGCGGTGGCCAGCGTCATGGCATTCGGTTCCAAAAGCCCGGCAAGACGGGCCGCCTCGAACCACCGTCGGAACTCCGCCACGGGATTGGGGTCCAACTCTTCCTTCCGAAGAGGCTCGCGGTCGTAATCCCTGCGGAGGGCGTGAATGTCAGCTTCCATGTTCAGACTCTACGTGCAGCACTAAGGGTCTGGAAACAGTCAAAAAACGGCAGAGGCTGGCGCGCGGCGAAAAACGGCCTATAGTGTCCGCGTGATCAACCTCTCCGTCGACCCTTCGACAGCAGCCGCATGGCGGGCCGACTTTCCCTTCGTCAAGGAGCGGGTGGGGACCCACCCGCTTGTTTATCTGGATAGCGCCGCCAGTTCTCAGAAGCCTCGTGCCGTGATCGAACGCATGGCGACATTCGCCGCCTCCGAGTATGCGAACGTCCATCGCGGCATTCATCATCTGAGTGAACGTGCCACGGCCGTGTACGAGGAAACCCGCTGCGCTGTCGCCTCGCTGATCAATGCGCGTTCCACCGATGAGCTCGTCTTCACGCGGGGAACCACGGAAGCGATCAATCTCGTGGCGCGATCCTGGGGACCGCGAAATGTGAAAAAAGGGGACACCATTCTCCTGACGGAGATGGAGCACCATGCAAACCTGCTTCCTTGGCAGCATCTTGCGGAATCCGTGGGAGCGAAGATCTCCTACGTGCCGATTCTGCCCAATGGCGCGGGTCTCGATCTCGAAGTGGCGGAACGTGAGATCTCCAAGTGCCCGGCTCTCTTTGCGTTCGTCCATGTTCCGAACACTCTCGGACTCGAGAATCCTGCAGCACAACTCGCGGCTCTTGCTCGGAAGCATGAAGTGACGACTCTTGTTGACGCCGCGCAAAGTGTCGGACACCAACCCCTCGACGTTCGGGAGATCGGCAGTGATTTTGTTGTCTTTTCGGCCCACAAGATGTGCGGGCCAACGGGTATCGGAGCCTTGTATGGCCGCATGGGAATTCTTGAAACGATGCCGCCCTGGCAACACGGCGGCGAGATGGTCGAGCGGGCTTTTTTTGACCGACCTGCATCCTTCCGACCGCCACCGGCCCGCTTCGAGGCAGGAACTCCGCCCATCATCGAAGCTGCAGGCTGGCGGGAGGCGATAGCATTCCTGGAGTCAGTCGGTCTGGCTGCGATCCATGATTACACCGTGGCACTCGGCGCGGCTGCTTCGGAGCGTTTGCGCAGGATCCCCGGCGTGCAGGTCTTCGGTCCGGAGGTGAGGGGATCCGGCATTGTCTCTTTCGTGATCGAAGGGGTTCACCCCCACGACCTCGCCGTGTTCGCCAATGAGCGTGGTGTGGCCCTGCGGGCAGGACACCATTGTGCACAACCTCTCATGGGGCGCTTGGGCATCGTGGCGTCGAGTCGCGCAAGTTTCTATCTCTATAATACCTTCGAAGAGGTGGACGTTTTGGCAGATGTGGTATCAGAAGCGATTGCCTTCTTCCGCTAGGAGAATTCACAATTCTCCCGTAGGTTTGGAGAAATAAGGATGGAAACGTTGCCTGAAAACGTCACCGTGGTGGATCACCCGATCGTGAGAGTCCGCCTCTCGGCCTTGAGAAGTGCCGAGTCAAAAGCACCAGAGTTCCGGCACACCCTTCGTGACCTTGCCGTTCTTGTCGGACTGTCCGCGATGAGATCCCTCCCAACGGTCGATTGTGAAGTCCAGACTCCGTTGGCCGCTTGCCGGGGCGATCGTTTTCTCCGGCCAATCGTATTGGTGCCCGTCTTGAGGGCCGGGTTGGGAATGGCAGAAGCCCTGCTGGACCTCGTTCCGGAGGCGTCAGTCGGCCATGTCGGCTTGGCGAGGGATGAAGTGACCTTCGAACCCAGAAGCTACTACTTCAAGGCACCGCCATTGAGTGATGCCGATGTGTTCCTTGTCGACCCCATGGTTGCGACGGGGCAGAGTGCGGCAGATGCCGTCGACAGAGTTCGGAAAGCAGGTGCCCGGCGTGTTTCAGTGATCGGACTCATCGGATCAGGCCCTGGAGTGGCAAACTTCGCGCGGCGCCATCCAGATGTGCCGGTTTTTCTGGCTGTTGTCGACCCCGACCTAAACGACAAGGCCTATATCGTGCCCGGCTTGGGAGATGCTGGGGATCGGTACTTCGGCACGTAGGCTGTTGCGAAAACGGAATTGCGTTTTCTTCTCTGGCCATATAAAGACTGTCTCGTCCTTGCCGAAGTAGCACAGTGGTAGTGCAATCGATTCGTAATCGATAGGTCACGGGTTCAAATCCCGTCTTCGGCTCTCCTTAAACTTCCGTTTTGTGGAGCAGTCTGTCTGCACGTGACACGCCCGTATCGACTTCTTCCGCGAAGCGAACCCTCGAATTTGCGACACAGAACCGCTGAAACGCGAGGAGTCCCTACGTTCTCCAACACTTGGGCTGTGAACAAATCATGCTCCTCCGGGCTCGTCACGATCCAGGTGTGTGTAACTCACATCTTATTCACATAGCAGAAATACGTTCTACATCAGAGGCATATCAATAAGCTCATATAATATATGTAATGTATAATAGATGCACGGTGAGCCGTATGTGGTCGTGTGCTCTCCT
>CAZKHB010000014.1:0-81483 GCA_964552635.1 uncultured Chthoniobacterales bacterium
TCACCGAGACCGGACGCTGCTACGTCGAGCGCGTGTTTGAGATTCCCGAAGGCTCCCGCGCGAGCAAGGGCCGTTCAATCGCGAACCTTCTCGAGCTCCGGCCCGATGAAAAGATTGCGGCCACGATCCGTATCCAAGGCCAGAAGACCGACGAGGAGACGTGGAACGAGAAACTCCACATCGTCTTCGCCACACGCTCCGGCATTGTGAAAAAGTCGAACCTCAACGACTTCAAAAACATCCGCAAAGGCGGCATCATTGCCATCAAGATCGAAGAGGGCGACCGCCTTATCGACTGCAAGCTCACCAACGGCCTCGACGAGATCGTGCTGATCACCCACGACGGCATGAGCATCCGTTTCCACGAGGAGGAAATGCGCGACCAGGGACGCGATACCGTCGGAGTCTGGGGAATTCGTCTCGAGAAGACGGACTACGTCGTCGGCGCCGCCGTTGTCAACAAGGACGCCCAACTCCTTGTCGCCGGCGAGAACGGCCTCGGTAAACGAACCAGCTTCGAGGAGTACCGGGTCCAGTCCCGCGGCGGCAAGGGCATCATCACAATGAAGACGAATGAGAAGACCGGCGGCGTTGCCGGTGCCCTCACCGTGCGGGATGCGGATGAACTCATGCTCATCACGAACAAGGGCAAAATGGTCCGCACCCGCATCGGCGAGATCCGGGAGACCGGTCGCAACGCCCAGGGGGTGAAGCTCATCGATCTGCGTGAGAAGGAAATCCTTCAAGGCATTGCGCCGGTCGTGAGCGACGGCGAGGAAGAAGCGCCGGAGTGAATCCCGCGCCGCTTGCGGCGCGACGGCGCACCGACTAGGCTCCCACACGCATGCGTGCGGCCCGCTTCTTCATCTACGGAATCCCGGCGCTCCTGCTTGCGCTGGTGGTCGCGTCGTTCGTGAACGTCGCGTTCCTCGCACGCGACAAGAAAAACGAGATGTCCATCGGAATGATGGGCGAGCCATCGACATTGAATCCGATCAAGCAAGCGGATTCGGCCGCCTCGCAGGTCAACGCCACCATTTTCAACGGACTTCTCAAATACAACGAGGACCTTGAGATCTCCGCTGACCTGGCCCGTTCCTGGGAACTCAGCCAGACCACCACGATTTTCTTCGTGGATTCCGCGGCAGCCTCGACCGGGCTCGCGGCCATCGAAGCGCGGAAGACGGAGTGGGAGGATTGGAAACTCACAGCCGCACGCCGGGAAGGCGCACGCGTTTTGCTGACCTTCTCGCTGCCCGGGCTCACGACTTCCGAGAAAATCGTTTCCTCGCTGGATCCGTCGCTCCTCGCCGAACACGTCATCCTCCGTCTCGAAGCTCCCGAAGGGCTGCGCAAAATGGCAGAGGAGTTGCGGACCTCCGAAGTTCCTCCCTTCCGGGTCTGGGTCGAATCCGACGCCGCCATCGAAGTCACCCTCGATCCGGATTCCGCGGCGGCTTTCGTGCAGACCCTCGGCGATCGCGCGAAGGCGCAGGAAATCGAGCGTGTCCGCTTCCTCGCCGAGCCGCTCGTGGTTTTTCACCTTCGCGACGACGTCCGGTGGCACGACGGCGCACCGTTCACGTCGCGGGATGTGCTTTTCACTTACCGCGCCATCACGGCGGACGAGACGGCCTCTCCCCGCAAGCCGGATTTCGACCTGATCATTGCCATCGAGGCCCCCGACACCCACACGGTGCGCGTCACCTACCGCAAACCCTACAGCCCCGCGCTCAACAGTTGGATGATGTCCATGCTGCCTGCACACCTTCTCGAGGATAAACCACAGAGCTGGTGGGCGACGAACTTCGACCGCGCACCCGTGGGGACGGGGCCTTACAAGTTCGACACATGGAAGACGAATGAATACCTCCGCGTCGTCAGGAATCCCGACTATTTCGACGGTCCCGCGCCGTGGCTCGATGCCATCGTCTTCCGCACCCTGCCCGACCAGCTCTCGCTCCGTCTCGCCTTCGAAACCCGCGAAGTGGATTTCTGGTCTGCCGACCCGTGGGCTGTCGCCTCGTTCCAGAAAGACTCCCGCTTCGACATCTTCTCCAGCCCCTCAAGCAGCTACACCTACGTCGGGTGGAACCTTGAGCGCCCGCTTTTCCAAGACCCCCTCGTCCGACGCGCGCTCGCCCATGCGGTCGACGTCCCTGCCATGGTCCGCTACATCCTCTACGGCAATGGCGTCCAAAGCACGGGCATCTTTACCCCGCAGATGTGGTTCTTCAATCCGCGCGTGATCCCTTTCGCTTACGATGTCGAAAAAGCGAACTCTCTCCTGGACGAAGCAGGCTGGCTCCGCGGACCCGACGGCATCCGCACGAAGGATGGCGAGCGGTTTTCCTTTACGCTCATGACGAACAACGGCAACGAAGTCCGCCGCGACATCGCCACCCTCGTGCAGAACGCCCTCAAGGAAGTCGGCATCGAGGTGAAGGTCGAGATGTATGAGTGGGCTGTTTTTCTGAAGAACTACGTGAACAAGAAGAACTTCGACGCCATCGTCCTGGGCTGGGCGTTGGGGTTGGATTTCGACCAGTTCCAAATCTGGCACTCCTCGCAGGCGAATCCCGAGCAACTCAACGTCGTCAGCTACAAGAACCCGGAGGTCGACCGTTTGCTTGAGCACCTGCGGCAGGAATACGACCGGCAGCGCATCATCGACATGGCCGGGCTCATGCAGAGCATCATCTACCGCGACCAGCCCTATCTTTTTCTCTACGTCCCCGATTCCACCTCCGTCATGTGGAAAGACAGCTACCGCATCCGCCGCCCGGGCCCCGACGGCCAGTGGATCGACACCCCCGTCGAAATGACGAAAGCCGGATGGAGCTACTGGTCCGAGTGGTTCTACCGACCCGAGTTCGCCGACCGCCTGCCATAGGCTACGGCCAAGAAGCAAAGCGATCTGGAATTCGGAGACCCGGGATGCGACTCAAGCGCCGGATCAGTGCCCGTCGCTGAAGAGGTAGTTCATCCACGACTTCATGCGGAGGAGGACTTTGCGCATGATGGAGAGGTGGTGCAGGTGCTCGGTGTAAATGGCGACGCTTCCGACGCTCCCGGGAATGATGTTGTAGGGAGTGAGATCGTCGGTGATCTCGATTTCCACGATGACGCGCCCCTCGCCTTTGATTTGCTCGGGATCCACAAGGGTGCCATTCGGCTGGAGTTGGCCCTGGGGTACGTAAGCCCCGGCGCGCAGAACACGGCCCTTGAAAAACCGGCCGGGGACGGCGGGCAGGATAACCTCGGCCTCTGCACCTTCGATGAGCCGCTGTGAGCTGCCCTGCAGGAACGCGGCGGCGAAGCTGGGACGCTCGTTGTGCATGAAAATCATGACAGGGCGGAGAGGAATGGGAACGGCATACATGCCGGGGCGCAGGAACTGCTGAACAACGACGCCGTCGGTGGGAGCCCGGACGACGGTCTGCTCGAGTTCGTAGCGGGCGGTATCGAGTTCGGCCTGCAGGCGGGCGACGTCGGTATTCACTCCGCCGATTGCCGAGGCGGCGTCGAGGGCGGCGCGTTCAGCCTCGCTCTTGGCAGCCTCAGCGCGTCCGCGGGCACCGGCGAAGTTTTCTTCGGCCTGCCGGAACTGGGCCTGCGAGATCGATCCACTGGCAATGAGTTGCTTGGCGCGCAGGAAAACATCCTCGGCAGCAGCCCGGGCCGCCTCGGCAGCATCGGCATTGCGCTTTGCGGTCTCTTCGGCGGCCCGGAGTTGGGAGACGGCCTGGAGCGCATCGGCGAGGGCGGCTTCCTTGGCCTTGACCGCATTTTCGTAGCGGGTGGGGTCGATGCGGAAGAGAACATCACCGGCCTTGAGCGGCTTATCACCCGTGGCATTCACCTCGATCACCCGTCCGCCGACGGTCGGCACGATGGGAGTTGTTGTGAAGTAGAAGCGGCCCTCCTTACTGAAGGGATGGTTGTAATTCATCCCCAAGAGCAGGGCCCCGAGGAACCCGATGCCGCCCAAGGCCGCCGTGAGCAACGTGAAGCCATTCACCGGCACTTTGAAGATCCGGAAGACCGCGTAGGCGACAGCGGCGTAGGTGAGCAGCAGGAGGAGATCCATCGCTCAGCGGCTCTTCTTTTCCGTTTCGGCCGCCTCACCCTTCACCGGCGGGCGTCCACCATAGCCGTGCTCGGGATGATAGAGCATCGCCCAGATCCAGAGAAACGGCCAGATCGCATGGAGTGTGAAAAGACTCACCCAGCCTCCGGCATGAATGGCATCCTGATGCGGGTGGTTGCGCTTCTTCGCGATATGATACGGGATATCGTGAATGGCGATCATTCCGTAGGCCAAAGTCAGGACCACGAAAAAGATGATCGCCAGCGCAAACCAGCTCAGGGCATCCATCGCATCAGATCGAGCGGGCGACCTCGACGAGGTTCTCGGCAGTGATTCCGAGTTCCTTCATCACCGTAGGCCCCGGGGCACTGAGACCGAAGCGGTCGACGCCGACAGTCTTCCCGTCGAGGCCGACATAGCGGAACCAGGGATCCGAGATGCCCGCTTCGATTGACACTCTGCGACGACAGGCAGCCGGAAGGACGGACTCGCGGTATTCCGCGCTCTGGCGCTCGAAACGCTCGAAGCACGGGAGGGAAACCACGCGGGTGCCGGGCCCGAGCACCTCGGCTGCCTTGACGGCGTGTTGGAGTTCGCTGCCAGAGGCGAGGAGGATGGTCTCAAGAGCAGCGGTTTCCTTCACCGCGATGTAGCCTCCGAGGAAGGCTCCCTCCCGACGCGTCGCCACGGGGATTGCCGAGAGCGTGGGCAGATTCTGGCGGCTGAGCACGAGCATGGTGGGTCCATCGGTCTTCTCGAAGGCCGCGGCGAACGCCCCGGCAGTCTCTTCCGGATCGGCCGGACGAATGACATCGAGGCCGGGGATCGCACGAAGGGCCGCCACCGTCTCCACCGGCTCATGGGTCGGACCATCCTCACCGACTCCGATGGAGTCGTGGGTGAAGATGTAGACAACGGGGAGCTTTGCGAGGGCCGCGATACGGATCGATGGACGTCCATAATCGCTGAACACAAGGAACGTCGCTCCGCTGGCGCGGAAGATGCCGTCGTAGGCGATGCCGTTCATGATGCCACACATGGCATGCTCACGGATGCCGAAATGCATGTTTCGGCCGGAGCGGTTGGTGCGGTTGAAATCGCCGCCGTCCTTGATGTAGTTCAGCGTCGAGCCGTGAAGGTCCGCGCTCCCGCTGATGACGAGCGGCATGGCGGCCGAGATCGGCTGTAGGACGTCACTGCCGGCCTTGCGCGTCGCGATGCTCAGAGCGGGATCGAACGGAGGGATGACGGAGCGCAGATCGGGAACCTTGCCGGCGAGAGCATCTTCCAATTCGGCGGCGAGATCGGCATTGCCCGCCTTCCATGCCGCAAACGTGGTCTCCCACTCCGCGCGGACCTTCGCAAGCCGGGCCGCGTGCGCCTCGAAATACGCACGGGTCACGGGATCGACATAAAACGTCTCGGCGGGGAGGCCAAGGGCCTTGCGCGCCTCGTCAACGAACTTCACACCCGCCTCGCCGTGAGCCTTGTTCGTGCCGGACACCTCCGGAATGCCTTTCCCGATGAGGGTCTTGGCAATCAGGAACTGGGGCTTGCCGCTGGTGGCGGCCTTTGCCTGCGCAATCGCATTCGCGATCTCCTGCAGGTTGTGCCCGTCGATTTCGGTCACATCCCAACCATAGGCCTTGTAGCGCTCGGCCGTGTCCTCGCTCTGGGAAACGGGGCCCATGGCGTCGAGGGTGACGTTGTTGGCATCGTATATGAGGATGAGGTTGTCGAGGCCGAGGTGGCCGGCCAGCGCACTGGCTTCCTGCGCGACACCTTCCTGGAGGCATCCGTCCCCGGCGAGAGCGATCACATGATGATCAAAAATCTTGTGTGCCGCGGTGTTGAAGCGGGCTTCGCACATCTTCGCCGAGACGGCATAGCCGAGGGCATTCGAAACGCCCTGACCGAGCGGGCCGGTCGTCGCCTCGACGCCCGGGGTCTCGTGAAACTCCGGATGCCCCGGCGTGCGGCTGTGGAGTTGGCGGAAATTTTTCACCTCCTCCAGCGGAAGATCGTAGCCCGCGAGATGAAGCCACCCGTAGAGGAACATGCTGCCGTGACCGGCGGAGAGGATGAATCGGTCGCGGTTCAGCCAACGCGGGGAGGATGGATCGTAGCTCAGTGCGGCGCCAAAGAGCACGGCACCTATCTCAGCGGCTCCGAGCGGAAGACCGAGGTGTCCGGATTTACATTTGGCCACGGCGTCCATGGCGAGTCCGCGCGCGTCGCGCGCAGCGAGTTCCAGTGCGGGAAGATCGAGTGTCATAGTCAGATTGGAGCCCTCAAGAAGACTCTCCGAAGACGCTCATGGCAAGCCCTTGCAGCAAGAGGTGCAGAATTTCTTCACAAAAAAAACCGGAGGCGGCCAGAGCCACCTCCGGTTTTCGAGGGAGAAAGGGAAATCAGTCGACAATCTCAAGGCCCATCTGACGGGCAGTGCCGCAGAGGGTGCGAAACGCCGCCTCTTCCGAGCGGGCGTTCATGTCTTTGATCTTGATCTTCACGATGTCCATGACCTGCTTCTTGCTGAGCTTGCCGACCTTCGTCTTGTTCGGCTCCTTCGAGCCCGAGGCGAGCCCGGCGGCTTTCTTGAGAAGGACCGCGGCCGGAGGCGACTTCGTGATGAACGTGAAGCTCTTGTCTTTGTAGACGGTAATGACAACCGGCAGGATGTCGCCGGCTTGCTTCTGCGTGGCTGCATTGAATTCTTTGCAGAAGGCCATGATGTTCACGCCCTGCTGCCCGAGGGCGGGACCGACGGGCGGGGCCGGATTGGCCTGACCGGCCGGAATCTGCAACTTGATCTGTCCAACAATTTCTTTTGCCATAGAGAGAACCGCCGATTGGGCGGAAAAGGGGTTAAGGAAACCACGCCACCCGCTGGGTGACAAGAGGAATTTCGATGTGTTTTTGCCGGAGGCTTAAGCCTGCGGCGTTCCCTCCTCCACGGGCACGACCTTGATGCTTCCACGGTCGACGGGGCCGAAATGGTGTCGGATCGAGCCGGGCCGCTTCGGCGCAATCGCATCCTCGCGCGGAATCGCCCCCTGTTTCCAAGCATACTCGGTGATTGCCGCATTCACCTCCCGAACCGTGCGCATCGCATCAAAAGAAACGCCACTTCGGAAACCGTCGATGGCGTTGAAGAGGGACGTAACCGCCATCGGCCCGGAAAGCGTGTAGGTCACGATGCCCCCGACGCCGGGTGAGATGTTTGACCCGCCGCTCGTGCGGATGGTCAGAAACTCGCTTGGCAGCCGGTTGCGGAGTTCGCTCACGCGCACGGTGGTCTCCATCTTCGTGCCTCCGGCTCCCAGACCAATGACTGCGCGCAGGAAACGGCTGCCCTGATACACACGTTCGAAGCGCCCCTGCACGAGCCAAACATCACCATGCGGAAGCGGTGCCCCCGGCGCGACGACCTCGGTCGGCACCCCGAGCCTCCGGTTGAGACGCTGGGCGAGTTCGTCCGCCACACCGTGGGCGAGACGGAGGCGGAAAGCCGCCAGGTCGTCCCCTTCGCGGTCGACACGCAAACGCGAGGTGTTGAATTCAAACGGTTCAACGAGAATCCTCGAAGGCAGGCGCTTGGGCAGAGGGACGTTCTGCATTGCGGTCTCTGTGACGCTGACGGATGCGCATCCGGCCAGCACCAGACACACCAGAACCATCCCCCAGCCCGCGTAAAAACGAAAAGTCATCCGGGCTTTGTTCTTGAAGGCCGGAAGCCGCATGTCCATTAAAAACCACCCATGCCCGCACTCTTCGCCAGTTCCGCAGCGGCCTACGAGGTGAATCCCTGGATGGCGCTGCCCTTCGGGCTGCTGCTCCTGCTCATCGCGGCAGGCCCACTACTCTTGGCGGATTGGTGGCACCACCACTATCCGAAAGTCGCCCTCGGTCTCGGGGCGGTCGTGGTTTGTTACTACACTTTCATTCTCCACCATCCCGGACGCTATGCCCATGTCGCGCACGAGTATGTGAGCTTCATTGTTCTGATCGGAAGCCTCTTCGTCGCCGCCGGTGGCATCCACATTCAGGTGAAAGGGCGGGCCACCCCCGCAGGCAACGCGGCCTTCCTCGCCTTCGGGGCGGTCATCGCGAACATGATCGGGACGACCGGCGCCTCGATGCTTCTCATCCGGCCATGGATCCGTATGAACCGCCACCGGATCACGCCATTGCACATCGTGATTTTTATCTTCCTCATTAGCAACGTTGCCGGATGCCTTACACCGATCGGTGACCCCCCGCTCTTTCTTGGCTATCTGAAAGGTGTCCCGTTCTGGTGGACCCTCGAGCATGCGTGGGCGGCGTGGTTGATAGCCGTATCCGCGTTGATTCTGATTTTCTGGATCATTGACCTTCTCCGCGCGCGCCGGCCGCAAGACGCCGCCCCGGAGGCCGCCGAGGCGGCAGGGGCATGGAGGTTCGACGGATTGCACAACCTCGTTTTCATCGGGATCATCCTCTGGGCCGTGCTGGCCAACACGTCCCTCCCCGCCTTCGTACCCGAGGCGATCATGGTCGCTGCCGCGGCGGGCTCGTTCTTCACGACGCCCCGGTCGGTCCATTCCGCGAATGCCTTCACGTTCGGTCCGATCAAGGAGGTGGCATGGTTGTTCCTCGGCATCTTCGCCACGATGGTTCCGGCCCTCGACTACCTCGGTCGGCACGCCGGCGACCTCGGTATCACCAGTCCGCTCCAGTTCTACTTCGCGACCGGAATCCTCTCGTCGTTCCTTGACAATGCTCCCACCTACCTGACCTTCCTGTCCGCGGAAATGGGCCTCCACAACCTAGCCATCGACTCGAGAGCTGACGTCCTCAAGGAAGTCGCCGAACATCCGATCGAACTCCTCGCGATCTCGCTCGGTGCGGTCTTCTTCGGGGCGATGACATACATAGGAAACGGACCGAACCTCATGGTGAAGGCGATCGCAGACCATGCGAAAGTCCCGACACCGGACTTCTTTTCCTACATCATCCGGTATGCCCTGCCGATCCTGCTTCCGATTCTCATCGTGATCGGCCTTCTGTTTTTCTCGCCATGGCGCATCTTCTAGCTTTCCGCGGCCCGCAAAGCCTTTCGAGGCGCTGACCGATCCGTACCGTGGCAGCCACCACCGCCCTCCTCATTGCCTTTCTCTTTCTGGTCGCCTTCTTGGCACCATTGCTCCATCGCGTGTTGAAAGATCGCACGGCGCCGGTGCTGGCATGTGCCCCGCTGGGGGCATTCATCGTGCTCGCGTTGGGTGCCGCGGGAGGGTGCGGAGCGTCTGGTGTATCGATTCCATGGGCCCCCGGCTTGGGTATTTCACTCAGCTTTCTGGTTGACGGCCTGAGCATGTTGTTCCTGCTGGTCATTACGGCGGTCGGAACATTCGTTGTACTCTACGCCGGCGGATACCTCCACGGAAGCAAGAGCCTGGGGCGCTTCCTCATGTTCCTCTTCGGGTTCATGGCCGCGATGTTGGGCGTGGTGAGTGCGGACAATTTGATCCTTCTCTTTGTCTTTTGGGAACTGACGAGCATCAGTTCCTTCCTGCTCATCGGCTACTACCATGAGGACGAAAAGTCGCGAAAGTGTGCTTTGCAGGCACTCCTCGTCACCGGAGCCGGGGGACTGGCGATGCTCGCGGGCTTTGTCCTTCTCGGCACGGCAGCAGGAACCTTCGAGATCAGCGGACTCCTCGCACTGCCGGACGGCGCGCTTGCGGCGCATCCACAGTTTCCGATGATCCTCGTGTTGATTCTTCTCGGAGCCTTCACGAAATCCGCCCAGTTTCCATTCCACTTCTGGCTCCCGAATGCCATGGCAGCCCCGGCCCCGGTGAGCTCGTTCCTCCACTCCGCGACGATGGTGAAGGCCGGGATTTTCCTTCTCATGCGGCTCCACCCCGCGTTGGAGTGGCATCCTCTCTGGCTCGCCATCGTGGCTCCCGTGGGTGCGGTCACGATGGTGCTCGGGGTCGTGCTGGCTTTTGCCCAGACCGACCTGAAGAAGATCCTTGCCTACACAACGCTGGCCGTGCTCGGGACACTGACCCTGCTCCTCGGCATCGGCACCGATCTGGCCATCAAGGCGGCATTGACCTACCTTCTCGCCCACGCCCTTTACAAAGCCGCGCTTTTCATGACCGCGGGCACCGTGGACCACGAGACCGGCACCCGCGACATCCGCGAGCTCTCCGGCCTTCGTCGCCACATGCCCTTCACCGCCGCCGGAGCAACGATCGGCGCGCTTTCGATGGCGGGCCTCCCGATTTTCATAGGCTTCATCGGCAAGGAGTATTTTTACAAGGCTCTTCTGGATGCGGATGGCCCGCCGTTTCTCTGGGAGACACTTGGCGTGGGAGCCAGTATACTCATGGTATCGCTTGCGGTGACAGCGGGAATCCGTCCGTACGCGGGACCCGCATGCTCGAAGCACCCGCATGAGGGGCCATGGACCATGTGGATCGGCCCGTTGGTGCTCGGCGTGCTGGCAATCCAGTTCGGGGTGTTTCCGGGATGGGTCGGCACCCACCTCATCACCCCCGCAGCGGCTGTTGTCGTTGGCGATGCCGGGTATGTCGCCAAACTCAAGCTCTGGCACGGGCTTACCCCGGCACTGGCGCTCAGTGTGCTGACCGTGGGCCTTGGCCTGCTGGTCTACCGGTTCTCCGGCAAGCTCCGTCCGGCCGCGGCCTCGGTGGTTTCCATCGCCTCCCGGGGTGGGCCCGAGCGGGCCTACTTCAGCATCTTGGATTCCGTGCTCGTCTTTGCACGGGCGCAGACAGCCTTTCTGCAAAGCGGCCGCCTGCGCAACTACATCCTCATCACAATCGGCTTCGCCACGGTCCTGCTTGCCCTCCTCGTTCCGCGAAGCCTGCCGCCGCTGGAGGTCGGGCGCATGCTTCCGCCCGGGCTCTTGGGCACGGTTGTGTGCGCACTTATGGTCGTGGCGGCCATCGCAAGCTGCCTCGTGCGGTCCCGTTTCACGGCGATCCTCACGCTGGGCGTCGTCGGCCTAGGGGTTGCGATCCTGTTCTTCCTCTTCAGCGCGCCGGACCTCGCAATGACGCAGATTCTCGTCGAGACCCTGACGGTTGTGCTGTTCGTCCTGGCCTTCCACAAGCTTCCTCTCTTGAGGGAATACTCCGGACGCCTCACGCGATTGCGGGATGCGACGGTGGCCATCGCTTTCGGTATCGTCGTCACCCTCCTCGTTCTGATCGCTTTCCACTTCCGCTCGACCCCTTCCGCTCTGGCGACCTACATGGGCGAGAACAGCCTGACCGCGGCGAATGGACGGAACGTCGTGAACGTCATTCTCGTTGACTTCCGCGCGCTCGACACCCTCGGCGAGATCACCGTGCTCGGCATTGCCGCCCTCGGAGTCTTTGCCATGCTCAAACTGCGCCCGCGCAAACCATGAACACGCTCATCCTGAACACCACAAACCGACTCATCATGGGCATTCTGCTCGTGTTCTCCGTGTTCCTGCTCATTCGTGGCCACAATCTCCCCGGGGGAGGCTTCACCGGCGGGCTCGTCGCAAGCTCGGCCTTCGCCCTGCAGGCGCTCGCCTACGGCGTTCCCGCCGCGCGACGCTTGCTGGTGTGGGATCCCCGCACCTTCATTGCCCTCGGCTTGCTCACCGCCCTTGCAAGCAGCGCGGCGGCAATGGTCGTGCAACTCCCCTACTTCACCGGCCTGTGGTTGAAACAGGTCTTCCCCGTGGTGGGAAAAATCGGCACACCCATCGTGTTCGACACCGGCGTCTATCTCGTCGTACTCGGCGTCGTGACTCTCTTCGTGTTCAGCCTCGCATCACAGGACGCCAAGGAGGACTCATGGAACTGATCCTTGCCATCACCATCGGGGTGATCTTCGCCGCAGCGGCTTACCTCCTCCTTCGCCGCAGCATCATCAAGATCATCTTCGGCATCGCCCTTCTGAGCCAGGGCGTGAACTTGCTCATCCTGACCGCCTCGGGGCTCAGAACGGGGGCGGTACCGTTTGTTCCGGCCGACGCCACTGTTATGCCTCCGTCGGCCGCTGATCCGCTCCCGCAGGCACTGATTCTCACGGCCATCGTGATCAGCTTCGGGGTTCTGGCTTTCACCCTCGCCATGGCCCGCCGGATCGATGAAACCGTCGACTCCGACGACGTGGACGACATGGAGAGCACCGACCGGTCATGAACCCGCTTGCCGCCTGCCTTCTCGCCCCCTTTGTGACCGCGGCGGTCTGCGCACTCGCATGGAAACGCCCCCGCTGGCACGGCGGTGTCTCGGTCGCGGGAATGGCGGCTTTTCTCGCCACCGCGGTCAACCTGTTTCTGCACGTCGAAAGGAATGGCATTCTGAGCCTCGATGTCGGCAACTGGCCGGCACCGTTTGGCATCACTCTTGTCGCGGACCTGACCTCAGCGATCATGGTCATCGTCACTGCCGTCATCGGCCTCGCCGTGACGATTTACTCGCTCGCCGACATCGACCGCGGACGCGAACGCTACGGCTACTACGTTTTTCTAAATCTCATGCTGGTCGGCGTCACAGGGGCATTCCTCACTGGTGACATTTTCAACATGTTCGTGTGGTTCGAGGTCATGCTGATCTCGTCCTTCGTCCTGATGACGCTCGGTGGAGAGAGAGCACAGATGGAGGGGGCGCTGAAGTATGTCGTACTGAACCTCATCTCCTCCGCCTTCTTTCTGTCCGCCTGCGGGATTCTCTACGGCAAAACGGGAACATTGAACTTCGCGGACCTCGCTGTGAAGGCACGGGAGACGATGGACCCCGCGCTGTTGACGATCACGGCCATGATGTTCCTCGTTGCGTTCGGGTTGAAGGCGGGCGTGTTCCCGCTCTTCTTCTGGCTTCCTGCCTCCTACCATACGCCACCCGTGGCGGTTTCGGCGGTCTTCGCCGGGCTCCTGACGAAGGTCGGGGTCTACGCGCTGGTTCGCGTGTTCACACTGGTTTTCACCGGCGACCTCCTCTTCACCCACGGGATCCTTCTGGCGATCGGTGCTCTCACCATGCTCACCGGGGTGCTTGGCGCGATGTCGCAGTTCGACTTCCGGCGGCTCCTCTCCTTCCACATCGTAAGCCAAATCGGTTACATGATCGTCGGTCTCGCTCTCTTTACTCCGCTCGCCCTTGCGGGAACGGTATTCTATCTTTTCCACCACATCGTCGTGAAAACGAACCTTTACCTCATCAGCGGGATCACAAACCGCTACGGCGGAACGTTCGACCTGAAGAAACTCGGCGGATTCTACAAGGCCGCCCCCTGGCTCTCGATACTCTTCTTCATTCCCGCAATGTCCCTCGGCGGGATTCCCCCGCTGTCCGGATTCTTCGCAAAATACGCCGTGGTGAAGGCGGGCCTTGTTCCCGGAACCCCATTCGGCGGATGGGCCGTGCTTGTCGCCGCCGTGGCCCTTCTGGTCGGGCTCTTCACGCTGTATTCGATGATCAAGATCTGGAACGAGGCGTTCTGGAAAAAGCCGGACGCGGCCCACGAAGTTTCGCCCACCGCCATCCCCCCCGCTGCACGCGCGGTGCTTTATTTCCCGGTCATTCTCCTCGCGACGCTTACTGTTCTCATCGGGCTTTTCCCCGGATACTTTTTCGATGTCTCCCTGCGGGCCGCAGGGCAGCTTCTCAACCCCGAACTCTACATTTCCGCCGTGCTCGGAAAATCCTGATGCTCGTCGCCGCCAACCTTCTCCTCGCTTTGGTCTGGTCGGGTCTTTTCGGTTCGATGGACTTCGCCACGTTCACCTCCGGCTACGCCGTGGGGTACCTGTTCATGGCGCTCATTTATCGCGCCGCAGGCGAGATGCCGACTTACTTCACCCGTCCTTGGAAGATCGCCGGGTTCGCGATCTTCTATCTGAAGGAACTCGTTGTATCCAATGTCGTCGTCGCCCTCTCGATTCTCTCGCCCCGTTTGGACATCAAGCCCGGCGTCATCGCCATGCCTCTCAAAGCCCGCACCGATCTGGAAATCACACTCCTGGCGAACCTCATCACCATGACGCCGGGCACGCTCAGTCTGGATGTGTCTCCGGACCGTTCGACTCTCTTCGTCCACGCCATGAACATCGACAATGCCGAAACCCTCAAACGCCAGCTCGCGGAGACACTGGAGAAGCGCGTGCTCGACATTCTGCGATGACGGATCCGGTCGTCTCCCTCGCCTGCCATGCCGGCATGGTCTTGCTCCTCGCAGGCTTTCTGTGTGCCTTCATCCGCCTGCTGCGCGGGCCTTCGCTTCCGGACCGCGTTGTCGCCTTGGACGTCATGGCGACCATGGCCATCGGTGCCCTCGCCCTCGTGTCGATCCGGACTGGCCAACCGATCCTCCTTGATGTCGCTCTCGGCATCGCAATCATCACCTTCCTCGGCACCGTGGCGCTCGCCATCAGCCTGGAGAGGGGCATTTTCAAATGATCGTCTCCCTCCTTGTTGCCTCAATGGTCTTGGCGGGAGCCGCGTTCATGCTCCTTGCCGGGTTCGGTGTTCTCCGCATGCCGGATCTTTTCCTCCGCATGCATGCCTCGACGAAAGGGGCGTCGCTCGGCGTCGCTTTCCTGCTTCTGGCAGCCGCGCTCGCTTTCCGCGATCCGGCCATTGCGACGAAAGCCCTGCTGGCCTCGTTCTTCATTTTCGTCACCGCGCCCGTCGCCGCCCACATGCTCGGCCGCGCGGCATATGCGCGGAAAGTGACACTCTGGAAAAAATCGGTTATCGACGAGGGGCGCGGGCGGATCGCCGCCCCGGACTCCCCCGCAACAGAAATACGCCCATGTTCACAGGACTCGTAGAAGAAGTCGGCGAATGCCAATGGCTCCGCCGCACCACCGATACCACGCAGCTCTGCCTCCGGGCCCCAGGCATCTCCCATGATCTCCGCACGGGGGATTCCGTGGCCGTGAATGGCTGCTGTCTCACGCTCACATCACACCGCAAAGAGATGCTCTCCTTCGACCTGCTGGAGGAGACACTCGCGCGGACAAACCTCAAACACATCCGACCGGGGGGTGCGGTGAACCTTGAGCGTTCGCTCGCGGCGAATGGCCGGCTCGGGGGCCATTTCGTGCAGGGCCATGTGGACACAACGACGACGGTCCACGGCGTCAGCCGCCACGGAGGCGACCTCCGGCTAGACATCACGATGCCCCGCGAGTTCTCCCAATACATCGCCTACAAAGGCTCGGTCGCAATCAATGGCGTGAGTCTCACAGTCGCCGAGGTCGGGGATACCACCTTCACCCTGTGGATCATTCCCCACACCCGCCAGGCGACGAACCTCGGTTCGCTCGGCCGCGGGGATGAGATCAATCTCGAGTGCGACATCCTCGCGAAGTATGCCGAGCGCATCCTCGCGGGGCGGGAGGTCCGTTGAGCAACCAAAAGGCGCGCGCCGAAGTGCGGATCGAGAGGCTCGCCTTCGGGGGAGCGGGCGTCGGCCGCTGGCCTGACGGCCGCGTCTGTTTCGTCCGTGGCGGCCTCCCCGGCGAGCACATCACGGCCGTCACCACGCGCGTCCGGAAATCCTATATCGAAGCGGAAGTTGAAACGATCCACGAACCAGCGCCGGAACGCGTGACTCCGCGTTGCCCGGTCTTCGGTCGTTGCGGAGGCTGTGCCTACCAACATCTCGAGTATGCCTCCCAGTTGGAATGGAAGCGCCGCCAGGTCGAGGACCAGATCCGCCGCATCGCACGGCTCGACACCCCTGTCGCACCCGTAAAGCCTTCGCCCATGGAGTGGAATTACCGGAACCGCATCGCGGTCCACGTCGAGGCAGGCCACATCGGTTTCCGCCACAGGGCTTCCGCGACGATCGTCGACGTCGGCGAATGCGCAATCGCATCCCCCGCGGTGAATGAACGTCTCTCCGAACTCCGCAACGAGGCCCCGCGCGGACCGGCCCGCATCACGCTCCGGGACGGAACGCATGGGCCCGGCTTTTCTCAGGTGAATGACGGTGCCGCCGCCGTACTGGCCGAGACGGTCTCGGCAGCCTGCGAAGTTGGCGGCGACTTTCTGGTCGATGCTTACTGCGGTTCCGGTTTTTTCGCCAAACACCTGCGGCCGCTTTTCCGCTCCGTCGCGGGCATCGAATGGAGCGAACGCGCTGTCGGGCACGCCCTCGCCTCGGCCGGAGAGGGGGAACGCTACTTCGCCGGATCCGTGGAAGAGCATCTTCCCGCGCTCCTTGCAGAATCCCACGCCGACGTGACGCTGCTTCTCGATCCTCCTGCGGAGGGTCTTGCACCGGAAGTGCTGAATACGATCCGCGCGCGCCCTCCGGCTCGTTTGATCTACGTTTCGTGCGATCCAGCAACCCTCGCGCGCGATCTCGCCCGGCTGAACACGGTCTTCTCCATCGAACGCATCGAGCCTGTCGATATGTTTCCGCAGACGGCAGAGATCGAGATCGTCTCCGTTGCCGCGAGGCGATAGCATCCAGCCATGGCTTCGACCCATTCTGTTCCCACGCGCCGTTTCGGGCGCACCGGTCTGGCGATGCCGGTGTTCACCTGCGGCGGAATGCGTTACCAGCATTCGTGGAAGGATGCGGACGCCGAAGGCATCACGGAGGATGGTCAGAAAAACTTGGAGGCTACCGTCGAGCGTGCCCTTGCTCTGGGCATCACGCACATCGAGACCGCACGGAACTATGGGACATCCGAGGTCCAACTCGGCCGCATTCTCCCGCGATTCGATCGCTCCGCCCTCATCGTTCAGACCAAAGTCTCGCCGGAGTCGGATGGACCCGCATTCCGCGAGCGCTTCGAGCTCTCGATGAGGAATCTCCGCCTCTCACACGTCGATCTCCTCTCGCTTCACGGGATCAATACGCGCGAAATCCTTAAGAACAGCCTCGCTCCCGGGGGTCCGCTGGACGCCGCCCGCGAGCTGCAACGGGAGGGCCGTGCGCGCTTCATCGGCTTTTCGACCCACGGACCGACGGATGTGATTGTCGACGCATTGCGCACCGGCGAATTCGATTACGTAAATCTGCACTGGTATTGGGTAAACACCATCAACACACCGGCGATCCATGCAGCGGCAGAACGGGATCTCGGGGTGTTCATCATCAGCCCGAACGACAAAGGGGGAAAACTCTACGCGCCGCCGGAGAAGCTGGCCCGACTGTGCGCGCCCCTCAGCCCGATGGCCTTCAACAACCTTTTTTGCCTCCGCGATCCGCGCGTGCACACGCTGTCCGTCGGAGCGGCCCGTCCGTCGGACTTCGACGAGCACGTGTGCTCACTTGACCACCTCCCCCAAGCCGACTCCTGGGTTGATGACATCTCCTCGAGGCTTCGGGCCGAAATGGAGTCCTGCCTTGGCGCCGAATGGCTCCGCACGTGGCAGGAGGGGATTCCCCCATGGAGCGACTGCCCCGGAGAAGTAAACGTCTGGGAGATCGTGCGCCTGTGGAATTACGCGACAGCGCTCGACATGGTCGATTTTGCTTCCATGCGTTACAACCTGCTCGGGCAAGCCGGGCATTGGTTTCCGGGACGCAATGCGGCGGAGTTCGATGAAGAGGCGATGCGTGCGGCCCTGCGACACAGTCCGCATGTGGAAAAGATTCCCGGCATCCTGCGCGAGGCCCATTCCCTGCTCGGTGCGGAAGCAGTGCGCCGACTGAGCGAGACGTGATGGCGATTGACAGCCTGTCGTCCCTGCGCCTGTTCCAATTCCGGTGCTTCCGGGAACTGGCCCTCGACCTGCCCTCCGGGTTCACATTCTTCATCGGTGCGAATGCCATGGGGAAGACATCACTTCTTGAGTCGGTCTGCATGCTCACCCGCCTCCAGTCTCCTCGCACGTCAACTCCCGCCGAACTTGCCACACACGGAAGCGGAAGTTTTTCCATCGACGGACGCACACCCGAGGCCCACCTCGGCTTGCGTTGGGAGAATGGCACGCGACGGCTTTCGCTTGACTCCCGTCCTCAGACGAGAACCGAGGACTATCTGGCCGCTG
Source organism: uncultured Chthoniobacterales bacterium (assembly GCA_964552635.1). Lineage (GTDB taxonomy): Bacteria > Verrucomicrobiota > Verrucomicrobiia > Chthoniobacterales > Terrimicrobiaceae > CAZKHB01. The sequence continues at coordinate 18,103 of CAZKHB010000014.1, forward strand.
CGCGCGTTGCGTGGTTTGGAAACCTCGATGCCGAACTCGTGCGGGGTTCTGGTGGTGTAAGGAGACGTTATCTTGATTTCCTCGGCATCCAGTGTCTTGCCGGATATCGTGCGGCATTGCGCGATTACGAACGCGCCTTGCGTTCCAGAAATGCCCTCCTCAAGGACGGCCGCCCCGCGAGGGAAGTCGCGGCGTTCGACGAACCGCTTGTTCGCAATGGTGAGGCGTTGATCGTTTTCCGCACACATCTCTGCGAGGCTCTCGCGCCGCTTGTCGCGGCGGCTTGTCACGAAATCAGCGGGGCAACAGATGAAATCTCCCTTTGCTACAGGCCCTCGGCTTCCCCTCCACTCGTCGACGCTCTGGCGGCGAGCGCGGAAACGGAACGAAGGCTGCGCGTGACAAGCGTGGGGCCCCACCGCGATGACGTGGACCTTCTTCTGCGCGGGGCTCCGGCAGCCGCCTTTGCCTCGGAGGGACAGCAAAGAAGTCTCGCCCTCGCGCTCAAACTCGCCCAGGCCCGGCACCTGGCCGCCACAACCGGGAACGTCCCGATCCACCTCGTCGACGACGTCTTCGGCGAACTCGACCCCCGCCGCCGCGCGAGTCTCCTTGGTGCCCTCCCTGCCGGGGCACAGGTCCTGATCACCACGACGTCGCTTGATTGGCTGCCCTCCGGGCTGGACGCCCGTGTTTTCCACGTCGCAAACGGGCAGGTTTCGGTTGGAAAATCCGCCGCGGATTCTTTAGAATAGCGATCCCCATGGCCGCACGAAGAAAGAATCCTCCCGTCGTTCTGAGCATTGCCGGCTCCGACAATTCCTGCGGGGCTGGGCTTCAAGCCGATTTGAAGACGATCACGTCCCTTGGAGGCTACGGGCAGACAGCCGTCACTTGTGTTGTTGCAGAAGTTCCGGGCCGCGTCTCGTCGATCCAGGCCATGCGCGTTCCGATCGTGCTGGATCAGGTGCGCCTGAGCCTCGAAGCTTTCCCCGTTGCCGCGATCAAGACCGGCATGCTCCACTCGGCCCCCGTGATAGAGGGCGTGGCCGCGATGCTAGCCAAGCACGCACGCTCGATCCCGCTCGTGGTTGATCCCGTGATGGTGGCCTCGTCCGGGGATCCCCTCCTTCGCCCGAATGCCATCACTGCTTACAAGCAGCATCTTTTCCCACGAGCCGCGTTGGTGACACCGAACCTCGATGAACTCTCCGTTCTTTGCGGGCGGAGGGTGGAATCCGTTGCAGAGATGCGCGACGCGGGCGCCCGGTTGGTTGCGGAGTATGGGGTTCCCTTCCTTGTGAAGGGCGGCCACTTGCGCACCCGAGAGGCCATCGACCTTCTCGTAACCCCCTCCGGCATCACGACATTCTCCGCGCCATTTCTGAAGAATGCCGAGACCCATGGTACCGGCTGCACACTTTCTGCGGCTGTCGCGACCGGCCTCGCCCGTGGCCTCCCCCTCGAGGATGCCGTCGCCGAGGCAAAGGGATTTCTCACCGAGGCTCTTCGCCGCGCGATCCGCTGGCCACTCGCCACGGCCCTCGACCACCGGCTCTGATTCTTGACCTTGTCAGCACGCGGCGACTTGGCGACGATGCCTGCCATGTCACCCTTGGACTGGCTGCGACTTCCCGAGTTCCGTTTCGGGGATTTTCTTGTTCCTTGGGGAATGGTGATCGGCTCCATCGGCTTCCTCATCGCGTGGGTCGCTCTGATAATTCTTGAGCGGACCGGCCTGACACGCCACATCTGGCACTTGCCCTTGTTTTTCACCGCACTCGCCGTCCTGACCGGTGCCGTGCTCGGCCTCCTCGCCACCCCATGAAGATGAACGCAAGGGTCCCCGTGACATTGACTGTCATCGTGCTCGCCGCCGCGGCTTCGCTTGTGATGTATTGGCGTTATCTGGACAAGCCATGGACCCGGGATGCGCAGGTGCAGGCGAACGTCGTCGGGGTCGCCAGCCGTGTCGAGGGTCCGATTATCCGCATTCCTCTCAAGGACAACCAACCTGTCAAGAAGGGCGATCTGCTCTTTGAGATCGATCCCTCAACGTTCCAAGCGGACGTGGACAACTGGACCGCCAAGCTCGCCCAAGCGGAGGCTGCCGTTGTGCAGGCCCAGCAGGAACTTGCCCGCCAGAACCAACTCTATCAGACGAAAGTCACCGATTTGCGCGATTTGCAGAATGCGCAGGACCAATTCGCCTCCGCGCAGGCAAATGCGGCCGCCGCGCGGGCAAGTCTCGAACTTGCCAAACTCAATCTCGGCTACACGCAAATCACAGCTCCCGTGGACGGGTACATCACCAACATGAACACTTCGCCGGGCACCTACGTGCACGTGGGCCAGCAGTTGCTCGCGCTGGTGGATTCCAGTTCGTTCTGGGTCGCGGCAAATTTCAAGGAGACCCAACTGCGGCATATCCGTGTCGGTGATCGTGTGGCTGTGCGCCTGATGGGCCATGAGGCCGAACCCTTTGAAGGGCGCGTTGCAAGCGTCGCGTGGGGAATCTTCGTTTCCGATGGCGCAACCGTCGAACTCCTCCCGAACGTCAGCCAGACGATCGACTGGGTGCGATTGCCGAACCGCTTTCCTGTCCGAGTCGAGGTCGTTTCCGACCCTCCGACCCCGCTCCGCATCGGACAGACCGCCTCGGTAGCCATCCGGCGTGACTGAGCACTTCATGCGTTCCCCGGCGACTCCCCAGGACGTCTGGCAACTCATCGACGAGAGCGTGCTCCCCTCGCCGTGCGAAGTGCCCTTGGTGCAGGCTGCGGGCTGCACAGCAGCAGCCGATCTGCGCGCCGCCGGAGACCAACCCCGCTTTACGCTCTCCGCGGTGGATGGGTATGCCGTTGCGGAGATTCCTTTGGCTCTCTCGGCAGTGTCGGGCACGGTCTCAGCCGGCGATCCGGTCCCGCCGCCGATCGCCCCCGGAACAGCACTCCGCGTCTTCACAGGGGCCCCGCTCCCGAAAAATGCACTGGCTGTGGCCAAGCAGGAGGATTGCAGCGGATCCTCCCTTCTCGCCATTCCCGCGACTTTGCAGGCGGGCGAGAACATCCGGCACCGCGGCGAGGTGTTCCGAGCAGGCGACCTCCTCGTGCCCTGCGGGGCTTTGCTTTCGCCCGGGGCGATCGGTCTGCTGGCCAGCGCGGGAATCGGTCGACTCCCCGTTTTCCGTATCCCTCCGACGACGCACATCGTCACCGGTGCCGAGCTCATCCCGGCAGGCCAAGCGGAGGAGGGTGGCAGGATTCCCGATGCCAATGGCCCGATGATCCGTAACCTTCTCGAAGCCCGGGGTGCCACCGTGACCTCGCTCGCGACGGGTGACGAGGCCGCCGACTTGCAGCGCTTCATCGCCGGATGCCCAACGCCCCTGCTTCTGGTTTCGGGCGGTGCCGGGCACGGGGAGAAAGATCACACGCGGCAAGCGCTGGAGTCCGAAGGGTTCGAGATTCTCGTTCAAGGCATCACAACACGGCCTGGAAAGCCGCTGCTCCTCGCCCGTCGCAGTGGCTGCCTCGCGCTCGGTCTTCCGGGGAATCCCCTCTCGCACTGGGTCTGTTTCCATCTTTTCGTCGACCGGGCACTCGCCCGCGCTGCGGGACGTGCTCCCGCCCGACTTGAGACCCACCTGCTCGAGACACCCGGCGCCCCCGCCGCATCAGCACGAACTTGGATTCCGGCCCGCCTCATCTCCACATCGGACGGGCCTCGCGTGCGCCTTTTCCCTGCGAAGCATTCCGGCGACTTGCGGCCGCTGGTTGAAGCCGAAACCATCGCGACGGACCTGACCGAGCACACGGCTTCCGTACTCGTGCCCTAGGAACGCAAGAGCCCATATTTCAAGATGCAGCGGAGTGCGCTCACCCCATCCTTCCAACCGACTTTCTTGCCCTCGGCATAAGTGCGGCCGTGGTACGAAACAGCCACCTCGTAGATTCGCACGCCGAGGCGCGCCACCTTGGCGGTGACTTCCGGCTCAAACCCGAACCGGTCCTCCTCCAGAGAGATCTTCTCGAGGACGGAGAGACGGAACACCTTGTAGCACGTCTCCATATCCGTAAGGTTCAGATTCGTCAGCATGTTCGAGAGAAGCGTGAGAAAGCGGTTTCCTACCGCATGCCAGAAGTAAAGAACGCGGTGCGCCTCGGAACCGATAAACCGCGAACCGAACACCACGTCTGCGCGATCTGCCAACAAGGGCGCCAGCAACTTCCCGTAATCCGTCGGATCGTATTCGAGGTCGGCGTCCTGCACGACGACAAAAGGTCCGGCCGCCATCGAGAATCCCGTGCGGAGCGCCGCGCCCTTCCCCCTGTTTCTCTCGTGCGCAGCGACCCGTATGCGCGCATCCCCGGCCGCGAGAGTCCGGAGCAGATCGAGCGAACCGTCGGTAGAGTAGTCGTCCACGCAAATGACCTCGCGCACAAAGTCCTGCGCCAGCACCGCGGGCAGAATCCGGTCGAGAGTTCCCGCTTCGTTGTAAACTGGCACCACGACCGAAAGGCAGGCTTTCACGATGGGCGATAGCACTACGGATTCCTCACGGGACCGCCAAACAAAAAAAAGCCCGCCGGAAACGTATCCGGCGGGCTTTGAAAAGAGCCGATGGCCTAGAGGAGAGCCTCGAGACGGCGGACAATGTCTGCCTTCCCGGAGACCCCGACCGTCTGATCCTTCTTCTCGCCACCTTTGAAGAAGATGAGCGTCGGAATACTGCGGATGCCGAACTGCGAGGCCGCCGCGGGGCAGTCGTCGACATTCACCTTCGCGACGGCGAATTTGCCGACATTCTCTGCAGCAATCTCTTCAACGACGGGGGTCAGCATCCGGCAGGGCGCACACCACGTGGCCCAAAAATCGAGCAACACAGGTGTCGTCGCGCCGCTGAGGAAGGCTTCGAAGTTGGTATCGGTCAGTTCGGTAACGTGCGGGCTGGACATAAGCGAGTAGAGCTCAGCCGACCAGTGCCCAGAGCTGCACGCCGAAGGCAGCAAGCGCGATTACCAAGGCAGCTATGCCAAGGATCGGGCTCAACTCGGCCGGCGCGGCGGACGATGCCGGGGCCACGGTGAGCGGGGCCGAGGTCGAAACCGAGGCAGGCGCAGCGGAAGCGGGGGTGCGTTGGATTTGCACCGTTGCCTGCGGCATCGGGGCTTTGGCGGGTGCTGCGGGAACGTTCACCTTGGCCGTCTCCTTCTTTGCTTCCGCTTTGATCGGGGCAGGAGCCACGACGGACGTGGGGGGCTTGGCCGGGGCGGCACCCGCAGCCGGAACTGCGGGAGCTGGCGGTTTGGGAGCGGCGGGAGCGGCCGCGGAAGGAGGCACAGGAGCGGCCGGGGGTGTCGGAGGCTTGGGAATCGCAGGCGCACCGGAGGCCGGAACCGACGGGGGCTTGGGAATTCCGGGCACTGTGGGAGGCTTCGGAATGGAGGGCGCTGCGGGCGCCCCGGGGGGCTTCAGAGAAACAGGAGGCGTGGTGGCCGGCGGCGGAGGGATGTTCACAGGCGCGCCAGCGGCAGGCACGGGCTTCGGAGGGAGGTTGATCATCGCCGTCTCGCGCGGATTCGACGAGATGGGGGCTCCCTCACGACGGGTGGGGAGGACGATGCGGACGGTTTCCTTTTTAGGTTCAGCCATAAATTCTCAGGGGTTAAAACGCGCTGCGAAGAGGAAAGATATTCACAAATTTCCCCGGGGGTGTCAATGCCGCCCAACGGAATTCTTGGCAACGCGGTTCACTCGCCGATATCTTCGTTCCAAAGCTCCGGGCGGGCGGCGATGAAATCCCGCATCATTTCGATGCATTCCTCGTCCTGCACGATGTCGAGTCGCACCCCGCTCTGGCGCAGCCAATCCTCCGCACCTTGAAATGTGACGTTCTCCCCGATCACGATCCGGGGGATTTTATAGAGCAGCGAAGTCCCGGAACACATCGGGCACGGCGAGAGCGTGGTGTAGAGCGTGCATTCGCGATAGACGGATGCAGCCCGCCGACCGGCCTGCTGGAAGGCGCTCATCTCACCGTGAAGGAGGGGGTCGCCCTTCTGCACGCGCATGTTGTGTCCTCGGCCGATGATCTCGCCTCGGTAAACGATCACGGAACCGATCGGAATGCCCCCTTCGGCGAGGCCTTTCCGCGCCTCCGCGATGGCAGCATCGAGAAAAGGGTCTCTCATTCCGGAGACGTAACTGATCCACCAACCGAACACAAGCTTGCCCGCCGCGGGCGTTCTCGGGAAGACTCGATGCGTGAAGACTTTCCTCACCGACGATTTCCTCCTCACGACACCCACCGCGCGCGCCCTCTACCACGACATCGCGAAGACGCTTCCGATTTTCGATTACCACTGCCACCTCCCGCCCGCGCAGATCGCCGAGGACCACCGCTTTGCCGACCTGTGCGAAATCTGGCTCGCCGGGGACCATTACAAGTGGCGCGCGATGCGCACGAATGGAGTCCACGAGCGCTTCTGCACCGGCGACGCCCCGCCCCGCGAGAAATTCCTCGCCTGGGCGGCCACGGTACCGGCCACCTTGCGGAACCCGCTTTACCACTGGACACACCTTGAACTCCTTCGCTTCTTCGGCATCGACGATCTGCTGGATTCCTCGACCGCCAACGCGATCTGGGAGAAAGCGAATGCCGCGCTCGCGGGTCCGGACTTCTCCGTCAACGGCATCTTCGCGAAATGCCGCGTCGCCCTGACGTGCACAACGGACGATCCGGTCGACGACCTCGCGGCGCACCGTGCCTTTCAGGGAAAATCCCCCACCCGCATGTATCCCGCCTTCCGGCCGGATAAAGCCCTCTTCGTCCACCGTCCGGATGTTTTTTGTCCCTGGGTCGACCGCCTCGCGGCGTGCAGCGGGCTGGCCTGCGGCGACCTTGCGGGTTTCCTCGCGGCGATCGAAGCGCGGCACACATTTTTCCACGAAAACGGCTGCCGACTTTCGGATCACGGACTCGACGCGTGTCCATGGGCTCCGTGCTCCGAAGAGGAAGCCGCGCGAATTTACGCGAAGGCGCGCAATGGCGAAGCCGCCACGGCGGCGGAGGCCGAGAAGTTCGGGACCTATGTGATGCTTTTCTTCGGCCGCCTCGATGCGCGGCGCGGGTGGGTCAAGCAACTCCACGTCGGCGCACTGCGCAACAACAACACGCGCCTCCTGGGGAAGCTCGGTCCGGACACGGGTTTCGACTCGATCGGCGACCACTCCCAAGCCGTCTCGCTCTCCCGTTACCTCGATGCGCTCGACAGCACGGATGAGCTTCCCCGCACGATCCTCTACAACCTCAACCCCGCCGACAACTATGTCTTCGCGACGATGATCGGGAACTTTCAGGATGGTTCCATACCCGGGAAGATCCAGTATGGAAGCGGGTGGTGGTTTCTCGACCAGAAGGAGGGTATGGAGTGGCAACTCAACGCTCTCTCGAACCTCGGCCTGCTCTCGCGGTTCGTCGGAATGCTCACAGACTCGCGCAGTTTCCTCTCCTACTCCCGCCACGAGTATTTTCGCCGCATTCTCTGCAACCTCTTGGGCAGCGAAGTCGACCGCGGGGAATTGCCGCACGACATGGACCTGCTGGGCGGCCTTGTCTCCGACGTATGCTTCCACAATGCGCGACGATTTTTTGACATGGAGATCGATCCGGTCTTTGTTCGCTGATGGCTGTCACTGCACGCACCTCCGATTCTCCCGGCACCACAATGCCGGACTTTACCCTGCCCGACGTCGTCACCGGCGCACCGTTCGCTCGGGAATCCCTCGCCGGGGCCTCCGCCGTCCTGGTCGCGTTCATCTGCCGTCACTGCCCGTACGTGGTCCACATGCGTGACGAACTTGTGGCGATCTCCCGCGCGTACGCCGCCCGCGGATTGCGGACGGTGGCGATTTCATCGAACGACGCGGCTACCTACCCCGACGATGCCCCGGACAAGCTCCGAGAGATGGCCGTGTCCTGCGGATTCGGCTTCCCGATGCTTCACGATGAAAGCCAGGCGACGGCCAGGGCGTTTGACGCCGTGTGCACTCCGGACCTCTTCCTCTACGACGGCGCGCTCCGGCTTTACTACCGCGGCCGCCTGGACGACAGCACGCCCGGCAACGGGAAGCCCGTGACAGGTGCCGACCTACGGGGGGCGCTGGACCTCCTGTTCGCCGGAAAACCCGCACCCGCCGCTCCCCAGCCATCGATGGGATGCAGCATCAAGTGGAAATCCGCCTGACGGGAAATTCCTTGCTGCCGTTTTCGGCGGACCGCTAGGCTCTACCGATGAACAGTTTGGTTACCGGAGGGGCCGGCTTTATTGGCTCCCACATCGTGCGCCGCCTCCTCGCCGAGGGGCACGCCGTCACGATCCTCGACGATTTCAACGACTACTACTCCCCCGACATCAAACGCGCCAACGTGGCGGCGTTCGCCAGCGATGTCCGGCTCATCGAAGGAGACATCCGATGCCGGGACACGGTCCGGCGCACGATGCAGGAGGGGAAGTTCGACACCGTCATCCACATCGCGGCCCGCGCCGGGGTGCGTCCTTCAGTGCAGGATCCCCAGCTCTACGTCGACACGAACATCACCGGCACACACCACCTGCTGGAAGGCGCGCGCGACACGGGCGTCTCACGTTTTGTCTTTGCCTCGAGTTCTTCGGTTTACGGGCTTGCGAAAGAGATTCCTTTTTCCGAGAGCCTGCCACTGCCGCAGACCCTCAGCCCGTACGCGGCAACAAAGCTCGCCGGGGAGCACCTCTGCGGAAACTACTCGTACCTCTTCGGCTTGCGGACGGTCTGCCTCCGGTTCTTCACGGTTTACGGTCCCGGTCAGCGGCCAGACCTCGCGATCCATAAATTCACCGACGCCATCCACCGCGGGCAGTCGATCCCGCAATACGGCGACGGATCGACCCGGCGCGATTACACCTACATCGACGACATCCTTCAGGGCGTGATGGGAGCGGTGGCTTACGATGGTCCGCTCTTCGACATTTTCAACCTCGGCGAGAGCCAAACCATTACCCTTTCGGAACTCATCCGCGAAATCGAGAAATCTCTCGGAAAGAAGGCCGTCATCGATTACCTGCCGGAACAAAAAGGCGACATGCCTGTCACATGCGCCGACATTTCCAAGGCCCGCGCGCTCCTCGGCTACAATCCACACACGCCGATCGCCGTGGGCATCCCGAAGTTCGTTGAGTGGTATCTCCAGAAGGCATGAACGTCGCCGCCATCGCGCAGGCCCTCGTCCGGATCCCCAGTGTGAACCCGGACGGGGATCCCGGCACGCCCCACACGGGCGAGGCCGCCTGCGCGGAATGGATCGCCGATTTTCTCAGGGACCTCGGGGCCGAAGTCGAACTCCGCGAGGTGCTGCCCGGACGCCCGAATGTCGTCGCGCGGTTTGCATCCGACCGCCCCGGCAAGCCCCGTCTGCTTTTCGCACCGCACACGGATACCGTGAGCGTCGGCGGCATGACGATCGATCCCTTCTCGGGTGATATCTCCGATGGCCTGCTCCACGGACGCGGTGCGACGGACACGAAGGGTCCCATGGCCTCGATGCTCGCCGCCCTCGCCGCCTCCGCCCAGTCGCTCCCCGGACTCACCCACGAAATCTGGTTTGCCGGACTCGTCGGCGAGGAAGCCGGCCAGCATGGTGCCAAGGCTCTCGCCGCGCAGCAGACATTCGACTTCGTCATCGCGGGGGAACCCACCGGACTCGAAACCGTCCACACTCACAAAGGGAGCGCATGGACCCGCATCGCCACGCGCGGTCGGGCCGTCCATGCCTCGCGGCCTGCCGACGGGGTGAATGCCATTTATCTCATGGCCGACGTTTTGGCCGCGCTGCGGGAGGACCTTGCACCTCGGTTGGCGGACCTGTGCGATCCGATCCTTGGCTCCCCCACCTTCAGCCCCGGCACGATCCGCGGCGGAACGAAAATCAACATCGTCCCGGACCACTGCGAGATGCATGTCGACATGCGGACGATTCCCGGTCAGGACCGCGACCTCCTGAAAAAATGCGTCCTGGCCCGCGTTCCGGACGCCGAGATTTCCGTCCGTGAATCGCACCCGCTCTTCACGGATCCGGACCATGCGCTTGTTCGTCTGCTCAGCACCTGCGGAGCCCGGGCCGTCGGTGCCCCGTGGTTCTGCGATGCCGCCGTTTTTGCACAGAAAGGCAGCGCCGCCGTCGCGCTCGGCCCCGGTTCAATCGAACAAGCCCACACCTGCGACGAATTCATCCGTGTCACCGATCTCGAAGCCGGCGAGGCGTTTTTCACGCGCTTCCTTGAGGAGCTCGCCCTGCCGTGAGAAGTAACCCTCAGGGCACTTTGCGGGCGATTTCTTTCAGAACAAGATCGATTCCCTCGCCGCTCTCGGCGGCCAATGGGACGACTTTGAGTTTCGGGTAGCGGGCGCGAAAGGCATCGAGGTTCGTAGCAGCGGTTTCGACATCCATCTTGTTCGCCAGAATGGCGGCGGGACGCTTCGGAAGCGTGGGATCGTAGAGACGGAGTTCCTTCCGGAGGGACTGGTAGTCTTCGATGGGATTGCGTCCCTCGGAGCCCGCCATGTCGAGGACATAGAAGAGCGCCTTGCAGCGCACGATGTGGCGGAGGAATTCGTGGCCGAGCCCTTTGTTCAAATGAGCACCCTCGATGAGCCCCGGGATGTCGGCCACGGTCACGCGCCGGTAGCCGGGCAAATCGACGACACCCACGACCGGGTGGAGCGTTGTGAACGGATAGGGAGCCGTCTTCGGATGCGCGGCTGAGATTTTCCCGAGGAGGGTGGATTTGCCGGCGTTGGGATATCCGACCAGCCCGATGTCGGCGATGGTGCGGAGTTCAAAGAAAAACCAACCTTCCTCACCCGGGTAGCCGCGCGTGAACTGGCGGGGCACACGGTTTGTCGAGCTCTTGAAATGCGTGTTCCCTTTGCCACCGTCGCCGCCTTTGCAGAGGAGAAACTCCTGGCCGTGCTCGGAGAGGTCGGCAATGGGCTCTTCCTCGACTGGCTCACCGGGAGCCATGCCGGCGCGGTGGACCACAGTGCCGATGGGAACCTTCACGTAGGTCGGTCCGGCGCTGCGGCCATGCTTGTCCTTCCCCTTCCCGTGCGCACCGCGGCCGGACCGAACAAGCGGCTCGAAGAAGAGCGCGACCAGATTGTCCACATCGTGATCGGCTTGAAGGATGATGTCTCCGCCCTTCCCGCCGTCGCCGCCATCGGGCCCCCCGCGCGGAATGAATTTCTCGCGTCGGAAACTGCAACATCCGTTCCCGCCATCCCCCGCTTTCGCGTGGACGCGAATCTGATCCACAAACTTCATGCCGCGACGGTCGCCGAGATTGTGCCCGGAGTCGAACGGAAAAGCCCGACCTCAAGCCATGGGGCTTTAGGGGGCCGCGGCAGTATCCCTTGCAGCGGAGACCGGCCTGCCGTCCCGCGAGACCGCCAGCGCGGGGGTGCCCTCTTTCGTCTCGGAGAAGGTGAGAACGTCCTTGCGGTCCTTCCAAGCCACGGTCGCGGTGTTTGTTTCTGCCGACCATGTGATTTGTGGCATGGCGTCACGGCCGATGCGCACGGGGATGAGGAGGACCTTGAAGGCGGGGTCAACGGCTTCCTTGGTGATCACGAGGCGCGTGGCGGTCGGTTTGTTACCCGCAGTCGGCATGGCGGCGAGTTGCTCGATGCGGATGGGAAGCTTGCGGCTTTCGACCGTATTCGCAGGCAGGCTGGCGTCCTGTTTGGCCTCCTCATCGAGCAGGCAGACAAGGAGTGCGGGAGTGCCGGGGGGGAGCTTGCTGTCGCCGGAATCGCGGCCCCATGCGCCGGTGGCGGGGGCTCGCGTAAGCAACACGGACGGCACGCCGGTCTTTGGGAAGATGCCCGCGAGCCGTACGCCCTCGGGCAACTGCATCAGCCAGTCGTAAGTATGTTCTTGGCCGTCGAGATCGCGGTGGTCGGCGATCACCGCATACGGCACCGGTCCTCGCACGAGGGCGGCGAGACGTGTCGCCTTGCGCACCGGACGGGCCGCGATGCGCATCACGGGTCCCCAGTTCTGCTCGAAGTAGTGGTGGGCCCAGAGGCGGGTTTTGAAGTTTTGGGTTCCTTTGTAGTACGCCACAATCTCGTCATCCGTATCCGGCTCGAGTCTCCACTTGCCCTCACGACGCTCCGGTGCGTTCCAGAACCCGTGCATCGGACTGCACCATCCGTAGGCATAAGCATTCGAAAGATCCGCTGTCGCCACGACGGCTTCGGGCGTGGCAGAGCTGCCGGTCCATTGCACGCGGGGAGCGTGGCCGACGTCGCTGTGGCCGATGCCGTCGATGAGGACGGTATTGTGGTCGGGGGAGAAAGAATTCTTCGGCCCCGCCTCGATCGCCCACATCTCGCCGAGCGCAGCGAGGTAGAAATGGCCGGAGTCGTGGTGCTGGTGGCCAACCCCGCGGAAGTTCGGCCGCGCCTCGAAGTGGAGGAAGAGGGCATCCTTGTCGTCGCTGCTGCGGGCAGAAAGGAGCCCGTGCTCTGGATCGACGAGCGTCTCGGGCACATCAAGGCCCTCGCGCTCCCAAGCTTCGCGCAGGGTGCCGTCCGGCCGTTTGGCTCCCGTCCAATCAGCGCCGGTGAGAATAACCCCGGGCACTGCCAGCGGGAACGCCGTCCAAAGCTGGGGAAGCGGCTTTTTCGTATCCGCAAGCTGCTTTTCGTAAGCGCTCACGTCGAAGGATGGCAAATCGGGCGTAGCCTGCCGCAGGAGCCAATCCGCCGCCGGATCTTTCGGGTAGTACCATTTCAGCGCCGAGGCGACGTCGCCGAAGAATGCGACATTCCCTCCCCACGTGCCGTTGCTCACATTCGCGCCCCCCGCGGGAGTGACCATCGCCACCTGGGCTTTCGTGAGGCGACGCAGGTGGGGATGTCCGAAGAAGTTGTCTCCGTGCCGGGCCAGAACATGCAGGCTGAGCAGGGCATGGTGAAGTCCGGCCCCATTTTTACCGTTCGTTTCGAAGATCACGCCTTGGTCGCTGAAGCCCCAATCGAGATAGGCCTGTGCGGTCTCCTTCGCAGCCTCGTAGATGGCCGGATCATACCCCGGCTCACCTTCGATGGACATCGCAGTGAGGAAGAACGTGAGGTCCCATCCGACCCAGTTCGTATCGCGCCATGGCGTCGGACCCGCCATTCCATACGAGCGCTTGCCTGCCGTGGCCTTGGAGATCACACGCTGCATGTCGGCGCGCTCGGAGTCAGTCATCCATCCATGGGCGCAGTCGTAGGCCCATCCGAGATTGTCCGCCCCGACAACCGCACTCATGGGACGCCAAGAATCCTTGGGGGCGATTCCGCGATCATGATACTCGGTGTTGAGCCGGTCGATGAGCGGTTCGCGCAGGCGGTAGTACGCCGCCGTCGCCGCCGCGACCTTGCGGCCACGTTCCGCATCCCCGCGCAGGAGACAATCGAAGGCGGCACTGGCCAGCAGATACGGAAAATACCCCGCATGCTGCGTGTCCCGCAGGCTCTTCTTCCATCCCTCAAAAAAATGCTCGTTCTTAAAGGCGGGCGCTGCCGCCTCTCCCTCCGGCCACTTCAGGCCTTCGAGGGATCCGTTGGCCAGCTTTTCGAAAACCTTGCCTTCGTCGCTTTCCGGATTCCAGAGCGTGCGGTTCAAGGCCGCCTCGGTGTTTGCCAGCAGCTGCTGCCCCCGCTTGGTTCCCTTCAGCCTCGCGGCGACCGCCGGCACGTCCTGCGGCGAAAACATCAGGCGCGGATGCACCCCGGGGGGCGGAAGGGGAGATCCCAAAATCGTCGCGTCGAACCCGGTCAAATCATAACGCTCCACCGGCACGACGGGCCACTTAGTTGCGGGTCCCTCGAAGAGCTTGACTTGCTCCGGCGTCGCATACTCTTTCCAGGATGTTTGCTCAGCCAGATGCGGAATGGCAGCCCGCAGCGCCTCCGGATCCGCCAGCGTCTCGGGTGTATCCGCAGCAGCGAATGCCCAGCCGGGCAGGCCAATTGCCATCGAGAAAAACGCGAACCGACTCAAGACCAGTGGGGGCATGGTGTCTATCTTCGCCCGCGCCCTGGAGAAGATCAATACGTGAAGACACGCGGTCCAAAGCCCCAACGGCTTCAGATTTCCTGCCCAACTCCGATCAAATTTCCGTCCGGATCTTCAATGACGAAGTCCCGCATTCCGTATTCGTAAACCCTTGGGGCCGCTTGAACCTTCGCCCCCTTCGACGTCACCTCGGAATAATACCCATCCACGTCATCGCAAAACATGTAGACCCCTCCCTGCCCGATCGCTCTTTTGTTGGTGGCCTTCGGCCCGGAGAGGTGGATCCGGACCTCCCCGTGTTCGACTCCGGCGTAATCCCCGAAACGGAACCGCTCCGAGAATCCGAGCTTCTCTGTGAAATACTTCATCGAAGCCTCAAGGTCGGAAACGTGAAATGTCGTGGCAGAGCCTCGGGTTTTCATGGTGCAGGGTTGAAAGGGAGTGTGGTGCTTCGGGAGGCTGCGGCACGGGGATACGGGGTACCTTCTCAGAAAGGTTTCGCCCGACTCACCTTCTCCGATGTCGCCTGAAGCGAAGGGCCGTGAGCGCGAAGAGCCCGAGCCCCGCAAGACTGAGCGCACCGGGCTCGGGAACTGCAATGGCCGCCCCGCTGAGGACCTGGAAATTGTCGAAAAATGCGTTGGCCCCACTGGTGACGAATCCCGCACCGCGACCGCCGAAGGAGACGTAAAGCGACGGCGCTCCCCAAAGTCCCTGAACGACACCGTCGTAGTTTGTTGAGCCGGCTCCATCGATGCCGAGCGTCAGTCGGTCCGTGGACGCCGTGTAGGTCACGACAAATGTTCCCGAGTTTCCGCCGGCGATGGGTGTGAGCGCTGAGGGGACGTCGTTGTCACGATACTGTGTGGTCGCACTGCCTACGACGCCGAACCCGGTGTTGACATACCCGTAGCCGATGGCGGCGGAATCCGTTCCATCCGGCACGTCGCGCCCGACACCAAACACGAGACCAAACTGCCCGCCGACCACGGACGACACATAGCTCGCGAAACTGTAATCGATGCGGATTTCAAAATTCGACGACGTGAGCATTGCGAATCCCGACGGACCGTTGCTCAGGTAAAGCGCGTCATTGGCCGGATGCGAAGACCCAGGAGCAATCACGCGGAGCGTACCGTTCCCCTGACTCAGGAAGATCTGTGACGGCGCATCCTCCACCACCTGCCACTCCGGTGCGGTGGAGTTTGATGTAAACGACTCGGTGAAGGGAATGGTGATCGCCGAAGCGCTCGCGAGACCGAATGCGAAAAGCATCGCGGAGAAAAGGATCGGACGCATCACAGGCTGTGAGGTTGAGCGACTCGGGATGGCTGGTCAAGAGTTGACCGTAGCAGCAGAAATACAAAGGAATTTCAGGATCTTCTGCATCCCTGCTCTTCATGCCTTGGCATCATGAGCGCGGCGGACGCGAGGTTCGTAGCATCTGGGTTCCCCAGCGGGGCGCAAGATCTCAATAGGTGAAGAGTGCGCCGAGCGGGAGATCGGCGGAAGCTGCACGGCAGAAGGCGCGGTGAATCTTCGCCTTAACGTTCGGGGTGAGCCAGCGTCCCTTGCAAGCACGGGCGACCATCTTGTGGGTGATTTGTTCGTCGGATGCAGCCACCAGATCGTGGCTGCGGAGTCCGCGTTCCACCATGAGGCGGCGGAGGGGTTGTTCACCGAGATCGCGTTCCGTGCTGGTCATCGCCAGCAGGGTGGCATAGGGTGCGGTCATGTTGAAACGAATTCTCGCGCTCGCACTCCTGGCGGGTCCGACTCTCCTTATGGCACAAACCGCACTCGAAAAAGGCAAGGCGTTCCTCGCAGAGAATGCCACGAAACCCGGCGTCCAGCAGACCGCAAGCGGCCTGCAATACAAGGTTCTCAAGGAGGGCACGGGCAAGTCGCCGAAAGCGACGGATACGGTGCTCGTCCACTACCGCGGGACGTTGCTCGACGGCACGGAGTTCGACAGCTCCTACAAACGGAATCAGCCGATTTCCTTCCCGTTGAACCGCGTGATCCCGGGTTGGACGGAGGGTCTGCAACTGGCGAAAGAGGGCGGAAAAATCGAGCTCTACATCCCGTCGCAGCTTGCCTATGGCTCGCGCGGAGCGGGCGGGGCAATCGGACCCGACGAAACCCTGATCTTCGAGGTCGAGCTCCTTGAGGTGAAGTAGGCCGACCGCGGACGGGGCCGCAGATGTTTCAGGTCATTTTCAACAAAATCAGCGCCGCAGAGATGGCGGCGCTGCCGAAAGACTTGCAGCTCGAGCTTCTGGCGGAGTTTCACTTCCTGCCCGACGATCTCGAGCAGCTTTCGGGCGAAAACTTCGGTCGCGTGGCCCGCGAGGGGCGCGTGTTACACCGCTACCGCGCGAAGGATTACCGGCTGTATTTCGAGAAACACCCGGAGGGCATCCTCGTGCACCGCGTGCTCCACAAGAACACCATACGGGACTTCCTCTACCGTTCGAATCTCCCGCTGGACGAGGAGGACGAGACGCTCTCGGAGACCAAGGATTTTTGGAAACTCATTCACGAGGCCGACGAGGCGAAGCGATGAGCATCTATGCCAGCGAGCACGCGCGGCAAGCCGCCTTCCCGATTGTCTCAAGCGGGATTTTCCTCGCCCATGCGGGCGTCACCATCCTGCCAGCGTGCGCTGCGGCGGCGATCCGCGAGCATGTGGAGGCGAGTTGCCGCCAGCACCAGGAATTCGGCGACGTCCTGCGCGACGTGCAGCGCACAAGGGGACTGGCCGCGGGGCTGATCGGAGCCGGCCCGGACGAGATCGCGCTCCTCGGTCCCACCTCGCTCGGGCTGAGCCTTTTTGCGAACGGGCTCGACTGGACCCCGGGCGACGAGTTGGTCTGCTACGGCGATGATTATCCATCGAACGTTTATCCTTGGGCTGCCC
This sequence comes from uncultured Chthoniobacterales bacterium, assembly GCA_964552635.1. Taxonomy (GTDB): domain Bacteria; phylum Verrucomicrobiota; class Verrucomicrobiia; order Chthoniobacterales; family Terrimicrobiaceae; genus CAZKHB01. Next base: position 35,130 of record CAZKHB010000014.1, read on the forward strand.
TCGCATCGCGCGGGGTAGTGATCCGGAAAGTGCATCCGGAGTCCCCCGGATGGATCACCACGGACCTCATCGAGGCGGCTCTTACGCCGCGAACCAAGCTCGTGGCCCTGGCTTCGTGTCACTTCCTGAGCGGTTGGCGGATCGATGTGGAAGCCATCGGGCGGCTTCTCGCTGCGCGCGGAGTCCTTTTCTCGGTGGATGCGATTCAGACGCTGGGCGCAGCGCCCTTTTCAGTGGAGAATGTCGATTTTCTGAGTGCAGATGCCCACAAATGGATGCTCGGACCGCTGGCGATCGGGATCGTTTACGTGGCGAAACGGAACTTTGAAAAGTGCCGCCCGACCCTGCTCGGCGCATGGAACGTCCGCTCGCCGGACTTCGTGGCGCAGGACGAGATTCACTTCGAGGAAACCGCCCGCCGCTATGAGCCCGGCGTCCTGAACATCGCCGGGATGTACGGTATGAAGGCATCGCTCGAAATGCTGCTGGGGCACGGAATGGACCGCGTCGGTGCAGCCGTGTTGGAGGCAAGGGATTTTCTAGACCACCGCCTCAGGGCGCTGGGTTTCGAATCACTCTCGCCCGGACCCGAGTCCCCGCTGCGTTCGGGAATTCTGACGGTTCGGCATCCTTCCAAACCGGCGGGTGAGCTTTTCACGGCTCTTGAGGCACACCGCATCACAGCCTCGCTGCGCAGCCTGCGGGATGGATCGCAGTGGCTGCGCTTCAGCCCCCACTTCTACAACACGACTGCGGAAATGGAATCGGTGGCGGACGTCCTGCACGGGGCTCTTTGAGACCCGTTTGGAACCCGTCAAATCGCCTTCTTTTCGGATGGAAACGCAGGCATGCGGCGGGTATATTCCCGGACTCCCATGAAATCGCTCCCCGCAGTCCTCGCGACGATTCTTGTTTTTCTCTCCCTCCTCGTCCACCCGGCACGGGCGCAGTCGAAAGGTGCTGCGGATGCCAACGAGGCGGCCTACACGCTTTTCTCCGCGGGCGACTACTCCGGTGCCGAGGCCGCGTATGAGAAGCTCCTCAAGGACTATCCAACCGACGTGCTCGTGCCCGTCGCGACGATCCAACTCGCCTATTCGCAGTTTTTCCAGGGCAAGTTCGACACGGCACTCGCCAACCTCAAAAAGGCGACAAGCACGCCACTCCCCGCGGAGCTGTCCGAGGTCGCGGACACTTTCCTGCCGCAGGTTCTGTCCGCAAAAGCTTCGGCGATGCCCGCGGGAGATGCGCAGCGCAAGCCGACCTTCGAGCAAGCCATCGCGAAATTCACGGAGTTCGTCACGAAGTATCCGAACTCGCCCGAAATTGAAAACGCGATCTACGGCCGCGCCATCGCAAACTACCAGATTGAGAACTTCGACAAGGCTATCGAGGACCTCCGCCTCAACCTCCAGCGTTTCCCGCAGAGCCCGACAATCTCCGCAAGCCGCAACCTCCTCGCCCTTTCCCTTGCCACCCTCGGCAGTCGGCAACTTGTGAATCCGAACGGAGACCGCGCCAAGGGAATGGAGCAGCTCACTGAAGCCGAAAAACTCCTGCGCGAAGTCATCGCCAACCGCCGCGACATCGGCTTGATCAACGACTCGTATTTCCAGATTGGTGAAATCCTCTTCACCAAGGGCGCCTTTGATGAAGGCCGCCGCACGGAGCTCTACGGCAACGCTCTCGAGGCCTACCGCGCTATTCTGCCGAAGGACGAAGTCCTTGCCATGCAGCGTGAGCGTATCGCCGCCTTCCCATCGCAGAAGGCCGCCGCGCTGGCCGCAAGAAACCTCGCACTCAAGAAGCAACTGGACAAGGACAATGAACGCGAGTTGCGCAAACTCTCGGAGATCGAGGCCAAGCCCGACCAGACCGCGAGCGCCATGCTCAAGATGGCCGAGATTTACTTCAACGCGCAAGATTACAATGCCGCCCGCACCCTCATGCGGCATGTGAATCCCTTCCTCTCGAAGGACGACGAAAAACTCCGGTCGCTCTACTACACGACCATGACCTACGCCCTTCAGGGCCAGGTTGATAAGGCCGTTGAATCCTACAAAAACTTCACATCCGCGCACAAAGGCGCACCGATCGCGGAAAACCTGCCATTTGCCATGGGCAGCATGTTCCTTTCCGCAGGGAAACCCGAGGAGGCGATCACCTACTTTGACGAATCCATCACACAGTATCCAACTGGTCGCTTCATCGGTCTTTCGGTCGTCAGCAAAGCCCAAGCGCAAGCCTCCCTCCGACAGTTTGACGAGGCCTTGAAGACCTTCCAGACCCACCTCGCGAAAAACCCGCCGGCCGACGTGGCGGTGGTGGCCCAATACGGACTCGCGGGCATCTACAAAGACAAGGGACAGTGGGACCAAGCCATTGCGGAGTATCAGAAGGTGAAGGAAAGATTCGCCGGCACACCCCAGGCCACGGAGTCGGCGTATTGGATTGCCATCGCGACGCAGCAAAAGGGTGACAACGCCGGGGCCATCCCGCTCCTCGAGGCGTTCGCAAAGGCGAATCCCACCCACGCCCTCACTCCCCTCGCCCTCTACGCACTCGGAACGGCCCAACTCGCCTCCGGCCGGCAAGACGATGCCGTGGCCACACTGGCACGGATCGCCGACGAGTTTCCCCAGAGTCAACCGGCCCCCTTCACCTACTTCCTCCGCGCACAGGTTCGCGCCCAAGAACAGAAAGCGGACGATGTCACCTCCCTCATGCGCCAGTTCATCGAGAAGTATCCGAGGGACGACAAAATTTTCTTCGCCTTCGATTCCATCGCGCAGACGGCGCTGAACTCTGGCAAGCCCGACGAGGCCGTGGCGACCTACCTCGATTTTTCGGAGCGCTACTCCGACCATCCGAAGGCCGCCGAGGCCCTTGTGAAAGCCGCCGACCTCCAACGCGGAAATGCTGAGCGCATCGCGATGAACTACGCCGCCCTCGAGGCTGCCGACCAGACGCGCTGGAAAGACGCCATCCAGCAGTCCCTCGCGACCGCTGCGAGCGTCGTGCAGAAGTATCCCGACAGCGCCGATGTCTCGCTCGCCATGCAGTCCGCCCTTGCTTCGCAGCAGATGCTGCGCCGCGCCGAGTTGCGCCAACCGGCCGAGGTGGAGAAGTATTTCGAGGAAATCGCTGCCTCTGCCCCGAGCGAAGCCGCAAAGAGCCGGGTCTCGTTTGCCCTCGCGGGATTTCTCAACGAGACGGACCCCAAACGGGCGCTGGCCAAAATGAACGAGGCCTACAAACCGGATCTGGTCTATTCGCCGAAGGACCTCGACGCCTACGGACTCGCACTGATCGATGCGGGAAAGCTCGATGAGGCGACTGCTGTGTTCCAGAAGCTCCAGAAGGATTATGCACTGCCGGTCGGTGTCGCGGCGAACCAGATCCCGCTCCAAGTCCAGGAAGCTCAGGCGATCGCACTCTTCGGCCTCGGCCGCGTGGCGCAGGAGAAAAAGCAGACCGCGGAATCCGGAAAGCTGTTCGGCCAGTTGAAAGCCCTCTATCCTTGGTCTCCGAAAGTGCTCGAGGCGGACTACGGCATCGCGGAGTCACTCCGCGCACAGGGCAAGGGTGAGGAAGCCCAGCAGATCCTGACAACGGTGATCCGCGCCCAGAACGCCTCGGCCGAACTGCGGGCGAACTCGTTCCTCATGCTCGGCGAGATCACCGAGGGCCGTATGGGTGCAGAGGCGGATCCTGCCAAAAAGGCCGACCTCCTCGGCGCAGCCATCGACGCGTATTTGAAGATTGCCCAGTTCTACGGGGGCGTGCCCGATGCGGCGGCCGCAGGGCTCTGGCGCGGCGGTCAGCTGCTCGAGCAACAGTCCGGCGAGTCGAAGGACGCCGCCTTCAAAGCCCAGCAGTTGAACCGTGCGCGCGATGCTTACCGCCAGCTCGTGAAGGATTACCCGCAGAGCGAGCTCTCCTCAAAGGCGCAGGCCCGGCTCTCCGCCCTCGGGGCCCCGTGACGCGCAAAGAACGGGCCGCGGAGCTGGCGAAACGCCTGCCCTCGATCTATCCGGGGGCCCACTGCGAGTTGGATTTCACGAATCCCCTCGAACTCCTCGTCGCAACGATCCTTTCGGCCCAGTGCACCGACAAGCGAGTGAACGTCGTCACGCGTGAACTCTTCTCCCGCTGCCGCTCGGTCCAAGACTACGCCGCCATCTCGCAGGAAGAACTCGAACGCATTGTCCACTCGACCGGATTTTACCGGAACAAGGCCCGCAACATCCGCGCGATGGCCGCAGAACTGCTCTCCCGCCACGGGGGAGAAGTGCCAGCCACTCTTGAAGCGCTGGCCGCCCTGCCCGGTGTCGGTCGCAAGACAGCCAATGTCGTTCTTGGAAATGCCTTCGGACTCAATGAAGGCGTCGTTGTCGACACACATGTCGGGCGACTCGCCCGACGGCTCGGACTCACGAAGCAAACCGATCCTGTGAAGGTGGAGAGCGAACTCTCCCGCCTGTTCCCCCGCCCGATCTGGACAGATCTGAGCCATTGGCTGATCTTCCACGGACGGAGGCGGTGCCCGGCAAGGAATCCAGACTGCCCGCACTGTGAACTGCGGGATGTTTGCCCGACGGGGCGCAAAGGAGATTTGGTTGCCGGGGGCCGCCCGTTGGATTAAGGGTCAGGGTCCGACGCGCTCGGAAGAATCTCCATGAATGTGACGTTTACCAAAATGAACGGGGCCGGAAACGACTTTGTTGTTCTCGACAACCGCGGACTGGCCACGAACCTGACGGGAACGCAGATCGCTCATCTCTGCGACCGCCACCGTGGCATCGGTGCGGACGGGCTCCTTGCCGTGGAGCCAGCTCGCGAGGGTGCGGATTTCCGCATGCGCTACTATAACGCCGACGGCGGCGAGGCCGAGATGTGCGGGAATGGCGCCCGCTGCTTTGCCCGTTTTGCCGCAGGGCTCCTTCCCGGTCACGTCGAGGCAGTTTCCTTCGAAACACCAGCCGGTATCATTCGGGCGAACTTCGACGGTGACATGGTGACGATCGCCATGAGCACTCCGCACAGCCACCGTCCCCCGCAGCGGTTGTCCGTGAACGGACGCGCGTTGGAGGTTCATTTTCTGAACACCGGCGTCCCGCACGCCGTCGTATTCGTGGAGGATGTCGAGAGTGTGGACGTCCGCGCGGACGGCGCCGCGCTCCGCTGGCACGAGGCATTCGCCCCCAAAGGCACGAATGCGAACTTCGTTCAGGTTCGCTCCCCGGGCGATCTGATTCTCCGGACGTACGAGCGGGGTGTCGAGGACGAGACGCTCGCCTGCGGCACGGGCATCTGCGCGGCCTCCCTGCTCCACCATCTCGTCTCGAATTGCCCGTCCCCCGTCTCTGTCCGCGTGCGTGGAGGCGACACGCTGCGGACCGGATTCGTTCCAGCCGGCGGCGCCCAGTTCCGCGAGGTCACGCTGACGGGTCCGGCGGATTTTGTTTTCGAGGGGACGATTCTCCTGTAGTTTTTCACGCCTTATGTCATTCGCAGGCACGCACACGGCTCTCGTCACGCCGTTTTCGAACAACGCTTTCGACGAACCCGCCTTCCGCCGCCTCATCGAGAACCAAGTCGCCGGGGGCATCACCGGCATCGTCCCGGTCGGCACAACCGGAGAGTCTCCCACTCTGGACCACGACGAACACACACGCGTTGTCCAAGTCGCCGTCGAGGCCGCGGCCGGACGCTGCAAAGTCATCGCGGGAACCGGCTCGAATGCGACGACAGAGGCAATCTCGCTGACCCGAGAAGCCGAGCGCCTCGGTGCCGATGCCGCCCTGCTCGTAGCACCGTATTACAATAAGCCCTCTCAGGAGGGTCTCTACCGCCACTACCGCGCCATCGCGGAGTCCGTCGGTATTCCACTCATCCTCTACAGCATCCCCGGCCGGTGCGGGATCGAGATCGGTGTCGAGACCGTTGCGCGGCTCGCGGCCGACTGCAAAACCATCGTCGCCATCAAGGAAGCCGGAGGCTCGGTGGAGCGGGTCAACCAGCTCCGCGCGGCCCTGCCGACCGATTTTGAGATTCTCTCGGGTGACGATTCCCTGACCCTTCCGTTCCTCGCGGCGGGGGCCGTCGGCGTGATCAGCGTGGCTTCGAATGTTTTCCCCAAGGAAGTCACGGACCTCGTCGCGCATTGGCTGGCCGGACGCCCGGCGGACGCCGCAGCGATCCACCGCAAGTTTTATCCGGTTTTCCGCGACTTGTTCGTGGAGCCAAATCCCGTCCCCGTGAAGCATGCCCTCGCCCTGCGTGGTGTGTGCTCGGGCGAGGTTCGTCTCCCGCTCTGCGAAATGTCAGAGGCCAACCGGCTCAAGCTCGAGAAAACCCTCGCCGCCCTGTGAGCACACGCGTCCTCATCAACGGATCCCGGGGTCGCATGGGCCGCGCCCTCATTGAATGCGCCGCCGCCGATTCCGAACTGAGCGTCTCCGCGGGTGTCGATGCAGGCGATGACTTCAACGCCGCCCTTGCCGGGTGCGATGTGGTGATTGATTTCACCATAGCCGAGCGCACCGTGGCCGTTGCCGAGGCCTGCCTCGCCGCGGGGAAACCGCTTGTGATCGGCACGACTGGCCAAAGCGAAACCGATCGGACCCGTATCCGGGAGATTTCCCGCACGCTGCCGATCGTCTTCGCCCCGAATTTTTCGGTGGGCGTGAATACGCTCTTCTGGCTGACGCGCAAAACCGCCGAAATTCTGGGCCCGGATTTCGACCTTGAGGTCGTTGAGATGCACCATCGGCTTAAGAAAGACTCCCCAAGCGGCACCGCCCGCCGCTTGGCTGAGATTCTTGCCGAGGTGCGTCACCTCTCCTACACGACCGATGTTCGCCATGGCCGCGAAGGTCTTGTGGGTGAACGCACGCCAACCGAGATCGGAATGCACGCCCTCCGCGGCGGGGATGTGGTAGGTGATCACACCGTCATTTACGCGAATGTCGGCGAGCGCGTGGAACTCACCCACAAGGCCTCCTCCCGCGATACCTTCGCCAAAGGTGCTCTCCGGGCCTCCAAGTGGCTGCGTTCCCAAGGCCCCGGCCTCTACGACATGCAGGACGTGCTGGGCCTCACCTGAAACATCATGCGGGTCGGTATCGCCCTCGGTTCCAACCTCGGTGATCGAATTCACAATCTTCGCATGGCATGCGAATCCCTGCTCTCCCTTCATGAACACCCCGGCCCCTTCCTCCGCTCCGCAGTCTATGAAACAACGCCTGTTGACTGCCCGCCTGGATCGCCGAGCTTCCTGAATGCCGCTGTCGAACTCACTTCGAACCTCGCCCCTCTCGATCTGCTCACAAGGCTTCAGCTGCTCGAACACTCCCTTGGCCGACCGGCCCTCCACGACTTCCACTCACCTCGAACCATCGACCTTGACCTCCTTTACTGCGATAATCTCACTTTATCGCTACCATCGCTAATTCTGCCACATCCGCGAATCATGCAGCGCTCCTTCGTCATCCTGCCCCTCGCCGATGTTTGCCCGGATCGCCTCCTGCCCGGTGCGAGCTGCAGTATTCGAGCAGGCGTGCAGGCCCTCCATGGCGATCAGTTGATTCTCAGAACGAATTTAACTCTATTTCAATAAGCGCTTAAATTATACTTTTTACTATATTCTGATGGCCCGAAAAAAACCCGATTTTTTGCGTGAAGCGAAGGCTGCAGGACAAAAGATCTCGTCACTGACCGCATACGACTATCCGACTGCGCGGCTTCTGGACGAGTGCGGGCTCGACTTTCTGCTCGTCGGGGATTCGCTGGGCATGGTTGTGCTGGGGTATCCGGACACCACCTCGGTGACAATGGAGCACATGGCACACCACACCTCGGCCGTCGCCCGCGCGGCTCAACAGACCTGGGTCGTTGCAGATATGCCATTCGGCAGCTACGCGACCTCTGCGAATGCCGTGAACAATGCCATACGTCTCTCGGAGGCCGGAGCGGACGCTGTAAAGCTGGAGGGAGGTCTAGAGTGCCTGCCCATCGTGCAGACCGTGCTGGCAGCGGGCGTGCCTGTGGTCGGCCACCTTGGCATGCTCCCCCAGAGGGTCCGGGAAGAGGGCGGATACCGCATCAAGGGCAAGTCGGAAAGCGAGGCGGACGCCCTGATCGCGAGCGCGAAGGCCCTCGATGAGGCCGGCGTGAGCGCGATCGTTTTGGAGCTGGTTCACCGGCCCCTGGCGGAAGAGATCAGCCGCGTGGTGAAGGTGCCGACGATCGGAATCGGCAGTGGCACGGGCTGCGACGGCCAGATTCTCGTTTTGCACGACGTGGTGGGCCTTTTCCCCTGGTTTCGTCCCAAGTTCGCCGAGCAGCGCGCGGACATTGCGGCGGAAATCCAGCGTGCCGCCCGCGCGTTCGTCGCAGGCGTTCGCGGGGCCTGATCAGCCGAGCAATGCGCGTGCGGACTCAAGGGCCTCGGCGATCTTTTGTGGATCTTTCCCCCCGCCGCGGGCGGCGTCCGGTTTTCCCCCGCCGCGCCCCCCTGTGATGGGGGCGATGGTTTGAATAATCTTCCCAGCTTGGATGCGGGAGGTGAAATCCGGGCTCACGGTTGCCATGAGGGCAGCGGCTCCCCCGGCGGATCCTGCAAGGACAACAACCCCTTGAAAAGTTCCCTTCAAGGCATCGGCGACGTGCTGGAGATAGTCGCCATCAACCGCACCGAGATCCGCGACGATGGCAGGGATCCCACCGAACGCGGCCGCCGAGACGAGTAGCTCGGTGGCACGTCCGGAAGCCTCCCTTGCCTGCGCGGCCTTGAGGGCTTTCTCGAGTTCTTTCTGCCGGGTGTGCACAGCTTCGAGCTTCTTTTCGATCTCGGTCACCGGGGCATTCAGCGCCCTGGCGATGCCCTCCAACCGCTCGGCCGCCGCGGAAGCGAGTGCCGCGGCCTCGAGTCCGGCCACGGCCTCGATGCGTCGGACACCGGATGCGATGGCGGCCTCGCTCAGGATGCGGAAGAGTCCGATTTCCCCCGTGTGCCGGACGTGGGTGCCCGCACAGAGTTCCATCGAATAGCCGGTGAACGTCCCGGGTTCGCCATCGATCTGAACCACACGCACGACGTCCCCGTACTTGTCGCCGAAGAATTGCATGATGTCGGGCCGCCCCTTCACCTCGGCGTATGCGACATCGGACCAGCTCACAGGAGCATTTTCGAGGATGCGCTCGTTGACGAGCCGCTCGACATCGCGCACTTGGGCCGGCGTGAGAGCGGCGGAGTTGAAGTCGAAAGTGAGTTTGTCCGGGTGGACCGCAGAACCCTTCTGGGTGGCGTCTTTGGCCACGACTTCGTGGAGAGCCCAGTGGAGGAGGTGGGTGACGGTGTGGTGGCGTTCGATGGCGCGTCGCCGAAGGGTGTCCACGGCCAGCACGATCTCGCTGCCGACTTCGGGCGCTTCGTCGACCTCGAGGAAATGCAGCCACGTGTGACCTGTCTTTCGGGTCGTCTCAAAGCGCCAGACATCTGCCCCGTGAACCATCTCGCCCGCATCGCCGACTTGTCCGCCCATTTCCGCATAAGCGGTCGTCGCATCAAGGACGACGGCAGTTTTGTCCTTGAGGCTGAGGACCTCAAGAACCTTCGCCGGAGTAGTCAACCTGTCATAGCCGATAAACGCCGTCGGATCCTTTGTCTCGACCTCGGAAAGCTCGATCACCGTTTTCTTCTGGGCCGCTCTGGCGCGGGCGCGCTGTTCTTCCATCAGCACATCGAAGGCGGCGGTATCCACTGCGAGTCCGCGCTCGCGGGCCATCAACTCGGTGAGGTCGAGCGGGAAGCCCTGCTCGTCGTAGAGGCGAAAGGCAAACGCCCCGGAAATGACGCCGCCGCGCTCAAGCACCGCCGCCTCGGCCTGGAACAACTCGATGCCCTTGTCCAAAGTGCGGTTGAAGGCCTCCTCCTCGCGGCGGAGGACAGCTTCGACATGCGCTTTCTGGGTCCGTATGTTCGGAAAAACATCGCCCATCGTCGCGGCAAGGATCTCGACAAGTTTGTAAAAGAACGGCTCGTGGAAGCCGAGCAAACGCCCATAGCGGACGGCACGGCGGAGAATGCGGCGAAGCACATAGTTGCGGTCGCCGTTGCCGGGCAGGATGCCGTCTGCGACAGCGAAGGACAGCGTGCGAATGTGGTCCGCGATAACCCGGAATGCCACATCGATCTCCTGCTGTGCGGAATGCGTCCCCTCGCCCGGCAGGGTGGAGGTGTAGCGGTGTCCGCTGAGCCGTTCGAGCTCGTCGAAAATCGGACGGAAGATGTCGGTCTCGTAGTTCGAGATGCGGGCATTCACGAAATCCGTGAGGTTCTTCGTGCCCTGGACGATCGAACACACACGCTCAAATCCCATGCCGGTATCGACATGGCGGGCGGGAAGAGGCGAGAACGTACCGTCGGCATTCGCATTGAACTGGATGAAAACGAGGTTCCAAATCTCGATGCATTCGGCGGAGCCTTTGTTCACGAGAGCCCCGCGGGTGTCCCCCGCCGGCGTGAGGTCCACGTGGAGTTCGGAGCAGGGACCGCAGGGACCGGTCTCACCCATCATCCAGAAGTTATCCTTCTTGTTGCCGTTGACGATGTGCAACGCGGGATCGAGTCCGACGGCACGGAATCGCTCGGCCCAGAGCGACCAGGCCTCCTCGTCGCGCTCGGAGGGATCACCGGGCCCGGGCTGGTAAATCGTCGCATAAAGGCGGTTCGCGGGGAATTTCCAGCGCTCGACGATGAGTTCCCAGGCCCAGCCAATTGCCTCCGCCTTGAAATAGTCGCCGAACGACCAATTCCCAAGCATCTCGAAAAAGGTATGGTGGTAGGTATCGAGCCCAACGTCATCCAGGTCGTTATGTTTTCCCCCGGCGCGGATGCACTTCTGAGTGTCCGCCGCCCGGGTGTCGGATCCCGGGTGGGCCCCTGCCCACTTCGAGACATCGGGCGTTCGTTGGCCGAGGAAGATCGGGACGAATTGATTCATCCCGGCGTTGGTGAACAGGAGGTTCGGCGAGTCCGGCAGGAGACTCGAGGAGGGCAGAATCGTGTGCTTCTTGCTCGCGAAGAAATCGAGGAAGGACTGGCGGAGTTCGGCGGACGTCATGGGAATCGCAAAGGAAAGCGCGTGCTCCCCCCGTTGACAAACCAAACCTCAGGGTGCGGAGGGAACTGCCTCAAGGACCGCGGCCGCCGCACGGCCGAACTCGGGGGCTCCCGCGACATGCACGGCGATGCGTCCGGAGGCATCGGGGCGCGAGAAGGCCACCTCCGCCACGGTCTGCGAACCAGCCGGGGCTTCGGGCGTATTCTCCGAGACGATCGAGGCGAATGTCACCCGCACGGCGGGAGGCACCAGACCTGCCGCAGCGAGACGCTCTCCGGTCGCGGTTTCAGGATTTTCCAGGAACGTCGTCGCGAGAGTGCGGCGCAGGCTCTCGACCGCATCGGCCGCAACCGGCCGGCCATCCGCGGTCCATCCGCCCCCGGAGCGGCGCAGCACGAGCAGGGAACTTTCACTCTCAATCCGCACCTCATCGACAAGATCGAGATTGATGCGCGCGATCGCCCTGTCGCGGAGGAGGGACGGAGCCGTCTCGACCAGTCGCGCGGCGGCCTCGGGCACCATGAAAGTTCCGGACCGCACACTGGAGGCAGCCGTCACTCCGCCAGCTCGGGCCGCAGTTCCGAAAACAAGAACCTCCGGGACCGACTCGCCCTCCGCATACAACTCGACCCTCACAGTGCCTTCGCCCGGCAGTGACGCCGCAGCGTCAGGCGATGCCGGGACGAATTCCCGGATTCCCGTGGCGAGCAAACTTCTGAGAAACGTGTTCACCGCCTCCTCATCCGCCGGGGCGCGGTAAGGCTTCACGATGCGCCAAGCTCCGGCCTCCAACCGCAAATCCATTTCCCCGTCCGGACGCCGGATCACGATCCGTTCGACGCGCCCGGGTCGGAGGGAACTCAGGCGCCTGTCACGATAGTCCTCCCGCTTGCGGAAAACCAAGTCTGCCAATTCATCGGAGATCACGAGAATGTCCCGCGCATTTTCGAAGCGAACATAGACCCGGCTCTCGTCGGCGGTGTCCTTGCCGAAAAGGAGGGAATGAACCCCATCGCCGCGAAAATCCAATCGCTGGCGGCTTTTCTTGAGTCCGAAACTCCCCGTATCACCGTCCCATTCCGCCGCGGGGATACGATCGAGTACGGGCGTCGTGCGGGCAACTTCCAGGACACGGGCGACAAATTCCTCCGACGCCCGGTCGATCGGCTCCGGCGCGAGTTGCCACCCGGAATCCGTGCGCCGGATCTCCGTGGTCCCCTCTCCGCTTGCTATGACGATGCTGCGGATGTCGTCGGATCCGAAATCGAACAATGCATCGCCCACGCGCGGTTGGTTCGAGGGAGCCATCCGCCCGAGGAACACGTAGGCGGCAACAGCCACAAGGGCTGCCACAACGAGAAAAACCGTGGCCCCGCGGCTCATTTCCGCCGCCTCCACCAGACAACGATGCCGCAGAGCGCCGCGCCGCCGGGGATGACAACCATGCTGAACAACGCAAGCATGCCGAGTTGTGCCTGGGTGAGATCCAGCTGGAAGTGGGCGACAGTCTTGGGGGCCACACCCGCGAGTCGCGCACGGTCGACGAGCGTGTTGACCGCACCGAGGACGAAATCCAAGCCGGGAGGCTTGACCTCGGAGTCCAACAGGAACTGAGCGCTTCCGACCACGATCATGCGAGCCGTCTGCACTTCGACGCGATCGTCCGCCACGCCACCGCGGTCCGCCATCGCGGCAATGGTGAGCGGCTGACCGTGGTCGATCCCGTCCTCGTATTTCACTCCCCCCGGCGTGTTGGGTGCATAGGCGGTCTCACCCCAAAACTCCTCGGCCGGCTCGATCAAACGCCGGAGTTGGATCTTGGCTTGGGCTCCGAGCTTCTCGTCGAGAGCGAGGGACTGCGTGGATCCGGGAAAAAGAATGTTGATGCCGGCCAGGCGCCGCGTCATTTCGGTCGTGGGAAGCACTTCTCCTGTCACCGTGCGGAGGATTCCCGTCGCGAAGGGAAGGTCGACCAGACGGAGAACGCGGTCGTCCTGAGGCCGGATACCGGCCTCTTCCAAAAACGCCTGAAGTCTCGGAGTGCGGGCTTCGGGATCGAGCAAGACCAGCAACCTGCCCTTGCCCTCCCACCACTGACGGAGGATGGCAGCCTCGCGCTCGTCAAGGTCGCTGCGGGCTCCGACAATCACAATGGCTCCTGCATCCGATGGCACGGAGTCCTTCGACGAAAGCGCGAGTGGCGCGGCGGGGAGTCCCTGCTTGCCGAGATAGTCGGTAAGGACTGCCAGCGGCCCCTGTGGCCCCGGCGCCGGCTCGCCGTGCCCCTGCAGGAAGTAAACAGTTTGGTCCTCGGGACGAAGGAGGCCGATGAGGGTCGCCGTGACAACCTGCTCCCCGCGGAAGGCAAGAAGAATCGGAGCCTCACCGCGGGCCAGAGGTCGGAAATCGAAGTCCGCCATCTCTGCGAGCGCAACGATTCTGTGTTTGCCATCGTAATCGAAGACCATCACTCCATCGGCATTCTGAAACTGGTACTTTGCCTGGAGTTCGCGCATGCGCGTGAGGTCACGGGTCGGGTCAACCGATGTGACGCGGATACGGTCGCGTCCGGAGAACACCAGTTCATTCATCAGGTTCCGCACATCCCCAAGGATCTGCGTCACCGGCGAGGCGAAGGTCGGCGAAGCGATGACAGTGATCTCGACCGGTTTCTTGAGTTCGCGAAGGACGCGTTTCGTCTGGGGGGCGAGGGCAAACTTTTGCGAACGGGAATAGTCCGCACGCACGAAGTGCTCGAACGAGACGGCGTTAAGGGTGAGAAAAAGGACTGCGACGGCGAGGGACTGGAGGCCGATACCAAAGCCGATGCCGACACGGCGGATGCCGGGTGGGCGACTCATGATTTCCACCTCCGGTACTGGAAAACATGGAAAGTCGCGAACAGCGCAACCGCGGTGGCACTCAGGTAAAAAACCACCGGACGGGAGTCAAAAATGCCACGCGAGAAGTCCATCATGTGCTGGAGCGGCGAAAGGTAATACGTGAGTTCCTTGATGAACGTCCCGGAAGCCGGAACAAACATGCCAAGGAGTCCCAGAAAGAAGGTGAACAGAACGGCCGCGAATGCCACCACCGCCGCGACGATCTGGTTGTTTGTCAGAGCCGACGCCAGGCAGCCGATGGAGCAGTAGAACATCCCCATGAGCAGGATCATGAGATACGCACCGACGTAGGATCCGACAGCCCCCGCGGCGCTCACGCCCGTCACCCTGTCGAAGAGCAGGAAATAAAAGGCGCTGGGGATCCAGAGGATGACGTAGAAAACGAGCACGCCGGTGTACTTCGCGAGCACGACCTGAATGTCCCGCACCGGAGCGGTCATCAGCATCTCGATGGTCCCGAGCTTCGCTTCCTCGGAGAAGACGCGCATGGTGATCAGCGGGAAGATGAGAAGGAACGGAAACCAGAAATAGACCGTGTTGAAGAAGGCTTCGACCATCGTGGTCGTTCCGCCGGTGCCCGCGAGAAGTGTCACGCCGGCGTGAAAATTGAAGCCCGTGATGAGCAGGAAGAAAAAGAGAACAACCCACGCGAGCGGTTGGTGGAAAACGCTCCCAAGCTCCCGACCCAACAGCGTCAGAAATCTCCTCACGCCGGGTCCTCCGTGCTGGTAACCTCCGCGAAAACCTGCTCGAGCGAGACACGCGAGCGGCTCAGTTCCCGCACGGCCCATCCACCTGCCGCTGCGGCGCGGAAAACGTCTTCGCGGGGATCGGCCGCCTCGGCGGGGGCGATCTGGAAAATCGTCCACGGTCCGTCCGTGCGGTGGGAGACATCGGCGACGCCGGACAATTGGCGTAGGACTGCTGTGGCAGCCCGAACGTCCGGGACCCTTGCATCGAGGATAATGTGACCTGCTGCTCCGAGGCGGGCACGGAGATTCTGCGGGGTGTCCATCGCCTCGATGCGGCCGCGATTGATGATGATGACACGGGAGCAAAGCATCTCGACCTCGGGCAAAATGTGGGTGGAGAGAAGAATCGTGTGGTGGCGTTTGAGATTCCGGATGAGGTCGCGGACCTGGCGGATCTGGTTGGGATCCAAGCCGATCGTGGGTTCGTCCAAGATGAGAAGGTCGGGCTCATGGATCATCGCATCGGCGAGGCCGACGCGCTGGCGATAGCCCTTCGAGAGACGACCGATGATCTTGCGCTCCACGTCGCCCAGACCGCAGAGTTCGACGACATCGCCGACGCGCTCCTTCATGCGCCGGCCCGGAACCCCCTTGAGCGCCCCGCGATAGGCAAGAAACTCCCCGACGCGCATGTCGACATAGAGCGGGACGTTCTCCGGGAGGTAGCCGATGTGTTCGCGGGCCCGCAGGGATTGCGAAAACACATCAAAACCGGCGATCTCAGCAGTGCCCGACGTCGGGGGGAGAAAACCTGCCAACATCCGCATGGTGGTCGACTTGCCCGCGCCATTCGGTCCAAGGAAACCGACGATCTCGCCTTTGCGCACCTCGAAATCGATGCCGTCCACCGCCGTGGTGGATCCATACCGCTTGGTGAGCTTTTCGACCTTGATCATCCGGAGAGCCCTTCTGGATACCCCGATCCGGAGAGCCCTGCAAGGGCGCAGTCAGTGCCCGACCCAGAACTTCACGAACACGGGAATGATGACGATGGCGACGATGTTGACAACCTTGATCATCGGATTCACAGCGGGGCCCGCGGTGTCCTTGTAGGGATCACCAACCGTGTCGCCGGTGACGCTGGCGGCGTGTGCGGGCGAGTTTTTGCCGCCGTGGTTGCCGAGTTCGATGAATTTCTTAGCATTGTCCCATGCCCCGCCGCTGGAAGTCATTGCGATTCCGACGAAGAGACCGGTAACGATGGTGCCCACCAGCACGCCGCCAAGGACCTTGGGCCCGAAAAACGGAATCGCGGCGACCGCCACGACCATCACGACGGGAAGCAGAGCCGGGATAATCATTTCGCGCAGAGCGGCTCTGGTGACAATGTCCACACAGGTTCCGTATTCGGGCGTGTCGCGTCCCTCGAGAATCCCTGGCCGCGCCGTGATCTGGCGTCGGACCTCCTGCACGACAGCACCGGCAGCCTTTCCGACAGCATTCATGCTGAACGCCGAGAAAACGAACGGAAGACAGCCGCCGATGAAGAGTCCGATGATCACGTTGGGATCCTGAAGATCGAACGTGAGGTTGAACGTCGCGCCGAGGTGTTCGTAGGCGACTTTCAGTTCCTCGACATAACTGCCAAAAAGCACGAGCGCGGCAAGACCGGCGGACGCAATCGCGTAACCCTTGGTGACGGCTTTCATTGTGTTTCCAATCGCATCGAGGTCGTCCGTCACGACACGAACCCGGGCGTCCATCCCCGACATCACGGCGATGCCCCCGGCATTGTCGGTGATGGGCCCGAACGCATCGAGTGCAATGACGATGCCGGACATCGAAAGCATCGCCATGACGGCGATCGCGATCCCGTAAAGGCCCGCGAAGTGATAGGACAGGAGGATGGCAATGCCGATGAAGGCAACGGGCAGTGCCGTCGCATGGCAGCCGGTGGCAAGGCCCGCGATGATGTTGGTGGCGTGTCCGGTTTCCGAGGCTTTGGCAATGTGCCGCACGGGAGCATGCTCGGTGGAAGTATAGTAATTCGTGATGAGCAGGACCACGTAAGTCATCGCGAGACCAATGAGTGACGCGAGGAAAAGATTGTCGGCACTGCACAGTCCACGCCCTCCAACTTCGACCCCCTTCGGGAACAACTCATGGGTCAGCGGCCAAAATGCGGCGGCTGAGAGCAGGGCACTTACCAAAGCCCCGCCTTGGAGCGCCCGCGTCGGGGCGAGCCGTGCGAAGTGCACGAACAGGATGCCGACGATCGCGCTCACGACAGAGACCCCTCCGAGAAGGAATGGATACACGAGGGCGGACTCGGATGCGCCCCCGGTGACGGTGAGTGAGCCGATCAGCACAGCACCGATCAGAGAAACCGCGTAGGTTTCGAAGACATCGGCCGCCATGCCGGCGCAGTCGCCGACATTGTCGCCCACGTTATCGGCGATCGTCGCGGGGTTTCTCGGATCGTCCTCATCCAGACGACTTTCGATTTTTCCCACGAGGTCGGCTCCGACATCCGCAGCTTTCGTGTAGATCCCCCCCCCGAGCCGGGCAAATACCGAGACGAGCGAACTCCCGAGCGCGGTCCCGACGAGGGCATCCAACGCAACACGCGCCGGGTCGGCCGCCCCCGCGGCGACCGCGACATTCCGGACGATGACGAACATGAGCCCGACGGCAAGCAAGGCCAGCGCAACCACGAGGAGGCCGGTGACAGCACCACCCCCGAACGCCACACGGAGGGCATGGTGTGGCGACACCGAAGCCCCGCAGGCTGTGCGCACATTCGCCCGAACGGCAATCATCATGCCGATGTATCCGGCTGCAAGGGAGCATACGGCACCCACGACAAAACCGACGCCCGACTCAAGACCACGACCGAGCCAGATGAGCACGAAGATCATCACGGCGATCACACCCACACTTACCAATTGGCGGTTCAGATACGCTTTCGCTCCGAGTTGGATTGCCCGCGCGATGTCGCGCATCCGGTCTGTGCCGGTGGGTTGTCGCAAAATCCAGCCGATGAGGACAACAGCGTAAACGAGACCAACGATGGCACAGATCAAAGAGATCGTGATGCCATCCTCGACGAGGGATAGGGCAAACATAATTTTTCTGGGGGGGAATCCGCCGGAACGACGAACGACGCTTCATGCTAGGCGAAAACCGATTCGCGGCAAGTCATGAAATCCCATCCCCTCACACAACGACGATTCCCTCGCACAGGGCTGCCCGCTATGCTACGGAACGGCGACACATGCAGAGTGTCCCCGTCCACGAGTCCGCCGCACGGCCTGCTGCACCGCGCACCGAGCGCGGCGACTTTCGCTGGACGGATTACGCCCGGCAGTTGGCGATGATCGGGTTCTTTTTCTCGGGAGCTCTTCTCGTTTCGCCTGCCTGCTGGCTCCTCTGGCGGGTGGCTGGACACTGGATCAGCCCGGAGGACGGACAACGACTCGTGAGTAAACTTTTTCGCCTCTTTATCCGAGTACTGCAATCCATCGGCTCGATCTCCCTCGACGCAGCCGATCTTGCGGGGTTCGCCGGACGCACGGGCACGGTCTTTGCCGCGAACCATCCCGGATATCTGGACGCGGTCTTTCTGATCGCGTTCCTGCCTCGCGCGAAGTGTGTGATGCGCGCTTCTCTGCTGCGAAATCCCTTTTTCGCCGGACCGGCTTTGCTGGCCGGTTACCTCCGGAACGATTCTGGCGCCGGCTTCGTCCGCGAGGGTGCGGCAGCCCTTGCCGGGGGATGCAATCTCATCGTTTTTCCTGAAGGCACGCGCACGGACAACCGCGCGGTCGGAGTGTTCAAGGCGGGGTTTGCACTGATCGCCCGGAGGTCAGGTGCCACGGTGCAGACCATCCTGCTTGAGAGGCAGAGTGATTTTCTCTCCAAAGGCGTCTCTCTTTTCCGTCCCGCGGAGCTGCCTGTGCCGTTCCGGTTTACCGCCGGTCGGGAGTTCCGCTGCGGCACCACGGAAACCGCGCGCGACTTCGCAAAACGTCTCGAGAGCTACTTCCAATCCTGTCTGGTGTGCGAGGGAGCGCGCATCCTGCGCCGCCCGACTGCCGGCGTGAATGCCCTGTGAGATTCCGCCCGCTCGTCGTCATCCCCGCATTCAACAGCGGTTCACGCCTCGCATCCACGGCCAGCGCCGCGGCGGATCATGGCACGGACGTCTGGATTGTGGATGACGCCAGCACGGACGGAAGCGTGGAAGCGGTGGCTCAGGATGCCCGTTTCCGCGTCCTGCGCCAACGCACGAACACCGGGAAAGGCGGGGCGGTCGAAGTAGCGTTGAGATCTGCTGTCTCTGAGGGATTCACCCACGCCCTTGTCCTTGACGCCGACGGGCAACATCCGACCGACCGCATCGCGGAGTTTTTCGAAATCGCGCAGGCCCATCCCTCCGCCCTCGTGGCCGGTGTGCCGGAGTTCGGTCCGGACGCCCCGCGGGAGCGGGTGCGGGGCCGCCGGATTGGGAACGCACTGGCTGCTCTCCTCACTCTCGGGCAGGGCCCGCATGACTCCCTCTTCGGCTTCCGCGTCTACCCAATCCGTGCCGCGCTTGGCGTGTTCGATGCGACACCGGCCGGAAGGAGGTTTGATTTCGACACGATTCTGGCCGTTCGCCTGCGTTGGGCGGGCACGCCGGTGATCAACAGGCCTGTTCCCGTGGTCTATCCGGCACGCACGGAGGGCGGCGTATCCCACTTCCGCTACGTGCGGGACAACGTTCTGCTGGCGCGCCGCTACGTCGGCTTGTTTTTCCAGTGGCCACTCCGTATTCCGGGCCTTCTCTCCTCTCCATGCCGTCCGTGACACGCAGATCACTTCTTGCAGCCCGCGCTGCGCTCCTCGCGACTGTTGTGCTTGCGCGCGGACGGTCGCGCATCGTGGCGTTGGCGCTTCACGAGGCCCTGCGCATCGGACCGGCGATTTTGCGCAACGGCTCGGGCTACGGCCCCGTCGCCCGGCGTTTCCGCACTTCCGAGCGCACGGTTTGGCTCACGATCGACGACGGTCCGGATCCTCAGACCACACCGGACCTCCTCGACGTGCTGGCGGCGCATCGAGCCCGAGCGTCGTTTTTTTGCATCGGCCGACGCGTGGCTTGGAATGCCGGACTGGCCCGCCGCATCGCTACCGGGGGACACACGTTGGAGAATCACAGTTTTTCGCATCCCTCGGCACTGTTTTGGGCACTCCCCGCCTGCATGGTGCGCTCCGAAATCGTGCGCTGCCAGCATGCGATCGCTTCTGCGACAGGAACCCAACCGCACTGGTTCCGCTCCCCCGTGGGGATGACGAACGAGCACGTGCATCCCGTGGCAGCCGCTGCCTGGCTGCGGGTGGCAGGATGGAGTGCCGACGGGCGGGATGGATTGCCAGGCCGTGATCCGGCGATTGTTGTGTCCCGCGTTCTCCGACAGGTGGCTCCGGGCGCTATTCTTCTGATTCACGAGGGCCCTGGACGCCGTGCGGCGGAGGTTGCCGACCTCCTGCTTGCGGAACTTGCCGCACGGGATTTGCGGTGTCTCATCCCCTCCCCGGCTTCGGTCGGTTGAGTCTCATGCCAGCCCGCGCGCACACGGAGTTCCTGACTTACCGTCTTGGCTATTCGGCCGGGATCTTCGGTGCGCTGCTCCAGATCGGGCGTTTTGTGCCCCGGGCGGCAGCGGGGGCCATCGCACGGACTGTCAGCGCGGCGTATGTGGCCACGCACCCGCGGATCGTAGAGGTCGTGTCGGCGAACCTCCGGATTTTGGAAAATCGAATACTCCCCCGCAGCGAGGCCGCAACAGTGTTCCGCGAGTTCGCGCTCACCCTTGCGGACTACCTCTGGCTGGGCTCCCGTCCGGTCGCACAAGGTCTCGCATTGATCGATTTCGCAGGGGGCGTCGAGGCCCTCCGTTCCACAAACGGAGGCATCCTGGCCACGGGCCACTACGGTTTTTTCGAACTTGGGGCGATCGCAATGAGCCGGATCGGGCTGCCGATCTCCGTGGTCACGTTCGCCGAGCCGAGCGCGGCGCTTACCGAGTGGCGGGCAGCCTACAGGGCGCGCTGGGGCGCCGAGACGATCGAGATCGGGACGGATCCCTTTTCCTCTCTCCGAGCCCACGATGCCTTGCGGGCGGGACGCTTCACTGCGATGTTGGTGGATCGTCCCGCGGGGGGGCGGACGGTCAACGTCTCCTTTCCCGGCGGAACGATTCCCTTCTCTGCCTCGCCGGCGCTGCTTGGTTGGATGACAGGGGCCCCGATCGTGCCGGTGAGCGTACGTCGCCTGCCGAATGCACGTTATGCGATCCGCGCCGGTGCTCCGATTCCGGTGGATCGCTCACTGCCTCGAAACGAGGCTATGGCCCAAGCGACGCATGCTCTGGCGCAGGCCTTGTGCGTCGAGTTCCGCACCGATCCGCGGCAGTGGTATCATTTTGTTCCCCTCTCCCCCCAGCCATGAAGCGTTTCTTTTTTCTCATCCTTGCCGTCTGCGGAGGGTCGCAGGCCACCCCCCTCCCACCCTCCGAAGCCTCCGCGCTCCTTGAGCGGTTCGAGGCATCCCGGCGCGACCATGTGATTGAAGTCCGCTTCACCGAACGGCGCACCCTGCCCCTTCTCGCTGATCCGGTGAAAGAGTCCGGCACTCTCCAGTTCGAAGCGCCGGACAAATTCCGACGACGGACCGACACCGGAAACGAGATTGTATCCGACGGGAAATCTCTCTGGCTGTCCTACCCGGAGTTTGCGCAGGTCGAGCGCTATCCGCTCGACCACTCCGCGGGGCCCGGTCCGGCCATTCGCACCTTCACGCGGGCGCTTCAGGGACGCGGCCTGGCCGATGCATTCCGGACGTCCGTCGCAAGCGTTGGCGGTGTCTTCCATGTAACGCTCGAACCCCGAGCGGCCGGACTCCGGAGATTCGTCTCCCGTATTCTTCTTGTGATGGACCCCTCCCTGCGGCTTCTCTCAAGCACGCTGGAAGGCCGGGACGGCGAACGCATTGAAACGGTGTTCGAAACCGAGACGTTGCATCCGCCCGGCTCGGTCGACTTTGCGTTTCATCCGCCGGCTGGCAGCACGCTCGTCGATCCCTTTGCTCGAAGCCGTTGAATTCCCCGCTTGCGACCGGCGCGGCGCGTGGCCCATGGTGCTGCATGGCCCGTCACGATTCGCGTCTCCCCGACCAACTCCGCCCGATCACCTTCCAGCCCGGCATCGCCCCGCATGCGCAGGGTTCCGTTCTCGTCGCTTTCGGCAACACCCGGGTTATTTGCTCCGCGATGATTGAGGATGGCGTGCCACGTTGGATGAAGGAGCAGGGCGTGAGTGGCGGCTGGCTCACTGCGGAGTATTCGATGCTCCCCTACTCCACCCTCTCGCGCAAACCGCGTGAATCCACGCGGGGAAAACCCGACGGCCGGGGCACAGAGATCCAGCGCCTGATCGGACGTTCGCTCCGTGCAGCAGTCGATCTGGACAAACTCGGACCCCGCACGTTGTGGGTCGACTGCGACGTCCTCCAAGCCGATGGCGGGACGCGCACAGCGGCGATTACCGGTGCCTGCGTTGCGATCGAACTGGCCGCCCGCGCCCTCATCGCCGAGGGAAAATTAACAGGCATGCCGCTCCGCCAGCGCGTGGCCGCCGTCAGCGTCGGTCTTGTCGCAGGGGAAGTCGTCCTTGATCTGGACTACATCGAGGACAAGGACGCCGCGGTCGATATGAACATCGTCATGACGGACGCGATGGAATACGTCGAGGTTCAGGGCTCGGGTGAGGAGGCTGTCTTCTCGCAGTCCCAACTCGACGAAATGCTCACTCGGGCCCGCGGGGGGCTCGGACAGCTTTTCGAACTCCAGCGGGCGGTCTTCAAAGGCTGATCCGGCACATTTTCGGGGTTGCGCCCCCGCATTCCCCTCCGCACACTGCCCCGCATGTCCACCGTCTTTCTTGTTCTCCTCGGGCTGATCGTGGTCGTCGCACTTTTCGCGATGACTCAATACAATGCCCTGGTCGCGCTGAAGAACCGCTTCAAGAATGCCTTCGCTCAAATCGATGTGCAGCTCAAGCGTCGGCATGATCTCATTCCGAATCTGGTCGAAACCGCGAAGGGCTACCTGAAGCATGAGAGCCAGACGCTTGAAGCCGTGACGCAAGCTCGCAACCTCGCTCAGTCCGCCGGTTCCCGCGCGTCGGCGAATCCGGGCGATCCGGCGGCCATGAAAGAACTCGCGGGTGCGGAAGCCGGACTCACCGGAGCCCTCGGGCGTCTCCTCGCTGTCGCGGAAGCCTATCCGGACCTCAAGGCGAATACCACCATGATGCAACTCTCCGAGGAGCTCACCTCGACAGAAAACAAAGTCGCCTTTGCAAGGCAGGCCTACAACGACTCTGTCATGGCCTACAACACGAAGCGTGAAGTCTTCCCAACAAACATCGTGGCGGGCTTCTTCAACTTCGGTCCGGCGGAATTGTTCCAGATCGAGGATCCTTCCGAGAAGCAGGCCCCGAAGGTTTCGTTTTCATGACGGGTCCGCTGTCTCCGACGAGGGACGAGTTCCTGCGGCGGGCCTCATCGGAGCGGGTGATTCCCGTCTCCTGCGAAATTGTCGCCGACACGGAAACCCCGGTCTCGGCCTTTGCGAAGCTCTGCGCCACGGCGCCGTCGTTCCTTCTCGAGTCTGCCGAGCAGAGTGACCACGTCGGGCGGTATTCGTTCCTCGGTCGCGGGGCGCGCGCGGTGTTCGAGGCCCGGGGAAAGACGGTCACCCTTACGGAGAACGGGAGAGCAGCGACCTTCACTTCGGAGCGCGATCCGCTCGATGACCTCGAACGGTGGATGGATGCGCACCGGTCTCCCTCCCATCCCGAACTCGCAGCCTTCCACGGCGGAGCGGTCGGTTATCTGGCGTATGATTGCGTGCGTTGGTTCGAGCCGAGCATCCCGGCACCTCCGAAGGATGAACTCGGGGTGCCCGACATGTTTTTCATGGTCACCGAATCGGTTGTGATTTTCGACCACAAGAAACGCCGCGTGCGACTTGTCGCCAATGCCTTCCTCGATGGCAACAGCACATCCGAAGCCGTCTACGACGAGGCGTTGGAACTCATCGAGGGACTGCTGGCCGACCTGCGCCGTCCTGTCGAACTCTCACCGGTCTTCACAGAGGCCGCACCGCGGGAAGCAGAGGCCACATCGAACACGACCCGCGAAGAGTATCACGCCATGGTCGGGCAGGCGCAGGAATACATCCGTGCCGGCGACATCTTCCAGATCGTGCCTTCTCAGCGTTTCGCCAAGCCCTTCCCCGGCGATGCCCTCGACCTTTATCGTGCCCTGCGTTTTGTAAATCCTTCTCCCTACATGTTTTGCCTGCGCTGCCCGGACGGCACGTCGCTCATCGGCAGTTCGCCCGAGGTTCACGTCCGGCTCACAGGCGACCTGGTGGAGATCCGCCCGATCGCCGGCACCCGCCGACGCGGGGAGACTCCGGAGGCCGACGCGGCAAATGCAGAGGACCTGCTGGGCGACCCGAAAGAACGCGCAGAGCATCTCATGCTGGTCGATCTCGCCCGCAACGACGTCGGGCGCATCGCGGAGTTCGGTTCCGTTCGTGTGACGGATTTCATGACGATCGAGCGTTACAGCCATGTGATGCACATCGTGTCGCATGTCTCAGGCCGCCTTGCGGGCGGACGCTCGGCCTACGACGTCATGCGGGCTACTTTTCCCGCCGGGACGGTCTCCGGCTCACCGAAGGTTCGGGCCATGCAGATCATCAACGAACTCGAGAAGAGCAAACGCTGCGTTTACGCGGGGGCCGTCGGCTATTTCGGCTTCGACGGAAACCTCGACTCCTGCATCGCCCTTCGCACCGTGGTATTGAGAAATGGGACGGCGTACGTGCAAGCGGGTGGCGGCGTGGTTGCGGACTCGACGGCGGAGGGCGAGTATCAGGAAACCGTCAACAAAGCGATGGCCGCCATGCGAGCGATCGACCGTGCCCTGCCATGATTCTTGTCGTCGATAACTACGATTCCTTCACTTACAACCTCGTTCAATATTTCGGGGAACTGGGAGCCGAAGTGCTTGTCCGGCGGAATGACGAAATCACGGTCGAGGAAATCCGGGCCCTCGCGCCAGAACGCATCTGCATCTCACCCGGCCCATGCACTCCCAACGAAGCGGGCATCAGCTGCGACACGATCCGCACATTCGGCGGCGTGGTGCCGATCCTCGGCGTCTGCCTCGGTCACCAGAGCATTGGCCAGGTCTACGGCGGCGAGGTGGTTCGTGCGGACCGCTTGATGCATGGCAAGACCTCGCCGATCCACCACACGGGCGAGAATGTTTTTGCGGGTCTGCCCGATCCGTTTGAGGCCACACGCTACCATTCCTTGCTGGTCCGGCGGGCGACGTTGCCCGATTGCCTGAAGATCACGGCCGAGACGGCGGAGGGGGAGATTATGGGGCTTGCCCACCGGGACCTCGCGGTCTACGGCGTCCAATTCCATCCGGAGTCGATTCTGACCTCGGAGGGCAAACGCCTCTTGAAAAACTTCCTGGAGCTGGCCTGACGCCGTGTGTCTCAGCTCTTTTTGAGCAGGTCTCGAATCTCACCGAGGAGTTCCTCGGTTTTCGTCGGAGCTGGAGCGGTCGCGGGGGCCGCTTCCTGGGCCCGGCGGAGTTTGTTCACCGCCTTCACGAGCAAGAAAACGCAGGCCGCCACGATGAGAAACTCAATGGCTGTATTGATGAAAGCCCCGTAGCCGATCACCGGCGCTCCTGCGTCCTTCGCCGCCTGAAGCGACTTGTAGGCAGTGCCGTCGAGCGAAACGAAAAGATTCGAGAAGTTCACACCTTTGAGCAGAGCCCCGACCGGGGGCATGATGACGTCTGTCACCAAGCTGTTGACGATCTTGCCGAACGCTGCCCCGATAATGACACCGACGGCGAGGTCGATCACATTGCCACGGGCGATGAACTGACGGAACTCTTCAACGATTTTCATGGGATAGTCTCAGTTGGGAAGGACAGCGACACATTCGATCTCGACATCAAAACCGAGCAGTTGCGCGCCGAGGGTGGCTCTCGCGGGCAACGCCTGACCAAATGCCCGGGCATAAACCTCGTTCATCTCTGCAAACGTCGCCGCGTTCAGTTCGGAAAGATACACGCGCGAGCTCACCACATCGGCGAGGGAGGCTCCGGCGGCCTTGAGAATTCGCTCGATGTTTGCAATCACGAGCTCCGTCTGGCGGGCGATGGTCCCGCGCTCGATGCGCCCCGTAGCGGGGTCGAACGGCGTCATTCCCGAAACGAAGACAAAGCGTCCCTCGGCCACGACACCCAGCGAATACGGTCCAAGAGCCGGAGGGGCCTGAGGGATTTCACGGAGGAGTGTCTTCATGGGGGACGATGAACTCAGAATAAGGTGAAAATCTCAAGTCCTGCGTGGCGGGCGACGGGGCGGGCGCGCGGCTTTGCGCGCCGACGCCTCGCGCAGTGACGCGACCTCCGTGCCGGTGAGCGGCCTGTAAGTCCCGGGAGGAAGCCCCGTGAGACGCACGGTGCCGATCCGAGTGCGGACAAGGCGCTTCACCTCGTAGCCGAGATCGTAAAGCATGAGGCGGATCTGACGTTTGAGACCCTGTTTGAGGACGACCTTCAACCGCATCGGCGCCACGGCGACCACCTGCTCGAACTTCGCCCGTCCGCCCTCAATATGGAATCCCCTCAGCAACTTGGCCGCATGGGCAGGGTCAAAGCCTTTGTCGATCTGGACCTCATACTCCTTCTCGATCCCATGGGAGGGGTGAGTGAGTGCCTGCGTGAGGTCGCCGTCGTTCGTGAGCAGCAAAAGACCTTCGCTGTCCTTGTCGAGTCGCCCCACATGCATCAGGGAACGATGCTCTGGCGGAAGAAGGTCGAACACCGTGCGGCGACCACGCTCGTCGTCGTGGGTCACCACGAACCCCTTGGGCTTGTGGAGCAAAAGATACACGGGCACTGCGACCCGGGCGATTTTTCCCCTCACCCGCACATCATCGTCCGGTTGCACCGAGACCGCCAACCGGTCGATCCGGTGGCCGTTGATGATCACGTCCCCGGCAAGGATGAGTTCTTCGCAGGATCTCCGCGAACCGAAGCCTGCTGCGGCCAAAAAGCGATTCAGCCGCATTCCGGAAACACTCAATCCTCGGGCTTCGTCTTCGGGAGACCGATCACGCGCTGGCCGTCCTTGAACTGGCCGCGTTTCTTGAGGAGTTCCACGCGCTCGAAGCGTTTCAGAACGCTGCGCTTGGCTTTGATGGCTCCTTTGCCTTTCAAACTCGGATGCTGGCTCATAGTGAAATGTGTAGCCAATTAGAATGCAGACCCCAAATCGAAATAGCAACCGCAATTTCTTTTGGATGTCTCGCCCCGCTGCGCGGCGGCGGCTTGCTTTCTCCGGATCTTCTTGGGATTTTCCCGCCATGCCACGCCCTGTCCTGCTTCTCGCTGCTCTGGCCCTCGGCTTCGCCTCCACCGGTTGCGCCACGAAACCCAAGCCCGCTCCGGCGAAGCCCGCCGTATCGGATATCCGCAAGCTTGAGGTCGCGGGCGTGAAACTCGGCGATGGGCGCGGGGTTTTGCGGCGCTTCGGGCAGGCCAAGAAGCTTCCGGACCGGCGTCCGGGTATCGAGGTCTATGAGATCTACAAGCCGAATGCGCAGATTTCGATGATGGTTCTCACTTTCGAGAACGGCCGTGTGAGGAAAATGGAGCTGCGCTATTTCAATGGCCCGACCGAGCAAACCCTGCGAACGGCGGGCGGTTGGGACGGCCTCCGGGACTACCTCATCAAGCGATTCGGCCCCCCATCGCGGATCGGATCGGGAGTGCCGATGCTCACCGACATGCGGAATCTCAACCCCTCTTACGCCCGATTCAACGGCGTATGGAACTTTGACAAACTTTACCGCCGTGTCCACTACATCGCCCTCGCCGATGCGAAGGGCGGTGTGGGCGTGGTGACGTTCCTCGATACGACACCACGCGAGCAATACGGTCCGCCTCCCGCAAATCCGGCAACTCCGACGGGGCCGAATCCCGGCTTCTGAGTCGGATGTTTTTCCCAAGCGCACCGAAAAAGTATTGCCACGGGGCGCACCGCGCCCTAGTTTCCCAATCCCTTTCAAGGAGTCTTAGCTCAATCGGTTAGAGCGCCGCCCTGTCACGGCGGAGGTTGCGGGTTCGAGCCCCGTAGACTCCGGATTCTTTTTTGCGGCCCCGCCGGAGGGTATGTTGTGCTTGAGTCGGTCAAAGCGGTGTGTTCATTACTGCGTCGTGCCACTCCCCGATGCCTTCAGCAGTGATCTTTCCAACGATCGCATGGATTCGGCCATGAGGAGGAGGACATGACGATCTTCATCGTGCGCCGTCTGCTCATCAGCGTGGTGCTCCTGTTCGGAATCAGCATCGTCTCCTTTTTCATGATCACTCTGGCACCGGGGAGTCCGTATCCGTGGGGGGAATTGAACCCCCGCATCACGCCGCAGGTGAAGGAGGCTTTCCGCAAAAAGTTCCACCTCGACCGTCCCCTGATCGAGCAATACGCATTGAACATGCGCGACCTCTTCACCGGTCGTCTCACGAGCATCAAGGACGACCGGCCCGTCATAGAGAGGATTCTTGAACGGCTGCCGGCGACACTGAAACTCAACGCCGCCTCGATCGGGCTTTCGCTCACCTTCGGTCTCCTGCTCGGTATTTTCTGCGCCCGCCATGCCGGACGCTGGCAGGACCACATGGCATCGGCCGCGGCGTTTGTATTCATTGCGGTGCCCACATTCTGGATCGCCAACCTTGCGCTCATCGCTCTGGTGAAGGGGTTCGCCATACCCGTGCTCGGGACACAGTCCTACGGAATTGCCTTCCACAGCCCGCTCTCGGCGGTGTTGGACCAGGCATGGCACGTGTTTCTTCCCGCCACGATTCTCGCCCTCGGAGGCATCGCCGTCCAATCCCGCTACATCCGCGCAAGCATGCTCGAGACGCTTCAAGAGGGCTACGTCCGTACGGCGCGCGCCAAAGGCCTCACTGCGGACGCCGTCTTTTACAAGCACGCCCTGCGAAACTCGATCCGACCGCTCGTCACCGGCTTGGGAGGCCTTCTTCCGGCACTGATCGGCGGTGCGGTGATCGTGGAAACGATTTTTGCTTATCCGGGCATGGGCCGTCTCGGCTATGAGGCCGTGCTCGAGCGCGACTACCCCACTCTTGTGGCACTGAACTTTGCGGTTGCCGCACTCGTGCTGATCGGCAACCTGGTCTCCGACATTCTCTACGCCGTGGTGGATCCGCGGGTGAGGCTCGAATGAGATTCTGATCGCCGAGCGCGCGTCCCGGGGGTATTCTTTCACCACTCCCCAATCCTCCGGATGCTCAAGAAGGTCCTTCTCACCAACATCTACACATCGAAGTCCACCGAGTTGCTGGTGGACACGGACGATGACGCAAAGGCCGTTCTCGGCTCAGGAAAGGCTCCGAACGAGACAGCCACCATCACGGACATCACCGGCCTCGACGAGGTGGTCCAGCGGGCCACGAGTAAAAAGCCCAACCTTGACGAAACAGTAGCACTCTTCAGCGGTCTCGCGCGATGCATGGACCGCAATATCTCCACCATCAAGAGCCTCGAACTCATGGCCGCGCGGCTCAAGTCGCCGCGCTACAGGGGTGCGGTGGCCGATATCGCCCAACACATCCTCGGCGGAGACAAACTCAGCGACTGCTTCGCCATGCATCCGGATCTGTTCTCGGAGGATGTCGTGGCGCTGATCAAGGCGGGCGAGGAGTCCGGCCAGATTCACGCCGTCTTCAAGCAGATAGCCCAAGGCCGGAACAAATCCCTCCGCATCCTGCGAAAACTGAAATCCGGCCTCATCTATCCCGCGATCGTGCTCGTATTGGCCGTCGTCGTCGTCATCGTGATGGCATTCACCTTGATCCCGGCCATCTCGAAACTTTACACGGCCATGAACGCGACACTCCCCGCTGCCACGAAGGTCATGATTGCGTTCTCGGAGATCCTTCTGAAGCAGCCGTGGCTGGCTGCGATTCCGGGAATTCTCCTCTACATGCTCTTCAAGAACTGGGGGAAGATCTACCGTACTCCCGCCATCCAGATCACGCTGACGCGGCTCCCGACAATCGGGAACATCATCCGGAAATCCGCCGCCATGGTGAGCTTTCGCTCGCTTGCGCTTCTGCTGCAATCGAACGTCCGCATCGTCACCGCGCTCGAGATTGCAGCGAAGACATCGAACCACATCGAGTTCGAGAGGTTCTTCCTCGCCGTTCGTGACCATATCCAGGACGGTTTGTCGCTCCCGGAGAGTTTTCTGATGGAAAGCCACCGCCTCGGACCCGACGGACGAACGATCGCGGCTGTTGTGCAGATGGCCGGGGAAACAGGAGGGGTGAATGAAATGCTCGATGAGATCGCTGCCGACTATGAGGAGGACCTCGATGCCATCGCGTCGCAGATCGACAAAATCTTGGAGCCCTTCGTGCTCGTCGTGATGGGAATGATCGTCGGCGGGCTCGTCTACGCGATCTACGGGCCAATATTCAATCTGAGTAAGGTCATCCTGCCGCAGAAGCCTGCCGCCACGGCACCCGCCGGACGGTGAAACCGGACGCAGAGGCCCCCGGGTTCGGGAATGCGCTGGCCAAGGCCCTTCGCCTCCCGAGCGAATCCGTTTATTCCAAAGCTCTCACACTTATCGCAGGGCTTTCACTCCTGCTGGGAACGGTCGTTGTTTTCCTCGCCAGCCAGATCATTCTCAAGGAGTTCACGACAACCGAGCAGCGCGAGATGTCGGGTACTCTGCAGCGTCTGATGCTTGTCCTCCAGCGCGAAACCGCCCCGCTCGAAAATGCCCTCACCGCCTGGACTCATAGCGGAAAAAGCTCGGCCGGCCTGCCGGCTGCGGAGGCCCTCGCGGCGTTCAATGTCGATTTCGCCTCGATCGCGAAGAACGATGCCTTGGAGGCCACCGTCTCACGGTCCCAGGGCACGGCGGTCGCCGAGAAACTCGACTGGCCGCAGTGGACCCGCGACCCCCGCCGGCCGTCGAACCGTGCGGCACCGGCAGGGTTTCTGCTTTCCAGCAACCGACTCGTCACCGTTGCATGGCGACCACTGGGTTCGGCGGAGAAAATGCTCGTCGGGCGTTTTTTCGACGAGTCCCAGCGTTCCGGTCTTGAGGAACTCTTCGGGGCGCGCATCGCCTTTCTGCCCGCCCTCGGCCTCACCTTGGATGCCAATTCCGGACTTTTCCCCGCCACGGTGCTGGCCGGTCAGGAGGCCTTCGTCGAAACACGGGGGCCGGATCGCATCGCCGGACGTGTCGTCGTCCGCGCCATCAACGGTCTCCCTATCGGGCAACTCGAGATCACACAGAGCCGCCCGCTCTACCAGCAGGGACTGCAAGCGGTGCAGATTTTCCTCACAACGATCACGCTCGCAGGGGGAGCCCTTCTCGGTGTGGTATGGCTGCTTCTGGATCGTACGATCCTCACACGGATTCGTGACCTGACCCGCAAGGTCGAGGCCGAGAAAACGAACGACCGGCTTCCGCTGAAGCTCGATTTCTCCGGGGTGGACGAACTCGCCGTGCTCGCACGCCGCATCGAATCCCTCGCCGCGGAGTTGGATTCCGCACGGTTGCAGTACCGCAGCGTCGTGGAGGACCAGACGGAGGTCATCTGTCGCTTTTCCTCGTCTCTCGTCATCACATTTGCCAACCGCGTTTTCGAGCGTCTCTTCCGTCGCGAGCCTGCGACGGGCTTGCCGCTCCGGGACGTGCTCCCGGTCGCCACCCATGAGACGCTCAGCGGCCGTTTCGCCTCCCTGACGCCGGACCGTGAGGTCGACACGTTTCTGCTGCAGATTACGGGCAGCGAGGGGGCGTCGATCTGGTTTCGGAATACGCTCCGCGCCAGCTTCTCAGGCAGCGGGATCCCGATTTCGGGCCAATGGGTCGCAGCCGACATCACTCCTCAGGTGCTCGCACAGCAACGCTTGCAGGAGTCCGAGCGTCAGCTCCGCTCCCTCTCGACACGCCTGCTCCGCCTGCAGGATGATGAGCGACGCCGCATCGCCCGGGAGCTCCACGACTCGACGGCGCAGAGCCTTTCCGCTCTTGAGATGAATATGAGCCTGCTCGAGCCGGCTATGGGTGATGTCGCCATGCAGCGCATCGTCGCCGAGACCCGCCAGATCGCCCGAGACTGCTGTCTCGAACTGCGGAACATCTCGTACCTCCTCCATCCCCCCTTGCTCGATGAAGTCGGCCTTCCATTCGCGATCGAGTGGTTCGCCGACGGCTTTCAGAAGCGCTCCGCGATCCATGTCTCACTTGCGCTCGACCAGGGATTCCCGCGGCTGGAGTCCGAAGTCGAAACAACCCTCTTCCGCATTGTTCAGGAGGGAATGACGAATATCTACCGTCACTCCGGGGCGGATCGGGCCTGGGTCACGCTGTCCTTCCGCGAAGGCCAGATCACGCTGGAGATTCGGGACAACGGCCGGGGGCTCGCCTCAAGCGATCCTTCGGCCGGAGGGGTCGGCTTTGCCGGCATGCGGGAAAGGCTTGCCCAGCTGGGAGGAAAACTCGAAGTTCGGTCCTCACCCTACGGTGTCTGCGTCATGGTCACGCTCGACTACCATCCGCTTCATGCCTACGGAAAAAGTCAAAATCCTGATCGCTGACGACCACGAGATCGTCCGCCACGGCGTTCGCAACCTCCTCGGCAGCGTCCCTGCATACCATTTGTGTGCCGAGGCCACGACGGGCCGCGAGGCGGTCCGCCTCGCGGAGGAACACACCCCCGACGTTGTCGTGCTGGATATCAGCATGCCCGAGTTGAACGGCATCGAAGCAGCACGGCAAATTCTGAAGAATGCACCCGGGACGAAAGTGCTCATCTTCACGGTGCACGACGCCGAACGTGTGGTCTACGAGGTGTTTCACGCAGGCGCGCACGGCTACGTTCTGAAGTCCGATGCCGGCCGCCAGTTGCTTGGTGCGATCGAGACCGTGCTGGGCGGACGGCATTACTTCAGCAGCCATGTCTCCGAGGTCCTCTTTGAGAGCTTCCAGCGCAAGAACCTCCCGCATGCCGCGGAGGAGTCTTCGAAACCCACTTCGCGGGAACGCGAGATCATCCAGCTCCTCGCCGAAGGCTCCAGCAACAAAGAGGTCGCCTCCTCACTTGGGATCAGTGAAAAAACGGTCGAAACCCACCGGGCGGCCATCATGCGCAAGCTGGGTCTCCACTCGATCGGGGAACTCGTCCGCTACGCCATCCGCAACCACATTATCGAACCGTAAAGCCCAGAGCGGGCTTGCAATTCCCACGCCCCCTGCCGATCTTTGCTGCGCCTGCGGTCGGTCAGAAAAGAAGGCCGCCGCGCCGTTTCAAACGAACTATACAGCGAACGACTCATCGGGACATGCCGACCACTTTCGAACAACCTGACACCCTCGCCCGCAGCCTCCACGCGATGCAGGAGACCGGAGAGCTTCTCGGCGAGCAGCTCACACTGAACATGGGGCCATCCCACCCGTCGACCCACGGGGTGCTCCGGATCATCCTGGAACTCGACGGCGAGGTCATCACGAAGGCGACTCCCGACGTGGGTTACCTCCACCGCGGCGACGAGAAAATCGCCGAAAACATGCAGTTCAACCAGTTCGTGCCCTACACCGACCGGCTCGACTACCTCGCCCCGATCGCCAACAACGTCGCCTACGCACTCGCCGTGGAGAAATTGATGGGATGGGAAATTCCGCCACGCGGGCAGGCGATTCGCGTGATCTGCTGCGAACTGGCGCGGATTTCCGCCCATTTGCTCGGAATCGGATGCCTGGGCATGGACCTCGGGGCGACGACCCTTTTCCTCTATACCTTCACCGAGCGCGAGAAGATCTACAACCTCGTCGAGCAGCTCTCCGGTGCCCGGTTCACGACCAGCTACACCCGCGTCGGCGGTCAGACGCGCGATCTGCCTCCGGCCTTTCTCCCGCTCTTGGAAGAGTTCCTCCGGACATTCCCGCCAGCATTTGACGAGGCCGACCGACTCATCACACGCAACCGCATCTTCGTGGACCGCACCCGGGACGTCGGCATCATCACCCGGGAAGACGCGATTGCCTTCGGGCTGTCGGGCCCCAACTTGCGCGGCTCCGGAATCGACCACGACCTCCGGCGCAAACAGCCCTACCTCGCCTACGAAAAGTATGACTTTGAGATTCCCGTCGGAACGGTCGGGGATTGCTACGACCGTTACCTCGTGCGCATGCAGGAGGTTCGCGAAAGCATCAAAATCCTTCGTCAAGTGGTCGATTCCCTCCCGTCTGGCCCGATCAATTGGCACGACCCGAAAAGCACGCTCCCGGAGAAGGAAGCCGTGCTCACGAAGATGGAGGAACTCATCCACCACTTCATCGTGGTGACCGAGGGCGCAGATGCTCCTCCGGGAGAGATTTACTTCGCTGCGGAGAACCCCAAGGGCGAGCTCGGTTTCTACATTCACAGCAAAGGCGGTGGCGTTCCCTACCGGCTCAAGATTCGCGCCCCGTCATTTGTGAACCTCAGTATTCTCCCAAAAATCCTTCCCGGTCACATGGTCAGCGACGTCGTCGGCATCCTCGGATCGCTCGACTTCGTCATGGGCGAATGTGACCGCTGACCGTTCAGACGCGGCAGCCGTGATAATCCCGCTTGTCAGCCTTCCACCGGAGGATAGCCTTACCCGTCTTCTGAAATGACGCTGGCCCATCTGTTATCCGAGCCCCAAATCGTTCCCTCCATGAAGGCGAACGAGCGCTGGGATGCCATTTCTGAGCTCATTGGCGTGCTGGTTCGCACCGGCAAGATCGCCGGGGCCGACAGTGAACAGGTGTTGGAAGCGATTCGTCAGCGCGAAGAAACAATGAGCACTGGCATCGGATTTGGCATCGCCATTCCCCACGCTTCCTCGGACAAAGTCTCCGAAGTCGTTGCAGCCTTCGGTCGCTCGAAAGAAGGGATCCAGTTCGACTCACTCGACGGGCAGCCTGTGTTTTTCGTGGTCCTTTTCGTTGTGCCGAAAGACCAGTTCCAAACCCACCTGCGAACCCTGGCTGCGATTGCGAAGTTTCTGAACGACAAAGCCGTCCGTGAAGATCTCGCGCAAGCTGGGGACGCCACCGAGATCCTCCGAGTGTTCGAGAACCGGTCGCCGCGCGGTTGATGAGCACGCCGGCAGCCCTCCTTAGTGAACGGCTTCGCGAAGCGGTAGCTGCTGCGGGTTATTCCCCGGACCGCGCCTTTGCAGCTCCGGCCTCCGATGCCCGCTTTGGCGACTATCAGAGCAACATCGCCATGGTCTTGGCCAAAGAGGCCCTCAAGAACCCCCGCGAGGTGGCCGCGGCGATTCTGGAGAAGTTCCAAGCCGAAGGCCTCGTCGCCCAAGCGGGAATCGCAGGGGCGGGTTTTCTCAACTTTTCGCTGGCGGACACATTCCTTGCGAGCCATGTGGCCTCGCTGACGAAGGACGACCGCGCGGGAGTGCCCGCAGCGGAGCATCCGCGGAAGATCATTCTGGATTTCAGTTCGCCGAATGTCGCGAAGCCGATGCATGTCGGCCACATCCGGAGCACGATCCTGGGCGACGCCCTCGCGAGAGTTGCCCGGTTTCTCGGTCACGAGGTGATTTGCGACAACCACATCGGGGACTGGGGCACCCAGTTCGGGAAGGTGATCCACGGATGGAAGCATTTCCTCGACCGCGAGGCCCTCGAGCGCGATGCGATCGCAGAGTTGGTCCGCCTCTACCGCGAGGTCAATGCGCGCGAGGCGGAAGATGAGGCGACCCGCATTGCGGCCCGCGAGGAGTTGGTGAAACTCCAGTCCGGAGACCCCGAGAATCTGGCCATTTGGAACCAGACGATCGAGTTGTCTTGGCGGGAGTTCGACAAATTGTATCGCATGCTCGACATCCGTTTCGATGAACGGCTCGGGGAAAGCGCCTACAATGAACGGCTCGCCCCGTTGTGTGCCGACTTGGAAGCCAGGGGGCTCGCCCGCCAAAGCGAGGGAGCGCTCTGCCTTTTTTTCGACGAGACTTCCGGGCTTTCCGACAAGCCGGCGATCATCCGGAAAAGCGACGGCGGATTCCTCTACGCGACGACGGACCTCGCGACCATCGAGTATCGGGTGGAGCGCTGGAACCCGGATGCCATCTGGTATGTCGTGGGAGCCCCGCAAGCCCTGCACTTCCAACAGATCTTCGCCGCTGCGCGAATGATGGGCATTCGCGCCGACCTGCGCCACATTGCGTTCGGCAGCATTCTGGGGGAAGACCGCAAAATCATGAAGACCCGCTCCGGGGAAAACGTGGGGCTTGCCGAGGTGCTGCAGGAGGCCGTGGAGCGGGCACGCCGGCTGATCGATGCCCGCGAATCAGGCGTGCCGGAAAGCGAACGCGACGAGATCTCCGCCATGATCGGCCTCGGTGCCGTAAAGTATGCGGAACTCTCGCAAAACCGTCTCAGCGATTACGTTTTCTCATGGGAAAAGCTCCTCGCCTTCGAAGGCAACACTGCCCCCTACCTCCAGAACGCGTACGTGCGGATCCGTGCGATCTTCCGGAAGGCGGGACTCGATCCCGCCAGCACCAGCCATAGCCTGTCGCTTGCGGAACCAGCCGAACGACAACTTGCGCTAAAGCTCGCGCAATTCGGCGAAACAGTTCCGCTCGTTCTTGACGACTTCCGTCCGAACCTGCTCGCGAACTACCTTTACGAACTGGCGAACAGCTTCCATACGTTTTACGAGGCTTGTCCGGTGTTGAAGGCGGAGTCTCCGCTGCGTGAAAGCCGTCTGCACCTCGCGGCCACGACAGCCACAGTTTTGCGGACCGGGCTCGGTCTCCTCGGCATCTCGTGTCCGGAGCGGATGTGAGCGCTTATTCGGGCGATTCGCTCCAGAACCGCTCGAACGCCTTGGCCCAATCCCGCGACTCAACCCTCCGGCGCCCAGCAGCCCCCATCGAGGCCCGCAGGGACGGGTCATCGACGAGCTTCGCAAGGGCACGTGTCAAATCCGACAAATCCAATGCCCGCGTGATGTAGCCTTCGCTGCCGTCTGCCACGAGGTCTCGGGGCCCGCCCACGTCCGAGACGATCACGGGAAGCGCACTCGCTTGGGCTTCCAAGACAACATTCCCAAAGGTGTCGGTCGTGCTCGGGAAAACGAAAACATCCGCCGAGGCATAAGCCGTGGCGAGTTCCTCCCCGCCAAGATAGCCGGTAAAGATTCCATCTGGCAGCAACCGGCGCATCTCGCCCATGTAGGGACCGTCGCCCACGATCAAGGGGCGGAATGCCGACTTTGCAGAAGAACGCAGCTTCTGAAGGGCGGCGACAAACAGGTCGAGGTTCTTTTCCTTCGAGACACGCCCGACAAAGAGCAAGCCCAACTCCCCATCGCGCAGCCCGCGCGACCGCCAGAAGGATGAATCCCGTCGCGAGGGATGGAAGAGTCCGGTATCAAGTCCGCGCGGGAGGATGCGAATGCGGTCGGGTGCGATACCCCGCTCGACCCAGCATTTGCGGTAGTCTTCGGAATTCACATAGACCGTGTCGAGCTGACTGTAGAACCAGTGCATATAATTCCACGTGAGCGTCTCCATGAAGGAATCCTCGGTCAGAATGCGGACATACTGCGGGAAATCCGTGTGGTAGATGCCGATCGCACGCAAGCCGAGAAGCTTGGCCGCACCGAGGGCCGCAAGGCCTAGCGGACCCGGTGTGCTCAGGATCACCTCCGAGTAACCTTCCGTCTGGAGATGGTCGACGATCTGGAGGACGGGTGGAAAACTCAGGCGCTGCAATTCATACTCGGGCAACTCGAACTCGCCAATGGGCGCGAAGTTCTTCAAGGGGATGCCGTGGTCGAGGTTTTCCGACCGACATGTCATCACCGTCAAATCATGGCCCGCCGCCACACCGGAGGCAGTCATTTTGCGGATGGTTGTTGCCACACCGTTGACGTCATCGAGAGTGTCGGTGAACCAAGCCCGCTTGCGGTTGAGAAGAATCGCAGGCACCTCCCCGGCGAGAGCGGATGTGGATTTCCGCAGCCAGTCGCGACGGGGCTGGCGGAATCCATGCAGATAAGGACTGAGCAGACCGACTATCGGCGCAAGAGGGATGATTGTCTGAATGCTCTCGAGAAACTTGCCGGCGGAAATCTGTTGAATCGCCCCCGTCACAAAACGGTAGCCGAGTTGGTTGGCGATGAGATTCGCCATCAGAAAAGAACGGCGCTCCGGCTCCTGAACCCCCGAGGTCTCGCGGGCAATCGCAGAACGCATCTCCGGACGCCCAAAATAGGCGGCGAGTTCCTTCCAGAGGGAACGGCTGCCGGGTTTCGCGAGTTCGAAGATTTTCCCCGTGGCGATTCCCTGGACAACGAACCCGAGCTTCTCACCGAGCGAAAACTCCGTCGGATCCTGCCCCTCCATGAAGCGCGAAAACACCTTCTCAAGAAGTCCAATGGCGGGATCCCCCTCCTTCATCGGGAAGCGGGATTTGGCGTAGAGAAAAGCGGTGCTGTAGGTGCCGTGGGCGAAAACCAGCGCATTCCCCGGAGTCCCGGCCGGGGCACAATCCCCGCGGCGCACCGCATCGAGGAACGCCCCGGAATCGCTCGCCGCTGGGGTCTCCGTGAAGGCCCGCGCGAGAGCCGTGCCTCCGTGGTCATCGGAACCTCCGACAAACACTTTCCTCCACGGCTCGTCATGGGTGGGCTCCAAGCCGGTCGTTGCCGAGAAGATTTCAATACGCCGCGGGGTCAGCTTCCCGAATGTCTCCGTGACGGCATCGCTCAAAAGGCGGTTGTAGCGTCCGTTCAAAGCCTCGAAGTGGCGGAAAAGGAGCGCCAGTTTCTGCAAGTGCACGGCTTGCAGCGACCCGTTCACGCTATGGAAGGGATGCGCAACGGCGTGGGCGATTCCCTCGGCGGCAAGAAACTGCTGGAACTCATAGATGTCGCCGCGCAGTTCTTGCAGGGAACGGTGCTGTGCCTCCGTGATTCCCCATACGAGCAAATGGACGCGGCACTCGTCTTCGGGGAACATCACAGTGACCTCCTCGCCAATGATCACACCGGGAAGGTGGGCGATTTCGAGACAGCCAGCGATCGTGTTGTGATCGGTCAGAGTCACGAAATCC
Organism: uncultured Chthoniobacterales bacterium; assembly: GCA_964552635.1. Classification (GTDB taxonomy): domain Bacteria; phylum Verrucomicrobiota; class Verrucomicrobiia; order Chthoniobacterales; family Terrimicrobiaceae; genus CAZKHB01. The sequence continues at coordinate 74,160 of CAZKHB010000014.1, forward strand.
ATACCAGCCGCGCGCAGCCTTTCATAAGTCTGGAGCGGGTCGGAGTTGCTCGCTGGAAAATCCAGCTTCCGCAGCAACCAATCCGCCGCGCGGTTGCTGTGGCGCGAGTGGACGTGGAGGTCGGCTCGGGAGGTCCCTTTATTCATCGATGCATCGGCCGGCGGGTCACCCAGTCGTGATAGGTGATCGCCTCACGGTCCGCAAGCCCGTGCCGGACAAGTTGCAAAATCTGCGAGCGGATCGCCCGGTGTGACCAATCCGGGGGGTGGATCCCGATCCGGAGCAGTTCCCCCGCGGACTCCGCACGGAAAACAAGCCGATTCCACCCCAAGCTGCACAGGCGCCGCCAGCCAGCCCGCACGCTCCACACAAGACTGCGGGCAAAATCGATCCCCTCGCGCGGGGCATAGCGCACCACCCGGTCGATGCGCGTGGTGTAGCTGAATCCCTCCGCACGCACAGCCTTTTCCGCCTCCGATCCAAGCAGCCAGGCCGGGGCGATGAACCCGCTGAACGGCACACCCGCTCGCAGCAGTTCGGCCTTGCCCTGCCGCAAAAGATCCCTCGCCTGCTCAAAACCGGCATCAAAAAACTCTCCCTCACCAGCCGTGTAAACTCCGGTGATGAGGCGTTGCCAGGGGGATTCCCGCCCCGTTGCCGCGCGACTGTGCACATACCCGTGCAGTACCGCTTCGTCCCCACCCGCACATCGCTCCCGGAGCCACACGCAGAACTCCTTATCGGCACTGATCACTCCCCGGGAGTGGTGATCGGGCACCACAAGAAGGGAGATATGGCAAGCCCCCGCCGCCTCCAGATCGGCGAGGATTTCCCGGGTGCGTGCGACGGTACTCGGGCTCACATCGTGAATGGACACCACCAAGGAACGCGCGCGGGTTGCTTTTTGCATTTGCCAAGCGAGGCTGATAAGCGAAAGTTTCGCAAATGTCAGAAGAAAATCCGAAGGCGCCGAAGGACAAGCGACCCGCTCCCGGTGGAAATGAGCCGCAAATGAATTGGCGAGGTCTTGTGTTGTTCGCCGTCGCTCTCTCGCTCATCGGAGGGGCATTCCTCTTCCGAGGCAACAACTTCACGCAAGCCGAACCAATTCCCTATCCACGCTTCCTCGAGCTCGTCAAAGAGGGCCGTGTCATTTCCACGCCGGAACAACCGCTCCAACTCGTCGTCGAAGAGGGTCGCAACACGCAGTATTTTGAAGGCAAGATCCGGGAGAAATCGAAGACGACCGGCCAGGAGACGGAAATCGCGTTCCGCACCCCCATCTTCACCGCATTCAACGGATCCGAAATTCAGGAAGCCTTGGCCGCAGCCGGCCTCAAGCCGAACATTGTCCCGAAGTCGGACTACCTCGCCTCGGCCCTCATCAGCTTCCTTCCAATCGTCCTCTTCCTCGTCATCCTTTATTTCTTCTTCCGTTCGCAGATCAAGATGGCCGGCAAGGGCGCGCTCAACTTTGGAAAATCCAAAGCCCGCGTGCTCTCGAAAGAGAAGAACCGCATCACGTTCAAGGACGTGGCAGGCGTCGAGGAAGCGAAGGATGAGGTTCAGGAACTCGTGGAGTTTCTCCGCGATCCGAAAAAGTTCCAAAAGCTGGGAGGCCGCATTCCGAAAGGCGTCCTCATGGTAGGACCTCCCGGCACCGGCAAAACGCTCATTGCCCGCGCGATCGCCGGCGAGGCGGATGTTCCATTCTTCTCGATCAGCGGATCCGACTTTGTCGAAATGTTCGTCGGCGTCGGCGCCTCCCGCGTCCGCGACATGTTCGAGCAAGGCAAAAAATCCGCGCCCTGCCTCATTTTCATCGACGAGATCGACGCGGTCGGCCGGCATCGTGGCCACGGACTTGGCGGCGGCCATGACGAGCGCGAGCAAACGCTGAACCAGCTCCTCGTCGAAATGGACGGATTCGACACCCAAGACGGCGTCATCATCATCGCGGCGACGAACCGCCCCGACGTGCTGGACCCCGCCCTTCTGCGCCCCGGACGCTTTGACCGTCAGGTCACAGTCGGACTCCCTGACGTGAAGGGCCGCGAGGAAATCCTCAAGGTCCACGCCAAGCGCGTGAAGCTCTCGGATGCGGTCGACCTCGGGGTGCTTGCCCGCGGAACACCGGGATACTCCGGCGCGGAACTTGCCAACGTGATGAACGAGGCCGCCCTGCTCGCTGCGCGCAAAGGCCTGAAGGCCATCACGCAGGCGGAACTTGAAGAAGCCCGCGACAAAGTGCGCTGGGGCAAGGAGCGCCGCAGCATGGCCATGAGCGAACGCGAGAAAGTCTCGACTGCCTGGCACGAAGCCGGCCATGCCCTGCTCAACGTTCTGCTCGAGCACACCCACCCGCTCCACAAGGTCACGATCATTCCCCGCGGTCCCTATCTGGGGGCCACGATGTATCTGCCCGAAGGAGACAAGTATTCCACACAGCAGAAGGAAGCTCTTGACCTGCTTGTCGTCACCATGGGCGGCCGGATCGCCGAAGCCATGTTCACAAACGACGTCTCGAACGGTGCCTCGGGCGATATCCGCCAAGCCACCCAACTCGCCCGTCGCATGGTCTGCGAATGGGGTATGAGTGCGCTCGGAATGATCAGCTTCAGCGAGAACAACGACTATGTCTTCCTCGGCCGGGAGATGTCGCGCTCGAGGGAATACAGCGAAGCCACGGCCCAGCAGATCGATGCCGAAGTGAAGCGCATCATCGACGAAGCCTATGCCCGCGCCGAGCAACTTCTCCAAACCCACCGCGACAAGGTGGAGATCATCGCCAAGGCCCTGCTCGAGTACGAAACGCTGGATGCCGAGCACATCCGCGAAATCGTCCAGTTCGGAGAAATCAAGAACCCTCCCAAAGTCCAGGCAACCCCTCCCCCGCTCCCACCCCCGCCGACAGAGACCACGCCCGAGCCGCCCGAGCAAGTGAAACCGGAACTTCCTCCCGGCGGCCTCGCAGCACCGGCCCCGGCGTAGGAAGTTTGACTCGATCGCCGAAGAAGTGGTGCGCGATGCAGGGTTCGAACCTGCTCTCCAGTCGCTGATAATCAGGAACTTACAGAAGACAGCGCACAAATAGACGCACAAACTTTTCGCGAGGGCTTCGAGCTCTGCGAAGTCATCAGTGCTTGGGAGACACTCCCCGCCGCTTTGCGGGCAGGTGTTCTGGCCATCATTCGGAGCCACTCCCGAGACTTGTCCATAAATCCCGGAGGGAAGGTAGCGGCAGCCCGAGCCCCGCAGGGAAAGAGCTCGGGCGCTGGCGCCAAGCCAGAGCTACCGGTTTGTGGGCAAGTCGGTCGCACGTCCACTGACGAGGATTTGACCGCGGGCCGTGCGGCCCGGGCCAACAGCAAAAAACCAAAAATAGAAAGGAGACTCGCGAAATGACCTTCAAAGGACTCGTTATCGCGCACGAGGACTCCAGCTATACCGGCAAGCGGGGCCGCATCGAACAGGAAACACTGACCTGTCTCGACGCGGACGAAGTGAAGCTCCGGGACACCGTCGACTGTGTTTTCACAGCCGGGGTGATTCCCGAGGCATCCAAGCTCGTCGGAAAGACGCTGGAATTCCAAGTGGATGCCGTTCGTCCCTCCAACACGATGCGCCCTCGGTTCATCGTCAAGGGACTCGTGGTAAGAAAGGCAGCATGAACCATCAACCTTCCGGCCTTCTCTATCAGCTCTCGTCCGTCCCTTGGGACTGGTTCGGCACGCTGACATTTGGAATGCGCAAGATCCCTGTGGATCAATCGCAGCCCGATTTACTGGAGAAGACCGCGAAGTTCAAAATTGCGGGCTCTCGCGTTCCACCCGTGGGAGTCCGCTTCTCCATGTTCTTTCAATGGCTGCGCCAGCAAGAGCGCCACTGGCAGCAGAAACAAACACAATGGGTGCTACGACACGAACGCGGCGAGATCGGAGGCCGTCCGCATTTTCACTTCCTCATTCGAGCCCTGCCTCCGGGCGCAAACAAGAGCCACTTTCGCATGGCAGCGATGACTCGATGGGAATCCCTCGGGGGTGGCATGGCAAGAATTCGACGGTTCGACAACAAAACCTTTGGGGGTGAAAAGGACGCTGTATGCTACGTCCTGAAAAACCTCGGCGCTAACGCCTACGAACTGGCCAAATTCGAGCAAGACGGCTCCGACTCAATCCGCCTCTCCCCGGCCTTCCTGAAGGCCATGACGGAACGAGCCGAAAGGATCACTGTCTGAGGCCGATCTGGAAGACGTCCAGGTCGCTCCTACGCCGCTCCAAACGGCCCCACCGGATGACCCGCGTCAGCGGGTCGCCGGTGGGTCGCTTGAAGGGGTGGTGTGTACCAAATGCGTAAAGAATGCCTAATGGATGGACCTCAGTTTCAATCGATACTTCCTCTCGTCGATCTCGGCCTGAAACATTTGAATAGGGTTGGGGGAATTCACACATGCTTGTAGCACAAGCTCCTTATCTTCCTCACTGCATCGGCACCCAAGAATTGCCATTCGAATTGTACCTGCCTCTAGTTGAAAAAGTCCGTCGCCATCTAGACGCTCACTAGGAATCAGAATTCGTACTTCTTTTTCATATTCCCAAAACCTTGATTTTGTTGAGGCTACTTCGATCAAGTTTCGCTGAAACCTTTCTGTTTTTGCACTATGGTGATAGAAGGGCCGTTCTTCGCGGTAACAGACCTCTACAAAGGCCAGCATAGGAATACACTTCTGCAACTCACTTTTTCTGTAACCTAAAACTACTCCCGAGTGCTGAGATGCGTAGTGCGACCACATCAGTATGGATCGAGCATCTTTACTGAAACAAGAGATCAGAAACCTTTTCTCGAACACATGGGCGAATCTGTTCTTCAGCTCCTTGCATCCTGATTTTCGGATTTTGTCCAAAACTGGTAGGTTGCCACGCAAAACTGCCTTCGCTTGAGCCTCGGCGGCGGTACGAGATAGACCATACTCTCGGCGCAATCGCTTTACCTGTTCACGGAAATCATCCGAATTCTGCATGATCTTTAGCAGTTCATTCAGGGGAAAGGAATCCGGCGTTATCGCTGGTAGGAGCTCAAAAGGATCATTGAGTTTTGTTGCGGCAGAGGGCCGCAGCGCATTGCACTGAATCGCATTCGCGGCGTTACTAGCTGACTGGTAACGGTAGAGTAGACTCACGACATACAGCCTAGTTCTCGCTCTCCAGCAATGCAGTCACGTTTTTCTGTTGACGATCCGTTAACATATTGTGAATATGTTTTCGAAATGGCAACAATCTCACTGATTCGAATCCCAGACTCTCTCCTACCTTTCCTAGGGGAGCGAGATGGGGACAGTTGGATTTTCAAAGCAGAAGGTAGCCACGAGGACTCGTGCACTTGGTTCGACAAGATCTGCGAGCACGATATCGACGTCCTGTCTCCGGGAGGGATTGCTGCCTACGTCGGAGCAACCCGTGCCGGTGTGCATCGTCGCCTCAAGGCTGGCCTGATGACGGCTTTCTGTTTCTCAATCACCGGCAAGACGAAAACCTTGTTCGGTGGGGAAAAGAAGCTCCGCGAGTTGGCCGTTGTCTATATTCCGGTGGACGAGGCGCGCGCATGGAAAGCGGAACTTGAGGAGCGATGGAAGCGCCTACAGGCAAAAAAGGCTGCCACCGAGGACGATCAAAAGTTCGTGAGTGAGGCCTGTGAGCCATCCTCACCAAAGGGCGATAGCATCCGATTTCTGGAACAACCTCCAAGAAAACGAAAGGGCAGCAAATGAACTCACACGCGGTCGATCCCCTTCTGCCGTGGGAAAAGGTTTTGGAAATCATCCCCCTCTCCCGTCGCGACATTGAGCGCCGAATTGCTTCAAATCGGTTCCCGAAGCCCTGCAAGCTGGGGAAACGCACCGTTTTCCCTCAGAGCGAAATCCACTCATTCGTCGAGCAAATGAAGGAGGCCCGGCAATGATCTGCCACGTTTTCAAGTCTCGTCGGAAGGTGAACGGCAAATCAGTTTCCTCCCGCGTCTACACAGGTCGCTATCGGCTGGCAGGCGAATCCAGAATCACCACCATTCGGCTTGGCATCAGCGACAAACAAGCGGCCGAGGCCGAGCTCCGAAGGATCGTCAACCTTCGTCAGCAAGAAAAGGCCGGATTGATTCCTGCTACAGCCGTTCGAGACGCCGCAGATCGCCGACTCACAGAGCACCTCTCGGACTTCTTGGAAGACCGCACCCGGATTGGTCGCTCTCCTGATTACGTCCGCCAGCTGCGCGGAAAAATCGAACGGCTGATTTCGGAGAGCCGTTGGCAGCGGGCAGGCGACATCACGGCGGATAGCTTCCTCCTCTGGCGGGAGCGGGCCGCAAATCTCTCGCCCAAGACCCTGAACGAGTATCACAACGCACTGGAAGCATTCCTGAATTGGATGAAGCGCCAAAGAAGGGGCGTGATCGAAAATCCCATGGCGGGAGTCGAACGCATCTCGCAAGTCGGTGCTCGTCGCTTTTACCGGCGTGCCCTCTCGCCAAGCGAAATCGGAGCTCTTCTCGGCGTCGCCGGCAAGCGGAGGGCTCTCTACACACTCGCGATTTACTCCGGCCTGCGCCGCGGGGAAATGGAGAAGCTGGAATGGCGCGATATCAACTTGGATGCCGAAAAGCCATTCATGCGCCTTCGTGCCACAACGACCAAGAACCGCCGGTCTGCTGCGATGGGTGTTCATCCGGTCGCAGCGAACGAACTGCGGAAGTTCCGCAGCCTTCTCGGAGAAGTCGCGGACGAACAGCGCATTTTCGAGTCCGTTTTCCCGTCTCCTGCGGAGTTCCGTGCCGACCTGGCTGCAGCTGGAATCAAAGACACACGCGAGAACCGAATCGATTTTCACTCTCTCCGTCACACCTTCGGAACAATGCTTTCCGCGTCAGGCGTTCAACCACGCACGGCGATGGAATTGATGCGGCATAGTGAGATGCGGCTGACGATGATCCACTACACCGATCCCGAACTTCTCCCGACCGAGGAAGGGCTCTTGAAACTCCCGAACTTCCTCAGTCCCGAGATTTCAAAAAGCGCACAATCCGACGCACAAATAAGCGCACAACAAAATGGCGCGGACGGTCAAACCCTGTCGCAGTCCGTCGCGCCTCTTAAGAATGGGAGCAACCCGCAAACCCTGATAAACACTAGCTTCGAGCGTGGTTGGTCGCCATCTGTCGCAGACAGTCGGCAAAAAGACGATGGTGCGCGATGCAGGGTTCGAACCTGCGACTTCTTGCGTGTGAAGCAAGCGCTCTACCACTGAGCTAATCGCGCGGAGGGAGAGGAAGGTGT
>CAZKHB010000015.1:0-79618 GCA_964552635.1 uncultured Chthoniobacterales bacterium
TTCGGCGGCTCGAATGAACAGGCATTCCACGATCGCTGCGTTGGGCCTTTCGCTGGCCCTTGCGGTGCTCGCGGGGGCGGCGTGGCTCGCCCTCCCGGTATCCAGTCAGGAACTCACGGCGAATTTTGCCAAGGCATGGGATTTCGTTGCCGGTGTGCGTTCGACGGGCGGGCTGCCGTGGTGGACCCCGATGTTCCTGCAGGGAACGAGTCTGGCATTTTCATGGTCCTACATGGTCGCGAGTCTTGCGCTGCTGATACCTTCGGTCGCCGCGGGTTTTCTGGCGGGCCCCAAGCTGGCGGTGCTGGCCTGCTGGGCCTTCGGCGCAACGGGCACGTGGGCATTCCTCACGCGCCATACCGGCAGCAGCCGGATCGGTCTTGTGGGCGCGGCGCTCTTTCTTCTGAATCCTTCCGTGCTCACGCGGGCCGCTGGCTACGAGCATTTCGTGGTCATTTGCTCGCTGGCCCTTTTGCCGTGGGCCTTCTGGAGCCTGATTGTTTTTCTTCAGCGACCGTCTCTGTTCTCGGCGGTACTCTTGGCCGCAAGCTATAGCGCGGTGACTCTGGCCTATGGCAAGACGGGCTTGATGGCGCTGCCGGCGATCGGACTATTCGGACTCGCCGAGTGGTTCCGGCTCGCACCGGAAGCGCGCCCGGACAGGCGACTGCTCGCGCTGGCAGGCGGGGTCTTCTTTCTTCTGTGCGTGGCCCCAAACCTCCCGGCCCTGCGCGAGGCCCGCTTCGTCGTGATGTTTGATCTGGGACCGTTCGAGGGGTGGCAACGCGCATTCAGCACGAAGTCTCCGGTTGGCTGGATCGATCGCGGAGGTTGGCTCACGCAGGGTGTCGGAGCGGCGTATGCTCCGACGACGGCGAATGGCGGCACATTCACCGGCCTTGCGCTCTTCACCGTCTTCGTGGCAGCGCTTTTCGGGCGAGTAATGGATCGCGATGTGCAAGCGAGAGCCGCGCGGCCGTTCCTCTCGCTCGCGTTGCTTCTCTATTGGCTTTCCTGCGGACCCAAAGGCGTTCTCGGCGGGCAGCTGTTTTTTCTCGAAATGGCGAGGGACATTCCTGATGCCACGGTCGCGCTTTCCTGGTTTCTCTTCGTCGGAATGGGCTGGGCGATTTTCCGATTGGTGCCGTCGCACTGGATGTTCCGCCAAGGGATCGCTGCCACCCTCTGCATCGTCTTCTACGTGGTGCCCGGATTCCGGCTCGTGGAGTGGCTTCCGCTGTATTCGGACATTCGTGCGCCATTCGACTTTTACCAAGTGGCGGGAGCGGTGTGCGTGATTTTCGCCGGGGCGATCCTGACGTGCCGGGTGTTTGCGGGGATTTCCCGCCGACTGGCTGCCGTGGCGTTGGCGGCCTTGTTCGTCTGCGTCGCCGTGGCCGATGCACTCCCATATGCGAAACCGTTCTTCTCCGCAGGCCAGGGCCGGGAGGTTTTCGATGAGTATCTGGCAACACAAGCGGAACTCAATCGCTCGCCTCTCACGGGTGGAGTGCAGGTCTTCTCGGGGAGCTACATTTACATGCTCGGTCCGTTTCTGACGGGCCGGCCGTTGCTGACGGAGGCTTTCAATTCCTACCTCCAGCAATCCGGCAGCGCCCACCTCGCCGCTGCAGCCGCGACGTCGCCGGATTTCTTCCAGGTGTTTCTCAATCTCTCGGGGGCCAGTCATGTGCTTGTGGACAAAGTGGACACGGATGCGGAGCGCATCGAAAATCTTCGTGGAATGTTCACTGCGGTGCTTGAGAACGAAAACTTCGTCCTCTTTGAAAACCCCTCACGTCTCGCCGGGGGATTCGTCGCTCCGGCCTTCGTCACGGCAACCGGGAATGCCATGGAGGTGGCGTTCGGTTCGCTTGATGCAGCCGGAGACAACCTGCTTGCCGTGAGTGGCGAGGTTCTGAACCAGAAGGAGGAGGGCTGGAAGGGAGAGATTGCGGGAGGCCGGCTGGAGGCCGCCGCGGACCAAGGGGCGGCACCTGCCCCACCGTTTGTGCCGGTTCCAGTCCTCGAGAGTCGCTACGGTTTCGTTCGCTTCGCTCCCGCACCCGAGGCGGGATGGCTCGTTCTGAATCAATCGTGGCATCCGGATTGGCGCGTCGAGGGTCGGGGTGATCGTCCGACGGCACAGGCGATGGGAGCGTTTCCGGCTGTCTCCGTGAGAGCCGGCGAGCAGGTCACCTTCCGTTTTGCGCCGCCGGCATGGTATCCGACAGCCATTGCAGCCGGCGTGCTCGGCTGGGTGGCGGCGCTGGGTCTGCTCGCGGTCGGATGGATGCGCGGGGCGTTCGCAAGCGGAGGGCGGGAATGACCGGGGAAAAGATTTTTCGACGCGGTGACATCATCACCGGAGCCCTCACAGGTTTGGTGGCTTTCCTCGTCTATTGGGCGACCACGGCACCGAACGTGACGCTCCTGGATTCGGGCGAATTCCTCGTGGCGGCCCAGCACTTCGGTGTTCCGCATCCCACTGGCTACCCGCTGTGGACGCTGCTGGCTTGGATTTTCCAACTTCTCCCCTTGGGGAACGCCGCGTGGGAAATCAACCTTTTCAGCGGTGTTTGCGGGGCATTGAGCGTCTTTGTGGTGACTGCCCTGATCTCGAGTTCGCTGCGCTGGTTGCTTGGTGCCACACTGGGAGCGTACCGGGGATTCCTTCCGACCGTCTCGGCGGTCTGCGGTCTGCTTTACGCGTTCAGTTTCTCGGTCTGGTCGCAGGCGACGATCGCGGAGGTCTACACGCTGCATGCGCTTTTGATCGGTCTTTTCCTGGTCGCTTTGTATGTCTGGCTGAGAAATCCGGGGCGCCTGCGCTGGTTGCTGCTCTCGTTCTTCATCCTCGCGTTCTCATTCAGCAACCACCACCTCACGATCGCGATGGCTCCGCTGCCTTTTCTCGGCGTGCTGCTCGTGCGGAGGCGAATTTTTTGGGACCTCCTCCTTGCCGCGGTGCTGACGGCGCTGCTGGGCTATCTGGCATTTGCCATCCTCTCGGCCGAGCAACCCGTGCTGAAAACTGCGATCCGCTTCTTCTACTGCGTAATGGCCGGCTTCGCCGTCCTCCTCGTTGTGCGACGCGGGCAGATCGAGTGGCGGCTCGTGGCCTATCTGCCGTTTGTGGTGGCGATCGGTCTCTTGCCGTATGCCTACATGCCACTGGCATCCGCGACGAACCCGCCGATGAATTGGGCTTACACAAGCACCCCCGAAGGGTTTTTCTTTTCTTTCAACCGCTCGCAATACAGCGGCAGCCTTTCACAACAGAGCCTGCGGAGCCTGGGACGCCTGATGGGCACCCACGAGAAAAGCCGCACGGCCCCGGCAGTCCGCAACCCCGCCGCGGAGCGGCCCCTCCTCGCCCGCGTGCAGGAATGGACGGGGTTCTTTTGGATCCAGCTCGCGCGCAGTTTCACGCCGCTGGGTGTCATCGCGTATTTCCTTTCCCTCTTCGTGATTCTTCGCCTGAAGGACGTTCGGCAACGCACGTGGGTCTACGTGCTGGAGCTGGGTTTTGTGCTCGCGGCGATCCTTCAGCCTGTGGCCGACGGGGCGGAGACCGACAACGCCGGATGGTGGCTGCAGATGCCCTACCATACCTACACGAACTTCCTATTCGCAGTCCTTGTGGCCATCGGGCTCGCGTGGGCCGCGGCGGCGCTCTTTGCGCGCTTTCCGCGCCTGGCCGGGCTCCGCTTCATCCTTTGGCTTATGCCGGCTGTCCCTCTCGTATTGAATGTCGACGGTTCGAGCCAACGTGACCGTTGGTTCGGATGGCAGTTCGGACACGACATGTTGAAGGATCTTCCGAAGGGCAGTGTTGTCCTCGGCGGGACGGATCCCGGGCGTTTCGTGCCGACTTACATGATCCTCGGGGAAAGCACGCAGGCTCCGGGCCTCAAGCGGGATCCCGACTTCGATCGGCGCGATCTTTTCATCATCACGCAGAATGGAGTCGCCGAGCCGCTCTACCGCCGCTACCTGCGCGACCATTACAGCGCCGAACGCCCCGGCGCGCGGAATCCCTTTGAGAAATGGCTGGGTCGCGAAACACAGTATCCGAGGGAAACCTTGAAATTCCCGACCGAGGAGGAAATCGACACCGCCGTCGAGGAGGAGATCAAAAAGAATGGCGAAGCCTTCCTCGCCGATCCCGCCAGAATCCACGGGCTCGTGACGAAAATGATCTGGGAGCGAAACAAGGACGACCGCGAGTTTTTTGTCGAGGAGAGTTTCCCGATGGAATGGAGCTACGACTATGCCGAGCCGCACGGGCTGGTTTACCGGATCCACCGCGAACCCATCAAGGAACTCTCGCCCGAAGTGGTGAAGAAGGACATGGCCTTCTGGCAGGACTATGCCACACGCCTGCTTGAGCACCCGGATTATCTGCGCGATTTCGATGCGCAGCGTTCGTTCTCAAAACTGCGTTCGACCACCGGCGGGATCTACAAACACCGAGGCATGATGCGCGAAGCCGAAGCTGCCCACCGCCAGGCCCTTGCCTTGTGGGCAGGCAATCCGGATTCCATCAACGCACTCAACACCCTCCTCGTCGAACGCGGAGACTACGAGGGGATCCTCAAAATCGTCCAAACAGCCATCGACAACGATCCGAACAACCTCTCGCTCTGGAGGGTTCTCATCAGTCTCGAACAGCGCCGGGACGCGGCGGCGCGCATTGACGAGCTTTTTGCAGGCGTCGGGAAGGATCCGTCCGATGCCGCGCAGTGGGAGGAACTCGTGCTCCTGGCCTCGAGGGTGGCGGATACCAATACCGTTTCCAAGGCCATCGCGCAGGCCGTTACCGTGCAAGCCACGAACACCGCCCTGCTGCGAACTTTCCACGACCAAGCGATGCTTCACGAACTCCCGGAGACCGCCCTCCTCGCCAGTGATCTCCTCGTCGCGACGAACACGGCACGCGGCGACGATTACTTGCGGCGCGCCGAAGGACTGGCATCGCAGGGCCGCCGTTACGAACTTTTCGAGACACTCCGTGCCGGCAGCGTTCGAGACCCGCTCACCATCCGTCGCGGAATGCGTGACAGTCAGCTCCTCCGCACCTGGGAGGAAGATCCGCTCTACCGCGAATTGGCAGGCACCAATCCGACCGATACTTCCGCGAACTCGCGCGCGAAGTAGGTCAGGATCATATCCGCCCCGGCACGCCGGATCGCAAGCAGCGACTCGTCCCGCGCACGGGCTCCGTCAAGCCAGCCGAGGCGCGCTGCGGCTTGGATCTGTGCGTATTCCCCGCTGACCTGGTAGGCCGCCACAGGCAGCGTGGTCGCCCTCCGGACTTCGGCGATGACGTCCAGATACGGCCCGGCGGGTTTCACCATCACGATATCCGCGCCTTCGGCCTCATCGAGGAGCGCCTCGCGCACAGCCTCCCGGCAATTCGCGGGATCCATCTGATAGGTGGATTTGCTGATGGCATCCTTGCCGATCTTTGAGCCGACGGCGTCGCGGAACGGACCGTAGTAGGCGGAGGCAAATTTCGCAGCGTAGGAAAGAATGCCCACATCCGTGAAACCCTCTGCATCGAGAGCTTCCCGGATGGCACGCACCCGGCCGTCCATCATATCAGAAGGGGCGACCAGATCCGCTCCGGCCCGCGCTTCCAGCACAGCGAGCCGGCAGAGCGCCTCCACGGTCTCGTCGTTGAGAACGCGGGTTCCATCGGACGAGAGAAACCCGTCGTGCCCGTGGCTGGTGTAGGGATCCAACGCAACATCGGTGATCACGCAGAGTCCGGGACAAGACTCTTTCACAGCGGCAACCGCGCGGAAGAGGAGTGCAGACTCCGCAAATCCCGCCGTGCCCTGCGCGTCCTTGAGTGAGGAATCGATGCAGGGAAAGAGCGCAACGGCGGGGAGACCGAGATGCACCGCCGTGCAGCATTGCTCCACGAGGGACGGAACAGAGTGACGCGAAACGCCCGGCATCGACTCAACCGGGACCGTTGCTTCCAGATCGTGGACGAAGAGCGGCCAGATCAACTGGGAGACGTCGATCCGCGTCTCGCGAACCAAACCGCGGAGCGCCTCGGACCGCCGGTTGCGGCGGGGGCGTTGCAGAAGATTCATAGATTCAGAACGTTGAGGCGTGCGCGGCTGGCGTCAAGCTTGCGGATGCAGCCACCGGGGTCCGTCGGGCTCGAAAAGCGCGGCGCGCAACCGAACAGCCCCGTCAACCCAGTCCGCCCGCGCGCCGAGGGGCATGCTGCATCCTCCGCCGAGGGACCGCAGTAGTTCGCGTTCGGCCTCCACGCAGCGCGCCGTGGGTTCATGGTGAATGAACGAAAGAATCTCCAGCGTCTGCTCGTCGTCCGCGAGGCACTCCACGGCCACCGCGCCCTGGCCCGGCGCGGGCAGCATGTCTTCGATGACCGTGAGGTGAAGGCCGTCCGGCACAACATCATGGCCGAGGCGATCGATCGCCGCCTTCGCCACAACGAGCGCGTCCCAGTCCGTGCCATCGCACACTTTTCTCAGGCGGGTCGGCACATTGCCGCGAATCTCGAGAACACGCAGATCCGCCCGCATCGCGAGGAGTTGGTTTTTCCGGCGAAGACTCGAGGTGGCGACGCAGGCGCCTTCCGGCAGGCCCGAGACGCCACCCTCGTGTTTGGAAGCGAGGCAATCGGAAACATCGGCGCGCTCGAGCACCGCACCCACACGGAGTCCGGGAGGGAGTTCCGTGGGAAGATCCTTCAGGCTGTGAACGGCCGCATGCACCGTGCCTTTGAGAAGCGCCTCCTCGAGTTCTTTCGTGAAGAGGCCTTTGTCGAGGCTGCCCGGAGAGGAGAGGCTCACATCGAGGCGACGGTCGCCGGTGGTACGGATGATGCGCTCCTCGCACACGAGGGCGGGCAACGCCGCCCGCAACTTCGCCGCCACGTCGCGTGTCTGGACGAGCGCGAGATCGCTCCCACGGGTGCCGAGGACAATTCCGTCTCTCACGGGATGCTCTCCGGGTGGGTGCGCATCCAAGTGACAAAGTCTTTCACATGGTGGTCGATGAGTTGTTCACACCGGACGATTTCGGCACGGCGCACTTCGAGCGTCTGGCGCACGATCTCCTCGAGGGAGTCGATGTCATAAAGGTACACGTCTTCCAATTCGTTGATCGCCGCCTCCGCGTCGCGGGGCACCGCAAGATCGATGACAAACAGCGGACGCCCGCCGCGCTGGCGAAGGATCGGCTCGAGTTTGTCGCGGGTGACGATCGGATGCGGGGCGGCGGTCGAACAGATCAGGATATCGACGTCATCGAACGCATGGTGCCAGTGGTCGAAATGGACAGCGAGGCCGCCGATCTGGTTCGCCAGCTCGGCGGCCCGGTCGAACGTGCGATTGGCGACGATGACGGTACGCACTCCGCGCGAGACAAGACTGCGGGCGGTTTTCTCGCTGGTTTCGCCGGCGCCAAGGATCATGACTTTACGGCCGGAAAGGTCGCCGAAAATGCGTTCGGCGAGCTCCACGGCAACCGCGCCGACGGATGTTGCGCCGCGGGTGATGCGGGTCTCGCTCCGGACCTGCTTCGCGACGCGAAAGGCGTGCTGGAAGAGTTTGTTGATGTGACGGTTCGTCGCGCCGCAGTCGGTGGCCGCCGCGTAAGCTTGCTTGATCTGGCCGAGGATCTCTGTCTCTCCGACGACCATCGAGTCGAGACCGCTCACGACGCGGAAAAGGTGGCGCACACTGCCGGGGGATTCGTGCGTGTAGAGCGGGGCTTCGAGGCCTCCGGTCTTTCGGGCGAGGAAGTCACGGAGCGCGTCCATCGCACGGATCGGACACACGCTCGCGGCGTAGAACTCCACGCGGTTGCAGGTCGAGACAACCACTGCTGCGTTGACTCCGCCGCTGGCGCGGAGCGAACCGAGGGTGTCGACCAGTTCATGGCTGCCGACGGCAAATTTCTCCCGGAGTTCCACCGAGGCGACACGATGGTTGATGCCGGCGCACAGAATGTTCATTCGCTCGTGGAGAGGTATTGGATGGCCGGGAGCGTGAGCAGGGCGAAGACGAAGACCCCGATGGATGCAAGCGCGATGCGGCGGGGTCCGAGTCCGCGCATGCGGCTCAAAACGAGCAGTGCCCCGTAAATGAGCCAGATCGCCGCCGAGGTCCAAAACTTGAGCGAGTTCACGTGCATCCCTGTAACGAATCCCGCGGCGAAGCTGACGGTGAGTAATCCGAATCCGAGCCACAGGAGCCGGACATTCGCGGTCGCGAGGTGCGTAACGGGAGGGAGATTGTAGAGGAGCGGACCGCCCTTCCGGCGCTTGAGCTGGCGATCCTGCAGCCAATACATGAGCCCCGCGAGAGCGGCGAGCGCAAATGCCCCGTAGGCGATAAGAGAGAGGGCGGCATGGAACTCCACCCATGGTTCACGCCGCGCCATGATCACCGGCGCGCGGTTGATCGGCGCGAGTTGCGCGAAAAGAAGGACGAACAGGACGAGCACCGATGTGAACGTGCCCAGCAACGACAGCCGGTAAGCGGGACCGACCAGGATGTAGAGCAGGACGGTTGCCCAGGAAATGAAGATAAGAACATCGAAGAGCGAGTTGATCGGGCATCCCCTCTGTTCCTGCCCGCGGAGCCAGAGGTCGACGGAGAGGATGGCGAACCCGAGAGTCGTCGCCATGAGGTTCACCCGGCCCGGACGAAAATGGCCCGCGCCGAACGTGTAAAGCGTCCACCCGAAGTTCAGGAGGAAAACAAACGTCGCCGCGGCAAGGAGCGAGCTTCCCATCTCAGGCGGGGCGGGAGATCCGGGCAGGGGCCGGGGAGCGACGGGGCGTCGATTTCCTCATCGCTCCGGCGACCGGCATGATCAGAAATGGATCGCGTGGCCCTGCGAGGCGTGGGCCGCTTCGTGGACTGCCTCACTGAGAGTAGGGTGCGCGTGGATGGTCGCGATCAACTCCTCGTAGGTGGCTTCCATCGTGATCGCGAGTCCCAGTTCGGCAATCATCTCGGTGGCATCGGCACCAATGATGTGTGCCCCGAGAACCTCGCCGTGCTTTTCGCCGATGATGAGCTTCACGAATCCATCGCTCTCACCAACGGCCAGCGCCTTACCACTGGCCATGAAGGGGAATTTACCGACCTTGAACTTGAGCCCCTTCTCCTTCGCGGCACGCTCGGTGAGTCCGACGCTTGCCACTTGGGGCTGGCAGTAGGTGCAGCCAGGGAAGACGGAAACCTTGCGAGGTTTTGCGACTCCGAACATGCCCTCGACAGCTTGGACGGCCTCGAAGCTGGCGACGTGCGCAAGCCAGGGCGGCCCAATGATGTCACCCGCGCCGTAGACGCCCTTGACGTTCGTCTCATAGTTGGCGTCGGTTTTGATCCAACCCTTGGGATCCGTCTCGAGTTTGATGCCCTGCGGCATGAGGGGACTCACACCGATGGCGACCAAGGCGATCTCGGCCTCGAGCGTCTCGTTCGCCTTGCCGCTGACGGTGAGGCGCACACCTTTGTTGGTCGTTTCTGCTTTCTCGACCTTGGTGCCGGTGAGGAGGCGGATGCCCTGTTTGGTAAGTGCTTTCTCCAATGCGACACTGACTTCGGTATCCTCGACCGGAAGAATATTCGGCTGCATTTCGAGCACGGTCACTTTCGTGCCGAATGCGTTGAAGAAGTAGGCGAACTCGATGCCGATGGCGCCGGCGCCAATAATCAGAATGTCCTTGGGTTGCTGCGAAAGCACCATGGCCTGCTTGCTGCCGATGACGCTCTTGCCGTTGAATGCGAAGCCCGGCATCTCGCGCGAGACGACGCCGGTGGCGACGAGGATCTTCGAGCCCTTGATCTCGCTCTTCTTGCCCGAGGCGTCGGTCACTTCGACGACGCCAGCCTTGGGAATCGAGGCCTCGCCGCGGATATAGTCGATCTTGTTCTTTTTGAAGAGCATCTCGATGCCGCCGGCCAGGCGGTCGGACACCTTGCGGCTCCGGCCGATGACTTTCTCCCAATCGAACTTCATGCCTTCGATCGTGATGCCGAAGTCCCCCGCATGGTGGCTGAGCATCTGGAAGACCTCCGCGTTTTTGAGGAGCGACTTCGTCGGGATGCAGCCCCAGTTCAGACACGTCCCGCCTGCGCGATCCATTTCCACACAGGCCACCTTTTTCCCGAGTTGCCCGGCACGAATCGCACCGACGTAGCCCGCCGGTCCGCCACCAACCACAATCAGATCGTAATCAGCCATAAAGTTTCAGTGAGCCCGCCATGATGGACGCATTCCGCCAGCGATGCAAACGATTCGCACAGCGGTGTATTTGTTTTTGCAATTGACTTGCTTGAAAGACATGGCAACGGTGCGTTCCATGAGAGCGTTTCCTTTGGTTTTGGCCTGTTTCAGCTGGGCAGGCGTCGCGTGGGCGGCCCCGTTGGAGGTGGCTTCGTTGAGCACGGTGCTGACGGATCTGGCGAAATCCATAGGCGGTGACCGGGTCGAGGTGCGCAGCATTGTGAAGCCCGGGATGGACCCGCATGTTTTCGAGCCGAGCCCCGGGGACATCAAGGAGATCGCAGGCGCGCGGGTCGTGCTGGCAAGCGGACTCGGATTCGAGGGCTACCTGGAGAACCTGCGCAGTGCGGTCGGCGCAGGCCCGGTGTTTTTCGTGGCTGGCGATTACGTGAAGCCGATCATGACGGACAGCGTCTGCGAGCATGGTCACGACCATTCCGACCACGACCACGGACCGGCCGGAGAAATCCCGGACCCGCACTGGTGGCACAGCGTCCGGAACGTGCAGGCCGTGGCGGGGGCAATGGCAAAGACGTTCGCCCGACTCGATCCGGCAGGACGCGAGACGTATGAGAAAAATGCAGCGGAACTGAACAAGCGTCTGGCGGAGCTGGCGAAGTGGGTGCGCCTTCAAGTCGCCCAACTTCCAAAAGCCCGCCGTGTGCTTGTGACATCGCACGATGCCCTGGGCTATTTCGCCAAAGAACACGGTTTCGAGGTCCGCCCCGTGCAGGGCATCAGCACGTCGGATCAACCCTCCTCGCAAAAAGTCCGTGCTTTGATCGAAGAGATCCGCTCCGGGCAGGTGAAGGCCATCTTTGCCGAGAACATCGAGAATCCGAAAGTCCTGCGCGAGATCACAGCCGAGACAGGCGCCAAGCTCGGCGGTACCTTGTATGCCGATGGTCTTGGCACCGGCGAGACGGGAACCTACGAGGGCATGATGCGCCACAATGTCGGCACCATCGTCCAGGCCTTGCAGTGAGGACTGTTTTTTTCCTCCACGCAGTGCATCGCGCCGTTTAGTCAGAAACGACCCATGCGCGGTTCGCCCATCCTGCGGTTGATTCTCACCGCCGTCTTCCTGGCACTGGCCGGTCTACCGGTCTGGTCGCTCACGCGTCCGAAAGCCGAGATCGTCCAACCTTCCCCGGCCCTGCCCGCGGATACTGCAGATTTCCGCCTCGTGGTGACGACCTCGTCCCCGGCGACGGTGCGCGTGTCGCAACTCGGGCGTGTGAGCGTCGCGAGCGACGCACCGGGCACGCACTTCGAGGGCCGCCTCGTGATGGATCGCGAGCACCCGGACGATCTGGTCATTGAGGCCTCGTGGAGGGACGCCGCGACACCGCAGGCCCTCCGAATTGAAGTGAAGGAAGGCGATACCGTGCTCTTCGAACAAACTCTCTGGGGCCGCGAGGCTTTGGAGGACGCCGTGACTCTCCCCGCACTGTGAGCCATACGCTGACACTTTCCGACCTCACGGTCAGTTACAACCGGATCCCTGCGATCCACCACGTGTCCGTCTCCCTGCATTGCGGCCGCTCGGTGGCATTGATCGGTCCGAACGGCGCGGGAAAAACCACGTTGTTGAAGGCGATCGCCGGGCTTGTCCCGCTTGAAACCGGACGCGTCGAAATCGGCTCCCACGGGAGCGGCCCCGAATCACGCGCGGTGGCTTATGTCCCTCAGCGGGAGCGCGTGGATTGGGACTTCCCGATCACCGTGCGCGGACTTGTGGAAATGGGGCGCTTTGTGAATGTCGGTGTCTTCGGCCGCTTCACGCCACGGGATGCCGCCGTTGTCGACGAGGCCCTCGCGGTTTGCGATCTTGCGGATCTTCAGGACCGCCAGATTTCCGCTCTCTCCGGCGGGCAGCAACAGCGCACCTTCCTCGCACGGGCTTGGGCCCAGCAGGCCCATGTGTATTTGCTCGACGAGCCCTTCACCGGCCTCGACCAGAATGCCTCCGCCGCATTCGCCGCTGCGCTCAAGCGCTTGCGCGATGCAGGAAAACTTGTCATCGCCTCGCACCACAATTTGGGAAATGTCTCCGAGCTTTTCGACGACGTGCTCATCCTGAATGGCGAGCTCGTGGCCAGCGGCCCGGTCGACTCCACATTCACCCCGGAGGCCATCGAGCGGGCCTACCGCACCCACGTCTTCAGCGGACACCGTGCCTGATGGATTGGCTCGCCGAACCCTTCCGCTTTGAATTCATGCAGCGCGCGCTCGTCGTGTGTGTGCTCATCGGATTCACCAACGGCTTCCTCGGGTCCTTCGTCGTCCTGCGGCGGTTGGCCCTCATGGCCGACGCGCTCTCGCATTCCCTCCTTCCGGGTCTCGCCATCGCGGCGATCCTTGTCGGTCTCACCCCCGGCGGACTCCTGCTCGGGGGGCTGTTCGCCGCCTTGTTCGTGGCGATCGGCGGCCACTTGATCGCCAGCAGCTCGCGCGTGAAAGACGAAACGGCCATCGCCTCGCTCTACATCATCGCGTTCGCGGTCGGTATCGCCATCATCAAATACGCGAACGTCAAGGTGAGCCTCGACCATTTTCTGTTCGGCAACATCCTCGGCGTCGGGAACACGGATCTTTGGACCGCGTGGGTCGTGTGTTGCATCGTGCTGCTTTCGCTGGTGGTGCTCCAGCGTCCGTTGTTGCTCGCGATGTTCGAGGCTTCCGTCGCACGCACACAGGGCGTGCCGGTCACCGCGCTGCTGGGATTTTTGATTCTGCTGATCGTTCTGGCGATGGTGGCATCGCTCCAGGCCGTGGGGGTGCTTCTTTCGCTTGGGCTTCTGATTCTTCCCGCAGCGACCATGTATCTGCTCACGGATTCCTACTCGCGCATGAGTTGGGGGGCGGCTGTGCTGGGGATGGTTGGCGCGATTTCGGGACTCCTGCTTTCCTACTGGGCGAACATTCCGTCCGGTCCGGCGATTGTGCTGGTGTTGGGCGCGGCCTTCTTCGGTGCGTATCTCTTTGGGCCGAAATACGGGGTGATTTCGTCCCGCCTGAAGCGCAGGCACCTGCACCGCGAGTCACTAGACCGCTGGGACAAGCCGGTTTGATTTTCTTGCCCCGGCGGCGGTCTGCTCCAGAATCTCCCGCATGCGCACCAGCATCGTCTCCGCATGCCTCTCGCTCATGTTCGTCCTTGCGGCCTCCGCGGAGCTTCCGCCCTCCGCCTACGAGGCGATGCAGGCAAAAGCTTCCGAGTATCTGGAGATCGAGGTCCTTCGCGTTGATGTGGAGCCGGGCAGCGCGGCGAACGAACAAAAGGTGAACGTGCTCGCCCTTGCGCAGGCCGTCACCCGCACGGCATCCGGCCTCCGCGCCGGGGACATTGTCCACATCGTTTATACGCTCACCGAGCGGCCGCCGGGCTGGGCGGGGCCGGGACAGATTCCTCTCCTCAAGGAGAAGGAACGTTCCGTCGCCTACCTCACGAAGAACGAGCCCTCGGGCGACTTCAGCCCTGCCGCCGGAGCGATGAGCTTCCGCAACTTCTGATGCAGGGCCTCGCCGAACGGGCGGCCAGCGGGCGGCGTGTTCTCGCGATCGGTGTGGCGGTTAACTGCGCACTCGCCGTCATCAAACTCGTGGCGGGCTGGCTGGGACATTCGGACGCCCTTGTCGCCGACGGACTCGAATCGTCGCTCGACGTGTTCAGTTCGGCGATGATTTGGCTGGCGTTGAAGTATGCGGAGCGCCCGCCTGACGACGGGCATCCCTATGGCCACGGGAAAATGGAATCGCTCGCCGGTATCGGCGGGGCGTTGGTGTTGCTCGGGGCCGGTGTCTTGGTGGCGGCGAACAGTGTGCACGAGCTCTTCTTTGCTTCCGGTGACCGCCCGATGCCGGCGCCGTTCACGCTCGTGGTATTGGTCGGCGTGGTGATCACCAAAGAAGTTCTCTTCCGGATCGTTCACTCGCGGGGCGACGAGATCGACAGTTCTGCCGTCAAGACAGATGCCTGGCACCACCGCTCGGATGCCCTGACTTCCGTGGCGGCGGCTCTGGGAATCTCACTGGCCCTGATCGGAGGCCCCGGATGGGTCTCGGCGGACGATTGGGCGGCCTTGTTTTCCTGCGCGATCATCGCATTCAACGGACTTCGCATGCTGCGCGGGAGCCTCGGAGAAATTCTCGATGAACAGGCGCCGGAAGCGGTTATCTCCGCCATCAGCGAGTGCGCCCGCCGTGTGCCCGGCGTGAAGAGTATCGAGAAATGCCGCGTGCGGAAGAGCGGGTTGAGCCTCATCGCGGACCTGCATGTGCGCGTCGATGGGGCGGTCTCCGTACGAAGCGGTCACGAAATTTCCCATCTCGTGAAAGACGCTCTCATGACGGGTGGTCACAAGCTCAGCGACGTCACGGTGCATATCGAGCCCGCTTAGTCGGCACCCAGTCGAGCAAGCGACCGTCTCGGAAACCGGAGACGGAAAGCCTGCCATCCGAAAGGTCTATGCAAACCGCTCCGGTCTCATCCTGTCGGAAAACCGCCGCGCCAGATCGCTCAATGCGCCGTGCGAGGAGAGGATCAAACGGTTCATTCTCCGGAAAGCCCGCCACGGTGGTGACGACAACACGTGGCGCAACGGCGCGAAGAAGGTCTTCATCAAGCAAGGCGCCGCCACGCGGCCTTCCGATCACCATCACATCGCTTCGCAGGCTCGCCGGATCCAAGGCAAGCAATCGCCTCTGCGCAGCAAAACTCGCATCGGAGAGGAACAAAACACTGCCCCCCGGCGCCTCCAACCTGAGCACCAGAACTTTGTCGTCCGCATCCCTGCCGAATACCCCCTCGGAAGGATGCAGCGCGACCAGCGTGACCCCGGGTGCAATTACGATACTCTCCCCGGCCGCGAGCGCACGGCGCTCCACACCTGACGCATCAAGCAAGCTTCTGAGCTTTTGGCGCGTGCGCGAACGATCGTCCAACGGAGATTCCAGAACAGACGCCTCGTTGGCCTCGCGGAGCAATCGCGCGACACCGCCAATGTGCCGGGCATCGCCGTGGCTCAGGATCACGCCATCCGGCGCTTTGCGGCCGCGAGAGTGCATCCACGGAAGGAGCACGCTTTTCGCATCGAAGTCCGCACCGGCATCGAGCCACCAGAGACGTCCTCCCGCCTCAATGGCGCTCGCACCACCGGCTCCCACATCGAAAACCGTAACGGCAACAGGTGCCCGCGGCGGCCCGCCCACATAAACGTGTGAGCCGGGCAACGCAGCCGCCGCCTGCACGATGGCCAGAAGGAGGTGGGTGAAAACGAGATTCGCGTTGTTGAACACCGCCGCGAGAAATGCGGAGACAAGGCCGCACCCGAGCGCTGTGAGGGCGGTGGCCATGATCAAAAACGCAACCGGAATCACCACGAGGTTCGCAATGAGCGCCGAGAAGGAAACCAAATGGAAATACACGAGGATCAACGGAAGCGAGCCGATCCACGCCGCGAGCGAGACGCCGATCGACGAGGCGACCACCGCCGCAAGACCCGCCCGGAATTTCTCGCCCCGCGTGTGCAGGCGGACGGGAATGAACGGATCCGGGGCAAGCGCGTGCTTCACAAGAGCAGAGACCGGACCCGCCAGGAGGAGGATCGCCAGCACGACAAAGAACGACAACTGGAACCCCGGGTTGAACAACTCGCTCGTCCATCCCGCAAGAATGAGCACTCCCGCCGCGAATAGCGAATTCACCGGCACCGGCGGGCGCATCACGAAGAGGGAGGAAAGGAAGATCGCCGCCATGACGGCCGCGCGGATGCTCGGGGGTTTCCAACCGGTGACCAGCGCGTAGAAAAAAAGCGCGGGAATGACCACACACACAGCCGTGCGGCGCCCCACGCCGAGCAACATCAGCACCCCCCAGAGCAACACGCCGATCATTCCCACATGCAGGCCGCTCACCGAGAAAAGGTGGAATGTTCCCGTATTCCGGAAGTCTGCCTGCAAGTCGTCCGGGATTGCCGCCGTGATGCCGAGCACCATGCCCGCGAGCAACTCGCAAACCACAGGATCGCCGCCGATGCCTTCTCGCAGTGTGGACTGCATCCAAGAGCGGGACCGATCGGCCACCGCACCGAGGGACCATGCCGACGGTGCGCGGAGGAGTGTGATATCCTGTACGGACGGCACCTCGGCCTCCGCGTGGATTCCCCTCAGGGCAAACCATGCCCGCGCATCGAACGCCTCCGGATTCCGCGGCGGGGGGATCGCCCGCAACGCCGCACGCACACGGATTACCGCGCCCCGGGCGACCGGGGCATCCCGCGGAGTCAGAACGGCGAGACGCACACCGCGGCCGAAAGACGGACCGTCGCCAGCGAGGGAAAGAACCTCCCCCGCAAAGCGAAGCCGCGTCGCGCCGAAGGCCGAGGGCTCATCGAGCACCCGCAATTCCATGACGGCGGTTCGTGATCCCGGACCCAATGCCCCGGCGAAGCGCCGGGATGAGGACTCCGTCGTTTGCCAGAGGTGGACGGCCCCGAACGCACATCCCGCCGCGAGAAAGATCCAAACCGCGCCGCGCCGCACAGTCCACACCGCGAGACAGGCCAGGCAGACCGTCGCAAAAACGATGGATCCGACGCCGAGGCGTTCGGCGGTCACAATGCCGGCGGCGGCGGCGAGAAACAACCCCGCGAAGGGAAGCCGCTGCGCGAGGAGCGTTTTCACGCCTGACCGCAGAATTTGAAAAGCACGAGCGTCGCCCGGTGGTTTTCGAACGCAAAAAACCTCAAGCCGCCATCACATCCGCGCACGTCCTCCGCCACGGCGCAACTTGCGCGCCGCGAGTGGATCTGGTGCAGCCCCGGTGAGCGGTTCAGGTAGGGCATTCCCCACGCCTCGAGAAAACGCGCCCCGCGGGCGAGCTCCAGCAGCAGCGCCTCCGCCGACTCTCTTTCGTGGTGCTCGAAAAACAGATTCCGCGAGGCCTCGAGGTCGGAATAGTCGAAGCGTTCGAGGACCTCGACGCCCGGCGCGGGCGGGGTCTCGCAGTGCTCGCGCACAACGGCCACGCGCACCCTCGGATCAAACCCCGCGACGCGATTCCGTTTCGAGAGCGTGTTTACCGACACCGTGACGCGGTCCCATCCGGGAACGCTCATTGTGAGATACACGTGGTCGATTTCGTCCGGGTTCGGATGCGTCTCGACACGCGCCGTTACTTCGGTGCCGGTGGCGCGCACCAGCGGGGCATCGGGAAGACGGAACCCTCGACGCCTCACCCCGGGCGGGCCTCAGTTGAAGGAAAACGGACTGTAGAGCGACTCCTCGTAGGCGGAATCATACCAATCGTCGATCACCGGCGGATTGTAGGCGAAGGGCTGCTCGTCCTGATAATACGGGCTGTTGTAGTAGCGGTCCTTCTGCATGCGGGCAGAGGCCGTTTTCGGCGCCGCACTCGCGCTGCCATAGAAGCCTTCGGATTCTTGCAGGTAGTTCAGGAGTTGTGGGGTGGCACCCTCGGACTTGAGGCCGGCCAGCTCCGCACCGCTGAGGTTGTAGACCTTCCGCGTGCTGTTGAGGTAGGCGATGATGACGTTCGAGGGCACCCCGCGGGACGTGAGGTTCTCGATGTCCTGCACGTCGAGCGCGCGGCCGGACTGCATCTTGAGGACCGTGCCGGAGTTCACTCCCCGCGAAGACGCAGCAGAGAGAAGGCCGGGATCGACCTGCGGGCTGGAGGCGCAGGCAGTGAGCAAAAGCGCACTGGCGAGCAGGAGAAGGGAAGAGGATTTCATCGCGGGGTTGCCTTCCGTGTATCCCAGCCCGGGCGCCTTGGCAAAGTCAAATCAGCCCACCCACTCGAAGGTCACGTCTTTCTCGATGTCGGGATGCAGGCTCAGGAATACCGGACAGCCCAGCGCCGCGGCCTCCAAAGCGGCCCGGTGCGGATGGTCCGGCGCAAGCGGCACACGGACGACCGCGACGATCTTCGCGATACGCCGCGGCGGCGCGGACGACATGATTTTGTCGAGGGCCACCGTCATTCCCTCGAGGGCGATACCACTCTTCGCCGCAAGAATGCCCATCACCGTCGCCATGCAGGCTCCGAGCGAAGTGGTTGCCAGATCGGTCGGCGAGAAAGCTTCGCCTCGGCCATGGTTGTCCACCGGCGCATCCGTGACGAGTTTCGAGTTGGACGGACCGTGGATAGCCTCGCAACGAAGGCCTCCCGTGTAAGTGAGATCGACGTGAACCATCCCTCCTAGAAACCACGGGGGCTTCTCCTTCGCAACTCCAGAGCGAGCGCGCCGCGCAAAAGGGCTGAGTCTGTCTCCAAACCCGCATCCGATTCCGGCGTGATGCCTTGACATCAAATTCAGGGGCATCACATTGGAAGCATGCGAACCACGCTGACAATCGAGGATGACTTGGCGGCGATTCTGGAACGGGAAATGCGACGGAAAGGGATGACGTTCAAAGAGGTGGTGAACGCCACGCTACGGAGGGGGTTGGAACACGAAGAGATTCTGCCTCGGCGGAAGCGCTTGGTGACCCGGCCTCATGCCTTCGGATTCAAGGCCGGGGTGGATTTGGACAAGCTCAACCAACTCGTGGATGAACTGGAGGCCGGGGAGTTTTCCAAGGGAGGCCGTTTGTGATTTTGCCGGATATCAATCTGCTCATCCATGCGCACAACAGCGACTCTCCGCGTCATGAAGCGGCGCGGCGCTGGTGGGATGCGAAGTTGGCGGGGACGGAGGGCGTCGGGTTGGCGTGGGTGGTCATTCTCGGATTTGTGCGGATCACCACACATCGGGGTATCCTTTCCAACCCGATGACCGTCAAAGAGGCTGGTTCGCGCATCGAGGAGTGGCTCTCTTTGCCTCACTTCCACATCCCGGTTCCCGCCGAGGGGCACTTCGCGCGGCTGCGGGCTCGGTTGGAGCATCTGGGGACTGCGGGAAATCTGACGACGGATGCGCATTTGGCGACTCTCGCCACCGAGCGAGGCTACACGCTGCACAGCACGGACGCTGACTTCGCGAGGTTTCCGGGCTTGAAGTGGGTGAACCCGATCGGCTGAGCTTCCGCTGTTGAAGCCGACGCATCGCAACCCCCGGTGGCCTTGACGCGCGCCGGACGGCTCGCTTGATTCGGTGGCGCACCATGAACCACGCGCCGCTTGCCATTCCACCCGACGGCACACACGGCCGCATCCACCCCGAGCCCGCGCATTCCTACCGCAACGAGATCCAGCGCGACCGGGCCCGGTTGATCCACTGCACGGCATTCCGCCGTCTCGATGGCAAGACCCAGGTTTTTCTCAACGGCACGGGCGACCACTATCGCACGCGGCTCACGCACACGATGGAGGTCGCCTCAATCAGCCGCACGCTGGCACGCGCCCTCGCGCTCAACGAGGACCTCGCGGAATCCATCGCCCTCGCACACGATCTCGGGCATCCGCCCTGCGGGCACACAGGCGAGGAGGCCCTCGACCGCCTGCTCGCCGGCCATGGCGGCTTCGACCATAACGCCCAAAGCCTCCGGATCGTCGAAGTTCTGGAGGAAAAGTATCCCGGTTTTCCCGGGCTCAACCTGACGTGGGATGTCCGTGAGGGCATCCAGAAGCATGCCAGCGGTTACACGGATCCGGCCACCGGCGAGATTTATCCCTCGCCGTCGCTGGAGGCTCAGTTCGTCGACCTCGCCGACGAGATCGCTTACTCAAGCCACGACCTTGATGACGGGCTTGATGCAGGCCTCCTGTCTCACGACGTCCTCGCTGCGGTGCCGCTCTGGCAGCAGGCGCTCAGCCGGGCGGGGAACGAAGCGCCGGGATTCGACCCCGTGCGCTACAGAGGGTTTGTGATCCGTTGTCTGGTGAATTTCCTTGTCGACGAGCTTGTCACAGAAACCCGGAAGCAACTGGCCGCAGCGGGCGTGACCTCGGCAGCAGCTGTGCGCAAACACGCGCAGCGCCTTGCGCGCTTCAGCACCCACGTGCGGAAGGAACTCTCCGAGCTCCGGCGATTCCTCTTTGCCCACCTCTACCAATCGCCCGCGGTCGCTGACGCCAACCGCCAGGCAGCCCGCCGCATTGAGGACCTCTTTGGTCACTTCATGAACCACCCGGAGCGTATGGGACGCAAGGCCATTGCGCGCATCGCGCACGACGGCCTCCCGCGCAGTGTGGGTGATTACCTCTCGGGGATGACGGACCGCTATCTTGCGCTCCGCTGGAGGGAACTCACGACTCCGCAGGCTTCGGTGCCTCCCACGTCCTGATCACGTGAACCTTCGTGCTCAGCACATCGTGGTCGGTGAACGGCGCGATCTTCGCGATGCGCACGGTGCGGGCTCCGTTCTCGGCGGGCAGTGACACTTCTTCTCCGGCCTTGTGCCCGAGGAGGCTCTGGCCGATGGCCGCCTTGTAGGAAACAATCCCGAGATCGGGCGCGCTGTCCCATGCCCCGAGGATGCTGTACGTCTCGGTGCCCTCGGCGGACTCAAGCGTCACAACGGTGCCGATCGACACCTGCGTGGTGTCGGGATTTTCAAAGCTGGTGCCGCGCGCGAGTGCGAGGTCGCGCTCGGCCTCGACCTTCCGGCGCTGGAGGACGCGTTGTTGCTCCTTCGCCGCCTTGAATCCGAAGTTCTCCCTCAAGTCGCCCTGCTCCTTCGCGACGTTGATATCGCGCAGGTTCTGCGGAATCTCCCGCTGTACGAGATACTCGTAGTCGTCTTTGCGTTTCTCGAGGCTCGGCCATGAGACGGTCAGATTCTCATCGCGGGCCTCGGGGGCATCGCCCGTGATGAGGTTCTGCGTCTCCGGGTGCTTCTTCACGATGCGCGCCATGAGCGAGCGCTTGCTGAGATCGTCGAAGACCGGTGTGAGGATGAGCTTGCGCATGATGTTGCGCGCCGTGTCGCGGTCCGCACCCTCCAGCAAATCCGCGAGCAGCGTCTTGTCATCGACCAAAAGGTCCTGCAGCCGCGAGCCGCGTTTCTCGTTGAGTTGGTCCTGCTCGAGGGCACTGAAGACGGAGGCGAGAAGCTCCGGGTTGAAAAGCTCGGGAAACGCCGCCCCGCGTTCGCGGCAAAGCCAGATGAGCACCTCGGTGCTGATCGACCGTTCGCTGATCCAGCGTGCGAGCGTCTGCTGGAGGAAGTCGAGGCGCCCGGCCTGCTCGAAAAGGCGGTAGATTTCCACGACGAGTCGGGCATTGGATTCGCGCATGAGCCGCACGGCCTTGTCCGTCCAACGGTCGCCGAATGCCGCTTCGAAGGCCTGAAGTGTGCGACGGTGCTTGGAGGCCGGCAGGCTCTCGAAGAGGACGGCGAGCCGCCCGTCCTCGGAGACGAGGATGTCCGCAACGCGGGGGGCATCCGGCGCCAGCGCAAGGGCGTCGTGGCGGGCGACGATCTCATCGCGGGCGATAAGAAGCTCGACCGCGGCGGCCGGTTGGAGCTTGCGCCCTTTCTGGGCGGATTCCTCGATCTGAGTCGCGAGAACGCGAAGTTCCTCGATTTCTTTCGCGAGGTCGTCGAGGGCCTTGGTGATGAGGTCGAGGGCGAGGATTTGATCCTTCAGATGCCGGGCCGAGCGGAACTTCTCGATGAGACCATCGCCTGCACTCACGGCGGTTTCGAGCAGGACAAAGGGTTCGGTCTTCTTCGCGGGCAACGCAAAGTGCCCGTCGGCCTTCATTTTCTTTTTCGCGGTCTCGAGCCACTTTTTTGCTTCCACAGCGGAGAAC
Organism: uncultured Chthoniobacterales bacterium; assembly: GCA_964552635.1. Taxonomy (GTDB): domain Bacteria; phylum Verrucomicrobiota; class Verrucomicrobiia; order Chthoniobacterales; family Terrimicrobiaceae; genus CAZKHB01. Next base: position 22,011 of record CAZKHB010000015.1, read on the forward strand.
ACTTCCGGCTGGAGAGTGGCGAGGATCTGGTCGGCGGTGGCACGGCCGCCGAGGTCGGAGAGAATTTGGCGGGCCACGGCGAGAGGTTCTGCAAGGGCCTGTTGCCGAACCTCGCCGGCTGCGGTCGCCTTGCGGGCGAGAATGTGACCTTCGGGAATCGGCGTGAGCGTCTCGGCCGCGTACTGGACCTGCATCGGATGCTGCTTGCGTGTCCCGAAATCGATGAGGATCTGGCCGCCCAAAAGGTTCCAGCCCGCCACGCGTCCGAATCCCCAGCTCTTGTGCTGGCAGAAGGCTCCGGGCGCGAGACGGCCAAGGGCTGTGGCGATCGTTTCGGTGATCTGGCCGCTCTCGACGGCCTGCTTCAATTCTTCGGTCATGTCTCCGTTGTCCCAAGTTCGCATCCGGCTGGCAAGGCGAACAACGTTTGCGCGCGGCGGGATGGCGGGCTACAGGGAAGGGCCCGCATGCCGAACGAACCCCGCCGCATCTCCGACGACCTCCGCCTGCTGCTCGCGGCCGCCGACGGAAAGCCCCTGCCCGTCCGCGAGATTCTCGCCCACACCCAAGGGCGCGGTCTGCAAACCATCGCCATCATTCTCTGCCTGCCATTTCTTTCTCCGGTCTCTGTTCCGTTCCTTTCCATCCCCTTCGGCGTGGCGATCGCGATCTGCGGGCTGCGCATTGCCTTCCGTCACGAGCCGTGGCTGCCCGCCTTCGTGCTGGACCGGAAAATCCCGTATGCGGTGCTTGAGAAAATGCTCGGCGTCGGCATCGCGATCCACTCGCGCATCGAGCGCTCGCTGCGGCCGCGCCTTCCGTTCTTTGTCGAGAGCCACGCGGCGACGCTGGCGGCGGGGTTCGCAATTGCGCTCGCCGCATTTTTCCTGAGTCTGCCGATTCCGCCACCATTCCCGCTCACGAACACGCTGCCCGGCGTCGCCATCATTCTGTTCTGCCTCGGCACACTCGAGCGCGACGGCCTGCTTGTGGTGATCGGTTACGCACTCACGGCGGTCGCCGCGGTTTACGTGACCCTCATCGCCCTGCTGGGAAAAACGGGCGTCGAGCTCCTCTGGAAATGGCTCGCCGGCGCGTGATCAGGCGCGGCCGAGGAGGTAGTCGGGATTCAGCTTTTTCAGCGCGGGAACGGTGAAGAGTCCGTTCTTGCGGATGAGCTTACCATCGAACCACACCTCGCCGCCGCCGTAGTCGGGACGCTGGATGCAGACAAGGTCCCAGTGGATGCGGCTGGTGTTGCCGTTGCCGCCGATTTTGTAGGCCTGGCCGGGAGTGAAGTGGAACGAGCCCGCGATCTTCTCGTCGAAGAGAATGTCGCGCATGGGGTGGAGGATGTGGGGGTTGAAGCCGAGGGAAAACTCGCCGATGAAGCGGGCGCCGGCATCGCTGTCGAGGATGCGATTGAGGGCGGTCGTGTTGTTGGCGGTGGCCTTGACGATCTTCCCCTTCTCGAATTCGAACGTGACGTTGTCGAAGGCGATGCCTTGGTAAATGCTGGGGACGTTGAAGGTCACGCGGCCCTCGACGCTCGTCTTTGTCGGACACGAGAAAACCTCGCCGTCCGGGATATTCCGGTCGCCGCCGCACATCACCGAGCCGATACCCTTGATCGAGAAGTGGAGATCCGTGCCCGGACCCTTGATGTGAACGCGGTCGGTGCGGTCCATGAGGCTCTTGAGGGCCTTCATGCCGGGTGTCATCCTGCCGTAGTCGAGCGTGCAGACGCGGAAGAAAAAGTCCTCGAAGGCCTCGGTGCTCATCTGGGCTTGCTGGGCCATGGAGGCGGTGGGCCACCGGAGAACGACCCATTTGGTTTTGTTGATCCGCCAGTCGAGCACCGGACGCATCACGCCGCTGATGAGCTGCATTTGCCGCTCGGGCACATCGGACATCTCGGTGATGTTGTGGCTGCCGCGGACGGCGATGTAGGCGTGCATTTTCTTCATGCGCGCGAGTTCGAGCGACTTGGAAATTTCAAGTGCGGGCGCGGTGGCGCCGAGTGCAAGCTCGCGACCGATGCGGGCATGGTGGGTTTGCACGTAAGGCACGCCACCGGCGGCGCGGATGGCCCGAATGAGGGCGATTCCGATGTCATCGGGCGTGTCGAACAGGTCCACGAGCACATGTTCGCCCCTGCGGAGTTTTGTGGAATGTTTGACAAGCACCTCGGCCAGACGGTCGCAACGGGAATCACGCATTCCGCGAACATCCCGCATCCCGCGCAAAAATCAACACTCCTCCACCGATCGCTGCCGGAGCCGGCTTCCCCGCACCTCTCCCCGAAAGCAAGCAGGCGTTTCCGGTGTTTGTCTTGCCATCGGGTCCGTGGTAAGGGTCCGGGCGTTCACCCCGATTCCCGATGCGCCTTCTATACGTCGCCGACCTGCACTATTCCCTGAAGCAGTTCGACTGGCTGCTTTCCCAGGCGGGAGCCTTCGACATGGTTGCCGTCGGCGGCGACCTTCTCGATCTGGCTTCGCCCTTGGATGCAGATGTCCAGATCGCCGTCGTTGAGCGGTATTTCCATCTGCTCTGCGCCAAATCGCACCTGCTGGTCAGCTCGGGAAATCACGACGGCGACTCCCGCAACGAGGCCGAGGAGTCGGTCGCGCAATGGCTGCAGGAATCCCGCGAGGAGGGGATCACGGTCGATCACGGCAGCTTCCAGGCAGGCGCCACGAAGATCTCGGTTTGTCCCTGGTGGGATGGCGACGTGACCCGCGCGCAGCTTGAGAGCTGGCTCGCTTCGGAGGCCGCCGGGAAACCCTCCCCATGGATCTGGATTTATCACGCACCGCCGGACGGCTCGAAGGTGTGTTGGACCGGAAAAAAATCCGCAGGCGACGGTTTCTTGAGAGCGCTCATCGAGCAGCATTCTCCGACGGCTGTCCTCTGCGGGCACATCCACAATTCGCCATTCTACCCGGAAGGTTCGTGGGTCGACCGCATCGACTCCACCTGGGTCTTCAATCCCGGCCGTCAAATCGGGCCCGAGCCTTCCCGGATCGTGCTGGATCTGGAGGCGATGACTGCCGAGTGGACTTCGTATGAGGGCTGCGAGGTGCGTTCACTCCTGCCCGCCGAGGGTTGAGTCCGGAGGTCTCACGCGCTGGCGTGGATGCCGGTGCATCAGAGTATCCAGGAGCGAGTCCAACATCCCCATGTGGTCATGCCCGGCGAATTGCTGCCGGACGTCGACAAGGTAGCGGTTCATGGCATCGAGCCTTCGGGCCAGAAGCTCGCACAGATGCAGGCACACTCCGGGAGTCTCATTGAGAAACTTCTTCGGATCCTCGATGACGAAAAATCGCGAGGTCTTCGAGGCCTGCACAGTGGCGGTGTGGGGGATGTCGAGCAGGGCGGACAAATCACCGAACATCGCGCCCGGCTCCGAGGTTTTCGCCACCCGCACACCGTCTTTCAAGACCTCGACCCCTCCTTCGATCAGAATGAAGAGGCAGCCGGTCTTTTCGTCGGTGTGCAGCAGAACCTCGCCCGCCGCGATCTGCCGCTCCGGCCGTCCTGCACAGGCTTCCAGAATCGAGCTCATCGTGCTTCGTTCTGTGCTACGGCACCGGGAGTTTGCCAAGCCGAAACTTCAGGTTGGCCCGGGCGGGAGCGCCTCTGCCCACCCTGCCCCCCCCACGGCGCGCACGGTTCTGGGTCCGATCACTCCACGGTCACGCTCTTGGCGAGATTCCGTGGTTTATCCACGTCGCACCCAAGGGCGTCCGCGATGTGATAGGCGAGGAGTTGGAGAGGAATGACGTTCAGAATCGGCGCGAGGTAGTCGGGGGCGTGCGGCACGAGGATGACGTCGTCGCAGACCTTGGCGAGGTCGGTGTCGCCTTCGGTGCCGATGGCGATGACCGGTCCCCGCCGGGCTTTGACCTCCTCGATGTTGCTCATGTTCTTCTCGAACACCGCATCGCGCGGGGTGATGAAAACCGAGGGCGTCTCCTCGTTGATCAGCGCGATCACACCGTGTTTGAGTTCGGCGCTCGGGTAACCGGACGCCGCGATGTAGCTGATCTCTTTGAGCTTGAGCGCGCCTTCGAGGGCGACCGGGTAGTTCGCCTGCCGGCCCATGAAGAGGAAATTCTTCGCCCGCGCGTATTTGAGGGCGATCTTCTTCACCGCGGCGTCGAGTTCGATCGTGCGCGCGACGAGGTCGGGGAGTTTTTCCAATTCGGAAATGATCGTCCGCCCTTCGCCGTGCGAGAGGTGGCGGATCCGGCCAAGGAGCAGACCCAGCAGCGTCAGGATGACGAGTTGCGAGGTGAAGGACTTCGTGGCGGCCACGCCGATCTCGGGCCCGGCGTGCATGTAGACGCCGCCGTCGCTCTCGCGCGCGATGGTGCTTGCGACGTTGTTGCAGATGCCAAGCGTGCGGTGGCCTTTCCGCTGGCTCTCGCGCAGGGCGGCCAGTGTGTCGGCCGTCTCTCCGCTCTGGCTGATGACAAAGACGAGCGTATCACGGTCCATCGGGAGGTTCCGGTAGCGGAACTCGCTGGCGATTTCGCATTCGACGGGAATGTGGGCGAGTTGCTCGATGAGATACTCGCCCGCAAGGGCGGCGTGGAAGGCGGTGCCGCATCCGCTGAGCACGATGCGGTCGATCGCGCGAAGCTCGGCATTCGACATCTCCAGTCCGCCGAGTTTGGCGGTCGCTTCCTCGGGCGAGAGGCGGCCGCGCAGGGCGTCGCGCACCGAGTTCGGCTGCTCGTAGATTTCCTTGAGCATGAAGTGCGGGAACCGGCCCTTGTCGACCGCATCGGCACTGAACTCGACCTTGCTCACCTCGAAATCGGCACCTGTGCCGCTCACGGTCGAGATTTCGAAGCCTTTTTCGCCAAGAGCGACGATCTCGTAGTCGTTCAGGTAGACGACGTCCCGCGTGTGCGCGACGATCGCGCTCACATCGCTGGCGAGGAAATGCTCGCCGTCCCCGATGCCCAGGACGAGCGGGCTCCCGCGCCGCGCACCGACAAGCACGCCGGGCACGTCCGCATGCAGCACCGCGATGCCGTAGGTACCGATCACCGAGCGCAAGGCGGACTGGACTGCCGCGACAAGAGCGGCCTTGCCGGAGGCGGCCTGTTTCTCAAACTCCTCACCCACCAGATGGGCCAGCACCTCGGTATCCGTCTGTGAGGCAAAGGCATGACCGCGCTCGATGAGTTGATCGCGCAGCGTCTGGTAGTTCTCGATGACGCCGTTGTGCACAAGGACAAGGCGGCCGCTACGGTCTGTATGCGGATGGGCGTTCTCGTGCGTCACCGCGCCATGCGTGGCCCACCGCGTGTGGCTGATGCCCGCCGAGCCGGAAACCGGGCTCTTCTCGATTTCGAGGGCGAGGTTTGCGATGCGGCCGACGGATTTCCGGATCGCGAGCGACGACCCGTCGAGCAGCGCCACCCCGGCCGAGTCGTACCCGCGGTATTCAAGACGCCTCAACCCGTCCAACAAAACCGGCAGGGCCTCCGCGCGCCCGATGTATCCGACGATTCCACACATAGTGTTTTGAATCGTGACAAGTCGGGGCCGGAGCGGCAAGATACAAAGCCCGTATGAGCCTCCCAGCGCATGCCCTCCCCACGTCGAAAACTCTCGCGATCATCATGGGAGGAGGTGCCGGAACACGCCTTTTCCCCCTCACGCAGGAACGCGCCAAACCCGCCGTCCCGCTCGGAGGAAAATACCGCCTCGTCGACATCCCGATCAGCAACTGCCTGAACTCCGGCCTGCGCGGCATTTACATTCTTACCCAGTTCAACAGCACGTCCCTCCACCGGCACATCAACGCGAGCTACAAGTTCGATGACTTCACGCCGAGCTTTGTCGAGATTCTCGCCGCGCAGCAAACCCCCGAGGGATCGCGCTGGTACCAGGGCACGGCCGATGCCGTCCGGCAAAACATGCGCTACTTCCTCGAGCGCCCGTACCAGTATTTCATCATCCTGAGCGGGGACCAGCTCTACCGCATGGACTACCGCGACATGCTCCGCCAGCATGTCGAGTCCCATGCCGATCTCACCATCGCCACGATCCCGGTGAATCGCGAGGCGGCGACCGGTTTCGGCCTCATGCTGACCGACGAGGAGCGGCGCATCAAACAATTCGTTGAGAAGCCAAAGGATCCCGCGCTGTTGGATTCGCTCCGCATCCCCTCCGATCTCCTCCAGCGCATCGGGCACCCCGCCGACGCCGATCTCTATCAAGCCTCGATGGGGATCTACATCTTCAACCGCTCCGTGCTCGAGCACTGCCTCGACAACGACCTTGTCGATTTCGGGAAGAACATCATCCCCGAGGCGATCAACAGCCACAAGGTGATGGCCTTCATTTTTCAGGGATATTGGGAGGACATCGGCACCATCCGTGCATTCTTCGAGGCGAATCTCAACCTCGCCGACACGCATCCCCAATACACGTTCTACGAGCCCGGCGCTCCGGTGTTCACGCATCCGGGGTTCCTTCCCGCCAGCGTCATCTCCGCCTGCCGTGTCGACCGCGCCATGATCTCCGACGGGTGCATCATCGGTGACGCGACATTGGAGCGCTGCGTACTGGGCATCCGAAGCGTCATCCGCGGCGGATCCACGCTCCAGAACACGATCATGATGGGGGCCGACTACTACGAGACCGAAGCCCCCGCGCCCGCGCCCGGCGCCCCGCCCATCGGTGTCGGCCACGGGTGCACGATCAACGGCGCGATCATCGACAAGAATGCACGCATCGGGAACAACGTCGTCATCTCCCCCGAGGGGAAATCGCAGGATGCCGAGGGCCCGGGCTACTTCATCCGTGACGGCATTGTCGTGATCCCGAAAAACAGTGTCATTCCCGACGGAACTTGGATATAGGCGGGGGATGAGGATCGTTGCCCGTCTTGCCGTCGCCCTTGTCGCGGCTGTCGCTCTCGCCGGTTGCTATTTCGATAATCCGCTCACGGGCTGGCCGTCGAAAAATCTCAACACGTGGCTCCTGGGCGTGTGGGAAAGCAAATCCGAGGACGGCCGCATCTCGCGGGTGATGGTCACACCGATCGACAACGGACGCTACTTCGTTGACCTTGCCCTCGCCGGGAAGAAACCGCGCGAGACCCGCCGTTACCAACTTGAGGCCTGGCCCTCGCGCGTGGGCGACACAACATTTCTCACATTGAAATGCCTCGAGGGTTCCGGCGAGATGCCCCCCGGAGCCTACGCGTTCATCCAGGTGCAGTTGCTCAACCAGAACACCGTTCGCATCCGCACCCTGAAGCTCGACTCCGCGCCCGATGCCTCTTCCTTCGAGCTCCGCAAAGAAGTGCGCCGCAAGCTGAAGGACCGCACACTCTACTCCGACGAGGCCACCACATGGTCCCGCGTGGAGGAAGTCTTCTGGAGCGGGGACGGCGAAAAGCCGACCTTCACCCCGCTGCGGAACCCGACCTACTGATCCGGCCGCCCCTCGCCTGACGCGATAACCGCAGTGCTCCTCGCCAACTTGGTCTGGCCCGCACTGTATATCGCGGAGCGCTATTACTCATGGTGGGCAATCGGAGCGGGACTGGTGCTCGAGACGATCGTGCTCGCGAAGCTCACACGCCGCTCGGCGGGGTGCAGCCTCCTCATGGCCGCCGTTGCGAACGCCGCCTCGGCCATTGTCGGAATCCTTGCCTACCGGTGGCTCGGATTCGCGTGGGAATTCGTCCTCTCCTTCACGATCTACCAGATTCTCCCCCTCGGAACCTTCAACCCGTTCGGTTGGCTCGCGTCCGTGCTGCTCGCGGCCCTTCTGAGTTCCGTCATCGAATGTGCTGTGCTCCGGCTCGGGTTCCGCATTCCGATCACTCGCCGCTTCTTCCTGCCGTTTCTTCTCGCAAACATCGCCACAGCCGCCGTGGCACTCGTCACCGTCTGGACCCATCCACCAGAAGTGTGAGCGTCCAGTTTTCGACTCATCCGTGCGGGCCTGCCCCGGGGCACGGGTCGCGGGTATCCACCGGGACGAGGCTGCTCGTAGGGTGGGTCACAATCCGCACTCGGAAAAACGGCGCGGAGTGCACTCGAGACGTTCCGCCGGCGTCTCAAGGAAACGGCGTGGCGCTTCAACCATCGCTGTGATAGGATTTCCGGTCTAGTTAGAAAGCATCCCCAGCTTCCCTCCCACACCCACTCCCACTCAGGAAGGATCCCCACCGTGCCACCCCGCATCGCCCTCGCTTTGCTCGGGGTTTTCGCGGGCTTGAGTCGGGCCGACGCGCAACCTCTGCCTCCCGCCAATTTCGTCGTCGCCCCGTCCAACGCCAGCGGCGATGTCGCACTCTCTTGGTCCGCGTCGGATAACGCCACGGGTTACATCCTGCGACGCGCCACCTCCCTTGGCGGCAACTACACCACGCTCGCCGCCTCGCTCTCGGCCAACACAACCTCCTTCACCGACTCGACCGCTCAGGCCGGCGTGCGCTATCACTACGCGATCGGCAGCCTCGCATCCGGCGGACCCGTGCCCGGTATCCGCGGTGTCTGGGCCTCACCCGCCATCCTGCTCGACAATTCCGGCGCAGGAAACGTTGCCGCGGGTGTCTCCTTCTCCGGCACGTGGGCCACATCCTCTCTCAACGGATCCTTCGGCAGCCCCTCACTTTTCGCCGCCGCCGTGTCCGGCACCACGCCCAGCGCCACCTACACCTTTGCGCCCACCCTTCCGGCGCGCGGACTCTACGATGTTTACCTGCGCTGGACCGCCGCGGCCAACCGCGCCAGCAACACGCCGGTCGACGTCGAATTCCCCGACGGCAACCGCACCTTGGCCGTGAACCAGCAATCCAACGGCGGTGTCTGGAATTACCTTACCACCATACCCGCCGAGGCCGGTTCCAGCGCCTCCGTCACCATTCGCAACAACGGGGCCAACGGAAATGTCGTAGTGGACGGAATTCAGTTCATCCCCCGCCTCTCCCCGTGGGCACCCTCAGCGGACGCGCCGCAGGACTACACCGTTGCGACCATCGAGGAGAATTTCGACGGTGTCGCGCTCGATCAATCACTCTGGAGCACCTCCTTCGGACGCAGCGCCTACGTCGTCTCAGGCGGCAATCTGCGCACCCGACTGCAATACACGGGCCCCGTCCCGCTCGCCAACGCCACCACCGAAGACCTCGAGAACGAGGCGAACTGGAACGAGGGAGGCATCATCGCCAACCAGGCCCAGAAATTCGGCTACCACGAAGCCCGTCTCCGCCTTCCGCCCGCTGCCGCCCGCGGCGTGGATACCGCCTATTGGCACAATGCCACCGACGAATACATCCACGGCTACGAGATCGATGCCCCGGAGTTCTTCAACAAAGACACCAGTGGAGCCCAAAACAACTTTGGCTTCGGCAACTGGGACCATTTTCTTCCCACCGTCCGGCGCATTAATCCCGACACTGGAAAACTCCTTACAGAGGGCCGCACGTGGGACTACGACCGCAAGACCGTTGCGACCTTCGGGGATCTCACCCAATACATCACTATCGGCTTGGAATGGCGGACCGATAACACACAGGTCGTCTATCTCAACGGGCAGAAGGTCTACACCGCGCCCGCCTCCGGCATGAACGACATTGAGTCCATCCTGCCCGCCCAGATCATCCTCAGCACCAAAGTCCTCGACTGGCTGCGCCCGAACGCCGCACTCGACGGCGCCGAGGCCCTTTGGGACTACGTGCGCTACTACCAGAAGCCCGGCTTCACCGGCGCCGCCGACGGGGATTGGTCCAAGGCCGCCAACTGGGGCCCGGACGGCCTGCCCGGCGGTGGTGTCACCGCGGTCTTCAACCAACCCTTCGCGCCCGCTTCTGTCACCCTGCCCACCGACCAAAGCCCGCAGACCATTTACCTCGAGGGCGCCTCGCTTCCGGCGCACGTGTTTGCCGGTCCGGGCAAACTGTTTCTCGGCTCGGCCAAGGCCGGCGACGATTCCGTCACCCATGGCGGCATCCTGGTGAACACGAATGTATCGGCAAACCAAACGTTCCAGACCGACATCGTCGGGTTACAGAATCTCCAGTTCGCGAACCTCAGCCGCAGCCCGGGTGTCACCCTGCTTCTCAACGGCTCGATTACCGGCGACGGCGCGGCCCCGCGCGACGTGGATTTCCTCTCCTCCCTCGCCACCAACACCGGCCTGGGTGCCATCGTGCTCGCCCAGCCGCTGGGTGCGGGCATCCGCCACGTCAACCGCGCCGGCGACTGCGTATTCACGCTTCCCGCAGGCAGTCGGCACACCGGCGAGCTCCGGATCGCCCGCGGCCCCGTTGCCATCTCCGATCTGTCCGCGCTCGGCCTCACCGCCAACGCCACACTGGAGTTTGGTCCTCGCTATCAGCACTCCGACAATTGGCGACCGCGTCTCACCTACAACGGCACGACCGCCAGCTCGGTGCGCCCCATCCGGCTCACCAATTGGGCCATGGACGGCGTGCTCGAATCCTCCGGCAGCGGCCCGCTCACATGGAACGGAGACCTCGTCATCGTCCCTGTCTCCCGCACCAACGACAACGAGCTGAGCAACGACGCCCGCTTTACTCTCGGCGGTAGCCACTCCGCGACCGACAACGTCTTCGGCGGAACCATATCCGCGGCCCCGCTGAGCGGCTGCGTCGTCGGATACACCGCACCCGACGGCACACGTCAATTCCGGCCTGCCCTCTTCGACCTTGTAAAATCCGGCCCCTCCACGTGGGTATTGTCCGGTCCGGTTTCCGTGAACGACACGATCGTCGTTTCCGGCGGCAGACTCATCATCGGCCAAGGCACCGCGGCCTCGTTCTCCGCGCCGGGCATCACGGTTGCTTCCGGTGCCGAGTTTGGGTTCGGCGCCGACACCGCCATCGCGTTCGGCTCGACAATTTCGGGCGCGGGCGGCTTCCGCAAACGCGGAGCCGGCACGCTCACGCTCTCCGGCAACCACACCTACGCCGGTGCCACCTTCCTCGACTCGGGCACGCTCGCGCTCGCGGGTTCGCTTCGGGGCGCAGGCACCTTCACCGCCTCTGCGAATGCCACCCTCTCGGGCTCCGGTTCCGTCGGTGGCACCCTTTCGGTCAACGGCACTTTCGCCCCCGGCGCTTTCGCGGTTGGCGGTGCCCTGCAACTCCGCGCCAACTCCTCGCTCCGCGCCGCTTTCACCGGCAACAACGGCGCCAGTCTGCCCTCGGTGTCGGCCTCCTCGCTCAACATCACCTCGGGTGCTCGGATTGATGTCGTCCTCAACCAGCCCGGCTCCACCGCCAACTTCATCCAGTCTTTCTGGCGCACCGCCCGTAGCTTCCCGCTCATTACCTCCGGCAGTCGCTCCGGCACGCTCGCACTCGGCTCCGTGTCCGCCGACTCCGCCGGCAATGCCGCGTCCACCTACGGTTCTTTTTCCCTCCAACACACGCCCACCGGCGTCAATCTTCTCTGGACTCCTCTCGCCGGTTTCCCCGTCGTCGACGATCCGACCGTCACGCTCTCCAGCCCGGTCCCGAATCCCTCCTCGGGCCCGCTTGCCCTCGCTGACTCTGCCTCCGCCCTGCGCCTTGTGATCAGCATGGGCGGCGGCCCCACCAGCACACTGGATTGGACGCAGATTTCCGGCCCCGGAGTCGCCACTTTCGTCGGCTCAAACTCGACCGACACCTCCGTCGCTTTCTCCGCACCCGGCACCTACGTGCTCCGCGCCACTGTCTCCAACGCGCTCGGCTCCGCCTCGACGGATCTCACTGTGATCGTGGCTCCTCCGGAAACCGTCGTGCTTCGCCAGGGCGTGAACGGCTATGCCCACGCCGCGACTTTCCTCCGCGCCGATTCGGCCTCCTGGAATTCGGGCGCGCGCGATCAAATGCTCGTCGGACGAAACTCCGGCGCATTCCGCTCGCTCCTCGGCTTCGATCTCACAGGGGTGCCAACCGGCGCCACCGTCACCTCCGCCACACTCGATGTCTGGACCGATGCCATCGGCACGGGTGTGGTCGGCGACATCGAGTTGCGTCCACTCCTTCGCTCCTTCGCCGAAGGCGCAGGCAGCGGTTCCTCCGCGACCGACGGGGCCGGCACAGGTGCCGATTGGAATACCCACGACGGTGTCAACAGCTGGACCACCGCCGGCGGCCAGATCGACACCACTGTCCTCGCCAGAGTTTCCGGCTTCTCCGCCAACCAAACATTCACGCAGAAAACCTTCCCGAGCAGCGCCGCCTTCGTCTCCGCCGCGCAGTCTGCGGTGACGAACTCCGCACCACTCAACCTTGCCATCGTTTCCCCGCTCACCGAGTCCGGCGCCAGCAACAACTTCGTCCGTTTCGCGTCGGACGACAATGTCTCCACGGCCCGCCGCCCTCAACTCAAGCTCGCGCTCACCTATCTCTTCGCGCCTTCGCCCGATCCCGGCTCGGCCCCGGCTGCCACCGCCGGCCAGCCCGCGAGCCTGCTTGGCAGCGTAGCCAACGCGACCTCGTCGCTCTGGTCGCTCGTCAGTGGCCCGGGCTCCGCCCTCTTAGCCGACGCCACTGCACCGGCCACGAGCGTCACATTCTCTGCCGCTGGCAGCTACGTGCTGAGACTTTCCGCCTCGAACGCCAACGGTGAAACCTCCCGCACACTCACCGTTCTGGTCGCCTCCCCTCTCGACTCGTGGCGCCTTGCAAACTTTGGTTCCTCCGCCAATACAGGAAACGCCGCCGACACCGCCGATCCGGACGCTGACGGCTTGCCAAACCTGCTTGAATTCGCCTTGGGATCGAACCCGATGCAGCCCTCTTCAGGTTCGTTGCCGGTTGTCTCGGCGGATGCCACGACCTCGACGCTCCGCCTCGACTACACCCGCGCGCGGTCAGCGCTGGGCTCGGTCACCTTCACCCCCGAATGGACGGCCTCACTCGGAACCCGGCCGATTGTGTGGTCTGCGAACGGCGTGACAACGACCGTCTTGTCCGACAACGGCACCGTGCAGCAGGTCCGCTCTTCCGTGCCTCTGCCCTCGACGGGTGCCCGCTTCCTCCGACTTCGCGTTACCACCCCGTAACCGCCCGGCCGGTGACCTCCCTCCGCTTTGGTGGGATGCTTCACCCGCCGGAAGTGTGAACCCCGGCGTCAGAATTGCCGCAGGAACCGGAGGTCGTTCTCGACGAGCATCCGGATGTCCGGGATGCGGGCGAGATTCATTGCGAGCCGGTCGAGTCCGAAGCCGAAGGCAAATCCGCTCACGCGCTCCGGATCGTAGAGCCGGTCGCCGCGGCGATCGCAGATCGCCTCAAAGACGGCCGGGTCGACCATGCCGCAACCGGCGAGTTCCATCCACTGCCCGCCAAGCGCCTCGGCACGGATGTCGATCTCGTAGCTGGGCTCGGTGAACGGAAAGAAATGCGGACGAAATTGGATTTCGGTGCCGGAGCCAAAGAGTTCGCGGAAGAAAAACTCGAGCGTCCCCTTCAGGTCGGCGAGGCTGACGTTTTCGGCAACGTAGAGGCCTTCCATTTGGGTGAACTGGGCCAGGTGCGTCGCATCGACCTCGTCGCGCCGATAGGCGGCACCGGGCGCAATGATACGCACCGGGGGCGGTGTCGACTCCATCACGCGGATTTGGATGGTCGAGGTGTGCGAGCGCAAAAGGCGCCCGTCGGGGAGATAAAAGGTATCCTGCTCATTGCGCGCCGGGTGGTCCGGCGGCGTGTTGAGCGCATCAAAACAATGCCACTCGGTCTCGATGTCGGGTCCGTCGGCAATGGCGAAGCCCATGCGGCGGAACGAGCGCACGGCGCGGTCGAGGAGCTGGGTGAGGGGATGCAGGGTGCCAGCGGCCGGCGCGGTGCCGGGAAGGGTAAGGTCGAGACGCCGCGCGGCGGCGGCATCCTCGTCGGCGAGGAACGCGGCACTGCGTTCCTCAAGGGCGGACGCGACGGCCGAGCGCAGCTCGTTGAGGAGCTTGCCCATGGCCGGGCGCTCCTCCTTGGGCACGTTGCGCATCCCCTCGCTGAGCGCCGTGAGAGCTCCGCTTTTGCCGAGCAGACGCACACGGGCGGCCTCGAGAGCGGCACGGTCGGCGGCGGCGGTAATCTCCGAGAGCGCCCCGGAGCGGAGGGACTCGATCTGCTCGATCATCGGATACCGGGCGGGAGTCGCCTCCCGCCCGATGAAGTCCTTACTTCGCGGCGGCGGCCGGAGCCTTCGCCCCGAGTGCCTCGCGGGCTTTCCCCACGATGAGGTTGAAGGTTGCCTCGTCCTGGATTGCGATGTCCGAAAGAACCTTGCGGTCGATCGTGATGTTCGCGGCTTTCAGCCCCTCGATGAAGCGGCTGTAGGTGAGGCCCTGGGCACGCACGGCGGCGCTGAGACGCGTGATCCACAACGCGCGGAAATTCCGCTTCCGGGTCTTCCGGTCGCGGTAAGCCCAGTATTTTCCCTTCATCTGCGCGTCTTTCGCGTAGCGGAAGAGTTTGGAACGGCGGCCGCGATACCCTTTCGAGGCATCGATCACGCGCTTGCGGCGCGCGCGGCTGGCGGGAGCATTGGTTGCTCTTGGCATGTCTGTTTTCCCGGTTTGTCACCGGGTCTCCGTGGAGCGGCTGTTCGTTTCGTAGGATCCCCGGACTCGCCGGCTCCGTATCCCCCGCCGGTGCGGGGGCAGTCCGTGGGATCGAAAAAGGCTAGTTGTGGAAGGGCAGGCAGGCCTTGATGCGGTCGACGTCCGATTCATGGACGACGGCGGCCTTGGCGAGCTTGCGCTTGGTCTTGGCGTTCTTGCTGGAGAGCAGGTGACGGCGCTTCGCCTTCGAGCGGACGAGCTTGCCGGTCCCGGTGACCTTGAAGCGCTTGGCCACGGACTTGCGCGTTTTGCTGCGTGCGATGGGTTTTGGCATGGGAAAAGGGTCAAGAGGCTACCAGTGCCCCCGCCGTTAGCAACCCTTTTCTTCGCCCCCAGTCACGGAACTTCGATCGCCTCGCAAACATCGCGCCAACCCGGGAAGTTCCATCCGTTCGGAAAATCCCGGCACTGCGAGGGCTTCACGGGCTGAATGGCGCAGTCCCGACCCTGCAGGAAGATACACGAGCCGTCCGGGTGGTCAATGAGGGCGAGCCCGTCGCGGTTCGGGCGGAGTCGGGTGTGGGTTTGGATGAAGGTGTGCTCGTCCATGCCGAGATGGCCGGCGATGGCCGCGACGTCTGCATCCGTGATGCGCACGAAGCCCGGCCACCGGCAGCAATTCGTACAGCGCTGGCAGAGATACGTTGGCGGTTTCTTCATGTCCTCCTGCCATTCCGCCGGTGCCTGCCGGGCACGTCAACCCGGTTCGCGCAAAAATGTTGGCCGAATCCCTCCCCGCAGGATAAAAAGCCCCCGTGAGCGAAGAATCCCCCGCGATCGAAGTGGTGGACCAGCAGGAGGTCCGCACGCTCGAGCATGTTGACCAGTATCTGGCCATTGGCAAAGAGTCCGAGGCCTCCGACATTCACCTCTCTGTGAACTCCCGCCCGGTGTGGCGCCGGTTCGGTCTTCTTGAGCCGATCTGGCAGCAGGCTCCCATGCTGACGGCGGAGGACACCGAACGGCTGGCGATGGGGTTTTTGAATGACGCCCAGCGCGCACTTCTGGAGGAACGTGGCGACGTGGACTTTGCGTATTCGAACGCCATGGGCCGCTTCCGTACAAGCGTCGTCCGCCAGCGCCTCGGCTACGAACTCGTATTCCGCATCATCAACAGTACCGTGCGTTCGATGGACGAGCTCGGGCTTCCTCCGCAACTCAAGCTCCTCACCCAATACCACAACGGCCTCGTGCTCGTGACGGGATCGGTCGGCAGCGGAAAGAGCACGACGCTCGCCGCCCTCGTGGATGAAATCAACCGCGCCCGCCGCGACCACATCATCACGCTGGAAGATCCCATCGAATACATCATCCCCTCGAAAGGATGCCACGTGACGCAGCGTGAAGTGCACACGCACACGAAGTCCTTCGCCAACGCCCTCCGTGGTGCCCTGCGTGAAGACCCCGACGTGATCATGGTCGGGGAAATGCGCGACCTGGAGACGATCTCGCTCGCCATCACCGCCTCGGAGACCGGCCACCTCGTGCTCGGTACGCTGCACACCAGCAACGCCGCCCGAACGCTCGACCGCGTGCTCGACGTCTTCCCCACCGACCAGCGCGACCAGATCCGCATCATGGTGAGCGAATCCCTGCGCGGCATCGTCTCCCAGCAACTCATCCCCCGGGCCGACGGCCGCGGCCGCGCACTCGCCATCGAGATTCTCATGAATACGCCCGCCGTCGGCAACGTCATCCGTGAGGCGAAAACGTTCATGCTCCCCGGCATTATCCAGACCGGCCGCAAGCTCGGCATGCAGCTCATGGATGACTCCATCAAAGAGCTCTACGAGGCCGGCACCATCTCCGCGGAAGAGGCCGTCTACCGCGCGGAACAGAAACAACTGATGCTGCAAATCACCGGACAACTCTGAGCCATGGCCTACATCGACCAGTTTTTCAAAGTCCTCATCGAAGCCGGCGCTTCCGATCTCCACCTCGGCGAGGGCCAGCCGCCGAAAATCCGCCGCCACGGCGAGATCATCCCCATCCGCGAAGAGTTTCTCACAAACGAGGAGATGAGTTTCATGCTCCGCGAGATCAGCGGCGACCGGCGCTGGCAGAAGTTCGAGGAGCACGGCGACCTCGACTTCGCCTACGAGATGGACGAGGAGAACCGCTTCCGCTGCAACTATCTCAAGCAGACCAACGGCTACGGTGCCGTCTTCCGTATCATCCCCACAAAAATCAAGACGCTGGAGGAACTCGGCGTCCCGCCGGTCATCAAGACGTTCGGTCACATGCGCGGCGGGCTTGTGCTGGTCACCGGACCCACCGGCTCGGGCAAGAGCACCACGCTCGCCGCCCTTATCGACTACATCAACTCGAACTTCTCCCGCCACATCGTCACCGTCGAGGAGCCGATCGAGTTCGTGCACCGGAACAAGCTCAGCACCATCACGCAGCGCGAAGTTCCCGAGCACACGCCTTCCTTCCCCATCGGCCTCAAGGCCGCCCTGCGCGAGGATGCCGATATTGTGCTTGTCGGTGAAATGCGTGACTTGGAGACCATCTCTCTCGCCCTCACCGCCGCCGAGACCGGACTCCTCGTCTTCGGCACCCTGCACACGAACAACTCCCGGAAGACCGTTGACCGTATGGTCGACGTCTTCCCCGCCGACCAGCAGGCCCAGGTGCGGACGATGCTCTCCGCCTCCCTGCGCGGTGTTGTCGCGCAGCTCCTGATGAAGAAGCAGGACGGCAGCGGACGTGTCGCCGTGAACGAGATTCTCGTCGTGAACAACGCCGTCGCCGCCATCATCCGCGAGGGAGCCACCCAGAAGCTCCAGGACGTCATCGTTGGAGGGAAAGGCGAGGGCATGCAGTTCATGGACGACGCCATCTGGGAGCAACTTGTTGCCGGAGCCGTCTCGCCCCACGAGGCCTACATGAAGGCCATCGACAAGAACCGCTTCAAGGCCTTCCTCCCGCCCGAGGAGGCGGACCTCGCAAATGCCGCCGGCGTGCCCGATGATGTCGACCACAGCGAACTCGGGAAGAAGCAACCCACGCTCCGGCCGAAGACCGCTCCGGCCCATAACCAGCGCGCCACCTGAGTCCCCCCATGCGGGCCCTGCTCCACATCCGCCCCCCGGCCGGCGAACCGTTCGAAGTCGAGATCGGCAACACCGCCACCATCGGCCGCGGTCGTGACAACACGGTGAGCCTGGCGACGAGCCCGCTCGTCTCGCGCCAGCACGCCATCATCCGCTGCCACAACTCCTGGCAATACCAGATCATGGACCTCGGCAGCCGCAACGGGACGTTTGTGAACGGCCGCCGCGTCATCACCCCAGTGACCCTCGACGAAGGTGCGGCCATCCGGGCCGCCGATACCGAGATCACCTTGCGCCTTCTGGAGTCCCCCGAGGCCGGGCCGCTCGCCGAAATGACGATGGCCGCCGGGACGTCGGTCGCCGGCGACCACACAGCTACCGTCGCCGTCATGGTCTGCGACATCCGCGGCTTTTCCACGATGTCCGAGATCCTTCCCGAGGACCAACTCGCCCGCACACTCGGCGATTGGTTCCGCCAAGCGGGTGACATTTTGCAATCCGAGGGCGGCTCCATCGACAAATTCATCGGTGATGCCGTCCTCGCCTATTGGGTGCAGGCGGCGGGCGAGCCCGGTGAGGAAGCCCGCCGTGCTTTTGCCGCCGGTGTGCGACTCCTTGAGACCGCCGCCGGACGCCGCTGGCCGCACGATGCCACCGCCCCGTTCCGCATCGCCGTCGCGCTTCACCACGGGCCCGTCACCTGCGGAAACATCGGTCTCGTCGCCCAGCGCGACGCCACGATCATCGGCGACACGGTGAACACGGTTTTCCGCATGGAGGGTGTGATGAAGCAATTCGACCAGCGCCTCACCGCCTCGGCAGATTTCGTCTCTCTCCTCGCCACGCCGGAACGCGAACGCTTCGAGGACCTCGGCGAACACCAACTCAAGGGCAAGAACCAGCACGTCCGCCTCGCCGGACTCCGCCCCTGATCCCATGCGCCACTTCAAACCCGGACGCGGCCCCTCGGCCATGGGTGCCTTCGGGGGCATCATCGGCGTGCTCTTCGGCATATTCTGGACCGTTATGGCCTACTCGATGACGCGGAATGCCCCCGAGCCCTTCGCCACATTTTTCCCGTTGTTCGGCGTCCTGTTCGTCCTCGTCGGAATCGTGAATGTCGCCTACAACCTCTACAACGCGACGCAGAAGAAACGTCTCTCACTCCTCGATCTCACCTCGCCCTCCGAAGAGGCCGATCCGCTGGGGGAAATCGTCGACCGGACCGGGGGCGACGATGGCTCGGTCGAATCGAAACTCCGCGAACTCAATGCCCTCCGCGACAAAGGTCTCGTCACGGACACGGAATACGCCGCGCAACGTCAGCGCATCCTCAACTCCCTCTGATCCCGCGCGGCGGGCGGAACGCCTGGAACCGCGTGGCCGGTGCGCCGCATTCCTCGAGGTCCCGCGAGAGGTCGCACAGATCGGATTCCGTGAGCCCGTGGACCGTTGTGCGGAGTTCGAAGGGCTTGCCGCTGCGAAGGATGGCGGCCAGTGCGCTGCGGACGGATTCCTCGGCACCCCGCCGACCGGTGAGCCGGCCATACCGCGCATCGAGCGGTGCCTTGATGTCGAGCCCGATCCAATCGAGATCGGGCAGGAGAGATTCCAGCCGCTCGGGGAAAGCTCCTGCGGTGTGAAGGCCTGCGAGGAATCCCATCGCGCGCACCTCGCGAATCGCACGTCCAAGTCCGGCCTGCGCCGTCGGCTCGCCGCCGCTGAAGACCACGGCTTCGAGAAATCCTTTGCGCTCGGCCAATGAGTCGCGCACCTCACTCCAAGTGAGAGTTCCCGCATGGAACGCTTGCAGGTGGGCATTGTGGCAATACCCGCACCGCCACGGGCAGCCCTGGCAAAAAACAACCGCTGCAAGACGGCCGGGGAAATCCACCGTTGTAAACGGCACGAACCCCCCGACCCGCAACTCGCACGCCCCGCTCAAGCCGCTTTGCGGCAGGCGTGCGTCCGCGCCTCGACAAACGGCGTGCGTTCGCGGTGTTCGCTTTGTTTCCCGGCATTGAACTGCGAGACCGGGCGGTGGTAGCCCATCACGCGCGTCCAAACTTCGCATTTCGTGCGTTCGGTTCGTTGGGTTTTCATGGATTCATGCCGCGGCGGAAGGCGAAGCCGCGATCTCGGCATCGCACACGGGACAATACTCGTGCTCGCCGGCGAGGTAGCCATGGTGCGGGCAGATCGAGAACGTCGGGGTGATCGTCAGGTAGGGCAGCCGGAAGTTTGTGAACACCCGACGAATCAACTCCCCGCACGCACGGGCCGAGGAGAGCCGTTCGTTCATGTAAAGATGAAGCACCGTGCCGCCCGTGTAGCGCGTCTGGAGGTCGTCCTGATGCCGCAAAGCGACAAAGGGATCATCCGTCCAGCCGACCGGGAGCTGGGTGGAATTCGTGTAGAACGGGGCCTCCGGCGTCCCTGCTTGCAGGATACCCTCGAGATTCCGCTGGTCCATCCGCGCAAACCGGTAAGTCGCGCCCTCGGCCGGCGAGGCTTCCAAGTTGTAGAGGTGGCCGGTTTCCTCCTGGAACGCGACCATGCGGACCCGCATGTGATCGAGCACACGCAGGGCGAAGGCACGACCCCACGGCGTTGCGATGTGTTCCGAGTCCTTCGTGAAGTTCCGGATGCACTCGTTCATGCCGTTGATGCCAACCGTGGAAAAATGGTTCCGCAGCGTGCCCAGATACCGCCGCGTGAAGGGATACAGTCCGCGATCGATATGCTCCTGAATCACCCGGCGCTTGATCTCCAGACTCTGCCGCGCAAGCTCCATGAGGTGGTCGAGTCGCTCCAGAAGCGCCTCTTCGCGGCCCGAGAAAAGATACCCGAGCCGGGCGGCATTGATGGTCACCACGCCAATCGAACCGGTTTGCTCAGCCGAGCCGAAGAGGCCGTTCCCCCGCTTCAGCAACTCCCGGAGGTCCAACTGCAACCGGCAGCACATCGAGCGCACCATGTTCGGCTTGAGCTCGGAGTTGAGAAAGTTCTGGAAATACGGCAGCCCGTACTTCGCGGTCACCTCAAAGAGAAGCTGCGCTGTCTCGCTCTCCCACGGGAAGTCCTCGGTGATGTTGTAGGTGGGAATCGGGAATGTGAACACCCGCTCGCGGGCATCGCCGCGCGCCATCACGCGCAGGAACGCCCGGTTGATCAGATCCATCTCCGCACCCAACTCGCCGTAGGTGAACCCCGCCTCGCGTCCTCCGACATGCGCCGGCGTTTCCCGCAGGTCCTCCGGACAGACCCAATCGAATGTCAGATTCGTGAACGGCGTCTGAGTGCCCCAGCGCGAAGGCACGTTCAGATTGAATACGAACTCTTGCAGGCCCTGCTCAACCTCCTCCGGCGACAATCGATCCGCCCGCACATACGCCGCCAGATACGTATCAACCGAACTGAACGCCTGCGCGCCCGCCCATTCGTTCTGCAGCGTACCCAAAAAGTTCACCATCTGCCCGAGTGCCGTGCGGAAATGCCGCGGCGGCGCCGACTCGACCTTGTTCGCCACGCCATTGAACCCCTCCGCCAACAACTGCCGCAGCGACCACCCCGCGCAGTAACCCGAGAACATATCCAGATCATGAATGTGGATGTCCGCGTGCCGGTGCGCCTGGCCCACCGGCGGTGGATAAATGTGGTCCAGCCAATAGTTCGCCGTGAGCTTCCCCGCCGCATTCAGAATCATCCCCCCCAACGAATACCCCTGGTTCGCATTCGCACTCACCCGCCAGTCCGTCCGACCGATGTATTCCTCAAGAACTTTCGCGGGATCAACAGACGTGGTCGGGATGTCGGACATGGGGAGAAATCGGTGTTAAGCTCTACATCTGGTGGGTGGACTCCAAAAAATGTGCCGCATCTTGTGCACACGCCCGCCCGGACTTCCTTGATCGCCATCAAGCCCGGGTAGGAAAAAGCGGGGTCCTTTGTGCGAATCTCTCAGGAAGGCTTTGAGCCGGAACGCGGCTATCTTCTTTTCCTGACCCGTCAATCGTTCGACGGTACTACAATGGCTTCGACGGTGGCTTGTTTGCGCCCAAGCCGAGCAATACCAACAACACTAGCGATGAGAGCGGCAAAGTAGAGCGCAGCCCAAGTGGTCGGTCCCCAAGTTACCGAACCTCCAAAATCAGACAAGGAACCTTGGTCGTTCATGATTCGAATTGCAAAGAGGAGCGCGGGTGCGAAGAGCACCAGCGCGACTCCCTTCAAAATCTTCGAGACTGGGCGACGTATAACGATCAAAATGGCTGGCACGACGCTTCCAAGCAGAAGCGTGAACCATGCCACTGCTTTCTTACCAAAGAGTAACCCTTCAATCTGCCGCTGTGCTTCCTGATGCACTCCGGCCATCGCTCCCAGTGCGGAGACGTCGAAGGAGATATTCAGAAGGGGAAAAAACAGTAGAATGAAGATGCTGACGTAAAACCCACCCAAAAAAGTCCTGCGGCCCGTAAGGTCGTCGGGTTTAAATGGGGAGAAGTTTATGTTTGGTTTGATGGTCTCGTTTGTGGTATTCATCGAATCGTTTGGGTTGGCGTGGAAATCTCGTAGCGAATGCTCATCTTGTTGCCGTCCGTCCCGACGCACGCCGGGGAATCACTGATCGGGCTTCTCGCTATGGAGCGCCCGGTCCGATGTCTTGTGTGAACTGCTGTCCACCATTCGCGAGAACGAGGGTGATTTTGTGAATCTTCAGATAGACCACCTTGCGTGTGGCGTAATTGATCGTTTCCTCCACGGATTTGTCGAGGGTGCCCGTGTATGTAATCGCGACGGTGCGTGACGACTTGAGAGCTGTGGCAGCCTTCTTGGCCTCCTCCAGTGGCACGGAGATATGGCTGACTTCTTGAGGGTTCGTGAACCGAACGACATAGTCGCCACGGAAAGGAATGAAGGAATCGGGCGCCGTGCCAGTCGGGAAAGCCTTTCTGGTGAAATCATAATCCTCAAGTTGCGTGCCTACGGTCACAGTGAAATCTTTTGTTTCCGCTGCCTCCTTGATGCGTCGATCGATGACGGGGTTCAACTTCTCCAGAAATTCATGGCGCGAAAACTCGTCGCGCTGTTGGCGGTAGTCTGCACTCATCGACTCTGCGATGCGTTCTCGCGGCGTGGGGATGTCAGCCTTTACCTCGTAGAGTATGGCGACGGTCTGGTCTGTGATTTCACTTCCAGTGGCGATTCCCGCCAGTGCAATGCAAAGGAAGGACGGCAACAGGCGGCGGGTCAAGTTCTCAAGGATGCTGATCATTCTCATCACACAAGCACGCGCAAAACCAACCGGCGGACGGACAGGCACAGGTTCAGATTCCGCTGATCAGGACGAAGAGGAAAGCGACGCCGGCGAGGGTGAGAATTGCTGCATTGAGCAGAATCCCCGAAATGCCCAGTTTTCGGGCATTCATCGCAAAGGAAACGACTCCGAGCACCAAACCGACCAAGTGCACGATGAGGCCGAAAAAAGCCCATTGCCAGCAGTATCAGAAGATTCGCCCCTTCTCCGGGGGTTGCAGCAGCGAGGCATACGAACGCAAACGCGAGCAGGGGAAGGATACCGACCAGAGCGATGACGACAGAACAGACGCCGAAAATTCTCCCGCGCGATTTCGGGGTTGGTGGAAGAGGCGTCGGTGTCTGCACTGTGGGTGCGGGTTGGGGAACAGGCTCGTTGGGTAGTGCTTGATCACTCATCACTACAACCCGCGTGGAACCAGGCGGAAAACGGACAGCGCTCAGTTCACGCCAAAATTCTGGACCCAGTAGGGGCCGCAGTTGCCGACGCCGAGGGTTTTGGCTTCGCGCCGAAGAATGTTCTGTCGGTGGCCCGGGGATCGCATCCACATCGCGACGACTTCCTCTGGATTGGCTCCACTTTGGGCGATGTTTTCGCCTCGGGCCTTCAAGCTGAAGCGGCGCATGCGGGTTTGAGGATCGAGGGTGCCGGTTTTGCCGAGAGTTCGGTGATCAAAGTAGCGGAAGTTGGCCATGTGTGCCGCATGGAACCTCGCAGCGCGGGCGAGGTCCTCATCCCACTTCAGCGGCGGAAGGCCCCGCGCAGCGCGCTCGGCATTGGTGAGAGTGAGCACCCGCTTTTCTCTATGAACGCAGGCGGCACGAATGTCCTCCCGGCCGGTCGGAAGATCGGGCACAGGTGGCGCACGGAAGGCAACGTGTTGGACCGGCGTGCGTGAGCTGCGACTCCCGCAGCTCGGACGCTGAAGGGTCACCATACGCTCCCGTTGCGCCTGGGCTTCGACGAAGGCGGGAATGACTCCTGTGGCCTTAACATCCGAAGCGTTCACCCATGTGCTCCCGCTTGCCGCTCGGACCTCCGTACGGCCGTTCTCAGTGCGAAGGATGAGAACCGGGGTGCCAGGTTGCAGCACCGCGCTCCCTACAACCTCGCCGTGCAGGAATAGTGAAATGGGCGCTTGCGCGGTGAGCACGCCTCCTGTTTCCGCCCACACGAACAAGGGTGCCAAAAGCGTCAGAAGGGCTGCGATTTGAAGAGGTGCGTGACGCGTTAGTGCTCTTGAGCGGAAGTTTGGAAACTGGGCCACGACGTTTGTCATAGCGAGGGCGCCTCTGGAGCCTCAGTTCTGAGGACTTGCACCTTTACTCAGGGCGGTCTTCAGATCCTCGAAGCCGATTGCATCGGCGATTGTTTGGGCGGTAGGGTTCACGATTTTTGTTCCGCCGATCTCGATCGGAACGGGAATACCGGCTGGTTTTGCTGGGTTCGCACCGTGTTTCACCAGAGCCCTCACCAACTCGACCACCTTGTAACGATCGAGTTTGCCCCGCCCCTCGGCCAGCATTCGAACAATGCGGAGGAGCGGCGGTTCTTGGGGCATACACACACCTTGGTTCGGGTCCGCTCCCGCATCGAGCAGATACTCCAACTCACCCGGGCTCAGTTTTTCGGGGTAGCTGACGGCATTGTAGGACACGCGGGGGTCCGACAGACGATTTTGAACAAACTTCGGATCGGACCCACTTTCCACAAGGAGACGAAAGACGTCGATCCGGGACTCACTTTTGGGAACAAGATCCACAGCGGAACAGAGTGCATTCGTATTTAATCCATCCACAACAAACCCTGCGCTGGCGACTTCAGGGTGCTCCTTCAAACACGCTCGGATGGAACCAATTTCGCCCGACTTCAGGAGCTGAAGAAACTGCTCAACAGCATCGGGCGCTGCTGATTCAGCAGGCAGTGGTGCACACGCGAGGACGCTAACAAGAACCACGCCCAACGTAGCAATGCATCGTTTACGAATTGCAGCCAGAGGGGGTGAGGTATTCACAATATGTAACGCGTGAGAACGTCTGCGCAACGGACATGCTGTCTCGATTTTTTCATTCTCCCTGCGAAGTGGCCTTCACCGAACTAAACGGTTGCTTCTCGTGACGTGGCCCTCCGGGCAGACGTAACGCAAACCCTCCGTCGTGGCTCCCGGCTCATAGACTGCCGTTTTGCCGCATACGACGCAGGGGATTCCTCTTGTCGCTGGTTGACAGCCCGGGTGACCGAGTCCAAGGAATACCAGAAGGATAACAATGATGACGAGCATAGGTTGATCAGGTTGTTGATGATTCCACGAATCCGCATCCCTCGCGACGAGGACTCACTGAGATCGTGCGCAGAAAGCCCCATGAAACGGGCAACTATTCCGTTTGCTTCGGGGGTTCGGCCAACGATTCTTTGGGAGAAAGCCCGAGATTCACGCGGATGAGCTTCCCGAGCAGCTCCGCGTTGATGTCGCCACCGATGGTTTTATGGCCCATCTTGAAGTCCTGGCGTGGTAGCATCCTCACGCGTGTGACATTTCCATTCGGCAAAGTCTTTTCCTGCACTGGGGCATCCGGAACGCTGCTTGTGATCAAGTCTCCCACTTCGTCATCGCGATACTGGGCCACCCAATCCCAGGCCTCCTCACCTTTCAAAAATGAGTCGGTTCTCATTTGCCCATCTTGGTTCATCCAACCCTTTGCAGCCAAAAGCATGGTGCGTTCGAGTGTGGGAATCCCGCCGACCTCGGGCAAGAAGGCCTCCGTGGGGGAGATGAGCAAGAAACTGAGGGCAGGGTCATTGACGAGCTTCGGGTAGTCCCAGAGCACGAGTCCGGCCCCCAAAGAATTACCGACAATGAGAAACTTCTCGATCCCTGTTGCTTTCCGAATTTGCGACACGACGCTCTCTGCGATGCCCGGAAGGGGAAGCCTCACGGACTGATCACCGCCACGGTAGGTTTTAATCGTCTCGTTGACTTTATCAAATGGCGGTGCGTCGGGATAGCTCCAGAGGAAAAACGAGCACTGGTCAGGCAACAAATCCCCGAACCACTTCTCGTCCTTCAAAAGGGTGGCCACCATCTCTTGAGAACCCGAGTGACCGAAGAAAATCACACCAATGGGTCCTTTTCCAAGACGGGTAACCTCAAGCACCTGACCACTGACAGTAATCGGGAGCAGTGTGTGCAGACTGGTCGCGACCGCATCTCGTTGGCTTTGGGATCGCTGAACAGCTCCGGATGCCGAATTGTGTGACTGTTCTTTGCCCGTGGGACTGCTGGAATCTTGATTCCCGGAGCTCGTCATGCCTGCTGAGGATGTTGCAGGTTTTGTCAAAACAAAGGTTGTTTCCGTAAGTCCGCCTTCAGTGACTCTGTAGAATAGAGCAGAGGGTTTCAGCGGGTCGAAAGGAATTGGGATTTCGAACCATTCCTTATAAGTCGCATAGGGTCTTTTCGGACAAACGACAATCTTTCCATCTTTCTGGAACGCCTGCCACTCTTGCAGTTCTATTTCCGCATCATCAACACTCTGAGATCTGCTACCTGACCAGATAGGAAAACTGCGGATGACCTCGCCGCTGGATTTGAAATCGTAAGTGTGTGCTGTGGCGTGGGTTCCTGTTTTCCATGGGCCGACAAGCTCACGTGGAACCCCGGGAGTCGAACCTTGCGACGAGGGAGGGCCAAGTATGGCACTGCCTGAAGGCTCCTGCCGGTTCCTTTCAGCTTTTGATTCTGCACCCTTGGTAAAGAAACCGACACGGCTGATCGAGCCTTGAAATGATTTCCCGTTCCGCGGGAAAGCAAAGAACGACCGCCCCTCTCCTGCTTTCATCACAACGCCTGCGGGCAGTTCGGTGCGGGTCGTTTGACCATCCACGCTGAGTTCGAGCGCCCCATCTCTGCACTCGGCAACTATGTTGTGCCATGTGTCGGGTGCCGCAGGAGCGGTTGCAATGGTGTACCCGTTCTTGTGGTAAACGATGAAACTCACAGACCGCCGATCCGCCATATAATCCACTGCGAAAACAGCACAGCGAAGAACAGGAACCGGCCCATCCATTGAGGAGGAAGGGTTCATTCCCATCTCGATCCGGATCGGTTGGCCTTCAGCCCAGTTGAACTCATCCAACGAGCCGAGTGCTTGCTCGGTCCCGCCGTACAGCCGCAGACTGCGACCACCGGGCGCGGAGCGATCATCCTCAAGGGAGGCCCAATCCTTCAGTTTTGCCCCCTTCGTAGAGGCTTCGAGCCCCTTTGTTCCCGAGACACTTATCTTTGATGCGGAGGCTCGTGCTTTGCTGAAATCCCATATCATCACTTCTTCACTCAGATCTCCGAGACCTGAATGGGTCGATCTCGCTACGGAAGGCTCCGCAAGCGCAGGCGGAGGAGCACCTGCCTCTTGGTCCGTAAAGCTCTGTGATGCCGGAGGGGCAGGGCCTGCTTCCGCTGCTGGTAGAGCTGGACTGGCTGCACTTCGTGTCGTCACCCGGATTTTTCCTATCGAGCCTGAGAAGGCTTGATTCTCGAAGGAGTGTGTTACAAGAGCTTTGGCGCTCCCGGCTCGCATGATGATGTCGCTGGGTAAGTTTTTCCGGACGGTTTCACCGTTAACAGTGATTTCAAGCAAGCCTTCTTTGTAGGCTGCTTTGACGTTGTTCCATGCGTCAAACGTGAGCTGAGTATCGACCTTCGAGTATTTGTTTGACTCGTTCCAGACAAGGAATTGAAGAGTTCTTGACTCGGAGAGGAGGCGAAGCTCAAAAGAATTCGCGAACCGTAAAATGCGCACCGTGGATCTATTTGCCTCGGAGGGATTAAGGTCGATCTCGATCTGAACTTCGGCTCCTTTTTCGATATCGATCGAAGCCTTTGAAGAAAGTTTCTGATTCGCGGTTCCGTCGAAGCGCACTGCCCTACCGTTTGGTGCCTTCTCATCAACGACAACATTTGCCCAGTCAGGACCTTCACCAACCAGCGATCCCCCGAAAAGATCTGGCTCATTCGGAACAGTGATCGAATCTTTGCTTTTACGTGCTTTGCTGAAATCCCAATCAGCGAGGGTGCTTCCGCCAGTAAAGGTCGTCCCACCTTTTGCCTCAGGTGCTGGAGCAGCCGAGACAGTGGTGGCAGCTGGTTTGGACGATTCCAACTGCTCGGTCAACTCAAGGACTGCGAGATCCACCCAGTTATCAAGATTCTTCCAACGGATGTGAACTTGGTGATCCTTCCTTTCCGCAATGGTGACGACTGTTCCTGGCGGCAAAGTCATCGTTCCCGCAGCTTTACCATCGACCTTCACCGTCATTGAAACGGAGACTTTCAAACGCGCCGCTTTGCCAGAAGACCTTTCCAAGCCTTGGGCCGGGGTAGAATGGGATACTCCAGATGCCACTTGCTGCTGAGCGTGAAGGTGAGGGCTGAAAGAAACTACCAGCAGCGTGATCCAGAGTTGGAATTGAGCTTTCATTGGGTCATTGGGTTTACGGAATGAGATCGGACTCACCCATACATGCGCGGAATCGGGGGGCTAACGGACAGGACAATAGCCGAAAGCCACTTGTCCGTTTATACGAAATTTTTGCGCATGAGAAAGCATGAGAACTTCTCAATATCTCTTCTTAGGCCTCATTCACAGGAGAAAGCCTTTTGGTCCTTGGTACGCACTTCGCAGCCTCTTTTGCGGAATGGTTATCGCTTGTGTCAGCATGGCTGCCGGTTGGACAGCAGACTTTAAGCCAGCAGGGCGCTGGGAGGGTGCTGGGAAGGGAATTTTCGGGATGCGATACGAGATGCGGCTCGACTTGGCTGAAGATGGATCGGCCACATTGGTGTATGCCGATGAGGAGCCACCGCATACCCTGAATTCCGATTTTCAGCGCAACCTCATACGGGCCACCGGTCAATGGTCGTTCGCAGACGATACTGTGCATCTGGACATTTCCGTCCGAGAGTGGAAGCGGCAATTAGGAAACGATGAACCGGTTGATGTGGAGCCGACTGATGTCGGACTCTCATTGGATACAGCATTCAGTAAGCCAAAGCCGCCGCGTGGTCGTGGGATTAAGGACAGCGAACTGTTCCTCCAAAAAGATGGCACGCTACTGCAAGCGATGATGACCTTTACCGGTTCTTGGCCAATTGGGGCCGGCGCCATTCCTTTCGCTCGTATGGCCTCGGGGGTTAAGCTAAAACGGATCGACCAACTGAAGCAGCCCGATCCTGTCGGCGAGTGGATATTCGAAGATGCCGGTCGAGAGCTTTCCTTGTGCTTTTGGGAGTCCGGTGAGGGTGCTGGGGAGTTCTCAACGCCGGATGGTGATGTCATCCAATTGGATGGAGAATGGGAGGTCATCACCGACGGACGGTGGAAAGATCACGTGCTATGGAGGGGAAGAGTGGTCTACTGGGCCAAGTCTGGCAACCCAGTGACACCCTCGGATGGACAGTTCGAATTCGTGCTATCGGTAGAACCGTCGAAACTCAGTCTGATCCGAGGCGGAAATCTCAAGGCTGCGGACGGAACAGAACTTCCGATCCACGGCCCGAACGGAAATGCCAGCCCGGTTTTCCGAAGGCAGAACGACCAACGCCCCACCCACCGCACACCGGGGAATGCGTGATGTTCCTTCAGGCGAAGCTCTCGTCTCGCGTTTATTGACGATCAACGCGACCTCACATACACCGTGCGCGACTCGATGTGGAGCCAGGCACCAATCAGAAGCAGGATGATCGCAAGGGCGACCGCGACGATGCCAAGAAAGTAGAGGATGGGTGCGAGGATAGCGCCGAAACCCGATGTGACAAGCAGAGCTGCTCCTCCGCGAAGCAGTCCCACCCGGCGGATGACGAACCATATGAGACCTCCAGCTGTAATGACGGCGGCGGCAAGAAGCAGTGTCCAGCCAGTTGTTTCTGACGAGCGCAGCGAGAGCGCACCGTAGAAGGCCCAGAGCGCGACACCCGACCAAAGACACGTGAACCAACGAATCGGCTTCCAGTCCCGGTAGGGTTCGTTACGGCCGCGAAGAAGGTGGTTGAGTCCATTGACGGTCATGACGAAGACGGCCACGAAAAGGGCGATCAATAGCAGGAGCGCCAAGACGACTCCGATTCCCACCCACAGCTTTTGCTCGGAGGAGATGGTCTCATAGAAAGCGGCAGCCTGTTCAAGGAGTGGATCGAGTTTCGCAATCCATACGCTGATATAGTGTTCACTCATAGGGGTTAGGTTTGGGAATCGTGGAGGCACATCCGGCAACAGATCGGGCGTCAATGGGAACCGAAGTTCTGGACCCAGTAGGGAAATCGGCGCTTGCGCGGTGAGCACACCTCCTGTTTCGGCCCACCCAAGCAAGGGTGTCAAGAGCATCAGATGGACAACGACGCGGGAAGCCGCCAGACCTTTGGATTTTCCCAGCAGCGGAGCTAGAACTTGCAGGGGATTCCTCTTGCCGATAGTTCACAGTCAGAGTGACCGAGTCCGAGGAAGACTAGAAGGATAACAATGAGGACGAGCATGAGTTGACCAGGTTAGGTTTCGCAAGTTTCCGGTTCTCGTTGCTGCGAGAGAGTTCACTGGGGAAGAACGGGCTGGCTTGGATTCTCCGCGCGCTGGGTCGCCTCATACCGCCTGCGGGAGGATACGGGGTCGGGTTCCGGTTCACTGCTCCAGCGAAGACAGCCGATGGATCCGGCGAACGACCGACCCTCGGACGCGTGGGCGGTCAGGAGTTGAGCAAGCCCGGCCTGCATCTTCATATCCTCGGGGAGAGGTTTGCGGACCGACTTCCCGTTGATCGTCAGCTCCAGAGCATCCTCTCGATACTCCGCGACGACCTTGTTCCAAGCGTTGAAGTCCACGCTGGCCATGACGACGGCACTCTCCTGGTGAGCGCGCCAAATGATGAACTCGATGCCTCCTTTTTCGGTTCGGAGGCGGAGTTCGAAGCAGTTCGCAAAGCGAACCAAGCGTCTGTTGGAGTCATTGGCATCCGAGGGGTTGATATCCATTTCGATTTTGAAGTTTTGTCCTTCGGCCAGTTCGAACTGCCTGCTGGATGCGAGACGTTGATCGGGGGATCCAGAGAAGCGGACGGCGCGGCGTCCGGGCGCGGCGGGGTCGTCGACCACCTCGGCCCAAGCGGCGTTTTGACCCATCAGATTCACGGGAGCCTTGCCAACGCCCGGGATGATGAGTGAGGAACTCAACCTCTTTGCTTGGCTGAAGTCCCAACTGGCAATGACATTGCCGGGTTGGTGATCTCCATCGGCTTCCGAGAGAGGCTCGGGCGCAGTGTTAGATTTCACGCTGGGAGTGGCCGTGCCGGGGAGGCTGTCAAACAGCGGGCGAACCTCCCGGAGGAGGAGCCAGTTGACGATGTCGGGACCATCAAAGGCGTTGCGGCCCTTGTAGGGTTCGGCGTCGTCCTCGGGGAGGTTGAGGGATTGTCGGGCGAGGTCGTAGGCGGCCCGGGCCGCTGTGGGGTCGCCGATTTTCAGGAGGCAGGCGGCGCGGAGGATGTGGATGCCGGGTTGTTTATTCGAAATCTCGGCCTCGCCCGACTCCGCGAGCGCTTGATCGAAGATCCGGAGGGCGTCCGTGAAGTTGCCGTCGCGGTACTCGACGAGTCCATTCATGAAGCGCGTCCAGTGAGGCGAGCTGTTTCTGAGCTCGGGCGCATTTTTGGCGGAGCGCGTCACGGCACAGCGGGCCAATACTTTGCGAGCACCGTCGATCTGCGCCGGGACTTCAACGGGGGTCAGAAGGGCGGTCAGGACCGCGCGCTCAGCGATATCCGGCCGCGTAGGCATGTTGTCGCAATTCGCCACGGCATAGGCGAGCATGCGCTGCCGTGTGCGACTGTAGGCCTCCGTTTTGCCGAACCAGACCTCGAGGCCTCCGAGCATCATATTGACGAGCGTATCATCGTTCATCCACGGGCCACACTGCTGAAGTTCGGCGAGACCTTCCTGCGTTCGCCCGAAATGAAGAAGGGCGCGGCCGAGAAAACTCCGGGCGTGCGCAGTGCTGCGGTTCTCTTTTCCCAACACGCGGTCCATTCGCGGGACGAGATCTTCGCCGATCCGGAGAGCGCGGTCGGGCACTTTTGAAATGTAAAGCCGCTCCAGCAGTCGCGACTCGGAGGCGAGGGTGTCGGCGTGGTCGGGCCCGAAGATGCGTTTTCTCGCTTCCGAGAGTTCTTCTTGAAGCCGGATGGCATCGCGCCAGCCCCCGCTGCGCCAGTTGAAGAAGGCGAGGGTTTCCTTGTCTTGGATGGTGATGAAGTGGGTGGGGCCGTATTTCCTTTCGAGGATATCAACGAGATCTCTCTGCACCCGGATCGCCTCCTGTCCACGACCGGATCCATAGTATGTGTCGGCGAGTTTTCTGAGGACTTGGATCGTGTCGGCGCTGTCCGGTCCGGTGTTCACCCGGCTGGCTTCGAGTTCCGCTTCGAGGCTGACAATGCGCTGGCGGGCGCGCTCGTGGCGTTCCTCGTCCGTGGGTGGCGGACCAGAAGGCTCCGGGCGGTTGATGCGAGTTGGTGTCGGGCGGGGTTTTGCCCCGGTGGAAACAAGCAGGCTCTCGATCTGCTGCTGCAAAGCCTCCATCGTGCGGGGATCAGCAGTGCCCGAGCGGGTCCGCAGTTCGACCAGCCGCCGAGAAGCGGTCAGCGCCTCGGAGTAGTAGCCCCGGGCATTAAGAAGGTTGGCCAGACGAGTGAGGATTCCGAGGGACTGCGGCGAATCCTCCCCGGTGGCTTGAGTCGAAAGAGCCAGTGCCTCTTTGTAGAGTTCTGTGGCTTCCGGATAGGCTCCGAGGTTCATCTGAGTGTCGGCGAGCACGGCTTTGAGAAACGCCTTGCGCTCTGGTTGGTCGGCGGGCAAAGCATCGAGCTTGGCATTGGCCTTCTGCAGCGCCTCGGCAAGGGTGATGTTGCGGCTGTTTTTCTCGGGATCGGGAAGGCGAAAAACGTCGACGAGGAGTCCGCTGACGGATTCGGAGTTTTGCAGGGCGCGTGCCTTCTCGGACTCCGCTCTCTGGGATTCCGCAAGCAAACGCCGTGCTTCGGCCTCTGCGTGAGATGCGCGAATGGCCAGCAGTGCGCTGACTACTGTCGCTGTGACGAGGATGGCTGCGAGTAACCCTGCGATGAACAACCCAGTCCGATGCCGACGGGCGAAGGTCGAGAGCAGGTAGGCCGGAGTGGGAGCGCGGGCCGTAACCGGTTGCTGCGTGAGAAATCTTTCAACGTCTGCCGCAAACGCGTCGGCCGACGCATAACGCCGGTCGCGGTCTTTTTCCAAGGCCTTCACCGCCACCCAGTCCAATTCCTTCGTCAGGCTGACGGGAAGCGTTTCGGACGTGAGAACCCGAGCGGCTGCGATCTCAGCGCGGACTTCCTGCGGGAGCTTGCGAAAACGCAGCGACGGCCGGAGCGGCTCCGATTCCAAGACGGTACGGCGCAACTCGTCTACCCCACCCACGAGGAGGGCCTTCGGGTCGAACGGCGGAACACCGACGAGCAGTTCGTAGAGGACGACGCCCAAGCTGTAAACATCCGTGCGGGTATCGACATCTCGCCCCGCCAGTTGCTCGGGGCTCATATAAGCGGGCGTACCAAGCCCAAGTGGGGCGATGGTCACCAGCGTGACATCCGCGAGGCGGCCCTGAACCGCCTTGGCGATGCCGAAGTCGATGACCTTCACCAAGGGGCCATCCGGTCCGTCCGTGACGAGAATGTTCGATGGCTTGAGATCGCGGTGGATCACTCCCTTCTGGTGGGCGTGGCTGACCGCCGAGCAAACACCGAGGAAGAGCTGCAGACGGTCCCGCAGAGTCCGGCGTCCGGCATCGCAATACTCCGTGATCGCCCGTCCCTCGACAAACTCCATCACGAAAAACGGCCGTCCGCGCGATGTCTCCCCCGCATCAAATACACGGGCAATGTGCGGATGTTCCATCCGTGACAGCGCCTCGCGTTCGGCTTGGAAACGCGCGAGCACCTCCGCGGTGTCGAGGCCGGCTTTGAGCACTTTCATGGCGACGCGGCGGCGAATCGGCGTCGCCTGTTCGGCCAGCCAAACAATGCCGAAGCCGCCTTCCCCGATCCTCTCGATAAGCCGGTAGGGACCAACTGAATCGCCCGGCTTTTCCTGGGAAACTTCCACGGAGGCCACGGGGTGGTTCGCCAGCGTGGGCTGATCGCCAAAGAAGGCCTCGGCTTTCTCCGCATCGGTGAGAAGTCTCTCGACTTCGCCACGCAGCTCGGCGTCGCCCCCGCACGTCGAGTTGAGAAAGACAGCACGCGCGTCCGGCGACATCTCCAGCGCTTCCAAAAAAATATCTTCTGCCGAACTCTTCACTGATTCCTCATGCGCTGTAGCGAGCCCAGAGCGGACACTGCTATTCGTCCGAGGTGAGTTCCCTGTAGAGCCAGACCTTCGCAAGCGTCCAGTGCCGCCGAACAGTCTTCTCATTGACGCTGAGAAGGGCGGCGATTTCGTTGTGTTCCATCCCACTGAAAAAACGCAACTTCACGATCTGGGCTTTCTGGGGATCCTCGGCCTCCAATCGATCTAGGGCTTCATGAACAGCGAGCAATCGCTCGTCCGTTGCCGCCGAACCCACCTCGATGCCCTCCAGTGGCAATACATCAACCCCTGCCCCTCGCTTGACTGCAAGCCGCCTGCGTGCAGCCTCCACGAGGATTCGCCGCATCGCCTCTGCTGCAGCAGCAAAAAACTGGGCGCGATCGCGCCAGCGATCCGGAGAACTCTTCTCCAAACGAAGCCAGACCTCGTGCACTAGGGCAGTCGTGTTCAGAGTGAGCTGGGCTTTTTCATGCACAAGCCGACCATGAGCCATCTGCTTGAGCTCCCTGTAGAGCCGCGTGATCAAATCCTCGCCCGGGATCTGGGTGAAATTGTCGAATCTTTCCGGTACGCCTTCCATGGACAATTGGCTCTCCGGGTTGCTTAGCCGAACACCCGTCCTCTGGATATCGAAAACTGGAGAGCCTCTTCGGATGGGTGGCCCTGTGGCGCGGTGTTGAATCCCCACCCCGAATGCCAACGCGGGCGTCATTTCCCCTTGCGCGACGGGGGGTTTGGGGTTCCATTCGCGGCCATGTCGCACACGATTCCCGCTTCGCAGCTTTTGGAAGGTCTCCGCTGGCGCTATGCCACCAAACAATTCGATGCCTCGAAGAAGATCCCGCAGGAGACGTGGGAGGCGCTTGAAGAGGCGCTGGTGCTCTCGCCCTCGTCGTATGGTCTTCAACCGTGGCAGTTTTTTGTGGTGACGGATCCGGCGACGAAGGCGGCACTGCGCGAGCATTCGTGGAACCAGGCGCAGGTGACGGATTGCTCGCACCATGTGGTGTTCGCAATCCGGACGAATATCGACGAGGCCTACGTCGATCGGTTCATCGCCCGGATGGTCGAGGTGCGAGGCGGCACGGCCGCTGCGCTCGATTTTTACAAGGGGATGATGATGGGCGATGTGATCAACGGCCCACGCTCGAAATGGGTGGAGGAGTGGGCTGCCCGACAGGTCTATATCGCGCTCGGGAATTTCATGACCTGCGCGGCCGTGCTCGGCGTCGACACGTGTCCGATGGAGGGGATGGACCCCACAAAATACGACGAGATCCTCGGCCTGCCGGAAAAAGGGTTCCGCGCCGTGGTGGCGTGTCCGGCAGGTTACCGTCATGCGGACGACAAGTATGCGGTGCTGCCCAAGGTGCGCTTTGAGAAATCCGAACTCATTCAACACATATGAACGCCCTCAGCCGCACACTGGTTCCAATCCTGATCCTTCTCATCGCGGGTTTTGTTCTGCTTGGGAGCATGACGGTGGTCATCGAGAGCGGACACGTCGGTGTCGTGCGTTCGCTCGGGGCGGTTCAACCCGAGGCGCTGCCCGAGGGCCTGCACTTCAAGCGCCCGTTCATCGATCAAGTCGAGCAGATGGACATCCGGCTCACCGCGAGCCACGCGAAGGCCTCCGCTGCGTCGCGGGACTTGCAGACGGTGAGCACGGAGGTCACGACGCAGTATTCGCTCAACGGATCGCTCGCACCCCTGACGTATCAACGCATCGGGAATCTCGGGAAAGTCTCGGCCTCGCTCGTCGAGCCCGGCATTCAGGAATGCGTGAAAGCGGTGACGGCAAAGTTCACCGCCGAGGAGCTCGTCACCAAGCGCGAGTTGGTCAAGGCACAGATCCAGGAAGCTCTCGAGGGATTTCTTAACCACACGCTGAAGGAGAAAGGCGTCGACGGGGCGATCACGATCGCCAACGTCGCGATCACGGACTTTGATTTCTCCGACGATTTCAACCGCGCCATCGAAGCGAAGGTGAAAGCCGAACAACAGGCTCTTCAGGCAAAGAACGAGAAACTCATGCGCGTGACTCAGGCGGAGGCCAGTGCGGCCGAGCGCCAACTCGCTGCGGATGCAGAGGCGTACTCGACCGAGGTGCAGTCGAAGGCGCGGGCGGATGCCATCCGGCGCGAGGCCGAGGCACTGCAGGCCAGTCCGGAGCTCATCCAACTCCGTGCCGTCGAGAAATGGGACGGCGTCCTTCCGCGCATTGGCGGGGGCTCGAATGTCGTGCCATTCATGAACATCGATCCGCTGGCGGCGCCGGCGCGGCGCACGCCGAAAGACGAACGCTGAGGCTCAACTCTCGCGGCGGAGCATTTTCTCCGCCAGGGCGCGGAGGAAAGCTCCACGCGCCCCGAAGGGCTCAAGGGCACGAAGGGCGGACCGCGTGAGGCGTGCGGCCTCTTTGCGTGAGGCGTCCAGGCCCATCACGGAAGGATATGTCGTCTTGCCGGAAGCGACGTCCTTTCCGGCACTCTTGCCGAGCTTTTCACTCGTCTGCGTGACATCGAGAATGTCGTCAACGACTTGAAAAGCGAGGCCGAGGTTTTCTCCGAAGTCGGACAACGCCTGAAGTTCGCGCGGCGTGGCATTCGCGCTCATCGCGCCGAGCCGGAGGCTGGCGACGATCATCGCAGCCGTCTTCCCGCGGTGAATAAAGCGGAGTTCGGCCGGAGTGGAGCGTTTGTTCTCCGCCTCGAGATCCGCGACTTGGCCGCCCACAAGGAACCGGCTCCCTGCGGCGCGGGCGAGTTCGGCGACGCCATCGGCCGCATCGTAACGTGCGGTGGGCTTTGCGGATGCCAGCAACGCAAAGGCGAAGGTGAGGAGGGCGTCGCCGGCCAGCACCGCGACTCCCTCGCCGAAGACCTTGTGCGACGTGGGCCGCCCGCGACGGAGGTCGTCGTCGTCCATGCAGGGAAGATCGTCGTGGACGAGCGAGTAGGTATGAATGCACTCGACCGCGCAGGCGGCGGGCAGAGCCCGGGCGACCGTGCCGCGGCACGCCTCCGCGGCTGCAAGGCAGAGGGCGGGCCGCAGGCGCTTGCCTCCCGCAAAGATGCTGTAGCGCATCGCGCGGTGCAGCGTCACGGGCCGATCGGATTCCGAGGGAAGCCACGCGTCGAGCGCGCGGTCCACGCGGCGTGTGTACGAGGAGATTTGCTTGTCGGGATGCATGGCTGCAGACGCCGACCCTACACCGCACGGGCGGCGTCGGGCGACGGAAAACCGGAAGCCATGCTAGGCCGCCACGCGGCGTCCCATGCCCTCTGTCACCGCGGGCAGGATGTCGTCCAAGCGGTCGACCACCGTGAAGGCTTCATGCACATCCATCACTCCCATGAGCTCGATGAGCGGAGTCCAGAACCGCTTTCCGCCGGCATCGAGGCGGTCGAAGACGATCACGGGCTTGCCGTTCATGATCGGGTGGTGCTGGTGCTTGAGGATGAGGAGCGCAAGGAACTCCTGCACCGTCCCGGCACCTCCGGGAAAAATGACAAAGGCGTCCGAGCGCTCAATCATTACCTCCATGCGGGTGTAAATGTCGGGCCGCAGCCAGAAGCTGGCCAACCCGTCGGGCAGGCCTTCGAGCTCGATAATATGCGGGACATTCGATCCCCCGGTCCATCCCCCTGCTCCGACAGCGCCTGCGACGACGGCTCCCATGATGCCGGAATTGCCCGCACCGGAGACGCATCCGTAGCGATTCTCCGCCAACGCCGCACCGAGCGCGCGACCATCATCGAGGTAGGCGGGATCGGTGATGCTCGCCGAGCAGAAGACACACACATTCCCGCGAAGCTTCGCGGCGGGCGGCACATCGAAGGACTCGACCTTGGACGGCGTCGCATGCGCATGGTGTTCGCCAACCCTCGCATCGGGCAGCCCGGTGGCGCGCACCTTCTCCAGCAGAGAGACAACGCCCTCGGGTCCTCCAGCCAGCAGAAGATACTCCCGGTAATCCTGACGGATTGTTCCCAACTCCTGCAGGTGCTCGAGCAAACGGAAAAACGGAGTCCAGGAATCGTCGGAATTCACGATCACCGTCGCCTTGCCGGCGAGGTTCTTGTCGAGGGTCTGGTAGCCGACAAAGATCGAAACGGCCTTGAAGAGGTCCTCGAGGGTGGCACCGGGCGCGAAGACGAACGCGTCGGACTCCACGATTTTCTTTTCGATGTTCGAGAGTGTGATGCGCTGGTCGCCGTTGGAGTTGTAGAGATCCCAACCGCCGGCGAAAAGATGATAGAGGAGAGTGGCGCGTGAGGCGCGGTTCGGGTCGTCGGCACCGCGCACAGTGCCCGAGATACGTGCAATAGGCATTATGTTGTTTTTTCTGTCCGGTCCCTTAGCCCTGCCGGGTGAGATGCGCAAGCAGGCTCTGTGCCGTCCGTCGCAGGTTTTGGGTTTTCACCGCGCGTGAATCCGCTAGGGATCGGGGATGCGCAAGGTGCTTCTCATCGCCGCGGTTGTCGTTTCGCTCCCTTCAGCCGCCCGCGCGTGGGACCCGCTCGGGCACATGCTCACGATGCGCCTCGCGCAGGACCAACTCACGCCGGAAACACGCAAAGCCGTCGAGGAATCGATCGCACGCTTCAACGCAGCGGAGAATCCCGACGCCCCGTACGACCTCATCACAGCGGCGTGTTGGATGGATGACGCGCGGGCCCGGACGAAGGAATTCAACGAATGGCACTATGTGAATCTGCCGTTCACGCCGGACGGGCTTCCGCTTCCTGACGGATCCGCCGCGGCACCGCATGTGATCTGGGGCATCGACCACTGCACGGATGTGATCGCCGGTCGCGTCGAGGATCCGACTCTCACGAAAGACCAAGCCCTCATGATTCTCCTGCACCTCGCGGGCGATGTGCACCAACCCCTTCACACAACGAGCCGCGACGATCTCGGTGGAAACCGGACGCCCGTCGCGAACCTCGACGATGCGCAAGTCGATCTCCTCTTCTCGCGCGGCGGAAATCTTCATTTTTACTGGGACAGCGCCTATCGCCGCATGTTCTCGAACGCGAAGGCCGGGGTGGAAGCCGCCGCGCCGATCTATCCCCGCCAGACCCCCGTGCGCGGCCACCTCGCCGCCCGGCCCGTTGTGGACAAGTTGGCGGCGGGCATTGCGGCGGATTTTCCCGAGGCCAAGAACGAGAATGGCGGCGGCGCAACAGATTGGGCCCTCGAGAGCCACGCCCTCGGCTACGCGATGGCCTACGGACACCTCCCCGCGGCGACCGGTCCCGCAGGGGTGGAACTCGATGCGGAATACGTCTCCACCTCGCGGGCGATCGCCCGGCTCCAACTCGCCCGCGCCGGTGCCCGCATTGCCGTCTTGTTGAACGCCCTCTACGGTCCCGCCACGAATTGATCCGCCGCTGGCCGTTCTGGAAAAGGGCGCAACAATCAGGCTCGCCATGGGTCAGGATTGCCTCCATGCTTTCCCCGTGACCGACAAGATTCCTCCCCGGGAAAAGAAACAGACAACCATTTATTCCCTCGCTCAGGAGTTCGGGGTGAGTCCGGGAACAGTGAGTCGCGCGCTCAGGAACCGTCCGGAGATCAGCGCCGAAACGCGTCGCATCATCAGGCAACGTGCGAGCGAGATCGGTTTCAAACTTCGGAACTTCGAGACGCGCGTTACGAACATCTGCGTCGTCGTCGAGACGCGCCCCGGCCAGCAGAGCCTCTTCTCGACGTTCATCGACTCTGTCCTCGACGGCGTGTGGAAATACTGTGGCGAAAAGGGACTGGAGTTGTCGCTCTATGGTGAGGAGGAGGAACGCCTGAGCACCTGCGACCTTGTGCGCGTGCTGGGCCGCCGTGGGGTGAACGGCGCGGTTTTCCTGAACGCCTCGACAACGAGTCGGTACTTCCGCGCTTTGAACGACCAGAATTTTCCCTACTGCTGCGTCATGAACGCGCCCTCGGAAGCGCGCGATTGGACGATCACCTCCGACGGCGAGAATCTGGCTTTCAAGGCCACTGAGCACCTCCTGCACCTTGGCCACCGCCGCATCGCCTATCTCGACAGCCTCGTGGGTTGGCAGATCGGTGAGGCGCGAAAGCGTGGCTACGAACGCGCCCTGCAGAAAGCAGGCATCACCCCGGAACGCGAGTGGGTTGTCTCCTCAAGGGACTCGGGAGTCGGTGCCCTGGACGATTTCGAGTTCGCCTCGCAAGCCGTGCGCACGCTCACCCAGCGCTCCGTGCCCCCCACGGCTTTCCTCACCATGAGCGACGAAGCGGGCGTGGCCGCCCTGCACGAACTCCGCGCCCGTGGCTGGGATGTGCCCGCGCGGGCCTCCGTGATTTCCTTCGACGAGTCCCGGCTCTGTTCGTTCGTTTCTCCTCCGCTCACTGTTGTGAGCGTCCCCTACGAGCGCCTTGGCCGCGAGGCGGCGGCCATCGTTCACCGTCGGTTGGATGAAAACATCAGCCGTCACATCGGCAACCCGCTCCTTGTGAGTGGAGACCTCATCGTGCGCGGCAGCACCGGCCCGGTGCCAACACAGGCCTGAGCCTCAGGGCTGCCCGGGCAGGCAGGGTCCGTCAGCCAAGCAGCGCTCGACGAGTGCTGATTTCGACGCCTTCGCGAGGCAAATCGAACTGTCTGCCGCGCCGTAGTAAACCCAGAGTTCGTCTTCCGACTCACCGGAAACGGCCGCCGTGGGGAAGACCACCTGCGGGACGTTGCCCCGGAATTCGTAGTCTTCTTCCGGCCACATCAGGCAGGCCCGCATTTTTCCAATGACCTTGGAGGGATCCTGCAGGTCCAGGAGCATCACACCGGCGTTGTACATGATGCCATTCATGTGCTCACGGCAGCCGTGGTAGAGGCAGAGCCAGCCCTTGTCAGTCTTCACCGGCGGTGCCCCGGGCCCGATTTTCAGGCTCTCCCAGTAGCGGGTGCCTTTTTGGAGAACCAGCTGGGTGCGCCCCCAGAAAATGAGGTCGGGCGAGTAGGAAAGATAGATGTCCCCGCCAGTGGAGCCTTCCCCGTTCGGCCGCTCCAGCCGCGCGTAGAGCCCGTTGAACTTTTCAGGGAAAATCACGCAATTCCTGTGGTCAATCGATGTGATGAAGCCGAGGTCTTCGAACTCCTCAAAGTCCTGCGTGCGAATGAGACGTATGCGCCCGCCCAACCCGGAAGACACATTGTAGGTGATGTAATGCCAGCCATCGAGGGTCGTGATCCGCGTGTCGAAGATCCCTTCCCGCCGTCCTTTATAAGGATACTCGTCCGGTGGCGTTGCGATGGTTTTGGAGCCGATGGAGAAGTGCACCCCGTCCCGTGTGCGGGCCACAAGAAAGTGAGGAACCCACTCGGAATCCCAGCAATTCAGGATCATCACGATCTCGTCCCCGACCCGAACCGCCCCACTGTTGAAGCAACATTCCGCATCAAAGGGTAAGTCCGCAGCCGATATGATTGGGTTATCCAAGCTCCGCTCAAGCAGGGGAGAGGACTTTTCAGATGGAATGTTCCATGAACTATCAACCGCAAGGGGAACCGCTGAAGCCTTCATTTGCACGATATTCGGATCATCTCTCGCAGCCGTCAAACTTTTTGTTGTGCTGTGTTACGTTCTCTGCGTTTTTGACGCATTTTTCGGATCGCTAGCAATCACCGTTGACACACTTCATTTATTGCTTTTTGTTACGTGGCGTCCCCCATGACTCAGACTTCCGATTTCTCGATCCGGCACGTATTTCGTCTCGCGATAGGCCTCGCGTGTGCGTTTGCTGCGACAAACTGTGCGCCAAAACCGCTGCCGCCCCCGGGGTTGCAGGTCAAAGACGGGAGGTTTTTCCTCGGGGGGGAGCCTTATCGGGGGGTGGGTGTGAACTACTACGATCTCTTCACCCGCCTGGCGGCGAAGCCGACGGACGAATCGTCTCTTGAGGGTTTACGGAGATTGTCGCAGGCCGGCATTCCCTTTGTGCGGTTCAATGCGGGAGCTTTCCAACCCAAAGAGTGGCAGCGGTATCTGGACAACAAGGAGGCGCATTTCGCCGCGATGGACCGCGTGGTGCGCGCCGCGGAGGAGGCAGGGATCGGGTTGATCCCTGCACTGTTTTGGACATCGAACCTCGACAAGGTGGCGGGCGAACGCGGGGAGGCTTGGGGGGACCCGAAGAGCCGGACGATGGAGTTGATGCGCAACTACACAACAGAGGTCGTGACCCGCTATAAGGACTCTCCGGCGATCTGGGCGTGGGAATTCGGAAACGAATGGAACCTGCACGCCGACCTCCCGAATGCCGCCGACTTCCGCAAGGAGGGGGAGGATGAACGGGACGACCTGAAGTCGCACCATCTTGTCACTCTCCTCAATGAGTTTGCGAAGGCGGTC
The DNA here is from genome assembly GCA_964552635.1 of uncultured Chthoniobacterales bacterium. Classification (GTDB taxonomy): domain Bacteria; phylum Verrucomicrobiota; class Verrucomicrobiia; order Chthoniobacterales; family Terrimicrobiaceae; genus CAZKHB01. The sequence continues at coordinate 64,764 of CAZKHB010000015.1, forward strand.
CGCGCGGTGGACGGCACGCGTCCGCTCATGACAGGGCATTCGCATCCCCGTGCTTCGGCTTGGCACAACACGCACGAGAACAGCTGGAAGCCCGATTCTCCGGAGCAGTGGCGAGAGATCATCCTCCGCGACAACCCGCCCGCCTACGACACGATCGGCATCCACATTTACGCGGACACCGAGGCGAATGAAGCCTGCGGGAAGTGGACGACGGGATGGCTGGATTACCTCGGGCGGCTGCGGGCGTTGGCGGATGAGAAGAAGATCCCGGTCTTCATCGGAGAGTTCGGATTGGCGGAAGGCGGGAAACGCTCACCCGGGGAGGTCAAGGTGCGGTTCCGCGAGATTCTGGATGCCATGACGGCCACGCACGTCGATCTGGCGGCGGTGTGGGTATTTGATCTCGCGAACCAGAGCAAAACATGGAACATCACCTTCACGAACGAGCGGGCCTACATGCTGGACGACGTGATCGCTGCGAACCGCGCGTGGAAGGCTGCGGCCTCTCACTCCCGATGAACTCCCCCGTTTCCTACCGCCGCGACGGCGGCTTCACATTGATCGAGATGCTGATTTCCGTCGCCATCATCGCCGTGCTCGCCGCACTGCTCATCCCCGCCATCAACGGGGTGCGCGACCGGGCGGCCCAATCGAAATGCATCAGCAACCTGCGCTCCCTCGCGACGGGCGTGCTGGCGTATGCCGGCGACAACGACGGAGAACTGCCGCAGGAATACAACAACGTCGCGCCGAAGGGGGGGTCGGGCAGGAACCGATGGAACCTTCAGATCGCACCCTACGTCGGCTACGACACCATGCAAAGCGCCTCAGGCACCGCGGTCGAATCGGCTCGCCGTTTCCCGACCATGTTTTGTCCGTCTTGCTCGGCGTCGTGGCGGGGAAAGAGTTGGTTCCTCTCGGACTATGCCCCCAACGGGAGGATCATTACGAACGCGGGAACGGGGATGGCTCCGCTACGACTGGCTTCGATCATGAATCCCTCCCAGAAGGTCCTTCTCGTGGAAAACGGTTCGCTGGCGAATCCTCTCAACAGCGGCAGCGGGGAGTTCTTCGTGAACAGTCTCATACTCACCGGGGGCTATTCGGTGCCGACCACGGCCCAAGCCACGCGGGCATCGGACTTTGGCTTCCGTCACCCTCCCGTGCGAAACGGGAGTCTGGCGAACTCGGTTTGTCACGTCGCCTTTGCCGATGGCCGTGTGGAAGGCATCAAGCCGAGTGATGAACGGCTGTCTACCCTGGCAAGGCGCCTCCTTCTACTGGATCCAACGACGACCCCGTGAGCCAACACTCGGCTGCTCTTTGGCCGATGAGATTCCACGCGACGACAATTGTTCTTGCCGAAAGGAACGCTCCGAGTGCGCAGCAGATGCCCCTTCTGGCTCGGCCGGACTACGGGGGGGCACTCGGAACCGAAGACAAGGATGTTCCACAGTTCACTGTCTCTCTGCCTGCTGAGGGCAAAGCCGCAGGTTCCTGCACGGTTGTGCTGCCGGGCGGCGGCTATGGATCCCCAACTCCTCTATGGGACACCGGGCTTCTGCGCCGGTTGAAAGATTGCGACTTTCTACCGTGAAACGTCTCTGGATTGCGCTCTTTACCCTCGCCACCCTCGGGGTTGCGCGGGCGTCGGACATTGCGACGACCCTTCACTTCTCACCCGACCTCGCACGGGAAGCCAACCCTCTGGTGCTGTGGTTTGGGGTGGAACTCAAGAGCCTGCTCGTGGGCAACGTCCTGATTGTCCTCTTTCTGCTCGTGGGCCCGCTCGCCATCTACGCCTGCCAAGGGCCCATCCGACTGCACCCAACACCGGCCACGTTGCGGGACCATGTCTGCCTGCAACTCCACGGCCGGAAACTGCCCTTCCCCCACTTCCTCGGTATGCTGTTGTTCCTTGTTCCGTTTCCTAGAAACTACCTCCAGCTCCTGCGAGTCATCGGGCTCGCCCTCACATGGGCCGTCATCGCGGGCAGCTTCGCCGCCGTCTTAGCGTGGTGGGCAACCTTCGGCTGGCATTGGGCGGCTTACGATCGAGTCCGAACCGCCCTCACGGTCCACAGGGTGCCCCTGCTCGAGACGCTGGCCGGCACGGCAACATTCTGGTTGGTCGCTCTTCTGCACTTTCGCTTCGAATTCGGGGAGTTGCGCCGGGGACGAGGGGAATCCTGAAGCAAGATTCGATGTGCAAACAGACCACGATACTGTTGTGCAAGTCATCAATTCCCAAGAAGTCGAGACCCAGCTGCCGCGACGGGGAAGTTGAAGCGCGGTGGGGTCATTGCAGCGGGGTGGAACGTTTCACGAGTTGCACCGCCAGCCCCCAGGGATCGCGCAGCATCACCAGGTGCGACCCGGCGTCCGGAGAGATCTCACTGACGAACACCGCGCCTGCCGCCACCAGACGCTGCGTGTCGGATGCCGGGTCCTTGCTTGTGAAGGCCAGGTGAAAAACCAGCGGGTCCATGCTGCGATAGTCCGGCACGGCGTCGGGCGGATTGCAGTAGATTTCCAACACTGCGCCGCCGGAGTCAGCCAGAAAATGCGTCTGGGCGGGTTTCGGTATGTGCCGCGCCACCGTGAGGCCGAGGTGACGGCAATACCAGTCGGCCACCGCCACAGGGTCGGAGACGTTGAATGCCACGTGTTCGATTTTCATAAGCGTGGGTTTTATTAGGCGGATACTGGATTCCTTTGGGAAACCATGCCATGGACCGGGCGTTGGCCTCCGCCATCCTCGCGTGCGAAGCGGGAGTCTGGCGAACTCGGTCTGCCACGTGACATTTCAGACGGGCGGGTTGAAGGACAGAAACCGAGTGATGGCCGGTTGGCCCCCTTCGCAAACTGCCACCTTCTTCTCGATCCGGTGATCGCTCCGTGAAGGGAGGAGAGCGCTTTAGCAGACAGACGCTTCACGCGAGCCAGAAGCTGAAGTACAGGTAAATCGCCACGACGAGGCCGATCACCAGCACGCTCAAGATCTTGTTTCCCAGATCCCAACTGGCCCGCAACTCGTCTCCAGCCTCGGCCCGGATGGACTGCCACGTGAGGCCCTGCACCCGCTCCAAGGCCGGAGGGGCGGTCGCCATGGAAAAGCCGACAACCACGGCCGCACTCACGAAAAAGAGCAATCCTGTCGCGTAGAGAAAGTTGAAATCGCCGATGGTGGCCAGGATACTCGGCTCCGGAATCTTCCCGTCGCCGAAGAAAGTCTGGATCGTCAGCTTCAACATTCCGAGCACGAAGCCGACCCCGAGACCCCACACGGCACCATGGGCGTTGATGCGGCTCCAGAAGAGGCCGAGGAGAAAGACAGCGGCGATGGGAGGCGCAAGATATCCCTGCACACTTTGTAGATACTGGTAGAGGCCCCCGCCGGATACACGGGCCATCACGGGAATCCAGAGCATGCCCAACACCACCACCACCAAGGTGGCCAGCCGACCGACCATCACGAGATGCTTCTCGGAGCAACCGGGGCGCATTTTCCCGTACATGTCCACCGTGAAGAGCGTGGCTGCCGAATTGAAGAGCGAGGCCAACGAACTCATCAGCGCAGCCATGAGGCAGGCCACCACAAGACCGCGGACGCCCGGAGGCAGGAGTGACGTCACAAGAGTCGGAAAAACCTGGTCCCCGCTGAAGACCATCGTGCCGGCGACTTCGTGGCTCGGGATGGCAATGATGCCTTTCTGGTGCAAGGCGTAGCCGATCATTCCGGGCACGAGGAAGATGAAGATGGGCGCGATCTTCAGGAGACCTCCGAAGAGGGCACCCCGCCGCGCCGTCGTCAAATCACGCGCCGCCAGCGTCCGCTGTACGATGTATTGATCGGTGCACCAATACCAGATGCCGATGATCGGCGAGGCGATCATCACTCCCAGCCAGGGAAACTCGGGGTCCGAGAGCGGTCGCCACAGCGAGAACTGCGCCGCGTCCGCTTTGAGGACGGCTTGCAGTTCGCCCCAACCTCCGAGCGCCTGGAGCCCGAAGAACGTGATCAGCGACGACCCGAGAATGAAGATGACCGTCTGCATGGTCTCGGTGTAGACCACGGCCCGCATCCCACCGAAAACGGTGTAGATCCCCGTCACCACGACCGTACTCACTGCACCGACCCAGAATGCCGCCTGCGGCGAGCCGAAAGTGTCCGGAAGGAGCGTCTGAAACACCAGTGCTCCGGCGTAAACGGTGACGCTGACCTTTGTCAGCACGTAGGCGGTGAGCGAGACGAGCGACAAGATCCAACGTGCGCGTCCGTCAAAGCGCTTCTCGAGGAACTCCGGCACGGTGAACACCCCGGAGCGGTAGTAGAACGGGACGAAAAAATAGGCGAGAAGGACCATGATCCATGCGTGCAACTCCCAGTGGGCCATTGCCATGCCCGATGTTGCCCCCTGCCCGGCGAGTCCCACGATGTGCTCGGAGCCGACATTCGATGCCAGCAGAGAGCACCCCACGGCGAAGAACCCGACGTTGCGCCCCGCGAGAAAATAGTCCTTCCGGTTCTCCTGGTTCCGTGACGACTTCCACGCGATGAACGCGATGAGGCCGAAGTATCCGCAAATGACCGACCAGTCGAGAAGGGTGAGGTTTTGCATGGTTCGGGGGTTGCTGTCCGTCCGTTTACTTCACCACGAACTTTGCTTCCAGCGGAAGATCGGCGGCACTCGTGCCGGCGCGCACAGTGAAAGAGCCCGGCTCGATCACGCGCTCCATGCGGTCATTCCAGATCCGCAACTCCGCTGCGGGAATCGAGAGCACGACGGTCTCGGTTTCACCCGGCGGGACGGTGACGCGGCGGAAGGCCTTGAGGCGGAGCTTCGGCTGCACCACGGAAGAGACGTCATCGCGGAGGTAAATCTGGACGACTTCGTCGCCTCCGACAGAGCCGGTATTGGTCACATCCACGGAGACCTTGACCTCTCCTGCGCCCTTCTGTGTGACGTCGGAGGCGAGCTTGAGATTTGACAAGCGGAATGTCGTGTAGCTGAGGCCGAAGCCGAACGGGAACTGGGGCTTTGCATCGTCGTCCCAATACCGACCGCTGCGGCCTGAGGGCGCCTCGCTGTAGACGAGGGGGACTTGGTTCACCGAACGCGGGAAAGTCATTGGCAACTTCCCGCCGGGATTCACATCGCCGAAGAGAACGTCTGCGATTGCGAGTCCTCCCTGCTCACCGAGATATCCCATTTGCACCACGGCGGCCACCTTGGGGAGCCACTTTTGCATCGTCACCGGGGCACCGGTCACAAGCACAACGACGACCGGTTTGCCGGTGGCAGCGAGTTGGAGGATCGTGGCCTGCTGATCGCCCGCCTTCACCTCGCTTTCGGCTTGTTCGACGAGGATCGTGTGCTCGGACTCAATCGCCTTCGGCTTTTTGGCTCCTGTGAATACCGGCAGGTCGAGGTTGGCGCGGTCGGAGCCTTCGCCTTCGGCGATCGTCGCAAAGAAGACGATGACATCCTGGGCGTTCGCCCAAGTCGTGAGATCGCCAGTTCCATCGAAGAGGGATAGACGGCCTTCTTTGCCGACGCGCTCCTGCAATCCCCGCCACGGTGGAACATCCGTCGGGAGAGTGTAGCGTCCGTAGCCGCCGGCGAAGAACGTGGCGGCCGCCGGGCCGGCCACGCCGATGCGGGCGGACTTCGAGAGGGGGAGGATGTTTTTCTCGTTCTTGAGAAGAACGATCGACTTGCGCGCCGCCTCGAGGGCGAGGGTGACATGCTCGGGTGAACGCACCACCTTCGCCGCGACCGCCGGATCGGCATAGGGCTCGTCAAAAAGACCCGCCAGAAATTTGACTCTCAACACGCGTTCGACCGCGCCGTCCAGATCCTGCATGGGAAGAGCACCGGTGCGGACGGCTTCCGGAAGGTGCTCCATTCCGTTCGGCAGCGAGACGTCCACGCCCGACCGGACGACGCGAGCGGCGCCCTCGACAGGATTCGCCGTGATGCGGTGCAGGTGGGTGAGGCCCTTGCCATGGTCTCCGTAATCGGACGTCACGATACCTTGGAAGCCCCACTCCCCACGCAAGACGTCGTTGAGGAGGTGGCTGTTCGCATGCATGGGGATCCCGTTCACGGAATTGTAGGAAGGCATCAATCCGAGGGAGCCTCCTTCCACGATCGCCGCCTCGAACGGCGCGAGCCAGTATTCCCGAAGTTCGCGGTCGGAGAAATAGACTGAGGCACTGTCGCGACCTCCGTCGCCGTAGTTGGCCACGAAGTGTTTCGTCGACGTGACGACTCCGCGCTCGCTGAACGGCCGGGCCGCAGCGACCGCCATCCGCGACGTCAGGAAGACATCCTCGCCGAATGTCTCCTCGGTGCGCCCCCAGCGGGGATCCCGGACGAGATTCGGCACGGGCGGGCTGAGAAGATGACGGATGTTCATCGCTTTTGCTTCATCCGCGATGGCGGCGTACACGCGCCCTGCCAAGTCGAGATCGAATGCACCGGCCAGAGCGAACGATGTTGGGAAAAGCGATGCGGGGACCGTCGTCACTCCATGGTGACCCTCGGTGTGGATGAAGACGGGGATGCCGAGGCGGTGACCCTCGATCGTCTGCTTCATTTCCGCGTTGTTCTGGACTGCGATTTGATCGGCTTCGCCCGGTTTCGCCCGCGCGTAGTTCACGATGAACCCGACGTTCGGATCACGCGGTTGCTGCTTCTCATCCAACTTCGTTTTGTCGTTGATGAACTGGCTCTGAAGCTGGCCGATCTTCTCCTCCACGGTCATTCGCGAAAGGAGATCCTTGACCCGCGCTTCCACGGGAAGACGCGAGTCCCGATAGGCAGGCTGCATCTCTTCGGCGACAAGCGCGGAAACCGAAGCTGCCGCAAGGCATGCGATCAAGGGAACGCTCAGCAATCCCGCGAGGGGGATTCCCGGGGAGGTGTTTTTCATGAAGCGACGAGATGTTGCGGATTGGAGTCCGCCATCATGGCGCCACGACCAAGAGAAGGACGCCGCCGGATTTCTTCAGCGAAAAGCGGCCATTGTCCACGACATCGCGTTCGTGGAGCGTGACGAGTTCGGGCATTGGCCCCTCGATTCCTCCCTTCGTGCGGATGAGTTGATATTCGCCTTCGGGAAATGTTTCCGCCTCGACGATGGCATCGGCCCCGAAGCGGAGTTGGATCTTGGCCCCGGGCTGGACCTCAAGTTTTCCTTCGAGGTCAACCGGTTCCGGTCGGCCGGCCAGAATCCGCTGCGTAGCGGCCTTGTCATGGATTCGGAAAGCCATCGTCCCGTTCGGTGAAAGCACGAGTGTGCCACCATCAACGATCGATTCCGAGTAAAGCAACTCCAAGGCCGCGGTGTTCGACGACCCGCCACTTCCCAAAACAGCCGTGCCACCCCAAGTGAGTTTTCCCCTTTGCGGACCAAGTGTGCCGACTTCGACAAAGACATCCTCTGCGACATTCATCGATGCCATTTGAAAGTACAGCGCCGGGGAGACCGTGCGACCGCTTGTGGTGTCCACGACGAGCTTCAGATTGGCACACTCGTAGGTTTGCTTGTCGGGCGGTGCAATGGCCATTTTTCCGCGGATGACGAGATCGGTGCTCTCATCCAGCGTGCCACCCGATGCCTCGAGGAGCGAAGCGAAGTTGCCCACTTCCGGACCGTCCATCGTCCCGGAAAGGGTGAGTTCAGAAGCCGCGGCCGTGGACAAAAGCGCCGCGGCGCATAGCAGGGAGGGCAGGTATTTCATAGAAGTCTTGGGCGTTCACTCGGCCACATTCAAGAGCAACTCCCCACCGCGGATCTCCAAGGAATACCGCGTGTTGGGTTCTTCGCTCTCACCCCGCTTGAGACGAAGTGAGGGAAGCGTTCCGTCAATCGAGGCTGCGGTAATGAGCGGATACGAACCGGGTGGCAGGTCCGCGAGTTCCGACACAGCCATCGGATCGAAGACCAGCGTCACGATCACGTCCGTGCCCAACGAGAGAGCGCCCGTCAGTCGGACGGGCTCCGCATTCCCGGCCGCCAGTTTCTGGGCATTCAGGCCCCGGAAGATTCGGAAGGTGAGATCCGAAGCGCTGCCGATGGACCACGCGTCGCCCTCTGCACGGGAATCGCCCAAGACATATTCAAAGGCCCCGATGCGGCGCCCCGTGGGGTCCGGCTCCAATACGGCGTTCCCGCTCCACTGGAGACGACCGCTCTGGACGGCAAGCAATCCTCCCTGCACCAAGATGTCCCCGTTCACCACTAAAGCCAGACGGTCCATGTAAAACGCCGAGGGTTTTCCTTCCGCACTGCGCAGAACCAAGCCCGCAAGCGTCAGGTTTGTGGTCTCATCCGCAATCACTTTCCCCTCAAGCACCAGCGTATCCTGCTCGGAAAGCGTTTTTCCCTCGAGTGCCAGCATTTGCTCCATCGTACCCACCTCGCCATCCAACCCAGGCCAGTGCAAGAGCACCTCCGCCCGGGCAAAATATGCGAGAAGGAACAGAAGCGAGGCGGCAAAAAGGGTCGGTTTCATGGAGGGAAGGGGTAAAATCCTCCCTTAATTCACAACACTATGCAATATTAATCTTCGAGAGGCCGCCTCTCGGCCAGAAGATCGAGGCGGATTTCGAGGCCCTCGGGCGGTTCGACCGTGATGTGGCACTCCGCAGGATGACGGACGCCCAGTGCGAGGATGTCGTCTGCAAGCGACCACTCGACGTCGATCGGTCCATGCGGAGTGGCGACGCGCCCGCGCGCCCAAGAGAGGCCATGGGGTTGAGGGCGAATGACGAACGAGCGGCTTCCCGGTCCGACAGGCCGCACACCGAGGAGGATACGAGGCAGGAAGTCCATCGGACACGCGGACCAGCCATGGCAATGGCTGCGCGTCGGGAATCCGGCCGGGCTGGTACGGGAGCCGGGCAGAGCCTCCCACAGCGTGGTGCCGACTTTTGTCATCGGCGCGAAGTATTTCCGGATGAGCGCGAGGATCTCGGCTTCGCGGCCATGTTTCTCCAAGGCCTCGCAGTAGAATTGGAGGGCGAACGGCGAGGCAAGGCCTTCGAGGGAAGCGTCGGTGGCGATCCGGTCGAGCAAGGTTCGGCTGCGCTCCGCATTCGCAGCCCCGTAGAGTGCTGCCAAGAATTGCGGATGAATGCTGAAGCGTGAGCTCAGCGAACCATCGCGGTGGACGCTCTCCGCGTAGAGTCCGTCGCTCCAGAGGGAGTTGATTCCATGGACGAGGCGTTGCTCGAGAGAGGCCAGCCAGCCGCGCATCTCGGGGTCGCCGATCACGGCTTCGATCTTCCGCGCGGCCTGCACGGCTCCGAGGAGGAACTGCGTCACGTAGAGAACCGTGCGCTGCTCGTTGTCGACATGAGCCCACTCGAAGAGATTCCACCACGGTGCCTCAAGGAGTCCTCTTTCGTTAAGTTGGTAGGCTGCGGCCCGGAGCGTTTTCTTCGCGGCAGGCCACATCTCGCGGAGGACGTCTTCCTCTGCGCAGTAGTCGTAGTAATCCCACACCGAGACGACCCAGAGGAAACTCCAGACCGGCAAGATGTTTTCCCAACAGCTCGGCACCTGCGAGAGCACCATCGGGGCGCGGGAGGCGGACTCTGCGGCGAGTCGCATGCTGCGAAGCGAGATGTCGCGGGCGTCGTAAGTGCGGAGGGCATAGAGTTGCTGGACGCGCGCATCGCCGACCCAAAGCGTCTGCTCGTAGAGCGAATCGATGAAGACGTCGTCCATCGAAAGCTGCATCGTCCGGTGGGCAGCGGCCCAGATGTCCGTGAGCTCCGGATCGCTGCACGCGAACGGCACCGGAGCCTCGGCAGGGTAGCGGGATTCGATGACGGCAAGTCTGGCGATGTGGACCGGGCGCGTGGCCCCCCGGATGGTCAGAAACACGTGGCGGCCCGAGCGGCGCTGGCGGGCGAGGAATTCCTGGCGGCCCTCGCGGGCGATGTAGCGAAGGCCATTCCGGTTGCCGGTCGTATGCTGGATCGTGCCGTCCTCACGGAGAAACTCGACAAGCGCAAGGTCGACGATTGTTCCCTCGGGCGCGTCGATCTCGAAGGTCTGGAAGCCCGCGATCTGGTCGCCGAGGTCGAAGTGCAGCTCGATATCGTATCCGGGAGCAAAGGGCACCATCCATTCGCCGGATCCTCCCGCGATCTCAAGAGGCCCGACCGGTTGCCGCGCACGAAAATCTCCGTCCGGATCGCAGGTAAAAAGCGTCTCGTGCGGAAGCGCGAGGGCCTCGGCATTCAGCCACTGCCCGAACGTCTCTGCCTCGGATCCCGCAGCAATCCAGCGTTCCTTGTGCTCCTTCCAGCGAGTTTCCAGCTCGTCGTAATACGCGGACGGATGCCCGAACCAATAACGGTCGTCGCCTTGGAAGCGAATGTCCTCGGGCGCAAGCAATCGCCAGGTCGGTGAGTCCGAGCCATCCGGTGCCGTGAGGCCAGCCGGCGGACCGAATGCGATATCCACGCGGTCATCAAAGAGCCGCGCATAGACGGCCACGATCCGGCACGGCCCAGCCGACGGATTCCATGTAACGGGATCGATTTTTTCACCGTTCACATGGACTTCCCAGTCTTCGCCAACAAACCAGGGGTGGGGTCCAGCCACCGTCACAACGGCCTCGGCCGCGAGGGCGAACCCGCGCGTCATGTGGCTCGCCTGCGAGAAGACATCGGGATACAGCGTGCGGAGCGTGGTGAAGTTCCACACCGGAGCCCGGGGCTCAAGCTTCGTGGCACGAGGCGGAGTCTCGACGGGAACGACCTGTCGCTGCGGGAAACACACATCGCGCCACCGGTCGAGCGTCCACGGCACGGGGCCCTTCAGCCGTCGGGCCGCACGCCAGTTCCGCAAACCGGCAAGCCGGGCGTCGTAGATCTCGAACTGCGCAAGCTGCACGCAGATGCGCGGGGCGTTTGCCACATACTCGGGAGCGTCGGAGACCTCCCAGTCCGCATCCGTCGTCCACACGGGGTCCCCGTCTTCCCGCAGCAACGCAGCGAGTCCACCGCGTTGCGGAATCACATGGAAATTCCCGCAGCCGAAAAAGTGGACAAGGACAAGGACTTCGTTTTCGCCCACGCGGAGGTGGGGGGTGATGTCGAGGTCGTCGGCGAGATACTTCTCCGGCCAACCACGCGCGGGACCATCGGCCACCCACGTGCCATTCACCCAGAGCCGGTAACGCGTGTCCGCCGTAATTGCGAGGCGCGAAGTGCCTCCCCGCGGGGTCCAACGTTTCCTGAACCAACGCGAAGCATTGTAGGCCCGCGGCGGCGAGTCGTCCCAGATCCAACAGGAGTTCAACTCGGAGGGGTGCATGAGCTCAGCGGGCTTTGGCAGAAAGTCGTTCGTTGGCCTGCCGGATCAAGTCGAAGACAAATGCATTCTCGTTTCCGGGAGAGGCATTCCAGACGACGAGGTCGGGATTCGGCGTATCGAAAACCCAGTAGGCGGAGAGAGGTATGTCGAGTTCCTCGATCAACTTCAGGAACTCTTCCACCTGAGCACGGCGGGCGGCAACATCCATCTCCCCGCCCCCCGGCCCGAACTCTCCGAGCCACGTCGGTTTGCCGCTGGTTTTCGAGACCTCTTGGACGGCCGTGAGAATCTCGCGAAGCGAGGCACCCTCGATGCCATAACCATGGTAACCTCTGTCGTTCGCGCGGGGATGGTAAAAGTGAAGATTGACAGTGCCTGTCGGGTTTGCGCGCTTGAGGGCCTCCATCCATTGCTCGCGCGAGTCGCGTGCCCAACCAAGACCCCGCGCGAGGTGCCAGGAACTCACACGTGGAGCGGCATCGCCCGTGAGGATCGCCCGCGTGGCGTCGATCTGCTGGACGACGTCCGCAAACTCGCGGTAAGCGTCGATCGCTGCCTGACTCGTGAGTTTGTCTTTGTCCGTGCGTGCGTGCGCCGTCTGCATTTCCGGCACCACCCACATTTTGGGATCCTTCGGCCCGGGCAGGTCGGCCTCGTTGAGGAACTCGTTGCCGAACTCCCACGCCCAAATCGCGGGAGAGTTCCGGTAGCGGCCGACAACTTCGCGTGTGTAGCGACGCATGAAATCCCGCGTGCGACTCTGCGCGTCACCCCATGCGGAGATCGGCTCCCCGACCAGATCGGGCACACAAAAGAAGGACCAAAACAGCGAGGGAATCAGACCGATTCCGTGTTTTTCAGCCTCCTTCACCACGGAGTCGAGGCGCTCGAAATACGCGTCCGGGTTCTCCAAATACAACTTCATCTGTGCGGGGAAAAACCCACACGCCGCGAAACGCACAAACGGGACCTTCTCCCTTGCAAGCACTGCGAATCCTTCCTTGTAGGCCTCGCTTGGGGCGGTGTTCGGCTCGGCCACGGGCAGCGTGCGCATGAAGGCGTCGTAGTAGTTCATCCCGATCCCGCGATACGGTTTGTCCTCGCGCAGAAACTGACCATCCCTCACCTCAAGCGGGGCTGCGCAGAGAAGGCCCAATGGAAGACCGACGGTGAGAACAATAAGGGAGAACCGGTTCATGAGGGACGCAAATTCGTCGTAAGAAAGCGCTCGACGCAACAAATTACAACTTTTATTCTCAGAATCTCATGTCCCCTCATTCAGAACCTGCGGGCACACGGCTGCCCGCCAAAACGAAAGCGTCGTGGGCCAGCGGCGCGATTGCGGATGTCTTCATGGCGAACGCATTCAGCTACCTCGCCCTGCCAATTTACAATGTCGCGCTGAAAGTGGATCCCGCCTTTCTGGGGTGGGCGATGGGGATTCCGCGCATTTGGGACGCGATTGCGGATGCGTTCGTTGGGAATTGGTCGGACAACACCCGGAGCCGCTGGGGGCGTCGGAGGCCGTTCATTTTTTTCGGGGCGCTGCTTTCCGGGATGTTCTTTGCCTTGATGTGGATGCCTCCGGCGGCGGCGGGTCCGGGTGTGGTCGGGCTGTATTTTCTCGGGATGTCGATCCTCTACTACACGGCGTATGCGGTTTTCACCGTTCCCTGGGGTGCGCTGGGACTTGAGCTCAGCGACAATTACCACGAGCGGACGAATGTTCAGGCATGGAAGAATTTTTTCCAGGCTTTCGGCGGCATTTTCCTGGGTTCCATGTGGTGGCTTTCGCTTCAGATGGGCGAAACCGAAGTCGAGGGTGTGCGGTGGGTCGGGTTGATCTTTGGTGTGGTGATTGCCGTGGCCGGTGTTTTGCCGGCGATTCTCGTCAGGGAACGCACGGTAGATCCCTCGCGGGAAAAACTCCCCTTCCTGCGCGCTCTGAAGGACACATTCAAGAATCCGGCCTTTCTGTGCATCGTCGGCTTCACGCTCTGCATCATCTTCGGAGTCTTCGTCGTGAATGCCTTCGCGCTATACATCAACATCCTGCACGTCTTCGGCGGAGACAAGGCGGGCGTCTCCGCGCTGAACTTCGTGATGAACGCGGTATTTCAAGTGGTGGGGCTCGCCATGAGTCCGCTCGTGGCCGGAGTCGCACGCAAGCTCGGGAAACGCCAGACGCTTGCGGCGGGGCTTGTTTTCATCATGATCGGCTTCGGCGTGTCGTGGTGGACCTACACACCCGCGATGCCCTACCTGCAGGGCGTCTCGCTCGCGCTCATCAGCCCCGGCCTTGCGTGTCTTTGGATCATCGGGCCCTCGATGCTGGCAGACGTCTGCGATCTGGACGAACTCAAGACCGGGCTCCGCCGCGAGGGAATGTACAGCGCGACCTTCACATGGACGATCAAACTCAGCATCGCTCTCACCATGGTGCTCAGCGGTTACATGCTCAACTGGGCGGGCTACGACGCCGCCAAGGAGGCGGCACAAGCACCGGGCGTGGTGGACCGCCTGCGCATCCTTTACATGATCGTCCCCGCTTCTACGAGCGCCCTCGGGCTCCTGTTCGTCTTTTTGTATCCGCTTACTGAATCGAAAAGCCTTGCGATCCGGGAGCAACTGGCCGCGAGAAAGGGGTAACGCCTTTTCAATCAGCCAGAGCCCCGCAGTGACGAGGGCAATCGGACCGCAGGTTTTCTGTCGTGACGCGCGTCGCTGTCTGACTCCTCAACGGCACGTGCGGGGGATCGATTTCTATGGGTCCCGATACAGAAAAGGCGACCACCCGGGGATGGGAGGCCGCCTTTCGGAGAGACAGGTCAGGCTTGTGAGCGACGGCGGGCGAGAAGCAGAACTCCGAGCCCGAGGCCAATGAGCGCCCATGTGGTCGGCTCCGGAACGGCTTGAATGACAAGGTCGTTGCCGCCAGTGAAGGAGTTTCCTGCCGAATCACCGGTGTAGCTGATGAGAAACTCCTGCCCCCCGACGAGGAACGACGCGCCTTGAGTGAGCGTCGTGGCAACGCCGTTCAATTGCGAAAAGGTGCCCGTGATTGCCGTTGATGTCCCCGTGTTGTTCACAAGGAAGTAGAGCGAGTTCACCGTTGGCGTGAAGCCGAGGCTGAGAGCGAGGTTGCTCGTTCCGCTCAGCGTGAATGCGGCCGAGGCTCCAGTCAGGGCGATCTGGTCGTAACCCGTGCCGACAGTGGCCCCGTTGAGTTCAAAGCTCAGGGAACCATCGAGCACGCTCAGGGAGTTGTTCACCGTGAGCACACCGGGGCTGTTGCCGGGGGCAAGGGTGCCGCCGGAATTCACCGAGACGGCTCCGTTGATGGTGCCGGACCCGCCGAGTGTGGCTCCTGAATTCACCGCGACGGCACCGCCGGCGATGGATCCGTTCACGAGGAGGGTGCCGGCGTTGACGGTTGTCGCTCCGCCATACGTGTTTGTGCCGGCGAGATTCATGGTGCCGGCTCCGGCTTTCGTGAGGCTGGTGTTGGTGAACGT
>CAZKHB010000016.1:0-41676 GCA_964552635.1 uncultured Chthoniobacterales bacterium
GAGCACGTCCTTGGTAAGGACGAGGTCACCGGTTCAATCCCGGTCATGGGCTCCACGAACATCGGTCGCACCAAAATCAACAACCGAAAAAACTCAAGATGGCTAAAGAACAGTTCCAGAGAAACAAACCGCACGTCAACATCGGCACGATCGGTCACGTGGACCATGGCAAGACCACGCTCACGGCCGCGATCACCACAGTGCTCGCCAAATCCGGCAAGGCCCAGGCGAAGAAGTATGACGAAATCGACGCCGCTCCCGAAGAAAAAGAGCGCGGCATCACGATCAACACCGCCCACGTCGAATACGAGACCGACAAGCGCCACTACGCGCACGTCGATTGTCCCGGCCACGCCGACTATGTGAAGAACATGATCACCGGAGCAGCCCAGATGGACGGGGCGATCCTTGTCGTCAGCTCTGCCGACGGCCCGATGCCCCAGACCCGCGAGCACATCCTCCTCGCCCGTCAGGTCGGCGTTCCCTCGATCGTTGTCTTCATGAACAAGGCCGACATGGTCGATGACAAAGACCTCCTCGATCTCGTCGAGATGGAAGTGCGCGAGCTCCTCAGCAAGTACGAGTTTCCCGGCGACACCATCCCGATCGTCAAGGGCTCTGCCCTCAAGGCTCTCGAAGGAGACGCCGAGTACGAAAAGGCAATCGCCGACCTCATGAATGCCGTCGACGAATACATCCCGCAGCCGGAGCGTCCGAAGGACCAGCCCTTCCTCATGCCGGTCGAAGACGTGTTCAACATCGAAGGTCGCGGCACCGTCGCCACCGGCCGTGTCGAGCGCGGCATCCTCAAAAAGATGGAGGAAGTCGAGATCGTCGGCATCAAGCCGACCGCAAAGACGACCGTCACCGATATCGAAATGTTCCGCAAGCTTCTCGACAGTGCCGAAGCCGGTGACAACGTCGGTGTGCTCTTGCGTGGTGTGAAGAAGGAAGACATCGAGCGCGGCCAGGTCATTGCCAAGCCCGGCTCGATCAAGCCCCACAAGAAGTTCAAGGCTGAGGTCTACGTCCTTTCCAAAGACGAGGGCGGACGCCACACGCCGTTCTTCACCAATTACCGTCCGCAGTTCTACTTCCGCACAACCGACGTGACCGGAACAGTGAGCCTCCCGGAAGGTGTCGAAATGGTGATGCCCGGCGACAACGTCTCCATCGAAGTCGAGCTCATCACGCCGATCGCCATGGAAAAAACCATCCGCTTCGCCATCCGTGAGGGTGGGCGCACGGTGGGTGCCGGACGCGTCTCGGACATCCTCGACTAAGACGGCCCAAGTGTCCCTAGGTCAGTAGCTCAATTGGTAGAGCATCGGTCTCCAAAACCGACGGTTGGGGGTTCGAGTCCCTCCTGACCTGTGGACCGCCGCAGTTCACACAAGATGTTTGGCAAAATCCGAAAATTCTCCTCCGAGGTCCGTGTGGAACTTGGGAAAGCACAGTGGCCTTGGGACCCGAATGAAAAGGGCTTCAAACGCTACAAGGAACTTACCGACTCCACGGTCGTCGTGATCATCGCGATGGTCATCCTCGGTGGATACATCGCCCTTTTCGACTTTGCCCTCATCAACATTGTGGGTTTTCTGACCCACCCCTGAGGCTCCCCCAGACTTTTCCATCATGGCCCTAGCTCCGAAAGATCAGTGGTTTGTCGTTCATGTCCTCTCCGGACAGGAAAAAAAAGTTTACGACAACATCGTCCGCCGCATCCAAACCGAGGAAATGGGCGACCACGTCTTCGAGGTTCTCATCCCCACGGAGAGGGTTCAGGAAATCAAGCGCGGGAAAAAGACCGAGACCACCCGAAAATTCTTCCCCGGCTATCTGATCGTCAACATGCACCTCCTCGATGAGAACAATCAACTCGTCGAGAAAACTTGGTATTTCATCAAGGACACCAATGGGGTCCTCGGATTCGCCGGAACCAAGGACCGTCCGATTCCCATGCGCAAGAAGGAAGTGGAAGGCCTCCTGGCCCAAGTGCGCGAGCGCGAGGACACGGTCAAACCTAAAATCAGTTTCGAGATCGGCGACAAGGTCAAGGTTGCTGACGGCCCGTTTCAAAATCAAAACGGGATCGTCGAGGAAATCGATCCCGAGCGTGGCAAACTCCGCGTATCGGTCAGCATCTTCGGCCGCGACACGCCCGTCGACTTGGAATACTGGCAGGTCGAGAAGGTCTGAGGGACTTGGCACGCTTCGTCGTACGCACTTCGCTGTCGCGGGCCCTCTCGGCAACCTAGAGCAGGGCTTTTCGTAGGCCTCGCCCGTCGGCCACTTTATCGGCGCTCGATCGCCGCCACCACTGTTGACCTGAGGGTCGAGCCGTCGTGCCACTCCCCGGGGATGAGCACTTTGCGCGGATGCCTCGGGACGCCGATTTCGTTCCGGCTCAGCTGGCCGATCAGCAGATCGACCGCAGCCGCTCCGATGAGTGCGTGATTCTCCCGGATCCCGCTCCAGTTTTCCACGTCATCGACCACGTTGAGATTCACAAGGCCGACGTCCTCGGGCACAGATTTTCCCAACTCTGTCACCCAATCCTTCACAACGGGGTTGATCGTCAGGATGGCATCGGGGCGATGTGCGGAAAACCATGCATCAAATGCTTCGGGACGTCCCTCTTTGAAACGGTCCAGAAACAGGATCGGCACGCGTTCGGACTCCGGGAGAGCTGTTTGCTCGATGAGAAAAGCGGATTGGGCGCGCCCCTCGGACTCTCCATCGAGGTAACGGCTGTAGACGAACCCGACGCGTGAGTAGCCTCTCTGGCGAACGGTCGAGAAAGCCAGCCTCAGATTGAAGTAAAAGTCACGGTCTGCAATCGGGAAGCCTTGCGGGTAGAAGCGTGAGATGGAAGGGCCCAAAGGCGCGCTGGACTGGATACCGCTGCCGATCAGCGCGATGACGCAATCGGCCCATTCCTCCATGAGAAATTGCTGATGCAACATGAGAGGAAGAATCACACCGAAAATCCCGCGTTCGCGCAAAATCTCCGAGATGCGTACCACTTCCGCGCCCGTCTCGCTCCGTGTGCCACTGATCGAAATCTCCTCAAGGCGGAAGCCTCGGGCTTCACAGCGTTCGCGGGCACCCTGCATATAGCCGCGCAGCCATGGGAAGTCGTGCCAGCAGTTTTCGTTCGGGTAGTCGTTGATCCATGCGAGGGCTGACTGCATCGAGGTGGGGCGATTCGCCCTGGCCTGCGCCTGATACATCGCCACGAGGGGATTCGGACGGTAGCCCTCCTTTTTGGCGATCTCCTTGATGCGCACCCTCGTGCTCTCCGGGATTGTGGGATGATTCCGCAAAGCTCTCGAAACGGTGGCCTTGTGAACGCCCGCGAGCTTGGCGATATGGTCGAGAGAAACCCGTTGCAACTTCATCGTGTGCACATTCTTAAACGATGCTTCGGCCGTTGTGCAAGCAGAGATGTTGCGTGGCGTTGCGCGACATCTTTCCTCCTCAACTGCACCAACCTTACGGCAACCCGGCCGGAGGTCTAAAACTGCTGGGTTGAGAATCCGCACGGACACCGCCATGATGAGCGATTCCATGGATATTGTGTATTTCGACCTTGAGACCCAACGCACGGCCAACGACGTGGGGGGATGGGACCAGAAGGCGAAGATGGGAATGTCGGTCGGCGTGACATACAGCACGGCCGACAAGAAATATGAGATCTTCGCTGAGCCGCAGGCGGATGCCCTTGTGAACCGCCTTCGTCGCGCGGATCTTGTGGTCGGCTATAACATTTTGAATTTCGACTATCATGTCCTGATGGGATACACCTTTCTTCAGCTTACGGATCTTCTTCCAACCCTCGATCTCCTGCTCGAGGTGGAGAAGGCGGCCGGGCGGCGCCTCAAGCTGGAAGATGTGGCCCAAGGCACGCTCGGTGTCGGAAAAACGGCGGAGGGACTTGATGCCATTCGGTGGTGGCGGGAGGGCCGTGTGCTCGATGTGGCCGAGTATTGCTGTTTTGATGTGAAGGTGACCCGTCTGGTGCATGAGTATGCCGTGGAGCACGGCGAACTCTTCTATGCCGATAAATTCGGGCGTCGCCAGCGGATCGCACTCCGGCTTCCGGCATGATCCAGCCGCTCAAGACGCCGAAGACCCAGTGGTTTCTCTACTGGTTGGACTTGCAGGAGCCGCTGCCCGCAGGGGACGAGTGGTTCCTGCCGACGCTGGTCATCATTTGTGACCAGACAGGGACGCCTGTCGCACCCCCGGAAGTACTTGAGGAACTCGACCACGCCAAAATCGAGAATCTCCTTTACCGCCTCTTCGACAAGATCGGCCAACCCGAACGTCTGTCCGTCTCGGCAAGCGACGACTGGGATCCCGAGACCTGGAGGAGTTTCTCCGCCGACTGCAAGGTTGAGATTCGCTTTCAGAACGTCGACGACCGGACTCCCGAAGAGCTTGGGGCACTGACCAAAACGCTGGTCCTGCGTGCCGGTCGGGATAACCGAACGGTGGATGGTGCCCGAATGGCCCAAGCCCTCGCCCGCACGGCCACCCGCATGCGGTCCGCCGGCAAGAAGGCCGCGCTGTTGCATCTTGCTCTCGCGAAGGACCCGGACTGCTCGGCCGCGCGCGTCGAGTTGGCAGACATCGAGTTCCAAAACGGCGCATGGAAATCCTGTTTGGAACTTTACGAGGAGGTGATCAAGCGGGACACGCCCCACTGGGTGGGGCGAGGCCCGGTGGCATGGTGGATCGACCAAGCGACCCGCCCGCTGCTCCGCTCGATTTATGGCAAGGCGATGACCGAGTGGCATCTTGCGCGCTACGGTTCTGCCGCGCGCACGCTGGAGAGGTTGCTTGCATTGAATCCCAAGGACAATCAGGGAGCCCGCTTTCTCGTGCCGATGCTTCATCTTCTTGAGGAGAACCAGGAGCGCGCCCAACAGGCTTTCGAACGCTACGCTGCGCAATACGAGGGCGACTACTCCGAGCCCTCGTTTCTTTTTGGCTGGGGCCTTTGCCACTCGCTCGCCGGTCGCGAACAGGAAGCGCGTGCGAAGTACATCGAGGGGTGCCTCAAGAACATTTACATCGCCCCGATGTTGTTGGAGCAGAGCGAGCCCCCGCGCGGCATCTGGCTTCCCAATGACCGGGCGGAGCCAAACTACGCCGCCGAGTTCATCGAGTCCTACGCTGTCCTGTGGGATCGCGAACCCGGAGCCTTGCGGCTTCTCCGTGAAATCCAGCAGGAGATCGCCCCCCGCATCGAGGCCCTCGTTGCCCACCGGCTCGGCATGGCTGACTTTCAGGACCAGCGCTACGAACCCGACTACAAGACGGCATGGCAGGAGCTCGTTTCGGAGGACGAACGGCTCATGAAGCCATGAAGCTTCCGCGCTTCCGGATCCTTGACCGATGACTGGCGGACCCCGCGGACAGGGAGCGGGTGACGGGGGCGAACACCTCGCGCACTTCTTGCTCACATTGCAGGAGGAGTGCGGAGGCAGTGTGCCCTTCGAGCGCTTCATGAAGGAGGCGCTTTACCACCCGAAATTCGGGTACTACACGGCGAACATCCGCACAGTGGGCCGCGGGGGGGATTTTTCCACATGGCCGACCCTCGATGCGTCGCTTGCCAAGGCGCTCGTCGCGACGGTGCGCCAATCGGGTCTCCGCGACGTGATCGAAGTCGGTGCCGGATCGGGGGCTCTCGCGGGCGGTATCCTTCGCGAGCTCGGATTCTTCGGTCGTCGGAAAATCCGATACCGGATCGTGGAAGCGTCGCCTGTCCTCGCCCGCCTCCAGCAGGCTGCTCTCCCGCGGCGGCGTGTGCGTTGGCATGCTTCGCTCTCGGAGGCTCTTCAGGACTGCTCGGGCCAGGCCTTCCTCTTTTCCAACGAGGTGGTTGATGCCTTCCCATGCCGTCTCTTTGAGCGAGGACGGGACGGGTGGAATGAAGTGCACGTGCGGTTCGAGCGGGGGCGTGCGCTTGAGCATCTGCTGCCGTGTGAGCCGCCCGCCACCACTCTGCCTCTGGGGGAGTTCGCTCCTGGCATGCGAATCGAATGCCATCCTTCTTACCGGGAGTGGATGAAATCCTGGTTGCCGCACTGGCGGGCGGGGGTGCTTCTGACGATCGACTACGGGAGTCGTGCCCCGGGTCTCTACCACAGGCGCCCTCGCGGTTCCTTGCGCGCCTACGCTCATCAGCAACGGTTGGAAGGGGACGAAGTTTACAAAGCCTTCGGGCGGAGAGACCTCACAGCAGACGTCAACTTCGATGACCTCATGCGCTGGGGAACCGAAGATGGGCTGCGTACAGAGGCGTTTCTGTCATTGTCCGAGTTTGTCCGCAGCAAAGGTCTTGTGGCTCCTTCACGTCTTCTTGCTGCTGGCGAGGCTTTTTGTGTCCTTCATCAATCCCGGGGACAAGAATCCCGCTTTCCCTGAGGCGAAAAGAGGTTAAGTTTGTTGAAGCGGAGTTTTCTCCCGGGCACCGCGCGAAACATCGAGAAAAACTACAAGACTTGAAGATGCGACTCATCGTGGTGCTGGGAATAGCCCTTGTGGCTGGGGCGGTTCTTGTTTCACTCCCGTGGTTTGGAAGCTCCGGCCAGGACGAACCAGGAGCCCCCGCCGGCAGTGGCACTGCATCGAAAGCAGGCGAAACATCTGCCGAACCGGTGAAGACCGTGGCACCATCCCCCCGGCCCGTTGCCACCGACTCTGCCAGCCTACCGTCACCGCTCCCGGGAAGTTCTCCCGGCACGGGGGGATCCCTTCAGGCAGCCTCATCATCAACAGCCGATCCGTCCTCCGCACAGAACTCCGGCAAACGCTCTGATGACGCTTCTGTCGATGCTCCCGAAAGGGACTTCACGGCCTCTCTGCTTGCAGGAGTGGATCTTTCCAATCCCGAAGTTCGCGCAGTGGTTGTGGCAGAGCTTACCGAGCGGGAGGAGTCCCGCATGGAGCTAGTCCGCTTGAAAGCCGAGAGGCTCGGCATTCCTCTTCGGATCGACGGCCCCGGGAATCGCGTGGCGTTCCTTCATGATTTCCGCGGGGATGAACCACTCTACCGGCACACGCTCAACGCAAACGCCGCGATTTCCAGCGGGGCCAACCTTGTTTTCCCGTCCCCTTATTCCCTCTCGGGGAACGGTGTAAGGGTCGGCATTTGGGACGGCGGATCTGTTCGTTCGACCCACCAGGAACTCACCGGGCGTGTGACCCTGCGCAATTCTTCGGCGGCTGTCGACGACCATGCGACGCACGTTGCAGGTACCATCGGAGCCTCCGGCGCGCAGGCCGCAGCGAAGGGCATGGCCTCCTCCGTGCGGATCGACTCTTACGACTGGAACAGCGACTACGCCGAAATGACAGCCGCCGGCGCAGCCTCCGCCACCGACAGCACGAGAATACCGATCTCGAACCACTCCTATGGCTACGGAGCCGTTGCCGCCGACATGGGGCGCTACGAAGCCGAGGCGCGCTCCACCGATTCGGTGGCCGTCTCTCTGCCTTTCTATCTGCCTTTCTGGGCCGCCGGTAACGAGCAAACCGACCTTCCCAGTTTGGGCGGCTTCCAATCCATCACCTTCAATGGCCTCGCAAAGAACGTGCTCACGGTCGGTGCCGTCAACGACGCTGTGAGTGCAGGAGTGCGTCTGCCCTCCGCGGGGACGATGTCGGGCTTTTCAAGTTGGGGGCCTTGCGACGACGGACGGGTAAAACCCGATGTGGTGGCCAATGGCGTGGGCGTTTACTCCAGTGTCGGGACGGGGAATGCCGCCTACGACACTTACGATGGCACCAGCATGGCGACGCCCTCGGCTGCCGGTTCCTCGGCACTTCTTGCCCAGCTCTACGCCCGCGAGTTTTCCGGCCAGATGATCCGTGCGAGCACTCTCAAGGCCTTGCTCATTCATACGGCGGACGACCTCGGGAATCCCGGTCCCGATTACCGCTTCGGTTGGGGCCTCATCAATGTGAAGGCCGCCGCGGATCTTATCCTGGCCCACAAAGCCAGCCTCGCCAGCCCGAAGATCGTTGAGGGGAATGTCACAAACTCCGCAAAAACCCGCACCCATACTTTTGTGTGGGACGGCGTCTCGCCGATCCGTGCGACACTGGTCTGGACCGATCCAGCGGGTGTGGCCCAGACGTTGGCCGACAGCCGGACTCCCAACCTCGTCAACAATCTGGATCTGAGGATCACCGCCCCGAACGGATCGACCGTCCATAATCCTTTCGTCATGCCCTTCGTGGGAACATGGACCACGGCCTCGATGAATGCGAGCGCCACCACGGGAAAGAACAATGTCGACAACGTTGAACAGGTTCGGGTGGCGGCTCCTACGCAGGCCGGCAATTACACGGTCACCGTTTCGGTGGACGGCAATGTCGCGAACACGGCCCAAGTTTACTCTCTGATCTTGTCCGGTGGCACGACCGTTGCGGGGAATCCTCCGCCGTCTGTCACGCTCACCGCACCCGCATCCGGGCTGACCACCCTCGCCAATCAAACAATAGCCGTTTCGGCGAATGCTTCCGATACCGTCGCAGGGGGAGGCGTGGGGGGGGTGGCCAGCGTCGAATTTTTTGCAGGCGCAACTTCGCTTGGCGCCGATTCCACCGCGCCCTACTCCGTCAACTGGGTTCCTCAGATGCCGGGTGTTTACACCGTGACCGCCGTGGCGACGGATACCGAGGGGGCTTCCTCGACCTCGGGTGGCTCGGACGTCACGGTTTTGTCTGGAAGCGGGGCTCCGCAGATCAGCTCGTTCAGTCCGACCTCCGGACCGGCAGGTTCGCAAGTCGTCCTCACAGGTTCAAATTTCGCCAACGTCAGCGCTGTGACTTTCAATGGCACGTCAGCCTCTCAGTTCACAGTGGATTCGCTCACCCAGATCACTGCCACCGTGCCGGGCACGGCCGGTTCCGGCCCACTCGGCGTTGCCACATCCTTGGGGAACGGAACCAGCAACGGATCCTTCATTGTCGTTCAGCCCTCGGTGCTGATCAGTCAGATTTATGGCGGTGGAGGAAATGCTGGAGCGCCGCTGAATGCGGATTACGTCGAGCTCTACAACCGCGGCAACGCTACCGTGAGCCTCAGCGGTTGGTCCATCCAGTACGCCAGCAGGGCAGGCACGACATGGAGTGTGACGGCCCTGAACGGATCAATCGCCCCCGGGCGCTACTATCTTGTCAGACTGGCCACCGGATCGATTGGGACAGCCCTTCCCACGCCCGATGCCGTGGGAACAGCGTCAATGAGTTCAAGTGGCGGTAAGGTTGCTTTGTCGAATTCGACCACGCCCTTCACCGGATCCTCGCCCGCCGGGCAGGCCGGTTTGCAGGACTTTGTTGGTTACGGGACCGCGAATGCCTTCGAGGGAACGGCGCCGGCACCGGCTGGCTCGGCGACGCTTGCGGCGTTCCGCGCGGGAGCAGGAGCCACGGATACTGGCAACAACGCCGCCGACTTCACCACGGCGTCTCCGAATCCGCGGAACTCCGCAGGAGGGGCTTCCGCCCCCGTCATCACAAGTGCGGGCACAGCGGGGGGCACTGTCGGCACGGCCTTCTCTTATCAGATCACCGCATCCAATGGGCCGACGGCGTTTGGTGCTGTTGGACTCCCTGCCGGGCTCTCGGTGAATTCCACCTCGGGCCTCATTTCCGGAACGCCTTCGGTGGCGGGGACTTCAAATGTCACGCTGTCTGCCTCGAATCTTGCGGGTGCTGGCAACGGGACGCTGGCCCTCACGATTGTTCCGTCGGGAGGTGGGGGAAACACCACGATTTTCAGCGAGAATTTCACATCGATTACAAACGGCAACAGCACCTCGACAAGCGGCTCCTCAAGTGCATGGACGGGAAACACCAACTTCCCGACGGTATCAAATGCCTATCAAGCCGGAGGATCCGTGAAGTTGGGTAGCGACAGCGCGGTCGGCTCCATTACAAGTCGTGCATTGGACCTTGGGCAAAACGGCGGGAACTTTACTCTATCCTTCAAAGTGAAGGGATGGACGACTGTGGAGGGAAACATAACAGTGACCGTGGGCAGCCTTGCAGCACGAACGGTGTCCTACAACAGCGCGATGGCCGGTTCGTTTGAGACAAAGTCGCTCAACTTCTCTGGCGGCACCGCAAATATGACTGTGCGCATCGCCACGACTGCCAAGCGTGCATTCATCGATGATGTGGTTATCACATCCACAGCTCCTGCCACTCCGGTCATCTCGCTCACAGGTTCACCGGGCACCGTTCCCGCGATTTACGGCTCCCCATCGAGTGCGCCGGCATCGTTTAGCGTTTCGGGAGCGAATATGACAGCTGGCATTCTTGTCACCGCCCCGACGGGGTTTGAGGTATCGCAGACTTCGGGTGGCACAAGCGGGTTCGCCGCGACGCAAACCGTGGGTTCTTCGGGCACGATTGCGCCGACGACTTTGTGGGTGCGTCTGGCTGCCGGATTCCCCGTGGGTTCCTACGGTGGACAGATTGTTGCCACCTCGGCCGGTGCCCTGCCTGTCTCGGTGAACCTCACCGCGAGCGATGTCAGCGCGCGCCCTGTCTCTATCACTGCCAACGACCGCATGAAGGCTTTCGGCAGCGTGCTTTCTCTTGGCAACAGCGCCTTCACCGCGTTGGGGTTGGTCGGGAACGAGACAATCGGCAGCGTGACGCTGACGGCAGCTTCGGGCACTGCAGCCTATGATCTTCCCGGCAACCACACCATCACCCCGTCGGCAGCCACAGGCGGGACATTCATGCCCGGCAATTACGACATCACCTATCTTGCCGGCACGCTCACCGTCACGGCTCCCACATTCGCCGAGTGGATTGCCGGGACGCAAAGCGGAGCGAATGCCTCCGCCGGAGCCGACCCAGACGGAGACGGCCTTGCCAACCTGGTCGAATACTTCATGGGCCTTAACGCCGCCATGAGCGATTCCTCGTCGGTGCAGTCCGTGGCTTTCGTCGGTAATGAAGTTCGCCTTACCTACCGTCGAAGCAAGGCCGCCGTGGGGATCACGGCGACGCCTGAGTCTTCAACATCCCTCTCAGGCTCGTCCTGGTCGGGAACCGGCGTGACTGACACGTTGGTTTCAGACGAAGGAGCCTACGAAGTCCGGCGAGCCACCATCCCGATGGGAAGTGGCGAGACGAAAAGATTCCTGCGGCTGCGGCTCACTCAGCCGTGAGTGATCACGCCGCCATGTAGGGCAGCGAAGCCGCCCGCGCACGAACGTCATCCACGCCCTCGAGAAGGTCAGCAATCGCATCCCAGCGCCCCGTGACCAGAGCTTCGCGGGCATGCTCGGGAAGACGGGCCGGGAAGTCGACGTCCGCGACCGAGAGCTTGTTCTCAAGCAGGTCGAGCGTGATTACCGAGGCAGGGTCGGCCTCGATCAATGCAGCCACGGAATGGATGTCTTCCTTGGACATGACGGCGCACGGCATGCCGAGCGTGATCGAGTTTCCGAAGAAGATTTCAGCAAAACTCTCGGCGATCACGGCACGCACCCCGAACCGATAGAGCGCCTGCGGGGCATGCTCGCGGGAACTTCCACAACCGAAATTCGAGCCGGAGAAGAGCAGGCCGGCACCGGCGAAGCGCGGGTCATCCAGCGGATGGATCGCACCCTCCGCGCGCGCCGCCGCGCGGGCGTCGGCAAAGGCGAACTCACCGAGTCCGTCAAATGTGACGCACTTCATGAAGCGCGCCGGGATGATGCGGTCGGTATCGATGTCGTCGCCGGGAACGAAGACGCCCCGACCGGTGATTTGGGTGATTTTGTCGAGAGCCATAGGAAAAGTCAGCGAACGTTGAACACTTCACGGGCATCGGCGATCTCGCCGGTGACTGCGGCCGCGGCGACCATCAGCGGACTCATGAGGACGGTGCGGCCTGTGGGGCTGCCCTGTCTTCCTTTGAAGTTGCGGTTGCTCGAACTCGCGCAAAGCTGGTCGCCGACGAGTTTGTCAGGGTTCATCCCGAGGCACATGGAGCATCCTGCTCCCCGCCATTCAAAACCGGCTTCGCGAAAGATCGCTGCGAGGCCCATGCTCTCAGCCAATGTGGCGACGCCTTGCGAACCCGGAACAACGATGGCTTTCACTCCCTCCCGAACCTTGCGCCCCTTGATGTGGCGGGCGACTTCGGTGAGGTCGCTCAGGCGGCCGTTGGTGCAGCTGCCCAGAAATGCGACATCGACCTTCGTGCCCTTGATCGGCTTGCCGGGAGTCAGACTCATGTGAGCCAGAGCCTCCTCGGCCGTCGCACGGTCTTTCTCCGGTACATCCTGAGGCCTTGGCACAGCCTCGTGAATAAAGATGGCCTGCCCCGGGTTGATCCCCCAAGTCACGGTGGGAGCGATGTCCTCCGCCCGGTAGGACACGACATCGTCATAGGCGGCCTCGGGATCCGAGGCGAAGCTCTTCCAGCGCGCGACAGCGGCATCCCATTCGGCGGCCTTTGGCGCATAGGGTCGGCCTTGCAGATAAGCGAACGTTGTTTCGTCCGGGTTCACATATCCCACGCGTGCCCCGCCTTCGATGGACATGTTGCAGACCGTCATGCGCTCCTCCTGTGTGAAGGCATCGAAAGTCGAGCCGCCATATTCGTAGGCATAGCCCAAGCCTCCATTGACACCTAGTTGGCGGATGATGTGCAGGATGACATCTTTGGCATAAACGCCGGGGGCCAGACGGCCATCAACATTGATACGGCGGACCTTGGGTTTGCGGATGGCCATGGTCTGTGTCGCAAGAACGTCGCGAACCTGGCTGGTGCCGATGCCGAAGGCAATGGCTCCGAATGCGCCATGCGTCGAGGTGTGGGAATCTCCGCAGGCGATGGTCGTGCCCGGTTGCGTGATCCCCTGTTCGGGACCCACAATATGCACGATTCCCTGACGGCCGGTGGGCAGGTCGAAGAACGTGATGCCGGATTCCGCGCAGTTCCGGCGCAGGGCTTTGATCATCTCGTCGGCAAGGCTGTCGCTGAATGGCTCCTCGCGCTCGTCGGTAGGCACAATGTGGTCCACGGTCGCGAACGTTCGATTCGGATACAGGACCTTCAGGCCCAGGTCGCGCAGCATCCCGAAGGCCTGCGGGCTGGTGACTTCATGAATCAGGTGCGTGCCAATGAGAAGTTGTGTGGATCCGTTCGGCAGCGTGCGCACTGTGTGGGCATCCCACACTTTATCGAGAAGGGTTTGGCTCATTGGAAAAGTCGGACTCGACACTTTAGCGGACGCAGCATCGCTGGCAAGTCAAGCGATTCGCTTGTCACTCCGGCCTTCGTGGGGCTAGTTTTGTTCCGTTCCCCAAGACGCATGCCAGAAAACCCCGACCATTGGTTTCTAAAGAAACACGACGACGGTGAAGTCTTCGGTCCGGTGCGTTTCGACCAGATCGTGGCCTGGGCTCGGTCCGCACAGATCAACCCGCAGGATATGGTCTCAGGGGATGCCCAGGTATGGACCAAGGCTCCGATGGTGCCCGAATTGGAGATGGACTGGCTGGTCGAGGTCGGCGATAGCCTCCTTTATGGTCCCACCACGACTGAGGCTGTGATGGAGTTCGCAAGACTTGGCGAAATCCACAAGGAAACCCCCGTTGTGAACTGCCGCACGGCGGAATCCATGCCGCTGCATGCAGCACCTTTTTACATCGAAACGCCTCCGCGGCAGGAGGACGTTGCCCGCATGCCGCAGCCGCCGAAAGGGGGCATCAAAATCAGCCTTCAAAAACGGGTGCGTGACCTCGAAGCGGCACTGATCGAGAAACGCCTCCAGCTTACCGTGGCCACGGATACGATCTCGAAGCTCGAAGGGAAGATCCGCGATTTGGAAAAGCAGATCGTGGACCTCCGCACCCGCAGGATTTGACGTCTACTCGGTGACGATCCCGTTTTTCACGAGGGTAAGTCCCGTCGCCCGCGCGTAAGCGGCGATGGCCTTCGTGTAGTCGGCGCGGGCTCGGATCTCGCTGATCTCCGCCGTGGCGAGGTCCCTCTGGAACTGGAGCACCTCGAAGGTCGTTGTGGTTCCGCTTGCCAGGCGGGCCTGGGCGGCCTCGAGTGTTTGCCGGGCGAATTCAACGGCCGTGCGCGTGGCGTCGATACGTTTGCGTGTCGTTTCGATCTGGCCGGCGGCGTTGTCCGCCTCAACGAGGATCGATTGCTCCAGCCGCTTCAATTCCACGAGAGCCCGCGCGACTTCGAGTTTGTTCTGGTCGAGCCTTCCGGTGGCCTCACGGTTCGGAACGGGCAAGCTCGCCACGACGCCCGCCGTCCAAGCCAGATTGTTGGTGGATTGTCCTGTGGCGCGCTGGACGCTGTCCGCAAGGTTCGTGTCGATGCCGTTCACTCCGAAGCTGGCTACCAGATCCAATCGAGGGAGAGTCTGATTCCGTGCGAAGACGACGTTGATCTGACGTTTCTGGAGTTCGAGCAAGGCCTGCTTGTAATCGGGACGAAGAGAAAATGCGCGGGGAAAATCTTTGTCCCGGTCTGGACGGAAAACCGGAGGTGCGGGCAGAGGAGAAATCGTCAATCGTGTTTCGAGAACACGGAAAACCTCGTCGGTGACAAGCTGCTTGAGAAAGTTTTCCGTGTCGAGCATGGCACGCTGGGCGACGAGCACGCGTTCTTCACGATTGGCGAGGTCGGTCCGTGCCTGCATCACATCGAGGGGCGACATCACCCCGATCTCCGCACGTTTGAGGTTGTCTTCGAGAAGCTGTGCGGCAAGGGCTTTCGAGCGCTCTTCGACGGCGAGGTTCTCGGTGGCGAAAAAGAGCTCGCAATAGGTGTTCACCGTCTCGGTGACCACGTCGATTACCTTGGCCCGCAGCGTCCACTCGGACAGCGCCCGATCGGCCCTCGCGATCCGCAACTGCGCCAGATTCACATCCGTGCCGAAGTTCTTCAAGAGGGGTTGGGTGATGTTGAGTCCCAGGAAAGAGTTGAAGCGGTCGTTTCCCTGCTGCGAGTTCGTGTTTCGGGTCGAGGAGGCTCCCAGATCGTAGGTGAGGCCCCATGGCGTGAGACCTGTAATCGAGGAATCCAGTTCGAGACCCGTTGCGATGGCGAACAGATCGGGCGTGTCACCGTCCGGTCCTATGGTGGGTGTCTCCAGTTCACTGTTCAGCGTGCGGAGTTCCTGGTTGTTCTCGTCGTAGGTGAGGGAAACTTCCACGAGGGGATCGAAACGTCCGGAAGCCGATTTCTGCCTGGCAGCGGCGATGCGCGGCGTGAACTTCTCCGCCTCGATCTGGAAGTTTTTCTCGAGGGCCATCCGGATCGCCTGCGGCAGATCGATCCGCAGACTCTCTTCTGCAAGAGCAGGAGAGGTGGCGGCGATGAGGAAGGCGAGCGCGGCGGGGAGTCTCATCTCGGCAGGACCATAGGAAGGGGGCGGGGATGTTTCAAGCGGTGTCGCCGCTCAGACTGTCGGTGGGCTGCGCATGATTTCAGCCGGCGCCCGTCCCGCTCTCAACAAAGCGGTCATGCGGCGCATGGAAGGGTCGACATGGCGGAAGAACCGCTTGTAGGCCGCGCAGAGGTAGTTGAGCCCCGCCTCGCCGTCCTCGGTGATGGCAAAGCGGTGCTTCGGGCACTCGCCCCGGCAGGCAAAAAGGACGTCACACTCGCGACACTGGCGGGGCAGGGTCGCGGATTTCGAGCGACCGAACGCACGCTGGTTCTCCGAGGCGGCCATGTCGCCGAGCGGGGTGTTGACGATGTTTCCCAGGCGGTAAGCCGGATACACGAAGTGGTCGCAGGAGAACACATCCCCATTGTGCTCCAATGCCAGCGCATCCCCGCACTCCTCCCGAAAGACACACAGGCTGGCACCGGCTCCCGACCAGATGCCCAGCGCGACATCGAAGATCTGGACGAACACACGGCCTACATCCTGACGAACCCAGCGATCGAAAATCGCCACGAGAAACTCGCCGTAGGCTTCCGGATTCACGCTCCAGCGTGTGACGGCAGCGGGCGCCTGGCCCGGCACCGGCGGCGGGGCATACGAGAGCTCGCCGCCATCCCCGTGCCTTTCGACCAGCGGGATAAACTGCAGAAATCCCGAGCCGTTCTCCTTCAGGAATTCGTAGACCGCAAGGGGATGTTTGACGTTGCTCGCGCTGACGACCGTGAGCGTATTGAACTCGACGCCATGGGCCTTCAGCAGCTTGAGGGCCGACATCACCCTGTCGAATGTCGGTTTCCCGCCTTTGTCCACGCGGTACGTGTCGTGCAGTTTGCGCGGGCCGTCCACACTCAGTCCGATGAGAAATCCGTTTTCGCGGAAAAACCTGCACCATGCGGCATCCAGTCGTGTGCCGTTCGTTTGGAGAGCATTCTTGATGACGCGACCTTGGGCATGGCGTCTCTGGATTTCGACAATGGTGCGGAAATAATCGAGACCGAGCAGTGTCGGTTCCCCGCCCTGCCATGCGAACGTCACCTCGCGCGTCGGCTGCGAGGCGATGTATTGGGAGATGAATGTCTCGAGCACTTCCGGCGCCATGCGAAAGTTCTCGCCGCGCGGATACAGCTTCTCCTTTTCAAGGTAGTAGCAATACGTGCAATCGAGATTGCAGACGGGCCCGATCGGCTTCGACATCACGTGGAAGGGAGGCATGTGGAGATTGTGAGGGTAATCTGCCGCGGTACCTCCCGCCAGCTTGGAACACCGCCCGCAGGGCTTTTGCTTGACGGGTTCGTGGATTTCTCTCCCGATGCGCCCATGAGGTTGAGCCTTCTCTGTTGTTTCGCCCTGGGCTTTTTGCCGTTTGTTCGGGCCGAGGACCCCGGAGCCGCGGCCATCGGGGCGGCCTGGCAATGGCTTGTCTACGTGGATGGCGGGGATCACCCCGCAGCCTGGAACTCGTGTTCCGTGAGCTGGCAACAGCAGACGACCGAAGAGAACTGGGTCGCGGCCTTGCGCGCTGTGCGGAATCCTCTCGGTGAAGTGAAGAAGCGCGAAGTGGTGCGTGTGATCACGGCGACTTCATTGCCGGGACGTGCGGAGGGAAACTATGCGATCGTGCAGTTTTCCGCCGATTTCGAAGTGCGCGCCGGAGTGATGGAAAAGTTGACCCTTGAGCGGGACAGTTCCGGAAAGTGGAAGGTTTGCGACTACGAGCCCCAATAGGCGCTCAGGCCCGGGGCTTCAGCGTGATGCGCTTCAAGCGTGCGTCATCCTGCGGACTCCATGTCATCACGTCGGGATCGTCCTTGAACGCGTTGTGGACGATCCGGCGATCGTAGGAGTTGAGCGGCTCGGTTTGGATCGGCTTCCCTGTCGAGCGGACAGCTTGCGCGAGATGGCGCACGCGTTCGACGAGGGCATCATCCCGCATGGTGCGGTGGTGCTCGACATCCACAATCACCCGCGGTCCGGGAGGAGTTTGGGATGCAAGCACACGGTTGACGAGATATTGGAGATCGTCGATCACCTGATCCCTCCGCCCGATCAGGCGCTCGGGTTCGTGGGTGAAAATCTGCAGAACCACATTTCCGTCACGCTCCTGCTCCTCGATTTGCGTGACGAATCCGAGGTAACCGAGAATCGTGTCGAGGACTTCGGCGGGAGTCTGGCTCATGGGCGTTTGCGTTTCTTTTTCTTTGCCGCAACAGCTTCGCGTTTCGCGATCACGCTCTTTTTTTCCAGCGTGGGAAGCGGTTTGTTGCGGGTCAGATACAGCTGCACGATAGAGAAGATGTTCTGCGTTGTCCAATAGAGTGCGAGGGCGCTCGCATAGTTGTAGCAGAACACAAGAAAAACGATCGGAAGGAAGTAGAAAATCCGTTGCTGGACGGCATCCCCGCTCTTCGGGGTGATGATCATCTGCCAGACCATTGTCCCTGCCATGACAATCGGAAGGACGTTGATCGGGAAGCCCATCACGTGGGCAACAGTGTCCGGTTGGGAGAGATCGTGCACCCAGAGGAACGAAGCGTTCCGGAGTTCGATGGCCACTCCGAGCATGGCATAGAACCCGAAAAAGATCGGAATCTGGATGAGCATGGGGACACAACCGCTGAACGGGTTCACCCCGTATTCGCGGTAGAGTTTCATGATCTCCTCGTTCATCTTCTGGGGATCGTCCTTGTACTTCTCGCGGTACTCGGTCATCTTCGGCGAGAGCAGGGCCATCTTCCGCATCTCGTTCGTCGCCTTGTTCTGCACGGGCCACAACAGGCTCTTGATGATGAGTGTGAGAATGATGATCGAGGCCGCGTAGTTGCCGACGATCGCGTGGATCGAGTTCATCGCCCAGAGCAGCAACTCGCTGATGATGCCGAACCAGCCGAAATTCATGACGTGATCCTGGTTCGGTCCCAGTTTGCGCAGGCGCGACAGTTCCTTCGGGCCGGCGTAGATCTCAAACGTGCGGGTCACGGTTTGTCCGGCCGGGACGGCGAAGCCCGCCATGCCAATTGCGCCCTGGATGCCGAAGACCGGAACGTTGTTTTGCTTGCGGGTGTCGAAGCGTCGCGCCCAGACCGAGATGCCTTTCGTGTCCTTCGGGGTGACGACCGTGCAGAAGTACTGGCTGGTCACAGCAGCCCAGTCCACTTCGGGTTTCGTTTCGAGATACAGCGGGCGCTCACCACGCAGGGGGATGCCCAGAAGGGGCACCGAACTGGCACCGAACCAGTTCACGTCGATGACCGTCATGCTGCCGCCGTGGGACCAATCGAAACGTGTGTAGAGCGGGAGATCGGTCAGGTGGATCGGTGCGGCCCCGCCGGCGGCAATAAAGAAGTCGCCGACACGAAGTTCGCCCGCGCCCGGGTTCGTGAACGACACTTCGAGAAGCACCGTGTAGAGTTTGGATTTGTCCGACGTGGCCGGGAGGACAAACCGCTTGCTGATGGCGAGGCCGTCCTCTGTTTTCTTCTGGAAGACTGCCTCTCCCTTGGCGGGATCCGTGGTCATGTCGAATCCGCCAAGGATTTCGCCCGGTGCGAAGCCAAGTGCGCCGATGGGTACGCTGCGATCGCGGTTCAGCGAGACACTTTCCTTGTTCTCACCCTTGTGATCCGTGAGGAAAACCGTCTCGATGCCGCCCGCGTCGTTGTTAAAAACAAACTCGGCACCGTCTTGGCGGAGGCTTTCCGCCCGAGCAACCATCGACGTGGTCGGCGGCGGTGTCGGCGAGGGAGTCGCCGTCGCAGCGGCAGGCAAGGGAGTCGCTTCGGGTGTTGCCGTCGTATTCGCCGCAGGGGGAGGGGTTTGCGGGTAGTGTTTGCTGACATACCACTGCCAGGCGAAAAGCCCAACGGCTGAGAGAATGACGGCGATCCAAGCTTTGCGGTCCATTTATCGGGAAGGTTTGAAGGCTGCGGGGACGGGGTCGTAGCCGCACCCTCCCCAAGGGTGGCAGCGGCCGATGCGGCCCAAGCCGAGCACACTGCCCCGCCAGGCACCGTGCGAGCGTACGGCATCCATAAAGTATCGCGAACAACTCGGCTCGAATCGGCATCCGCAGCCCGGCCCGCAGAGAAATTGCAGCGCCGGAGACACCAGCAGTTGGTAGGCGCGGAGGAGGACGAGGATCAGCGACGTCATGAAAGAGGCGGCAAAATAGAAAGTCGCCGGGCAAGAAGCAACCATTCGGCGCGTAATTCTTCGAAGCGCGCGTCTGCCGCGGCGGGCTTGGCGACGGTTACCACCCAGAGTCCCGTGGGAATGCCTGCGGGAGCGCAGCGCACGATTTCCCGCAAGCGTCTACGAACCCGGTTTCGGGTGACGGCAGGCCCAACCCTGCGTGATGTAATGAATCCGAACCTCGGGGGCATTTCTCCCGAACGGGAGAGGAGAGCCAGTCTCAGCAAGCGTCCCTGCACGGAACGACCGCGTTCCCGTACAGCGGCATACTCGCCGCCGGACGTGAGACGCGAGGGCCGGGGAAGCACCTGCGGGGCGAGAATCAGGCCTGCGTGTGACGCGCGTAGTGAATCTCCACACCCTTGGGAAGGAGGCGCTTGCGTCCGTGACGACGGCGGCGGTTCAACGTCTCGCGGCCGGCTTTCGTCTTCATCCGTGCGCGGAATCCGAACTGGCGCTTGCGCGTGCGCTTGGAAGGTTGATACGTGCGTTTCATGTCGAGAATCGGTTAAGTGGAGCCTGATAGGATATCGAACCCAATTCCCGAGTCAACCCGAAAGGCGCAGATACGGAGGGAGCCCACCGTTTAGCGCAAAAGGGCGATCTCAGCCGTGCGGTTGGCCGCGCGGAAGACCGATGTGCCGGCGACCATCACGTTGGCACCCGCCCGGCGGCAATCGGCAGCCGTCGAAGCATTGATGCCGCCGTCGACCTCAATGTGAAAGTCCGCCCCGGACTCTTCCCTCCATGCGGCGGCCTGCCGGATCTTCTCGAGCATTTCCACGAGAAAGGGTTGTCCGCCGAACCCGGGGTTCACTGTCATGATGAGAAGAAGATCAAACTGCCCGATAAAGGGAGCCACGGCCTCAAGAGGCGTCGGCGGACTCACGGCAAGGCCTGCCTGCAGACCCGCAGCGCGAACGGTTTTCAATGTTTCCGCGACATCATGGTCGGCTTCAACGTGGCTGGTGATCGTTCGCGCCACTGCGGCAAACCGGGGGACGTAGCGGTCGGGATTCCGGATCATGAGATGGACATCGAGAGGAAGCCGCGTATGCCGTGCAACGGCCTCGACGAATGCCGGACCGAAGGAAATGTTGTCGACGAACTGACCGTCCATCACATCACAGTGGACCCAGTCCGCCCCCGCGCATGCGAGGCTCTCGACTTCGGTGCCGAGGCGCGCGAAGTCGCAGGCGAGAATGGACGGGGCAATGATGGTTTTGCGCTTTTCCATGGGTTTGGCATAGCGTGCACAAATGGAACTGGCGAGCGATCAATCCCACATGCATGAGGCCCTGCGTCTGGCGGCAAAAGCGGCCCGCGCCGGGGAGGTGCCCGTCGGGGCGGTCATCGTGCGGGGCGACCGCGTGATTGCACGGGCGTGGAACCAGGTGGAGTTGCTCAAGGACGCAACTGCGCATGCCGAAATGCTGGCGATCACGCAAGCGGAGTCCGAGGTGGGCGACTGGCGGCTCTCGGATTGCGATCTGTATGTCACGAAGGAACCCTGCCCGATGTGCGCCGGGGCGATTGTCCACGCGAGGTTGCGCCGTGTGATTTTCGGCTGCGGAGATCCGCGCGGCGGGGCGGCCGGGGGGTTGATGAATTTGCTGCAAATGCCCCAATTGAACCACCGGTGCGAGATCACCTCCGGTGTGCTGGCTGAGGAATGTGCACTCATCCTGAAGGATTTTTTTTCGCAGCTTCGCAAAGGCTGCTAGAGTGCCGGCATGCGCACCGTCCTCGGTCTTCTCCTCTTTTCCATCCTGCCCGCTCTGGCCGACGTCCGGCTCACGGACTCCCAAGCCGAAGAAATCGGCCGACGGATCTGGAAGAATGAGTGTGCGGGCACGGTGTCGGGTCTCACCTCATGGAACAAGGGGGAGGAGTTTCCCTCCCTCGGCATCGCGCACTTCATCTGGTATCCCGAGGGCGTAAAGGGTCCCTTCCAGGAGAGTTTCCCCGGGCTGGTGGACTTCCTCGGGCAGAATGGCGTATCGATCCC
This sequence comes from uncultured Chthoniobacterales bacterium, assembly GCA_964552635.1. GTDB lineage: Bacteria > Verrucomicrobiota > Verrucomicrobiia > Chthoniobacterales > Terrimicrobiaceae > CAZKHB01. The sequence goes on from CAZKHB010000016.1 coordinate 21,640, forward strand.
CGCATGGATGCGTGGTCCGTGCCCCTGGCCGAACCGCGCGGCGTTTCAGGCCGACCTCGACGGGGACAGACTTACCGCACTGCGGCGTCTGCTGGCCGCGACGGTGGGCCTCCAGGCCCGCTACGCGGCGATGCGTCTCGAGGCGGCACTGCCGAAAATGCTGGCGGCGGCCGCTCCCGGCGATCGCGCCTTGGTCGCATCAAACTTCCGGAGGGTCGCCGCGGAGCCGCTCGGCTTTTACGCCCTCATGGATTACGTGAACTTCAAAGGCGAGGGAACAAACCCCTCCGAGCGCTACAAGAACAAGGGGTGGGGTTTGCTCCAAGTGCTGGAGACCATGTCGCCCGAGGGCCCCGCGATGCCTGCTTTCGCCCGTGCGGCGGATATCGTTCTGACCCGCCGCATCGAGAATTCCCCTCCGGCGCGGAACGAGAAAAAGTGGCTGCCGGGCTGGCGGAACCGTCTCCAGACTTACGTGCCATGACGAAGGAGGAAATCATCGATGTCCTCGAAAACATCGCCCGGTTGCTGGAGCTCAAAGGGGAAAATCCCTTCAAAGTCCGAGCCTACACGAATGCCGCCCGTGCCCTCGAAACTCTCCCCGGCCAGCTCGGCACGTGGGTTGACGAGGAGCGCTTGGCGGAGATCGAGGGACTCGGACCCGCCACGGCTGAAAAGATCGCGACCCTGCACCGCAGCGGGCGTCTGGAGTTTTATGAGACTCTTCGCGAGGAGTTTCCACCCGACATCCTGACGCTTTTCGAGGTGCAGGGCCTTGGTGCCAAGAAGATCAAGGTTCTTTGGGATCACCTGAAGGTTCACTCGCTCAGCAAACTCGAAAGGGCCTGTCGCGACGGCTCCGTGGCAGCACTCCCGGGATTCGGCGAGAAAACGGCGGCGAATATTCTCAAGGGGCTCGACCACCTGAAGCGGAATGCCGGGCAGTTTCGGATCGGAGACGTGACCGCAGTGGCAGAGGGGCTGCTCGAGGACCTCCGCGGGCACCCCCGTGTCACGCAAGCCCAGATCGCGGGAAGCTACAGAAGGCGGAAGGAAGTCGTCCGAGATCTCGATTTCATCGTGTCTTCGCGCCACGCCGCGGAAGTTTCTGAGTTCTTCGCCGGGCATCCGCTTGTTGATTCCATCCTCGCGAAGGGAGCGACAAAGACGAGCGTGATCCTCAAAAGCGGGATCCAGTGCGACCTGAGAGTCGTCACCAGTCCGGAGTATCCTTTTGCCCTGAGCTATTTCACCGGAAGCAAGGAGCACAACGTGCGTCTCCGCTCCCGGGCCCTGGGCAAAGGCTGGTCGTTGAACGAATACCGTTTCAGCGAGGCGGAGGGGCGCGAGCTGCTTGAGCCTCTCCCGGAAATCCATGAGGAAGCCGACATCTACCGCGCTCTCGCTCTGGAGCCTGTGCCGCCCGAGCTCCGCGAGGACCGCGGCGAGATCGATGCCGCGGAACGCCGGGAGCTTCCGGATCTCATCGAGTGGCAGAATCTGCGGGGAACCTTTCACAACCACACGACGGAAAGCGACGGGCGCGCCACTTTGCAGGAGATGGCTGAGGCCGCGCACGAACTCGGGCTCGAGTATCTCGGCATCGCGGATCACAGCAAAAGTTCTTTCCAGGCCCACGGTCTCGATGAGAAGCGCCTTGCGGTCCAGGTGGATCACATTCGCGCATGGAACGCGGAGGACCGGGGCATCCATCTCTTCGCCGGCACGGAGTGCGACATTCTCAAGGACGGCTCCCTAGACTTTTCAGACGACGTGCTTGCCGGGCTGGACTACGTGGTAGCCAGCGTGCACTCGGCCTTCACTCTGCCCGAAGCCGAGATGACGCAGAGGATCATCAAGGCGATTTCGAATCCTTATGTCACAATGCTTGGGCACCTGACCGGCCGTTTGCTCCTCACGCGCGATCCCTATCGTGTGGACGTGCCCGCGATCATCGAGGCGGCCGCGGAGACGGGAACGATCATCGAACTCAACGCCAACCCCCGCCGCCTCGACATGGATTGGCGCTGGTGGCCGCTCGCGAAAGAGAAGGGTGTCAAATGCTCGATCAATCCGGATGCACATTCCACCGCCGGTCTTCAGGATCTGGTTTTCGGTGTCGGAGCCGCCCGCAAGGGATGGCTGACCCGAAGTGATGTGGTGAACACCCTTCCGCTTGGAAAAATCCGGGACGTGCTGGAGGCCAAGCGGCGCCGCCGCTGACTGCGGTCACCAAGAGAGATCGTCGAACCGGTTCACACGGAAATCGCGGGGTGTCGGCGAAGGTTTGACGTTGGGGGCTTTTTTGCTGCCGGGTCCATCAACCGGTCGCTCGGCCCTCCCGATCGGACCGTACGTGTTGATCGGAATCACGGCGGTGCGGCCTCCACCGGGCAACTGCCTCCGCGGCGCGATGAACGAGCTCGGACGGTGGTAGTTCGTGAAGTCGCGGGCGAATGCCGAACGGTTGATGCCGATGTGGAGATTCTTGCGGATTTCGAAGTGGAGGTGGGCGCGGTACATGCCGCGGTTGGTGCCGATGGTCCCCACCTGCTGGCCGCGTTTCACTTGGGAGCCTTCCTTTACCAGAATCCTGTCGAGGTGGGCATACATCGAGTCGACGATTTGCAACTGGCCCTTCTCAAGGAAGATATGGCGTACCAGGACGACGTTGCCCCATCCCATGCGCGCATCCCGGGCATAAGTCACATAGCCATGTCCGATGCTGTAGACTGGTGCTCCGAGGTCCGAGTTTCCCCCGCCAAGGCCGTTCCAATCCTCGCCCGGATGGTAGGATAAAAATCCCCGCGACATGTAATACCCCTCGCCGTCCGGTTTTCCGACCGGTTGGTCAAATCCATCCGCAACCCGCGTGCGCGCTTGGTTCGCCTCTGGCACGGCAGCAAGCCCCGCCACGAAGGCAAAGAGGCAGATCCAGAATAGAAGACGACGCATGGGACCTTACAACCTACCGGCGGGCTGGCAATTCCGCAACGCAGTCGTCAGTCCTGCAGGCCAAGCTCACCGAAGTGGTCCATCAGAATCTGGGACCATGTTTCGAATTCTTCCCGCCTGGCGAGAAGTTCCCCGGGCGTGGCAAATCCCAGTTGTGCGATCGCTTTTTCTCCCGCCCGCACGTCCGGCGACTCGAGATCGACAATATGAACGATTCCGAGATGCACCCGCCCGACCTCAGTCGAGTCGTCATTGATCAATCCGGCCGCCCGCTCGCTGAAGCCTCCGGCCAACTGAAGTTCCTCCGCAATCTCGCGCCGCACCGCGGTGTGGTACGCCTCACGGTCGAAAGAAAAGAGTGTTTCGTCCCCGTCGTTAATGTGCCCGCCGATCCCTATAGACGCCTTTGCGACGAGCCGCTTTTCTCCCGAGGAGGCCCCACGCGTGTAGTGGAGGATGCGGCCACCGTGGCAGAAGACAGCGTAGGGGATCAACTGCTTGAGGGCAGGGTTGGTCTCGGCCAGCGAGCGTGGCTCAAAGTGGTTGTTTTCCCGTTTGAGGAACTCCGGCAGAAAGGCATCCACCTCGCGGCTGAATCCTTGGAAGCTCCCCAGACGATCGAAGAGTTCCCGCCGCACTACCAAGACATGTTCTTCCGTTTTCGGCATATCCACCAGTCTGGCCTCTCGTCCGTCGCGAGGCAAATGAAACGCGAGGGGCGACTGCGCCTCAGAGCCTGTAGCGTTTAATCTTGTTGTAGACGCTTTTTTCGCTGATGCCCAACTCCGCCGCCACCGAGGGCTTGTGACCGGAGTGGCGCGCGAGGGATCTCGCCAGCATGGCTCGTTCCATCTCCTCGAGCGTGCTTGTCGGGAGCGAAGCGGGAACCTCGGGGCGGATGCCGGGTGGCGCGACGGATTCCCTCGGATCAATCCCCGGCGCTATCAACTCCGGCCCGATTTCTCCGTCGTGATCGACCAGTGTGGCGGCGCGGTACATCGCGTTTTCAAGTTCCCGGATATTGCCCGGCCAGGGATGTCCCAGAAGCAGATCGAGTGCTGCCATCGAAAGGCCGACGTCTTTCGGACCATCGAACTCCTGCAGGGCCTTTCGAAGAAAATGCAGTGCCAGTCCCGGGATCTCGTCCACCCGCTCGCGCAGAGGGGGCAGGTGCAAAGGGAGCACGTGGAGGCGGTAGTAGAGATCTTCGCGGAAGGTTCCCGAGGATGTCATCTTCCGCAGATCGCGATTGGTCGCGGCGATGAATCGGGCATCCACCGCGTGCAACTCGCGGCCCCCCACGCGGAAGAAGGTGTGGTCTTGGAGAAACGTCAGCAGTTTCGCCTGAAGTTCGATCGGCATTTCCCCGATCTCGTCGAGAAAGAGCGTGCCGTGGTCCGCGAGTTCCACACGGCCCGGTTTGCGGTGAACGGCTCCCGAGAAGGCGCCCTTTTCATAGCCGAAAAGCTCCGACTCCAGCAGGTCGCGCGGCAGCGCGGCACAACTCACCGATGAGAAGGGGCCCTCCTTGCGCGGCGACGCTTCGTGGATCCATCGTGCAAGCCGCGTCTTTCCGGTTCCGGACTCCCCCGTGATGAGAACCGTGTGGCGGCTGGCCGCCACCTTGCGGGCCTGGCGCATCAAAGCGACCATCGCCGCCGAGCGGCCCTCGGGGATTTTCGGCAGTTCTGTCATCACAGGCTTTGTTTTGAGCAGAGGCCTCGGAGGCGCTCTTGGGAGACTTATCCTGCCACCGCTCGGGTGGTGTCCCCGACGAGAAGTTCACAGGGCAGGAGAATGCTGCGACTCGCCACATCGGTCCCTTCCAGACGGTGAACCAAGCGCCTGAGGGCCGCCGCACCCAACTCTGTCGAAGGGGACTCGGTCGAGGTCAGGACCCTGCGTTGGTAGCGTGTGTGACTCTGGCTGCCATGGAACCCGGTTACCCCGACTTTGCCCGGCACGTCCCACCCGCCGGAGATCAGGCTGTTGAGAAGTGTGCTCGCAAGCATCTCGCTTGCACAAACCCATGCCTCCACACCGCTCTCGGTGCGCGCGGCGGCCACACGCAGGGATTCGGACTCGAAAAACTCCGATTCGGCCGATGCCTCGGCCAGCGAAACCGGTACGGTGTCCTCCATGCGCACCGGCAGGTCATTCAGCACCATGGCTTCGACGTAACCGCCGAATCGCGTCCGGGACCACGTCATCTCCTTGCACAAACCGAAAAACCCGATCCGGCGGTAACCTCCGGCCAGCAGGTGCGCCACCAGGGCAGCCACCCCGCTCCGATCATCAATTGAAACCACATCCACATCGCTGGCGGGATAGGAATGAATGATGGATACCACCGGATAAGCTTTCCGAAGCGCTCTCGCGATTTCGTCAGGCCATCTTCGGATCAATACAATGCCATCGATTTGGCCTGCAGCGAGTGCCCGCGGCTGAAAAGCAGGATTCAAAACATTCCCGCATTCCGCAGGCTGATAGTGGTGCGAAATCAACGACATGTTCATCGGCACGGCCGCGCTGCTCAGTCCTGCGAGATATCCGGCATCCGCAGCCGTGCTGAAACCTTGCGAGAGCGTGAGAATGTTCCGGAATCTTTTCTGGAGCAGGATCTCCGCTTTCCGGTAACCGAGTTTCTCCGCCGCTTTCTGCACTTGTTCGCGCGTTTCCGGATGAATCCCCGGAAGGCCCCGCAGAGCGCGCGAAACCGTGCTCGCTGAGATTCCGAGATTCTGCGCAATCTCGCGCAGGTTCGTCCGGCGGCGGATCGCGGGGGATGGGGCTGATGCGCTCTTTCTGCGCGGGTCCGAAGCTTGCATTTTTCAATTATCCGTTCCGGCCGCTTGGATCGTCAATCCATAAAGCAAAAAACTGCAACAGACTGAAAGTATTTCCAGATTAACAATATAGCGCAACATAATGAGGAAAATGCTGCAATCTGCACGTTGCGTCAGAGAGGCGGGTTTGCTAGGTTAAACGTGTTATGAATCTTAGTGTTCCCCATCGTCGACTCCTTGTTGCCCTCGCAACATCCGCCCTTGTCGCCACCTCCGGTTTCTCCGCTGCAGCGGATGAGCTGGCTTCGTGGAAAGTGGGTCAGGCTCGTGAACAGGACGGCGGCTGGTTGGTGCCCGATGTGAAAAAGAGCTATGACCTCCTGGCCTCGGACGCCACAGGCATCACGCTGGGAGAAAAACCTTCTGTCGGCGATGACACGAAGTCCCTCGTGTTTGACGGAAACCAACTGAGCGCCTTCCGGACCCTGTCACCTTTCCCCGTCAGCACGGGCAGCCTCAGCTTCTCGGTCGCCGCGAAGCCCTCTGCTTCCCAGCCCGATGAGATCGGGGGAACCATCCTGCGCTATGGCACGCAATGGGAGCTTCGCTACGAGCAAGGAAAACAAGCTTTTGTTTTCATCGTTTGGCACGAAGACCGCACGACCTACACGACGGTCCGTGTGGATGCGAGTCCGGACCAATGGCATCTTGTGAATGGCTCCCTCGAACAAGATATGCTGGTTCTCAGCGTTGGTGGGGACACCAAGCAGTCTCCCCTGAAGGGAGCGATGGTCGTGGAACCGAAGCCTGCATCTTTCGTTGTCGGCGCCAGCCGAGCGACGATCGGTACAACGCCCGGTGCGCGGCCCTTTGTTGGGGCCATCGCCGCGATCAAGGCCACTGCCCAGTAACCGGGTGGCTTCCTCATCAGTAGCGACAGTCGACGTTGAGTTCACAGAACCTGTGAACGCCTGTAACCCATGAACCGACGCTCCGCATTCACCCTTATCGAGTTGCTGATCGTCGTGGCGATCATCGGCATCCTCGCGGTGATCGCCGTTCCGGCGATCGGAGGTGCGTTGGAGAAATCCGCCATGGGCAACGATCTCAACAACTTGAGGCAGATCGGACAGGGACTCGCCGCGTTTGCCGCTGACAACAACGGACGCTGGCCCCATCAGTCCATACCTGTCGAACGTGCGGCAACTCCCACGTCGACAGAGGCGATCGACCGCATGATGCAGCCGGATTCCAGGTATTTTGTCGGCAGCAGCTACAACTACATCCGTCGGCCGACGTGGTATTCCAAGACTTTTGCGAAAATGCCCGCGGGAAAGAGCTACGACCGCAATCTCAGATTTTACTGGGGAATTGCCTACGGCATGAACTTCAACCTCTGGTCCCAGACGAGCATTCCCTCATCCATGCAGGGCTTTGATGGCTACATCAGCAAGGTGCCGAACCTGAGCAAGCTTGTGCTTGTCGGCGAAAGGAATCGCGACGGCGGGCACCTTTTTGTTCCCGGCCGCCCGCCGGTCTTCGCCAAGGACCAGGAAACCGAGTATCGGATCTCAAGGGACGGCAAAGCATTCTACATGTTCGGTGATTACCATGTCGAACTCATCGAGGGCGACCAGTCCAGCGTGGCCAATCCGCAATACATGCAGTACGATGCCGCGAACAGGCTCTACTACGCTTGGTAGAACCCCGGGGGCTCCGGCCCCCCTCAAAAAAAAAGCCGCCGGCCCCTCCAGAGAGGCGCGGCGGCTCCTCAAGACCTCGGAGATCAGGAAAGTTTCGGAACCTCCAGCCAACGACGCTCTTCCCAGCTCTTCAAGCCGAGTTCGGCAAGCTGGACCCCCTTGGCTCCCTGAATGAGAGTCCAGGGGAAAGGCTCGTCGAGGACGACATGGCGGAGGAACAGTTCCCATTGGACCTTGAACGCATTGTCATAGTTCTCCTGATCGGGAACTTTTGACCAGCCCTCGTAGAAATTGATGGGTTGCGGGATGTCCGGATTCCAGACCGGCTTCGGTGTGTTGCCGTAGTGTTGGATCCAGCACTCGCGCAGACCGGCAACGGCGGAGCCGTGGGTGCCATCGACTTGGAGGGTGAGAAGGTCATCGCGGCGCACGCGAACCGTCCAACTGGAGTTGAAGTGGGCGATCACGCCCTTCTCCAGCTCGAACGTGGCATAGGCTGAATCGTCCGCCGTGCATTTGTAGGGTTTGCCCTGCTCATCCACCCGCGTGGGAATGTGGGTCGCTCCGAGGCAGGAGAGGGCTTTCACCTCACCGAAGAGATTGTCGAGCACGTAGCGCCAGTGGCAGAGCATGTCCACAATGATGCCGCCGTCGTCCTCCTTGCGGTAGTTCCAGCTCGGACGTTGCGCCGGCACGCTCGTGCCCTCGAAGACCCAGTAGCCGAACTCTCCGCGGACGCTGAGGATTTCTCCGAAAAAGCCCTGCTCTTTGAGGCGCTTGATTTTGAGCATGCCGGGAAGCCAGAGCTTGTCCTGCACCACGCCGTTCTTCACGCCGGCTTTCGTGGCGATCTCGAACAACTCCAAGGCAGCTTCTGTAGTCACCGCCGTGGGCTTTTCGCAATACACGTGTTTGCCGGCCGCGATGGCTTTCTTCACCGCCGCCGCGCGACGGCCCGTGGTCTGGGCGTCGAAGTAGATGATGTTTTCCGGTTTTGCGAGTTCCGCATCGAGGTCCGTCGTCCATCGCACGCCTTCGTCCATCGCCGCCAACTTGCGGAGTTTGGCTTCGCTGCGGCCGACGAGCACGGGTTCCGGAAGGATGACTTCATTATCCGAGATGCGGACGCCGCCCTGTTTGCGGATCGCGAGGATCGAGCGGATGTAGTGCTGATTGGTTCCCATGCGGCCGGTGACGCCGTTCATGATGATGCCGATTTTGTGGGTCTTCATAAGTTGGATGGATTTCTGGAGTGGGTGAGTTATTCGGGTTTGTCCGTGCACTGAGGCCAGGCTCCCTGAGGAAGGGGAGGTGTCGGGGGTTCCCCGGCTTTGGGGAGCGTGCCGGCAAGCTCCTGACGCCAGTGGGCAACGTCACCGGCGGGGCCGTAGACATAGATCATTCGCAGCGGTGTGTCTCCGATGTTGGTGAGCTGATGGAAGACGCCGGACGGGATGTAGACCGCCTGGCCAGTGGAGACTTCAAGGCGCTCTTCGCCGAGACACATCTCGCCGTGGCCCTCGACGATAAAGTAAACTTCTTCCTGCTCTTGGTTGTGCCACGGCACTTGGCCGCCACGGGGGTCGAGGGTGACATTGCCCATCGCGAAATTCGTTGCCTGGATGGGGGCAACGCCGCCCACGATGTTCTGGGTGCGCCGTTTCGCCGGATAGCGACGGCCTTCGATTTGTGAGAGGTCGGAGACGATCATGGTTTTTTGAGAGATTCCACACCTCCGAAGAACGTGTAGTAGGGTTGATTTTGCGCAAGGCGCTGGAGGTAGAGAGCCAACTCGCGGGCGTGGTAATCGCCCCACATCGACGACTCTCCCTTGGGAATCTTGCTTCCTTCGGGGATGTAGTCCCAACCGTTCGGCCGGTGGTAGATCGAGTGGAGGATGAGGCCCTGATGCGAGGCGTCCGTCGAGAGATAGGGCTCCGAGAGCACTGTGCGGGCGGTTGTGAGTCCGGCCTGCCAATATCGGGCTCCTGCATCGCCAAGGTAGCGGCCCAGGCGCAGCAGGCCCTGCGCGGCGATTGCTGCCGACGAACTGTCAACCGGTTCCCAGTCGTTGTCGATCTGGGCAGGGCGGTCCAGGTAATTGCCGAGCCGGTGAAGCTCAGGGGCTCCCGTGTCCCAGTACGGGATGCCGTCCGTCGGCGTGTGGTCGATGTAAAAATCGCAGACGGCTTTTGCAGTTCGGAGAAACTCGGCTTCGACTTTCGCACGACCGCCGAAGGGCTCGAGCGCGGAGTCCTCCTGCAGAGCGAGCCATTCGAGCAACTCGGGATATCCGGCCACGATCCATGCAAGCCCGCGGGTCCATGTCGTGAACGGGGAGAAGCCCTGTTGCGAATTCGGACAGCGGTAGTTGCCGTCGTTCAGGTTGAAGATGCTCTCATGGGCTACGCGACCGCGGAGGTCGTAGGCGTCGCGGCCTTCGCCAAAAAAGACGGCGAACTCGGATGTGGTGCGCGCGTGTTGGATGATGCGCTCCAGCAGCGAAATGCGCAGGTCTTTCTCCCCCATGAGCACGTGGCCGAGCGAGTGCGAGACGGCAAGGGCACGCAGCGACCGGATCGTGTCGGCAAAGAGAGAGTGCGGGCCGTTGAACGAATAGATGTATCCGCCCCCTCCGGCGATGCGCGTCCAGCGTGCGGCTTGGACGGCACCCGTGCACTTCAGCGCGAGTTCCAGGAAGTCCTTCAGCGAAGAATCGCCGGGAACCTTGCCCTCCACCAGCAAGCGGAGGAGGTTGCCGTAGGTGCTGACGTTGTTGAATCCGTGATCATGAACGCCCACGTGGGTGATGTGGTGGGCCATGCGCGTGCGCGTACGCTCGAGACCGATCTTGAGGAATTCCTCGTCGCCGGTCGCATCATACTGCAGAATGGCTGAACCGTAGACGAAACCCTGCGTCCATTCGGTCCATCCACGAGCCGTGTAACGGCCTTGGACGGTGAAAACCGGTGTGGCGCTGCCGGGAACTTCGGCCGCGTCGATGGAGAGAATCTTCGGAGCCGAGGCTTTCCAGAGTTTGTCGATCGCGGGCAGAAGGCTCGCGGGGGTGAGTGCGGGGTCGGATTGGATCATAGTCTTCGGAGATGAAAGCCGCCGTCGATGTTGATCACATCGCCGGTCGAGAATGGGAAGCTGCCGCCGAGGATGCATTCGACGGCGCGGCCGAGATCCCGCGGGGTTCCCCAGCGTTTCTGCGGCACGATGCCCTCGGCGAGAAGTTTGTCGTATTTCTCCTTCACGCCGGAGGTCATGTCCGTTGCCATGATCCCGGGGCGGAGCTCGAGGACTTGGACTCCCTCTGTGGCGAGCCGCACCGCCCAAAGCTGGGAAGCCATCGCGATGCCGGCTTTGGAAATGCAATACTCACCCCGGTTCACCGATGCCGTGTTTGCCGACAGCGAGGAGACAAAAAGAAGCTTGTAGCCGCCCTCCAGACGGCAGTCCGAGGGGTGGGCGAGCCAATGGCGGACAGCGAGCTGTGAAAGGAAGTAAGGTCCCTTGAGGTTCACGCCGATGACTTCGTCAAAAATCTCCTCCTCGGCGTCCACGATGTCGGCCCTCACGCGGGGAGCGATCCCTGCATTATTGACCAAGGCGTCCAGTTTCCCGTCGAAAGCCTGAAGGCACTGCTCCATCATCAGACGCCGGTCCTCGGCTTTTCCCACATTGCCGCCAACGATTGGAAATGTTTGCTGTGGATTGCGAGCGGCCGCGCGGCAAGCCGCCGCGGTCTCTTCGGCGGCAGTGCGGTTGTTCGCGTAGTGAATCGCGACGCTGTACCCCGCGGCGGAGAGACATTCGGCCACACCGCGACCAAGTCCGCGGCTGGATCCTGTGACGAGAACAGAGGCTGGGGATGACATGTATGGGAGTTACGACGGATGGAGGTCCGGGGGTTATGACAGAAACGTTTCAAACTAGCACAAAAGCGACTTTTGTTTTATGAGGGTTCTGTGAAGGACTACAGGCCACTTCTGCTGCAGACGATTGATGTGGCTCTTCCGGGGGTCAAGCTTTTGAGGTTGAGGCTCAACAGGCACCTTCCCGCGGCGGACCGACTCGAGCTGCATTCCCATACGTTCACGCAGATTTTGTGTTACCTTTCCGGGGGCGGTGTGCTCGTTGCCGGTCGCAACGAGTATCCCGTGCGCTCGGGAAGCGCGGCCCTCATCCCGGCGGGGAGGCGGCACGGCTTCCGGGAGTCCGGCCTCACGCGCCCTCTTTGCCTGGCTCTGGATCTTGAGACCGAGCGGCATCCGAGGGAGATAGTTGCGATGCTCACGGGAAACGAGACGACCCGTCTCCGGCTCGATCTGTCCGGCCTCCTGCGGCAACGCGACCCTGGTGCGGCCGCGGCCCGCCTCGTTGCAGCATCGCGCGGCCTGGCCATGGTGGACATCCTCTACCGTGCGCTGGGTCTGCTGCCACGCGAGGCGGATTTGCATCCGGCCTTTGTGCGGAAGTTTGCCTCGCTGGCGAGAGATCCCCTTGAGCGCGGTTCCCGCATCGCGGCCCTCGCGGCACGTACGGGATTCCAGCGAGACTATCTGAACCGCCGTTACAAAGAGATGACGGGCCTGACATTGAGTCAGGAACGCGATGCGGCAAGGCTGGACCTTGCCAAGAAGAGCCTCGCAAAAGGAGATTCCGTGGGGGAGGCCGCGAGGCAGGCTGGATTCGATGACGCGAACTATTTCACTCGATGGTTCCGGAAAAAGCAGGGCATTGCCCCCTCGCGGTGGAGAAGAGCGTCTGCGGGGTAGGACGGTTGGCGCGCCGGGGGCCGGGAGTTCTTGCTACTCCAGCGTGATGCTTTCGATCCCGAAGGTGACGGCTTTGGCCTCGGGGATGCCCCATGTGTTTTCGGCCGGATTGGCCGGCCCGATCTGATTGCAAAATCCGATGGCTCCGACGTAAGTCGGCGGGCGCTTCAATCCATCCTCTTTGGCTCCGGTTGAGGGAATGAATTCGTCCAGATTGATCAGAAACTCCTTCGATCCGCTCCAGTCGGCCCGCAATTTCGTCCAGAAGTAGCGGCGCGGAAAAACCGTGGGCTCCTTCGGATCCGAGGCATCGCGTAAAAAGACAAGGAACTCGGCATCCGTGGGCGCGGGATTGAACAGCTTGAAAGTGATGCTCATTTCCCCCTGCCAGTCCCTCTGTTCCTCGGGAAGGGGGATTTGAACGACGGTGTTTTTTCCTGCCGTGAGCATCACGCCCGGCAAGTCTTTTCCTCCCGCCTGCAAGGGCGTGACTTGGGGGGAAAGCGAGGCGTCAACAGAGAAGGCTGGGGCGCAAGGAGCCAGGGCTCCAAGCAGGAGGGCGATCGTGGCGGTGGGGGCTAGTTTCATGGAGTGGTATGGGGCTGATCGGGACGGCCCGGATGAATGGCGGGGGGTCGTCCATGCGCGCACTTTAGGCTGGCCATGCTTCGAGACAATCGGAATGCTTTTCAACAAGTTGAACAATCATCCGGTCACCCAACGAGACGCCTCGCCGATTCTCTGCCGGGGGGCTGCGTCCCTTCGTGCGACCAGCCCCGTTTTCTGAGCCATGGGAAAGATCCGAAGCCGAGTCTCGCTGCAGGACGTCGCGGATGCCGCAGGGGTGCATGTCTCCACGGCGTCACTTGCGCTTCGTGAGGACAGGCGTTTGACTGAAGCAACCCGACTCCGTGTCAAAGAGGCGGCGAAACACTTGGGATACCGTCCAAGCCCCCTCGTGAGTGCCTGGTTGCGCCAGGTGCGCCAGCCCGAGGCGGCCCATGCAGGGGTTGGCCTGGCGTTTTTTCTCGGTTTGGAGGCGACACGGCTTGTAGCCTCGGAGCCGTATTACCGGACCTTTGTGGAAGGAGCCCGCGCCGAGGCGGAGGCACTCGGTTACGTGGTTTCGGAGTTTGTCTATGGCCAGGGTGAGGAGGATCGGCTGCGGGAGGAGGTTGTGCGCCTCCGCTATTGTGGAGTCAGGGGAGTGTTGCTGTTTGATCCCGCCCTCTGTCTTCCGGCTGGAATTGTTTCCGAGCTGGAAAACGGGTTCGCTGCGGTCGTGATGCTGCGCTGTGGCGGGGGAGCGCGCTTTCACCGGGTTGGGCCCGACACAGGAGCAAATGCCGTCCTCGCTCTGCAAAGTTTGCGATCCAACGGGCGCAGGCGGATCGGATTCCCGGTTGCACCCGATTCGAAGGATGCCGTCCGAAGGGAGGTTCTCGCTGCCTACCTCCTTCAGCAACAGCAGTGGCCGCGAGGGGACCGTGTTCCCTTGCCGACGGGTTCTGTGGAACAGGACCGGGATGTCTTTCTCGCCTGGATGAAAAAACATCGTCCCGACGCTGTCTTGAGCGTGAACATCAAGATTCATGAGTGGCTCGCCGAGGCCGGCTGGCGTATGCCGGAGGATGTCTTCTATGCGCACATGGGCGTGGATCGTCGGCCGTCGCTTTCGGGTTTGGTCCATCGGGGCTACGAGGTGGGGAGAGCGGCTGTATTCCAGTTGGCGGGGCTCCTCAGCAGCAACCGCCTCGATGCGCCCGAGATTCCGCTGGTAACACTGGTGCCGGGTGTCTGGAGAGGATGACGCCGCGAGGTCCGTGAACCGTCGCCCCTCAGGCAGATTGCGTACGGGCGGCCAAAGCGTGGCGAATTTCCGCCATTTTCTCATCCGTCAGCGGGTAGAAGTGCAGGCACGCCAGTGCGATCAGGTATCCGGCGGCGGGTACCGCGGCGAAGGCGATCCGCCAGACAAGAATCGTGTGCTCCGGCTGATTGCCGCCCAAGTCGGGATCGAAACCGCTGAGGTCCAGCATCAGCCCTGAAAGCAGAAGAAAAATCGTCGTGGTGGCTTTTTCGATCCAGTTTGCAACCGCCGCGTAGGTGCCCGATCGCCGCTGGCCCGTGTGCCATTCGTCGTAGTCGGCGCAGTCGGCCTTCATGGGATTTACAAGAAGCCAGAAGCATGTGAGTGCCGGAGAAAGAAACAAAGCACTCACAAACTGGAGCCAAGGTGCCGCCGGAGTGTAGAGCCAGAACTGCGCGATGGCGCCGAAGAAACTCAGGACCAAGGCCCAGCGAACCACCCGGATCTTCCCGTAACGGGCGGTCAACCTGACACCGAAAGGAAGGATCACCAGCTTCACAACGAAGTAGAATGTTCCGAACGCTGCGGCATATGCGGCACCGGTTTTCGTATCTCCCCCGAAGATGTAGTAGCTGTTCAGATACACCCCGAGGGAACCGACAAGAACCGGCACGCAGAGCAGGGTGGTCACCACTCCGAGGACGAGGAGAACGAACGCCTTGTTCGCGAAGGTTTCCTTCAAACCCCGGAGAAAGGGGATCTTTGCTTCCTGTGTTGCTGTCTGGTCCATGCGCTCGCGGCTCCCGAGAAAAACAGGCAGCGAGAAAACGAGAAAAGCTGCGCCGAGACCAATCCCCAGCCAGCGCATTCCCGTCAATGTGTCGGGAAATGCCTCCGACTGGGCTCCGCGATACACCCACGGGAGTGAGATCGAGGCAGCCGCCGCGAAGTATGAGGTCCAGACCTGCAGACGGGTGCGCTCAATCGGATCGGGATTCAGCTCATAGCCCAATGAGAGGAAGGGCACGGAATAGACGGTTGTCGCCGTGTAGTAAAAGAGGATGAAAAAGGTGATCCAAGCAAACTGCGTGGCCACCGGCCAATCCGGCGGCACAAACCACAGAAGCGGGAAAGTCACTGCGCAGAGGATGCTCCCCAGTAGGATCCATGGTCTCCGACGACCCCAACGCGACCGCGTGTTATCGCTGACCGCTCCCATGACCGGATCCGTGAATGCGTCCCAGAGGCGTCCAATGGCAAGTGCGGCCCCGACCAGTGTGGCGCTCATTCCGAGCGTCATGTTGAAAATCGGGAAAGCGAGCTGCGCAAGAGCCGAGTAAGCGAGCACGAACGGGACTGCTCCCAGCCCGTAGCTGAGCTTCTGGCCTGTCCTCAGCCGTTCGGCTTCCGATGAATCACTCATCGCGGATGAGCGGATTAGTTGGGCGGTTCGGGGGCAACACGCTCCAGAACCTACAGAGAGATCTCCGTCGGAGACATCACAAAAGCGCCTGTCGGCAGCACGAAAGCAGGGCTCACGCCGGCATATCCGGATACGAAAAAAGGATCACCGCTCGCGCGGTGATCCTTTCTCTCGGGGAGGGAAATCCCTGGTTACTTTTTCGCGGCCGCCTTTTTCTTCTTGGCGGGTCGGATGATCACATGTGTGCCTTTGGCACCGGGAATCGCCCCGCTCACAACGATGGCGTTGTCGTCGGGGCGGACTTGAAGAACGCGCAGATTTTGGACGGTCACACGTTCGTCACCCATATGCCCGGGCATGCCCATGTTCTTCCAGACACGGCCGGGGGTGGATCGGTTGCCGATCGCACCATTCCGGCGGTGCATCGTCGAGCCGTGGCTCGCGGGTTGCCCATGAAAGTTGTGTTTTTTGATCGTTCCCTGGAAACCCTTGCCTTTTGACTGGCCGATCACATCGACAAACTGGCCCGCCTCGAAGATGGAAACGGGAACGTCTGCCGACTCGGGGGCAGTCTCTCCTTCTGCGAGACGGAACTCGCGGATGAAGCGCTTGGGAGCGGAGGAGGATTTCGAGAAGTGGCCCGTCTGCGCTTTCGGCACGCGTTGCGGTTTCTGGTCTCCGAAGCCGACCTGCACGGCTGTGTAGCCGTCCTTGTCTTTGGTCTTTGCTTGAAGGATGCGGTTTCCACCCGCTTCGATCACAGTGGCTGGCGTGCTGCGACCCTTGTCGTCATAGACGCGGGTCATTCCAATTTTTGTTCCGAGAAGTCCGATGCTCATGGCGATGGTCAGATTTTGATGGTGATGTCAACGCCCGCCGGGAGATTGAGCTTGCGGAGCTCATCCACTGTCTTGGACGTGGGTTCGACGATGTCCAGGAGACGCTTGTGGGTCCGGATTTCGAATTGATCCATGGACTTTTTGTCCACGTGGGGCGAGCGGTTCACTGTGAAGCGCTCGATGCGGGTCGGAAGCGGAATGGGCCCGGTGACTTTGGAGCCCGTGCGTTTGGCGGTTTCAACGATCTCGGCCGCAGACGCGTCGAGGATGCGGTAGTCGAATCCTTTGAGCCGGATTCGGATTTTTTGGCCTGCTGGTGCTGACATGATTCAATAAAGAGCGGTTAATGTTTGTGCCATCCCGACATCGGGCGGGAGGGAGAGCATAGGGGCGAGGCAGTTGATCGCAAGGAAAAAGTCAAAAAAGTGAGTTTTCCTGATCAGGGCTTGGGTGCGTAAACGATGTAATCGTTGTACTGGGACCAGGTGCCTCTCGTTTTGGTCCAGAGTCGGACATAGACTGGTCGTCCGTTGGCAGGAATCGTGAGTGTTCTTGAGGTGCCCAGCCCCTGCGTGCCGGAGTAGATGTCTGTTCCACCGACGGTGGTTCCAACGTGCAAAGAATACTCCTCCGCGCGATTGCCCGGTTGCCACTCGAAGGTCACGGGGCCGGGTGTGAGGCGCGAACCGTTCACGGGAGAAGAGAGGCGGGCTTTTACGAATCCAGGGTCAATCGAAGTCGTAAAGCTGTACGACCGATAGGTTGACCAAGTGCCATTGAACGAAGTCCAGAGCCTGACGTAAATCGGGCGGCCATCTTCAGGGAGCCTGACGGTGCGCAAGAGGCTGGTGCCCTCGACGCCGGAGTAGAGATCGTTGGCATCCGGACTGCTGCCAATCCAAAGACTGTAGGCTGTCGCGCCGGTGCCGGGTGACCAGGTGAAGGTTGTGTTTCCCCTCGGGAGAAGAGAGCTGCCTGAAGGGGAGAGAAGTTGCGCTGGGGAGAGTCCGGCTTGGGTGGGAGCGGTGAAGGTGTAGGAATTCCTGCGGCTCCATGTCCCGTTGGTCATGGTCCATAGCTGGACAAAGAGTGGTCGCGAGTCTGTCGGCAACGTAACGGCCTTCGCGAGGGAACGGCCTTCGATCCCGGAATAGATGTCGTAGGTACCGGGTTGGCTGCCCACCCAGAGTTGATAGAGTTGCGCGTTGGTTCCCGGGCTCCACTCAAAAGTCGTGGAGGCGGTGGTCAGATTGCCACCCGGTGCCGGTGCGGTGATTTCGGCAAGATCACCGAGAACGGGTGACGAAAACGTATAGTCGTTGAAGCTCCACACGCCGGCAAGGAGCGTCCACAAACGCACGTACAATCGGCGGCCATCCGTTGGAACGGTCAGGTTTTTCGATGTGCGCAGATCCTCGTTTGCGCCGTACAAATCGGAACTCCCCGGCGTAGAGCCAACCCACAGCGCATAGCGGGAGGCGGTGGGCCCTTCGCTCCAAGTCAGGGAAACATTCCCAGAAGTCAGGGAGGAATTGTTGGACGGAGTGAGGAGCTGTGACTTCGCAGGCGCCGGAGCCACGGAGGTTTCGAAAAACGACATTCCAGTCGACTGCCATTGACCGGCAATCAGAGTCCAAACCTGCGCATACACCGGTCTTCCATCCTGCGGAAGTCTCACCGTTGCCGAGGTGGCCAGTCCGGTGGCAGCCGAGAAGAGATCGCGTGCTCCCGGGCTGGATCCGACCCAGAGGGCGTAATTCTGCGCCCGACTACCCGGGCTCCAAGCAAAAGTGGTGTTGCCTAACGGGAGGGTGGTTCCGTTTTCGGGGCTTGTGAGGGAGGCGGTGGCGGGCAGTACGAATGGGCAAGTGAATGTGTAGGTATTGAACTGCTGCCAGGTACCGTTGAACATCGTCCACAGGCGCACGTACAGCGTACGCCCATCAGCCGGCACATTCACCGTTTGGTTCAAGGAACTGCCGACATCCCGTGCGAACAGATCGGCAGTGCCGAGGTTGCTCCCAACCCAAAGTGCATAGCGTTGGGCACCAGCGCCAGCATTCCATGAAAAATTCACAACCGTGGAGGCAAGTCTCGAGGCATTTGGGGGGGATGTCAGCTGCGCCTTGGTGAGCGAGCCCGGGCTGACAGGCGTGACATAACTGAGGTCTTCGTATTGATCCCATCGGCCGTCGAGTTTTGTCCAGAGACGAACATAAATCGGACGTCCATCCGCGGGAAGTTGAACGGTGGCGCTACGGTTCAGAGCTTGGGGTGCATTGAGAACGTCGGTTCCTCCCGGCGTGGACCCAATCCATAGGGAGTATTCTTGGGCTTTGACGCCGGCGTCCCAGGTAAAGGTTGTAGTCGAGGAGGTGAGTTGCGTGCCGCCGAAGGGCGTCAGCATCCTTGCTGGCCGCGGGGAGACGAGTTGAGTGTTGTAAGTGTAGGCATTGAACTGCTGCCAACTTCCGTTGAACATCGTCCACAATCTCACGTAGATTTGCCTGCCGTCCGTCGGCAGACCGAGCCGTGTTGAGACACTTGAGCCGAGGTCGCCAGCGAACAGGTCGGCCTGCCCCGGACTGCTGCCGACCCAGAGTGCATAGCGTTGGGCACCCCGGCCACGGTCCCAACTGAACACGACCGAGTTCGAGGTGAGGGTATCCCCCTGCACAGGATAGACCATCTGGGCCTTTTGCGTGGAGGTGTCGGAGAGGGCGGTGATAAAGGAGTAGTCGAAATACTGTGTCCAAGCCCCGTCCAGCATCGTCCAAAGCCTTGCGTAAACCGGTCGCCCATCTGTGGGGAGCAAAAGGGTTCGCGAGCGGTTCATGGATTCTGCAGCCGCGTAGAGATCGCGCCCTCCCGGCTCGCTGCCAATCCAAAGGGCATAACCCGCGGCGCTCGAGCCGGCATCCCATGTCAAGGTTGTCGATGCGCCAGACAACGTGGTCCAATTCGAAGGCTGCAAAAGCTTGGCACGGCGATCCGCGATGGCTCGCCAGCCGGCGTAGAGTGTCTGGCCGCCGTCATTCGCCGAGCCGATCGTCCAATAGTAGACCGAGGCGGGTCCGAGTTCGTTGGTGATCGCCGTCCACTCCGTGGCATTCACGCTGATCGAGCCGGGACCAGTGACGGCAGCCGCCGAGCCGATGATAAGGTCCGGGTTCTGCGAGGATGCGAAATACGCGCGGATGGGAACGAGGGCGTTCACTGTCCAAGTGAAGGCAGCATTGGACGAGAAAAAGGCATTTGCGACCGGCGCGACCAAAGTGCCAACGAGTGGCACTGGTGTGGGAGTCGGTGTGGGCGTGGGGGTAGGAATCGGCGTGACCGTGGTTCCGTTGGCCGTGAATGTGAAGTTGCCTGGCCTGGCCCCTCCTAAACTGGGTGACGCTGTCAAACCGAAGGAGACAGCCCCCCCTGCGGGAACGTCGCGATTGTACGCAAAGTTAGCTGCATCGATAGTGACGGTTCTTCCGCTCCGTGACACAACCCGGGCATTCCAGATGTCCGACACGGACGGCGGCATTTCGAAAGAAAGTCTCCAAGCCGACAAAACTTGGTTCGTCCTGTTCTGTATGGTGAGATCGGCTTGAAATCCGTTTCCCCAGTCGTTCGCGATTGTAAAAATGACTGTCGCTGACGGGAAAGTCACAATCGTTGTTCCGGGTGCCGGAGTCGGCGTGGCAGTCGGCGTGGCAGTCGGCGTGGCAGTCGGCGTGGCAGTCGGC
>CAZKHB010000016.1:41776-68880 GCA_964552635.1 uncultured Chthoniobacterales bacterium
GTGGCAGTCGGCGTCGGCGTAGGACTGCTCGATCCGAACCGGAAGTTGTAAGGCGTCTGCGAGCCCAATCCCGGGCTTGCTTCAAAACCGAAGGTTACATTCCCGCCAGGTGGAATATCTTTGTTCCAGGAGATGTCCTTCGCGTCGACGATGATGTCCGTGCCCGAAATCACCCCAAGGTTCGAGTAGTGGGGCGCGGCTCGCCACGATGCACTCCAAATGGATGAGATAGAAGCATCCATTTGAAAGGTCAGGACCCAATCACTCAGTCGCTGGGAGGTCTTGTTCCTAATGTTAATCTGGCCGACGAATGCCGTTCCCCAGTCATTCCTGTTGGTGAACGTGACGGCGACCTGGGGAAGATCCACCACCGTCTGCCCAAGCAGGGCGAACGCCGAGCTTGCCAGCATGGCCATGACGTGGAGATAGACCTTCATTTCGCAACTGGTTGAGCAGTCGCACAAGCATGCGAAAAGTCAAGAATTCCCGCCTGCGGGATGAGCCCGAGCTGCCTGCCAAGACCGACCCCGCTGCTGAACTGCGTTCTCGTTCGCTTTACTCAACCACCTTCGACGTCGCCCGCTTCCGGGCCGTGGCGTCGAGGATCTTTTTGCGGAGACGGAGAGACTTTGGAGTCGCTTCGACGTATTCGTCGGGTGCGATGTATTCGAGAGCCCGCTCCAAGCTCATCACGAGCGGCGGGGCAAGTTGGATGCCCTTTCCGTCGCCCTGAGAGCGCATGTTTGTGAGTTTCTTGGCCTTGCAGGGATTCACAGGCATATCGTCCGGACGCGCATTTTCGCCCACGATCATCCCCTCGTAGATCTCCTCCTGAGGTGCGATGAAAAGGCGGCCTCGCTCTTGGATCGAGTCGAGGGCATAGGCAGTTGACGTGCCGCTCTCCATGGAAACCAGAACCCCGTTGTTGCGGCTCGGAATATCGCCTTTGTGCGGGCCATACTCCTTGAAGAGATGCGAGGCGATACCGTGGCCCTTGGTGACGTTGACCAGATCGGTTTCAAATCCGATCAAACCGCGGGTGGGAATCACCGCTTCCACCAGCACGCTATGGGGGTTGTGCTGCATGTTCACGATGTCCGCCTTGCGACCGGCCAGCGACTGGAGAATATCGCCAAGGTTGTCCGTGGGCACGTCGACATAGAGGGTTTCCATCGGCTCGAGGAGCGAGCCGTCCGGGGCCTTGCGGAAGATCACTTCCGGCCGCGAGACCAGAATCTCAAAACCCTCACGGCGCATCTGTTCCACGAGAATCGCGATCTGCATTTCGCCGCGTGCTTTGACATCAAAATGCCCGGCCGTGTCGGTGTCGCTCACCACAAGGGAAACGTTCGTTCGTGTCTCGCGGATAAGACGGTCCTTGATCTGGCGCGCCGTGAGCAGTTTGCCCTCACGACCGGCCAGAGGGCCGTCGTTCACACAGATCTTCATGGCGATCGTCGGCGGATCAATGTCGACAAACGGCAGTGCCTCCCGCTCCTCGGAGTCGGTGAGCGTCTCGCCGATGTAAATCTCCTCGAATCCCGAGAGACCGATGATGTCCCCCTCGGAGGCCTCTTGGATCTGCACTTTTTCAAGCCCTTCGTGTCCGAAAATCGCCGTGACATTCGCACGTTCCTTCCGGCCATCCTTGTGGATGCAAACGATCGGTTGGCCGACCTTCACCGTGCCGCTGATAATGCGGCCATAAGCGATTCGGCCCAGATAGTCGCTGTAGTCGAGGTTCGACACCAGCATCTGGAAATGGGTCGCCTCGGACTTCTTGGGTGCGGGGATGTGCCAGGCGATCGCCTCATACAGGGGCGTCATCGTCGTGCTCGGATCCACCAGTTCGCGCTTGGCGAATCCCTGCTTCGCGCTGGCGTAGATGTGCGGGAAGTCGAGTTGCTCGTCCGTCGCATTCAGCTCCAGAAAAAGCTCGAAAACCATGTCGAGCACCTTGTGGGGGCGGGCATTCTCGCGGTCGATCTTGTTGATCACCACGATGGGCTTCAGCCCGTTCTCCATGGCCTTGCGAAGGACGAACTTCGTCTGGGCCTGAGGGCCGTCGTGGGCATCGACGACCAGCAAAACTCCGTCCACCATCTTCATGATGCGCTCGACTTCGCCACCGAAGTCGGCGTGGCCCGGAGTATCGACGATGTTGATGTGGTAGTCCTGCCAGCGGAAGGCAGCATTCTTCGCGCGGATCGTGATGCCCTTCTCTTTCTCAAGGTCCATGGAGTCCATCATGCGCTCCTCGGTTTTCTGGTTGGCTCGGAAGGTGCCAGCCTGCTTGAGGAGCTGGTCGACGAGGGTTGTCTTGCCGTGGTCGACGTGAGCGATGATCGCGATGTTGCGGATTTTGTCCATGATTGAAGTCCTCCCGGGTTCGGGAGGGCGGACTATGCGGATCGCCGGGCGTCGTGTCAACGCCCGCGGCAGGGCGGACGGCTCAGAGGCCCAGCGAAATCACACGGAAGAGATCGGTGTTGTCGAGAAACCCCCTCAGCTGCTCGGCTCCGGGCCCACGGCTCGCAACGATCGAGTCCTCCGCGGTCCCCACCGCCGCCGCCGTCTTGAAGGCAACAGGCTCGGTTGCGGTGATGCCTTCGGGTGTCTGTGCGGTTCCCGATCCCGGGCCTGTCGACCATGTGATCGAGGCGAGGCCTTGGGCATTCATTCCCAGAACACCCGCTCCCTTGTCGTTGCGGAGCGGAAAGCCGTTCAGCCGCAGGCCGCCCACGGAGGTTTTTCCCGCCACCACAAGGAGAGCATTCTCTCCGGCATACTGCTGAGCTATGGCGACAGCCTCGTCGAGCGCGAGCAGTTCCCGCAGAGTGCGTTCCCCTTCGTTCTGGCCGGCGGCCTTTCCAACAAGGCCCGCATCGACGACCAGAAAATATCCCTTGGGATTGTATTGAAGAAATCGGATCGCTTGCAGAACCATGTCGGCCAGCGAAGGCTCGGAGCGTGCTGCCGCCTCGCCGGCAAACCCGAGGTTCCCGTTCGAGAAAAGGCCAAATACCCGCGGGGCACGCCACGCAGGGGTGTTCGCAAGCTCCGCCGGGCTGCGAACGATGTCGTAACCCTTGTTGCGAAGCTCGAGCACGAGATCGCGTCCGTCTGTCCGGCGACCCTCCTTGTTTTCAGGCAGGAAGTCCGCCGCACCGCCGCCAAGGACGACGTCCATCTCGGGGCGTTCGACGAGTTGCCGCGCGATGGCATCGTGGTTCAGGGGGTCCGGAGTGCGTGCGAAAAATGCCGCCGCCGTGGCCTCGGTGAGTGAGACATTCGAAACAAGGCCCGTTGCACGGCCGCGCTCGCGGGCGATGTCCATCAGTGTGGGCACAACCGCTCCGCCTGGGCCGGTGGCGAGCGAGCGGTTGTTGACCTTGCGACCGGTCGCGATCGCGGAGGCCGCTGCGGCGCTGTCCGATACGGCGAAATCGTTGGCGTGCGTCGTGACGAGGCCGAGGTGGGCAAGGCGTTCGATCTGGAGGCGGGTGTCGGCTCCGCCCGCATACAGCCTCGCCGGGGCAAGGGTCGAAGGTGAGAGGTTTTCCGTCAGGAAAAGGATCACCGCGAATGGCTTTTGGACGACCCAGTTCACGTAGAAGGCTGCGCCGATCGCGAGAAAAATCAGCAGACAGCCGAGCGCAAGAAGGCGGTTGCGCAGTTTTTTGTTCATGGAAAACATTTGCGCACGCAGGGCACCGAGGGCAATATCCGATTCCTGTTGCCCTGTGGTGTAATGGTAACACAGCGGCCTTTGGAGCCGTTATTCATGGTTCGAGTCCATGCGGGGCAGCCACCCTCCAGTCGGAGGGTGGAGGGGCTAGAGAATGCCCAGCTTCATCTTGCCGGCTTCGGAAATCATGGCTTGGTTCCACGGCGGATCCCACACCAGTTCGACCTCGGCTTCGTCAATGCCTTCGAGGGACAGGATTTTCGCGCGGGCGTCCGCGGCAATCGTCGGTCCCATGCCGCAACCCGGAGCGGTGAGCGTCATCTTGACGTTCACAATTGTGGAGCCGTTCTCCTGTTTCTCGACCTGGCAATCGTAAATGAGGCCGAGGTCCACAACGTTCACAGGGATCTCGGGATCGAAGACGGTCTTGAGCTGACTCCACACCGCATCCTCCGCGGCGCCCTCGACCTTGACTTTCTCGGGTGTCGCGTTGGGGTCCAGTCCGAGTGCGTCGGCGTCCTTAAGTTCGATTCGGGCCAGGCCGCCCGGAGTGGCGACGGTGAACGTACCGCCGAGGGATTGGGTGACGACGACGGACATTCCGGCGGGCAACACGATCGGGTGTCCGCTCGGGATTTGGATGGCATCGCAGTCGCGGGAGAGGGAGATTTCGCCTTGGGGATTCATGGTGAGGGTGGTCGGAAAACGATTTTGACTTCGGATGGTGAAGAGAGGCTGTCGTGAAGGGTGGGAGCCAGTGCCGAGGGTTTCGATTCGTGCGCAGGTGCCCCGCTCAGGGCGTTCTTGAGGGCTCCTTCAACGAGCTGCGCACAGTGGATTTTCATTGGTGGCAGCGGGCCCAGAGGCGCGGACAGGTCCTCACCACTCATGGAAAGAGCTTCTTCGGCGGTTTTTCCCCGGATCATCTCCGTTGCCATGCTCGCCACGGCAATGGCGGTCTGGCAGCCGAAGGATTGGAAGGTCGCCTTGTCGATGACTTTGCGTCCGCCTTCCTCACGGAACTTGATCCACATGCGGAGCATGTCCCCGCAGTCTCCGTTGCCAGCCGTGCCCACGGCGTCGGCCCCGCTCAGTTCCCCGAGGTTCTTTGGGTCTTCCGCGCCGTTCATTCGACAGTGTAGCGCGGGAGGTTTCCGTCCACTTCCAGGCTCCATGCATCGATACCACCACGCAGGGCGCGGACGTTCTCAAATCCATGGCCCGTCAGATAGGCCGCCGCGTCGAGTGACCGCGTTCCTGTGTGGTCGACAACGATGACCGTCGCGTTTTTTGGCCAAGCGTTCATGATTTCTTGGAGACTTTCCTGAGTGAAAAGCACCGCTCCGTCGATCTTCACGGCATCGAACTCTTCCCGGGTGCGGATATCCAGAAACCGAAGCTCCCCCGTCTGACGGGCCGCATGCGCCTCCGTGGGCGAGATCCAAACCTGCTCGTCTTGACGCTGGGCTTCGCGGATTTTCTCGAGAACAACATCCACCGGGGGAGCCTCGTGGCGCTTGCAGACCGCAGCCAGAGTCTCCTCGGGAGAGAACCCGCAACTCGCGCAGCCTCCGATGTGGAAATTCCGGAACAGTGCGCGTTGGGCCCCGGGGTAGGCCTCCAAAAGGGCCCCCATTGTGATGTCCGGAGTCAATGTCATCACTCGCAACGTAATGGGTTCGCCGCCGAATTCAACCACGCAGCCATGCAAGCAAACGCGCTCGCCTCCCGGCCCTCTGACGGGCTAGAACGTTCCCCATGGTTCCGCGCATCTCCGTCCTCGTCCTCGCGACGTTCCTGATCCTCTGCCGGCCCGCCTCTTTGGCGGCCCAAGGATTCGGCGAGATCATGGACTCCCTTTCACGCCCGGCGCCGACACCCGCCGGAAGCGGAGCATCGCTTGAGGAGCAGGTTGCCTGGGTGAAGGCACAGAACGCCGTTGCGACCGAGGCCCTCTCTCCGGCTGCTCTGGAGACCATGAGGCAACGTGTGCAGGCTGCGGGTCTGCCGGAAACCCGTGTGGAGGACTTCCTCGGTCTCGCCCGCGAGGTTCAGCGTTCCGCCACCACCGCGGTGGATGCGATGCAGGCCATTTCAGCGCCGCCTTTCCCTTCTCCCACTCCGGCAAGTGTTCCGACGAACGAGCGCGAGGCGGCTGCCGTGCGTGACAGCCTTCAGCGCGCCGAACTTGCCGAGCGTTCAGCGGGGTTTGAGGCGGATCTCATCCGTCGTATCATGGAACAGCAAAAAGCGCTGGTGGCCGAGACGGAGAAAGACCTCCGGCAGTCGAGGGAGGATCTGGCCTCCGCCAAGGGTGATGAGGCCCGGGCACGCGCCACACTTGAGATCGAATTGGCCGAGTGGAAGGGGCGGGCCGCGCAGTTGGCGTCTTTCGTCGCGGCATGGAGGCTCGCGCAGCAGGAGGAGAATCTGCGGCGGGCGGGAGCCGAGGCTGGTACCCTTCGCGAAGCCCTCCGGGCGGGCGGTTTCGACCGGCAGCTTTCGCCGTCTCGGGCGGATGCCCGGCTGGCCGCACTTGACGGCGAGATGGCCGAGATGGGGAAGCAGCTTGCCGAAGCCCAGCGTGCAAGGGATGAGGCCTTGGAGGCGCGGAAATCCCTGCCGCCGGATGCTGCGCCGGTCCGTGCCCTTGCCCTTGAAGCCGCTCTCGAGGCCGCGAGAGGACGCGTCCTTTCGATTGAGGGATCCATCCGCCTTGCGGATCTGGAACGGAACCACTGGATACTCGCAAGGCGCGTAGCTTCTTCGCCCGTTGCTTCCTCCCTGCGTGACGCAAGGGGTGAGGCCGAGGAAACCCTGCGCTCCCTTGAGGAGTGGCGTCCGCTTTTGGAAAGGCGGCTTATGGAGGCCAAGAGTGCTGTGGCCGAGGTCGAGCGCCAGGCCGCAGAGGTTCCCGCCGAGAGCCAACCGGGTCGTGCACTCAGCCGCGCTGTCGCCGCAGCCAAAGCGCGCGTCGAGGCCTTGGGGGCTTTGATCTCCCGGATGGATGCCTTGGTCCGCTTGCAAATGGAGTTCCGCACGGAGTTGGGCAGGGACCTCGAGCAAACCAGCGCCGCTGAGAAAGTCGGTGTCGCATGGTCGGAGCTCGGTCGTTGGGCCCAAGGCATTTGGAAATTTGAAGTCTACCACCTTGGCGACGCCAGCGTCACGGTCGGGAAGATCGTGATGGCGCTGCTGGGGGTAGTGCTTGCTTTTCTCCTCTCACGCACGGCCGCTGTCCGGATCGCCCGGGCTGCCCCGCGGAGGTTTCGCATGGATGCGACACAGTCCGCGATGCTGGAGAAAATCATCTTTTTTCCGACGGTGGCCCTGCTTCTTTTCACAACGTTGATGTGGCTGAACATCCCCCTTGGGGCATTCGCCTTTCTGGGGGGAGCGCTCGCGATCGGCGTCGGCTTCGGGGCCCAGAACCTCATGAACAATTTCATCAGCGGTCTCATCCTGCTGACCGAACGCCAGATCAAGCCCGGCGACATCATCGAGGTCGCGGGCAGCACCGGGCGGGTAACTCATCTCGGAAGCCGCTGTTCCCGTATGCGGCGGTTCGACGGTGTCGAGGTTCTTGTTCCCAACAGCGCGTTTCTTGAGAAAGAGGTCGTCAACTGGACGCTGAACGATCCGCACCACCGTTTCGACTTCACCGTGGGAGTCGCCTACGGAAGTCCCGTGGAACGCGTCATGGAGATCCTTCTCGCGGCGGTGAATTCCGAGGCCGACGTTCTGCGTGAACCTCCGCCGGGTGTCTTCTTCGAGGCTTTTGGAGACAGCAGCCTGGTGTTCCGGGTCTTTTACTGGTTGGACGTGGCGGGCACCTCGGATGCGAGGGATGTTGGGAGCAAGATCCGATGCACCATCGACCAAGCATTCCGCGAAGCAGGAATCGAAATGCCGTTCCCGCAAAGGGACATTCACCTTCGCAGCGCGGAACCCCTCCATGTAAAGGTCGAAAAGTGAGGTCTTGTCGGCGCGGCGGGGATTCTCCAATCTCCCCGGTTTCACCGCTATGGATGGGCTGACCCGCTCGATCATGAACCCCTTGGAGGGCCGCATGGGCTACAAGTTCCGCAACGGACTTCTGCTCGCGGAGGCGCTTACCCATCCGAGTATCTCACTGGAGCGAAAAAACTACCCCTTTGACAACCAGCGCCTCGAGTTCCTGGGTGACGCGGTGATCCAGGTGGTTGTTACGGAGCATCTCTACCGGCTTTTCCCGGACTTCAGCGAAGGCAGAATGACTAAACTGCGCACCCGCATTGTTTCTCGCGTGGCTTTGAGAGAGCGTGCCGCGGCGCTGGATCTGGGAAGTTTCCTGATGATGGGACGGGGAGAAGAAGCCAACGGCGGGCGTGAACGCGCCTCGACACTGGCCGATGCATTCGAGGCGGTCGTCGGGGCGATCTATCTGGACGGAGGGTTCGAGGCTTCCCGATTGTTTATCCTCCGCCAGATGGAGGAGGTCTTCGCCGACCTCCAAAGCCAGCCGGAGGAATTCAATCCGAAGGGGACCCTGCAAGAGATGCTCCAGTCGATTTCGCCGAATGCTCCCTGCTACGAACTGCTCTCCCAAACAGGCCCTGAACATTCGAAAAACTTTGTCTGCCGCGTCGTGTGGAACGAGATCGAACTCGGACGCGGCGAGGGCCACAGCAAGAAAGAAGCGCAGGTTGCCGCCGCCGAGTCAGCGCTCGCCGAGCGGTTGTGGGAGAAAGAACGCCGCCGCAAGACACCCGCCGCATGATTTACCAACTTTCTCTTCAAACCACTGGCCTCGCTGCCGGGCTTCTCTTGGTTCTTGGACACTCGATCGCCCTGCTTCGGCCCCAAGCGGTAACGCGCTTCCTGAGGGATTTCCCAAGATCGCGGTCCGCGGGCACGGTGTTGATTCTCGCCGCTGCCATCTGGAGTTTCCTCCTCGTTCGATCGATTGATCTCGGGGAGTTCACGGGTTTGCGTTCGTTGATGCTCGTAGCGATTCCTGCCGGGGCTGTGCTGGCGTGGATCTATGTTCCGGAGTTTCTGGCCGTACGTGCCCTCGGAATGTTGCTCCTGCTCGCCGCCGAGCCACTGCTGGAGTCTGCCGTGCTCAGGCAGGAACCCACGCGTCTCCTTGTCGTCCTTCTGGGCTATGCCTGGGCGTCTGCCGGTTTGTTCCTTGTGGGGATGCCCTATTTGCTTCGCGATGCCATCCAGTGGGTCACGGCTGTTCCCTTGCGGTGGAAGCTGGCCTGCGTGGCCGGCCTTGCATGGGGCATAGCGGTCCTCGCAGCGGCCATGCTCCTCTGGTAGAAACTCTCAGCGGGTGGCGTAGTTCTTGTCGATCCAGTCCCGGTAGGTGCCGGCAAGAATGCCCTGCCACCAGCATTCATTCGCCAGATACCAGCCGACGGTCTTGCGCAGGCCCGAGGCCAGGGATTCCCTGGGCTCGTAGCCCAATTCGGCACGTGCCTTCGACGCGTCGATCGCGTAGCGCCTGTCGTGCCCGGGTCGGTCACTCACGAATGTCACCAATTCGTAAGGATCCCTGCCGCCCGCCGCCGGGCATGCGGGGAAGCGCCCGGCGAGCGTTGGGTCCGCCGAGAAAGCCTCGGAGAGGACGTCGCAGAGCGTGCGGATAATCTCGAGATTCGTGCGTTCATTGTTTCCGCCGATGTTGTAGACTTCGCCCGCCTTGCCTTTCCGGATCACGAGATCAATTCCGCGGCAGTGGTCTTCGACGAAGAGCCAATCGCGTACGTTCTTGCCGTCTCCATAAACCGGAAGAGCCTTCCCGTGCAGAATGTTCACCAACATCAACGGGATCAACTTCTCGGGGAAATGGAAGGGACCGTAGTTGTTCGAGCAATTCGTCGTTGTGACATTCAGCCCGTACGTATGGTGCCAGGCCCGCACAAGATGATCGCTTGCCGCCTTGCTCGACGCGTAAGGGGAATTCGGCGCGTAGGGCGTGGTTTCGGTGAATGCCGGGTCCGCCGCTCCGAGCGATCCGTAGACTTCATCTGTCGACACGTGATGGAAGCGGAATTCGCCGCGGCCGGCTGCCACGTGTTCCCGGGCGGCCTCCAAAAGGCGCATGGTGCCGGTGATATTCGTCTCCAGGAAATCCTCCGGCGCGTGGATCGAGCGGTCTACATGGCTCTCCGCGGCAAAATGCACGAGCACGGAGACGTCATTCTTTCCGAGGAGGGACGTCACGAGAGACCGGTCACGGATGTCGCCGTGCACAAATTCCATCCGATCGTGCGAGGCCGGGAGGCTGGAGCGGTTTCCCGCATACGTGAGGGCGTCCAAGACGACAACGCGATCCGCGGGATGATGGTCGAGCCAGTAACGGACAAAGTTCGAGCCGATAAAGCCGGCTCCCCCAGTGACGAGAATCTGCATGGAGCAAAGCTTGTCAGGACTCGGGCGCCGGAGGCACGCGGAAAATCACGCCGGTTGTGAATCCGGAGTCGACTGTCTCTTGGATGAGGCAAGCCTCAGTGCCTCGGCCAGCGACCGCGTGTTCACCGGTTTGCTCAAGTAATGGTCCATCCCCACCTGGAAACACCGGCGACGATCTTCGGGGTTCACGTTCGCGGTCAACGCCGCGATGAAAACCCGGGCCGAGCCCTCTTCCTCCTCGCGGTTCCGTATCGATTGAGTGGCAGTGAAGCCGTCGGAGCCCGGCATCTGCAGATCCATGAGGATACAGTCGGGTTTGTCCGAGAGGCAGGTTTCCACGGCGAGCACGCCGTTCGCTGCCGTCAAGATCTCTGTGTAACCCAGCCGCCTCAACATCCGCGCGACGAGCTTCAGATTCACGGGGTCATCCTCGGCCACGAGGATCCGGAGCGGATGGGCGGTGGCAAAGTTTTCGACGCTCTCCGCTCCCTGTGACGCGTCGCGGAGGGTCTGCCGCGATGTGGCGACGGGGAGGCGGAGTGTGAAGCCGAATGTCGAGCCCGCGCCCGGATGGCTGCTTACCGTGAGATGCCCTCCCATTCTCTCGACGAGGCGGTTGGCGATCGAAAGCCCCAGCCCTGTGCCTCCATGCCGACGGGACACGGTCGCATCTGCCTGGGTGAATGGCAGGAAGATGCGCTCCTGTAGCTCTGAAGAGATGCCGGGGCCGGAATCCACAACGTCGAAGCGGAGTTCCGCTTCCGTTTCCCCCTCGACCCAACGGCCCGAGACATGAAGTGTGACGGTTCCCTTCTCCGTGAACTTCACAGCGTTCCCGATCAGATTGAGGAGCACCTGACGGATTCTCCCGGGATCGCCGCGAACCGTCGCGGGAACACCGCTCCCGATGTGAACCTCCATCCGCAGACCTTTGGAGGCCGCGCGCGGCTCCAGCAGCGCGACGACACCCCACGCGAGTTCGGAAATCGAAAATGTCTCGCACTTGAGGCCGAGCTTTTCCGCTTCAAGCTGCGAGAAATCAAGAATGTCCTGTAGAATGCGCAGCAGCCCCTCGCCACAGGCGTGGATGACCCTCGCGTGCTCGTAGATCTCGGCGGGAAGGTCCGGCGTGTTGAGAATCAGGTCGGCGTATCCCTCGATGCCGTGGAGAGGGGTGCGCAATTCATGGCTCATCACGGCGAGGAATTCGCTCTTCGTCCGGTCTGCGGCGCGGGCGCGTTCAGTGGCTTTCTCGATCTCTCGCAGCTTGTTCCTCTCCTCGGTGATGTTACGAAAAACCCAGATGCGTCCGAAGCAGGTGCCGTCCTCACCGACCACCGGGGCCGTATACCGGTCCAAGATCGTTCCGTCGTTGAGCCCGATCTCGTCGCGCGACCGTTGGAGCGGAGCCGCATACAGCGCTGCGACACGGCTCAGGAACTCTTCCTTCCGGGGAAGTTGCCCTGCCATCCACAGCAACTGCCGGCGGTCGTCAGGATCCGCCGCGATTTCTTCGGGGATTTTCCAGAGCTCGATGAAGGCGCGATTGTGGGTCAGCTTTCTTCCACTGCTGTCCACCACAAGAATGCCGTCGACAGAGGCGTTGAGGTTCGCCTCAAGCAGCGCATTCCGACGCATCAACTCGTCTTTGTCCCGCCGCGTCTCGGTGATGTCCTTCACCTGCGAAATGAAGTAGAGCGGCTTTTCCTTGTCATCATGCGCAAGGGAAACACTCAGCGAAACCCAGACGGTGGCGCCGCTCTTGTGGAAATAGCGCTTTTCCATCGTAAAGGCCTCCACCTCGCCAGCGAGAAGCCTGCGGACGTTCGCAAGATCCGTCGGCAGATCATCCGGATGGGTAAGTTGTTGAAACGTCATCCGAAGCAATTCTTCCTCCTCATAGCCCAGCATGTGGGCCAGCGCGGGGTTCACCCGCAGCCAATAGCCATCCAACCCGACGAGGGCCATCCCGATGGCTCCGAAGCGGAAGGCCGATGCGAACTGCTCGTTGCTGAGCCGCAGAGCCTGCGTTGTGCGAACCGTGTCTGTGCGGTCCAGAACGATGCCGGTAACGCCCGAGAGTGAGCCGTCGGGCTCGAACTGGCAGGCGATGTGGGTCTCAAGATAAATGATGCGGCCCGTCGAGTGAAGGCCCTCAAGATGGAGTAAGTCCGGCTGACCCGTCCCGGCACAGCGCTTGAGCGCATGGTCGAGCCGTTCGAAGCTTTCGACCATGTAATTCCGATACTGGGATGCCCAGGGAATGGGAGGGT
Source organism: uncultured Chthoniobacterales bacterium (assembly GCA_964552635.1). Lineage (GTDB taxonomy): Bacteria > Verrucomicrobiota > Verrucomicrobiia > Chthoniobacterales > Terrimicrobiaceae > CAZKHB01. The sequence continues at coordinate 54,140 of CAZKHB010000016.1, forward strand.
GCTCCGGATCCACTCCGAGCAGCACGTGCATGGTGGGAGACCACGAAACGGTGTCCGTCTTCGGATCCCAACGCCAGGTTCCGAGATGTCCATGGCCTCGAAAGTGCTCGAAGTTGGGCATAGCGTCCCGCGCAACCTAGCGGGTCTGTTGCGTGAACGCGAGACGAATCGACATCGAACTGCGGGGTTTCGCAGACCGGTCAGTGCGGGCTGGCTTTCTCGGCTCCGAGTCCGGTGTTGGCCCGCACGACGAGTTCCGTGAAACGCTCTTCCGCCGTCGGCTCCTTGGAGAGCAAGGTTCCGAGAAACGCACCAAGGAAGCCGATCGGAATGCTCACCAGTGCCGGATTCTTCAACGGGAAAAGCGGGTGAGCCATGAAGTCTGGACTCACGAGAATCAGCACGATGCTGGAAACGAGACCCGTGAGCAGCCCGGCAACAGCACCTGTCGTGTTGAAGCGCTTCCAGAAAATCGAAAACAGGATCACAGGGAGGTTCGCACTCGCGGCAACGGCGAAGGCGAGGCCGACGAGGAAAGCGACGTTCACCCCCGGTCCGAGAAGAATGGCAATGAGGATCGACGCGGCTCCGACAACGAACGCCGTGATGCGGGCGACTTTCACCTCTTCTCCAGGGCGGTGTTCCTTGCCGTGGTGCAAGACATTCGTGAAGAAGTCGTGGGCGAAACTCGTGCTCGCGCTGATCGTCAATCCGGCAACGACCGCGAGGATCGTTGCAAAAGCAACCGCACTGATGAAGGCAAAGAAAATCTCCCCGCCCAACACGCGTGCAAGTTCGGGCGCCGCCATGTTCGTCCCCCCGTGCGCCTTGATATAGTCCGGACCCAGAAGGCTGGCCGCCCCGAATCCGAAAAACGTGGTCATGATGTAGAACAGGCCGATGATCAGCATCGCCCACACCACACTGGCCCGCGCGGTCTTTGCATCGGGAACGGTGTAAAACCGGATCAGGATATGCGGCAGCCCGGCCGTGCCGAAGACGAGCGCCATTCCGAGCGAGATTTGGTCCCAGGGATTCTTGAACTGCAGACCGGGCGTCAGGAAGTTTCTCGTCACCGATTCCCCGTCTGCGGTTGTTGAGGTGATCGCCGTGAGGGAGGAGAAGAATTTTCCGAGATCGAAGTCGAAGCGCTGCAGGACGAGGATGCTCAGAAAGATGCTCCCGCTCATCAGCAGCACGGCTTTGATGATCTGGACCCAAGTGGTCGCAAGCATTCCCCCGAAGACAACGTAAACAACCATGAGAACGCCAACGCCGATCACGGCGATTTCATAGCTGACTCCCGGGAGAAGTTGCCGGACGAGCACGCCGGCCCCCACCATCTGGGCGATCATGTAAAACACTGAGACGGTGAGCGTGCTCAAGGCGGCCGCCGCGCGTACCGGACGCGGCTTCAAACGGTAGGCCAAAACGTCCGCCATCGTATATTTTCCCGCATTCCGAAGCGGTTCGGCCACGATCAGGAGGACAGTCAGGTAAGCCACAAGGAAACCGACCGAATACATGAAGCCATCGTAGCCGTTGAACGCGATCATCCCGGCGATTCCTAGGAAGCTCGCGGCGCTCATGTAATCTCCGGCGACGGCAAGCCCGTTCTGCCATCCGGTGATGCGACGTCCGGCGGCGAAGTACGCACTCGCCCCGGCGGATTTGCGCGCACTGAAGTAGGTGATGACAAGCGTTGCGGCCACAAACGCGAGAAACATCCAGAGGGCGGTGTGGCCCTGTTCGGCGACGGCGAGGATCGGGCTCATCGGGCATCTCCCTTACCGAACTTTGCGAGCAGTACGGCCGCTTGTCTGTCCCAACCCGCCGCTGCAGCGACGTAGAGGAAGGCGAGAATCCAGGCCATGAAAAACTGCGAGAGCGCGAAGAGGTAGGCGAGGTTCACATCGCCAAGGATCCGCTTCTCCATCAGACCCGGAAACCAGCCCACTCCGATCGGGAGAAGGAAGTAATACACGATGAAAAAAACCGTCGCCGGAACGATGAAACGTGCCTTGTCGGCGAGAAGGGCCTTGAAATCCCTGTCTGCCGCGATGGCGTCCCAATCGGCGAGATCGATGTCCTCGGCGGCTGTGCGTTCATGGGCCGGCTTGGCACCGCGTCCGAGCGGTGCGATGTCCGTAGGCGAAGCCGATGCAGGGGTGAGGTCGCGTGGCGACGAGTCGGGGGAACTCATCCGGCCTTCATAGCATCGTCACGGTCTGTGTCGAGGCGGGATTCAACCCAACAACCGGAGCCCCAGCGTAAGCCACAAGGGAATGGTGAGCAGACCGGCCAAGGATGTCCCGATCACGGTGCGGAGCGCGGTCGGCATGTCACCCCCGTGGAGCTTCGCAAGCGCGATCGGGAAGACCGCGCAGGGCATCGCGGCTTGAAGGACCATCACCGCGGCCAGCGGTCGGTCGACAGGGAGGAAGACAGCCGCGGCGAGCATCACGGCCGGAAGGAGACCGAGGCGCAGCGCGATTGCCAGGAGCGTTGTATTCCATCCCGTGACGAGCACGCGCGGTGTGATGTAATCCGCCAGCATCGCTCCGGTGACGAGGAGTCCGAGTGGCACAGCGCACTGGCCGAGCATGTGCCAGGCAGTGTCGATGGAGGAGGGAATCCATCGCTCCGCCCCCACGAGGTTGAGCAACGCCGCGGCGATGACGGCGAGAATCGGGGGGTTGAAGAGATGTTTGCGCCACGACGAATCTGCCTGCCGCCCGGCAAGTGTCGCCACGACGACTGTCCACAGCGCGATCTCCACACCCAGATTGTAGGCGAAGAGGACGCCGGTCACCTCGCGATCGAACAGCGAGACGGAAAGGGGAAGCGCGATGTAGGCGTAGTTCTGGATTCCGGTCGTCGCAGCGAATGTGCGGCGGGCAGGCGCTGGGAGCAATTGCGCACCCAGCCGACTCAGGAGAACGCCGCCGAGCACGGTGAGAAACCCTGCCGCAGGGGGCAGCAAAAGGCGGGAGGGCGACTGGAGAGCCTCGTTGCCGATGATGACATCGAGTGCAAGGCACGGCACGAAGAGCTTCACAAGCACCCCGAGCAGGGAGTGGTCGGCATGCTTTGTCATCACCCCGGTCCGCCGCATGCCGTAGCCCGCCCCGATGATCAGAAAGACCGGGAGAACGAGTTGGACGAGCTGAAGGGTGCGCTCCATTTTACCCGCCGCCAAAGACGAGATTGCAAATGATGACCGATGCCGTGATGCCGACCACATCCGCACAAAGGCCGGCCGGAACGGCATGGCGCGTTCGGCGGACCGCGATCGAACCGAAGTAAACCGCGATCACGTAGAACGTCGTTTCCGTACTCCCCATGATCGTGCCGCCCATGGCCGCGATAAGGCTGTCGGGGCCGTGGGGTCCGTCGGGACGAACCAACTCGGCAAAAAGCCCGTTCGCCCCGCTTCCGCTCAGCGGTCGCATCAGCGAAAGGGGAAGCAACTCCGGGGGAAAGTGAACGGCCGACAGCGCGGGGCGGAGGAAATTCGTGACGATGTCGATCCCGCCCGCTGCGCGGAACATGGCGACCGCAGCGATGATGGCGACAAGGTACGGGATGATGCGCACGGCCACATCGAAGCCTTCTTTTGCTCCGGTGACAAACTCCTCGTAAACCTTCACGCCACGCAGCGCGGCATAAAGAGGGAAGAAGGCGAGAAGGAACGGAATCGCGAGATAGGAGATCGCATCGACAATCCGGACGACAAACCCCCGCGCCGCCTGCTCGGGAAGATTCGCGAACTGGATTCCGAAAAACACGAACACGGCGAGGAACGCGGCAAGCACGAGTTTTCCCCAGAGGGGGACAGCGGACCCGTGATGCGATTCCTCGGCCACGTCTTCCGGTGTTTGAGCAGGAACCGGCAGGGCCGGGAGACGATACATCGGGAGGCGCTCAAGGAGCTTCACGGCAAGAATTCCGGCGGCCGTCGAGCAGCACGTCGCGACAAAGGCCGTGCCAATGATGCGTGTCGGATTCACCGCTCCCGCCGCGGCAAGGATCGCCACCGCCGTGGCGGGGATGAGTTGCACCGAGCTCGTATTGATCGCAAGGAACGTGCACATGGCATTCGTCGCCGTCCCGGGACGCGGGTTGAGCTTTTCGAGATCCTGCATGGCGCGGAGGCCGAGCGGGGTCGCGGCATTCGCCAAGCCGAGCATGTTGGCGGCCGTGTTCATGACGATCGAGCCCATCGCGGGGTGGTTCGGGGGAACTTCCGGAAAAAGCCAGACCAGGACCGGGCGGACGGCCCGCGCGAGGATGTTCACGAGCCCGGACTTCTCGGCGAGTTTCATGAGTCCCAGCCAGAGCGCCATGATGCCCGCCAGCGGCAGGGCGATCGTCATTACGGCCGTTTTGCACGCTTCAAAGGCCGCCGTGGTGACTTCCTTCAGTTCCCCCGCAGCTCCCCCCAGCAGCACGGCGAGCACGACGAGGCCGAGCCAGATGTAATTCAGCATCGGCGCAGGATGTCGGCCGGCGGACGGAAAATCAATGCGACGCTTCGTCCGGGGCCGCCGGAAGAGCCCGCACGGGCGAGACGTTCAGCGGTCGGGAGCGTTCGTGGATCCCGGGGGCGATTTCCGGCGAGCCCTTGTAAGCGGAAAAAATCATCTCCAGGCGTGCATCGAGGTTGTCGATGTAATGCAGAGCAATGGCCTCGGGGGTCTTGGGTTCGACTGGCGAGCCGAACTCCAACTGCCCGTGGTGTGCGGCAATGAGGTGGAGGACATGGAGCCTCACGTCTTCGGAGGCCGGTGTGAGAGCGCTCCATGTGTCGAGTGGCAGGCGTCGCCAGAGGGCGTTGACGAGTTCGATCCCGATGCTGATGTGACCGAGCAATTCGCCCCGCAATTCGCGCGGGATGTCGAATCCGTTTTCCGGCGGACACATCTCCCACAGCTTCCCCGAGTCGTGGAAAAGTATCCCCGTGAGGAGCAGGTCGCGGTTCAGTGCCGGATACACCGCCGCGAGTGCCGCCGCGGCCCGCAGCATCTGGGCGGTGTGGCGGAGCAATCCTCCCCGGTGCGCATGGTGGTTGTGCCGCGCCGCCGCCGCGCGGCGGAACCGCGGGCCGAATTCCTCGCAAAAGAGCCCGCAGAGGGCGGCAAGGCGCGGATCGCGCAATCCGGCGACCAGTGTCGTGACCTCCCCCCAGTCTGCATCGCGCGCCTCGCGCTCGGCGGGTGTGCCCTCGAGGAGGGCGGCTTGTTCGTCCGGCGTCAATGGCCGCAGTGTCCACCGCCGCGCGTCCATCCCGAAAGTGCCGTTCAGGAAAAACTCGCCGGAGACCATGACGGGATCGCCCACGCCGGATTCCTCGCAGGCGGTGAATGCCGCCGAGTCGCTCCACGCGCGGAGGGTCAGGACATCGGAACCATCACGGAACCGCGCTTCCCAATACGGCTTTCCGGCCGCGGAATCCTTCCGGCGCAGCTCATCGATCTGGGCGTGCACCGCCGCATGGACAGGCGTGTCACGGACACTGCGGCGGAGTTCGGCTATGGAAAGCTTCTCGGGGTCCGGCATGGGGGGCAGCATTCCGGTTCCGTGCGGATTCTTCCAGCCGAATCACGCCTTCTGCGCAATGCCGGCACACCATTTTCCTTTGGGAAGGATGCGGAGCTTCCGGAATCCACAAGCCTTCAACGCGCGGCTGACCTCGGGCTCCTGACGTCGGAGCACTCCGGAAAAAATCAGCCACCCCCCGCGCGGCAGGCGCGACGCGAGGCCGGGGGCCGAATCGATGAGAAGTTCGCTGAAGAGATTCGCCAGCACGACATCCGTCGTGCCGAAAGCGGCCACGTTTCGGGCATCCGCCTTTCGCACGCGCACGCGACGGCATCCGTTGAGGCGCGCATTTTCTTTGGCGATCCGCACGCAGGCCGGATCGAAGTCGAACGCTTCGATCGACGCCGCGCCGAGTTTCTCCGCGGCGATGGCGAGAATTCCGCTGCCGCAGCCCGCGTCAAGAGCTGTCCATCCCTCCCGCAAGTCGGGTGCCGTGTCACAGAGCAGGCGCAGGCAGGTCGCCGTCGTCGCATGGTCGCCGGTTCCGAACGCCATGCCCGCTGGAATGAGAAGATCGCCGTCGCGGGTCCCGCCGCGCTTCCATGCGTCCGCATCCGAGAAAATCCGCAGGCGGCCCCGGATCGGAATCGGTGCCCGCGGGGTCGTCCGGTCGCCCGTCCAGACTTGTGCGGAGAGCCGCGTCGCGCGTCCGCCGAAGTTTTTCACCAAGCTATCCGCCGTCCGCTTGTCGCAGAAGGCTTCGATTTTCAGGGCATTCGACTCCGGCCATGTGCGCATGAGAACCGAGCCGGGCGCGAGGAAGCGCAGGCGCTCGTCCCATTCCTCTTCCCATTTTTTCGTGCTCAGGCGGGTCCAACGGTGCATTGCCATACGGGGCCAACGTGTGCGAAATGTCGGGCCGGATGGCACGTTCAAAATTGATTTACGCGTCGAGCGAGGCCTCGGCGGATCAACTCTACGCGTCGGGTTTCCGCGCCCCCGACGCCTTTCCCTTTCTCGAGACTCAGGGTCGCAAAGTGTTGCTTTTGTCGGATCTTGAGGTGGACCGGGGCTGGGTGGAGACGAAGGGCATCGAGATCGAATCGTGGTCCGAACTCGAAGCGGTGCTGGCAAAGGGCCGGCGCAAAAAACCGTCCGCCGCCCGCGTGCTCGCAGCCTGGCTGCGGCGCCACAAGGCGGGGTCGGTCGTGGTTCCAACGGATTTCCCTTTCGGCCTCGCACGGGCGCTGAAGAGGGAGGGGGTTCGCCTCAAGCCGGCGAAGGGAATGTTCTGGCCCGCACGGCAGCAGAAGACCGCAGCGGAGGTTCGGAAGATCGAGGCCGCGCTTCGCGTGGCGGAGGCGGCGATGACGCGGGCCATCGATATTCTTGCCGCAACGCGGATCCGGGCGGACGGCGTCCTTTTGCGTGGACGCAGTGTGCTCACCTCGGAGGCGCTGCGCACCGAGATCGAGACGGCAATCGTGGCGGCGGGGGGCGAATCCCGCGGGGATTCGATCGTTGCAGGTGGCGAGCAGGCCTGCGATCCCCATGCGAGAGGGGCGGGTCCGCTCCGCGCCCGCGAGTTGATCATTCTCGACATCTTTCCCCGCCACGCGAAGACCGGATACTTCGGCGACATCACGCGTACCGTCGTGCGCGGTCAGGCGAGCGACGCGCAGCGGCGGCTGTGGGAGACGTGTCTCACCGGACAACGCATGGCGATCGAGGCGATGGCACCTGGCGTCCAAGGCGGGCCGATCCATGAGAAAATCAAATCCTTCTTCGCGGCCGAGGGGTATGCGACCGAACGGCGGGACGGCCGCTGGCAGGGATTTTTTCATGGCACCGGGCACGGGCTCGGGCTCGAGATTCACGAAGACCCCCGTTTCTCGGCGACTACGTTCGTCCCGGGGCAGGTGATCACTGTCGAGCCGGGAATCTACATGCCGGGACTTGGCGGCGTGCGTCACGAAGACGTTGCTCTCGTGACCCGGCGCGGCGCAAAACTTCTCACCCGGTTGGAGAAACCGTTCGAGATCTGAGCCGCGCTGCGGCGGCAGGCGGAATCAGGGCAACTGCGTGGCGCCCATCAGGTGGCGGTCCACCTCGCGCGCGGCCCCGCGGCCTTCGTTGATCGCCCAGACGACGAGGGATTGGCCGCGGCGGCAATCGCCGGCTGCGAACACATTCGGGATGTTCGTTGTGTATTTCTCGTGTTCCGCCTTGGCATTGCTGCGTGCGTCGCGTTCCAGGCCGAGCTGCTCGAGGAGGTAGTCCTCGGGTCCAAGAAAGCCCATCGCGAGAAGCACGAGCTCCGCGGGAATGATGCGCACGGTGCCATCGACTTCTTTCGGGAAGAAGCGGCCTTGGTCGTCGCGTTCCCAACGGACATCGACGATCTCGACTCCGCTGAGGTTGCCCTTGTCGTCGGAAACAAACCGCTTCGCGGTGACGAGGTAGCGGCGCGGATCCTCGCCTTGAACCGCGGCGGCCTCTTCCTGACCGTAGTCCATCTTGTAGACCTTGGGCCACTCGGGCCACGGATTGTCTTTCGTCCGCTCGGTCGGCGGCTTGGCCATGATCTCGAGCTGGGTGACGGATTTGCATCCGTGCCGGAGCGAGGTGCCGACGCAGTCCGTGCCGGTGTCGCCACCGCCGATGACGACAACATTTTTACCGTGGGCGGTGATCGGCGGCTTCACGCCATTCGGCGCGCCGTGGGTGAGCAGGAAACGGGTGTTCTCCGTGAGGAACTCCATCGCGAAGTGCACACCCGGAAACTCACGACCGGGAATCTTGAGATCGCGGGGTTTGGTAGCCCCGGTGCAAAGGACAACGGAATCGAACTCCGAGACCAATTGCCCGGCGGAAATGTCCTTGCCGATATTCACACCGGTCCGGAAGGTGACGCCCTCGTCCTCCATGAGTTTCACCCGGCGACCGACAACCTCGGTCTTGTCGAGCTTCATGTTCGGAATGCCGTAAAGAAGGAGCCCGCCAATGCGGTCCGCCCGCTCGAAGACGGTGACAGTGTGCCCGGCTTTGTTGAGCTGGTCGGCACAGGCAAGGCCGGCGGGACCGGAGCCGACAACGGCGACTTTCTTGCCGGTGCGGGACGCGGGAGGATTCGGAACGATCCAGCCTTCCTCCCAGCCTTTGTCCACGATGGCGCACTCGATCGACTTGATCGTCACCGGGGGTTCGATGATGCCGAGCGTGCAGGAACCTTCGCAGGGCGCGGGGCAGACGCGGCCGGTGAACTCCGGGAAGTTGTTCGTCTTGTGGAGGCGGTCCAGCGCCTCGCGCCAGAGCCCGCGGTAAACGAGGTCGTTCCACTCCGGGATCAGGTTGTTGATCGGGCAACCGGAAGCCATTCCGTTGAAGAGCTTGCCGGTGTGGCAGAAAGGGATGCCGCAGTCCATGCAGCGTGCCCCTTGGGTGCGGAGTTTTTCCTCCGGCATGTGGAGGTGGAACTCGTCCCAGTTCCTGATGCGGTCGAGCGGTTGGACGTCGGCCGGGACTTCGCGGTGGTATTCGATGAATCCGGTGGGTTTTCCCATAGTGCTTCAGTTTCCGCCGACGCGTGATTCGTCGCGCGAGTTGGCTTCGAATGCGGCATTGATGGCATCCTCGCCGCTGAGGCCCTTGGCATGGGCTTCGGCGAGTGCCTCAAGCACGCGTTTGTAATCTTTCGGCATTACCCGCACGAATTTCGGCAGGGCGCTGTTCCAATTGGCCAGAATCGCTTTCGCACGCTCACTTCCGGTGAGTTCCGCGTGCCGGGCAATGAAGGCACGAAGCTCTTCGGCTTCGGCCGGATCTTCCACCGGGCCGAGGCCGACCATCGCCTTGTTGCAGCGGCGCGTGGCGAAGTCTCCCGCCTCGTCGAACACGTAGGCGACACCGCCCGACATGCCCGCGGCGAAGTTTCGTCCGGTGGGTCCGAGAACAATGACGCGGCCACCGGTCATGTACTCACACCCGTGGTCACCCACGGCCTCAACCACGGTATCGACGCCAGAGTTCCGAACACCGAAGCGCTCTCCAGCCATGCCACGGATGAAAACCTCACCCTTGGTGGCGCCGTAAAGGGCGACATTGCCGATGATGATGTTTTCCTCGGCCGGGAAGGTGGAGCCCGCCGGCGGATAGACGATGATGCGCCCGCCGCTGAGGCCTTTGCCGACATAGTCGTTGGCGTCGCCCTCGAGTTCGAGCGTCATGCCGTGCGGCATGAAGGCTCCGAGGCTTTGGCCGGCGCTGCCCTGGAGATGAATGTGGATGGTATCGTCCGGGAGGCCGGCTGCGCCGTGCTTGCGGGTCACCTCGTTGCCGACAATTGTGCCGACAACACGGTTGATGTTGCAGACCGGCACCGTGGCACGAACTTTTTTGCCTTCCTCGATGGCGGGTTTGCAGAGGTCCATCAGGACGGTCATGTCCAGCGACTTGTCGAGTCCGTGATCCTGGTCTATTTGGCGGAAGCGCCCGACATCTTCGCCAACCTCAGGACGGTAAAGGATCGGGGAGAGATCGAGTCCGCTCGCCTTCCAATGCTCGATCGCTTTGCGCGCCTCGAGTTTGTCGGTGCGCCCGACCATTTCCTCAACGGTGCGGAAGCCGAGCCGCGCCATGATCTCACGCATTTCCTCTGCGATGAACCGCATGAAGTTCACCGTGTGCGCGGGATCGCCCGTGAAGTTCTTGCGGAGTTCCGGGTTCTGCGTCGCGACACCGACCGGGCAGGTATTCAGATGGCAGACGCGCATCATGATGCAGCCCAGGGTGACGAGCGGCGCGGTGGCAAACCCGAATTCCTCAGCTCCGAGCAGCGCGGCAATCGCCACGTCGCGCCCGGTCTTGAGTTGTCCGTCGGTCTCGACAGCGATGCGGCTGCGGAGGTTGTTAAGAACAAGCGTCTGGTGGGTTTCGGCGAGGCCGAGTTCCCACGGCATACCGGCGTGCTTGATGCTCGAGAGCGGTGATGCTCCCGTGCCGCCGTCGAATCCGCTGATGAGCACGACATCCGCGTGGGCCTTGGCGACGCCTGCGGCAATGGTGCCGACCCCGACCTCGGAAACCAATTTCACCGACACGCGGGCGCGGCGGTTGGCGTTCTTGAGGTCGTGGATGAGTTCCGCGAGGTCCTCGATCGAGTAGATGTCGTGGTGCGGAGGAGGCGAGATGAGACCCACGCCGGGCGTGGTGCCGCGTGTTTTGGCAATCGAGGGATACACCTTTTTGCCGGGAAGTTCACCGCCTTCGCCGGGCTTTGCGCCCTGCGCCATCTTGATCTGGATTTCGCGGGCGTTTGTCAGGTAATGCGCGGTCACGCCGAAGCGCCCGGAGGCGACTTGCTTGATCGCGGAATTCTTCGAGTCCCCGGCTTCATTGGTCCATGTGAAGCGCTCGGGATCCTCTCCGCCCTCGCCCGTGTTCGAGCGGCCGCCGATACGGTTCATGGCGATGGCGAGGGCTTCGTGAGCCTCCTGTGAGATCGAGCCGTAGCTCATGGCACCTGTCTTGAAGCGCTTCATGATCGACTCGACCGGTTCGACTTCCTCGAGCGGGATCGGGGTTGCTCCTGTGAATTCGAGCAGTCCGCGCAGGGTAAAGTGCTTCTTGTCCTGATCGTTCACCAGGGCCGCATACTTTTTGTAGGTCGTGTAGTCGCCCGTGCGGACAGCCTTTTGGAGTGTGTGGATCGTCTCGGGGTTGAACAGGTGCTGCTCACCCTCGCGACGCCACTGGTAATCGCCGCCCACGTCGAGCGTGGGATCGGCGCCTTCGCGTCCGGGAAACGCCCGCTCGTGGCGGCGGAGGAGTTCCACGCCGATGGCGTGGAGGTCGGCGCCCTGCACGCGCGAGGGCGTCCATGTGAAATACTTGTCGACGACATCCGAATGGAGACCGACGGCTTCGAAGATCTGCGCGCCGCGGTAGCTCTGGATCGTCGAGATGCCCATCTTGGCCATGGTTTTCACCACGCCCTTGATGGCGGCTTTGACGAAATTTTTGACCGCTTTCTTGTGCTCCACTCCGACGAGGAGACCCTGGCGGATCATGTCGTCGAGTGATTCGAAGGCGAGGTAGGGGTTGATCGCGCTTGCACCGTAACCGATGAGGAGAGCGAAGTGGTGGACTTCGCGGGGCTCGCCCGACTCCAGCACAAGGCTCACGCGGGTGCGGGAACCGTTGCGGATGAGATGATGGTGAAGGCCGGCAACGGCAAGCAGCGCGGGTATCGCGGCGTTCTTCGCATCGACCCCGCGGTCGCTGAGGATGAGGATGTTTTTTCCGTCCGCGATGGCTTTGTCAGCCGCCGCGCAAAGGGTGTCCATGGCCCCGGCGAGGGCATCCGGGCCTTCGGAGGCATTGAAAAGGATCGGGAGCGTGACCGGATGAAATCCCTCCCGCTCGACGTGGCGGATTTGCTCCAGTTCGTTGTTTGTGATGATCGGGCCGTCAAGTTTGATCATCCGGCAGCTTTCGGGCTTCGGGTCGAGGAGGTTGCCCTCCGAGCCGAGCATGGTAACCGTGGCGGTGACGATCTCTTCGCGAATCGGATCGATTGGCGGATTTGTGACCTGAGCGAAGAGTTGCTTGAAGTAGCTGTAGAGCAGGACCGGACGGTCCGAAAGCACAGCAAGCGGGGTATCGGTTCCCATCGAGCCGATGGGCTGAACACCGTCGCGGGCCATCGGGCCAAGAATGACACGCTGGTCCTCGAAGGTGTATCCGAAGGCAAGCTGGCGGTGGAGAATCGTGTCGTGGTCCGGAAGGTGTTCGTGCGGCGGTTCCGGGAGGCTGGAGAGGAGAACGTGGTTTTCCTCCAGCCATTTCCGGTAGGGGTGTTCCGAGATGATGCCACCCTTGATTTCTTCGTCGGAAACGATCCGGCCCTCGGCGGTATTCACGAGGAACATGCGTCCCGGTTGCAGGCGGCCCTTTTCCTTGATGCGCGAGGCTTCGATCGGGAGCACTCCGGCTTCGGAGGCCATGACGACAAGGCCGTCTTTCGTCACCCAGTAACGGGAAGGGCGCAGTCCGTTCCGGTCGAGAACAGCCCCGATGACCGTGCCGTCGGTGAAAGCGATCGAAGCCGGTCCATCCCAGGGCTCCATGAGGCAGGAGTGGAACTCGTAGAATGCGCGCTTGTCGTCCGGCATCGTGTCGTGCAACTCCCACGGCTCCGGGATCATCATCATTACCGAGTGCGGCAGCGAGCGGCCGGAGAGGGCGAGGAGCTCCAGACAGTTGTCGAACATCGCCGAATCCGAACCGTTCGTGTTGATGACCGGGAAGGTCTTCTTGAGGTCCTCGCCGAAGAGCTTGCTCTCAAGCAGGGATTCGCGGGCGTGCATCCAGTTGATGTTGCCGCGGAGCGTGTTGATTTCGCCGTTGTGGGCGATGTAGCGGTAGGGGTGCGAGCGGTCCCAGCTCGGGAACGTGTTCGTCGAGAAGCGCGAATGCACCAGGGCGAGAGCGGATTCGACGTCGGGATCGAGCAGGTCGGGGTAATAGGCGTCCACCTGCGCGGGCATGAGCATGCCTTTATAGACAATCGTGCGGGCCGAGAGGCTGGAGACAAACCAGAGATCGTCGATGCCGCCCGAGCGGATCGTGTTCGTCGCGATCTTGCGGATCACGTAGAGATCGCGCTCGAATTGCAGGATGTCCTTGCACCCCGGCTTGCGGGCTATGAAGACCTGGCGCATCCGCGGCTCACTGGCCTTGGCGGTTTCTCCGAGCGGGGAATTGTCGGTCGGGAGGTCACGCCATCCAAGAACGGTGTAACCCTGCGCTTCGGCGATGCCGTTGAAGGTCCTTTCGGCTTTCGCGGCCTCCTCTGCATCCGGAGAAGTGAAGACCATCCCCACGCCATATTCACCGAGAGGTGGGAGAGTGAACCCTGTGCAAACCTTGCGCAGGAACTTGTCCGGGATCTGCATGAGAATGCCCGCTCCGTCGCCGGTATTCGCCTCGCATCCGCAGGCTCCGCGGTGGTCGAGGTTCCGCAGGATCGTCAGCGCATCGGAGACGATCCCGTGCGATTTTCGGCCGTCCATCTGCACGATGAACCCGACGCCACAGGCGTCGTGTTCGAACGCGGGATCATAGAGTCCCTGCTTCGGCGGAGGTCCGGTCAGACGATTTGTTTTCTTCTGCATGCTCGTGGATACGATTTCGGCGGCTGATTGTATTCCCCGAAACCTCACCGGCTCCGGAGCAACCAAGCTTTCTAAGGACAGCCCCCGTGGGGCACAACAACTTTTCTGCACGGCGGGAAAAATCCGCCATTCCTGCGAATCTCAGTGTTTCGGTGCCTTGACCGTCCCGGCTTCGACGTCGTCGCGGCGGCGTTGAACGATCCGGTCTGCGATTTCACCGATCATTTCCTCAAGGAGGAGTCGCAGATGGCTTCCCCGCCGGAAGTCGGAAGGGGCAATGTTCTTCACTCTGTCCGCATGGGTGCAGAGTTGGTAGCATTTTTTGAAACTCGAACGGGTCGGATCGTTCGGATTGTAAACCGCGATCGCGTGGCCGCCGCTGCGGCGCATTACTGTGAAGCAGGGCACATCGGTGGGACCATCGCCGATGTAGATCATATTCTGGAACGGCACGGGCCGCAGGTCAGGAGCCATGTGGTCGTTCACATCCTCATCCATTTCGAGCATGCCCTTGTTGATGCGGAAGAGAAACTGCGTCTTCTGGGTGTGGCTGATCACGCGCCGCGGGAAGGTGATGCGGTCGTGCCCGTCCACCGCATACTCGCAGCCGAAGATCTTCCGGATGTAGGGGGCGAGACGTGAACCCTCGATGAGAGCCTTCAATCCGGACGAGACAATGTAGTGCTCCACGGTGATGCCGTGGGTTTCATGTTCCTGCGTGAGGAGGCCGGACTTGAACTCCTCGAACATCTCCGGGAGTCCCTCGTAGAACGAGAGCCGGGCGCCCAGTTCCCGCAATCGGGTATTCGTCGGACGGTCCATTTCCAGGCAGTCGAGCAGCACTTTCATGTAAGCCAGCTCGTTGTCATATCCCTCGTCTTTTACGAGGGCATGGCACTTCGACCAGAAACTCGCGGGATTGATCCCGAAGACCGGAAAGATCGCCTCATCCTGCATGTAGTTGGGCGACAGGGTCTGGTCGTAGTCGTAAACGATCGCGATGGTATTCTGCGGAGCGGACATGGC
>CAZKHB010000017.1:0-64256 GCA_964552635.1 uncultured Chthoniobacterales bacterium
TGGCTCTTTCCATATTGAGTAGCCTTACGAACTCCCGCTCTGCTTTCGGGTTTTCCGATTGGATGTTTTCCTCTCCGGTCGGGTAGCCTGTGAATTCTCCTTTAGGCCCATCCACCCTAAGGTAGCTGAATTCCCGCGGGTAGAGCAGTGATTTAACTCGCACCTTGGCATAGCCTTTCAGATCTGCTTCAGAGATGCCAAATTGCTCATTTCCATGCTGGATAAAGTAGGCCGGTTCCTTTTGAGGCCCTTTAGTCGTCTTTTTGAAGACCCATAGTTTTGTTCCAGCGGGGATTTGTTCCACGTGCTCGGGCTTCACGGAGTTCCAATCTCCCGTTTCTGGAATCCCCGCCCGTGCACTCTGCGTCCGGTAGGCCTCCCGAGTCATGAGTTCAATATCCACGGGGGCGATGATTACCACACGAGGCTGTTTAGGCTGCCCGTGCGTTCCGAATTTGGAGCCTAGCTCTTTCACCGTGGTCAGATGCTCTGGCCGTGGGGCGATCATCGGCGACGGATCCTCCCCGATTAGGGCACGGCGGGCTTCAAAATACGCCTCCTGCTCTTCTAGGGACATCCGCATGGGCCTCGCCGTATTTTGCGCCATGCTCCAGGCGGCCACGCAGATTACTACTGCCATGGCGATGGAGAGTGCCGACGCGGCCATAGGCCGCTTGCGGATTGGCGATCTTCGATACTGTCGTGGCCAGAAGAATGCGGCGATCAACCCGCCAATCACGAGACATTCCAATGAGTTCAACGAGCCCATCCGCGGTGAATTCAAGCAACAAACTGAGATTTTCTCAAATGCAGACTCTTCGAAGCCATCTTGTTGCCGGCGGAAAAAGGGGGTCAGTGTGCATATCCTTGGAATTCGCATGTCGTGATGTCACACGAGGGACCGGAGGGAGGTGAATCTCGTGAATGACAGCCACCGGCGGTTCTTTCTTGAGGCATCCCTCGGGGATCTGGACGAGAACGACCCCAAATCAGAGGGGAGCGCCCAGAAATGCGCAACGCGGCGAAGGCACGCCTGCACCGTCAACCGCCAAGAGCGGGGCCTCGAGAATGAAAGAAAATGCACACTGACCCCCAGTTTCCGGGCTCATGTCCGACCAACCCGGACAAGATGTCGCCGCGGCCTACACCGACCTCACCCGGCGTGCCCGTGCCCTCGGCTCGCCCTTGGCGGCACCATTCATGACTTTGTCGTTCCTTGCGCTGCTGGTCATTCCCGAACTCAAACTCAGTGACAAAGGCCTCTTCGCCGGCTGCGCGTTTGAGTTTGCTCCGCTTCTCGAGTAAGGGCTTTCTCGCCGCGTCCTGCGGGGCTAGGATTCTCTTGCGGCCATGACGCTTGCCAACCAGATCACCCTCACGCGCATCCTGCTCATCCCGGTGTTCGTCCTTTTTTGCGTTTACTACGGACGCGGGGTCGAGGCCGGGAGTCCGGAGGAATGGCAGCGCTGGGCAGCGATCGTGACGTTCCTTGCGGCCTCGGCGAGCGACGGACTCGACGGCTGGGTGGCGAGGCATTGGAACCAGCGCTCGCGGCTTGGCGCGATCCTCGACCCGATCGCGGACAAGGGTCTTTTGCTCACGGCCATCATCACGCTGAGTTTCAGCAATTGGAACTACGTCTTCCCCGCATGGTTCCCGGTGCTCGTCATTGCCCGGGATGCCGTCATTCTCACCGGGTGCGCGGTTGTGTACCACTTCGAACACAAGCTCGACGTGCGGCCCGCCATATCGGGAAAAATCGCGACGGCCACACAGATGATCGCGATCGCCTGGGTGATGCTCCAGTTGCCGCACCACCTGATTTCTGTTTACGTGGCCGGATTCTTCACGCTGGTGAGCGGGGCGGTCTATGTCGCCCGAGGCATCCGGCAACTCCGACACCACGCCCAACCCCACTGATCCCTTTCCCATGCGCAACGTCGCCATCGTCGGTCGCCCGAACGTGGGCAAATCCGCCCTCTTCAACCGCCTTGCCGGGCGCATGATCTCCATCGTCCACGACCAACCCGGCATCACACGCGACCGCATCACGGCGGTGTGCAAACTCGGTCGCGCGCCTTTCGAGATCGTCGACACGGGCGGCATCGGATCCGAGCCCGATCCCGACTTCGCCGAGACGACCCGCGAGGGGGCCCTGATCGCCATCGAGAGTGCGGACGTCCTGCTTTTCGTCGTGGATGCCTACGACGGGATCACGCCGGTGGACCAAGAACTCGCCGGACTCCTCCGCGCAGCTGCCCGGCCGGTTGTGCTGGTCGCGAACAAAATCGACAACCCCGCGCAGGAGTCGCGCGCATGGGAGTTCGCGCGCCTCGGGTTCGATCCGATTCTTCCCGTGAGTGCCGCCCACGGCCGCGGGATTCCCGAGCTCCTCGCCGCCATCGAGGAACGGCTTCCGGATGAAGAGACAGAGGCCACTGAAGCCGCCGCGGAGGCTCCCCACCTTGCTCTGGTGGGCCGCCCGAATGTCGGAAAATCCTCCCTCGTCAACGCCATCCTCGACGACAAACGCACGACGGTGAGCGACATTCCCGGCACCACCCGCGATCCGGTGGACATCGCAACCGAACGCGAAGGCCGACGCTACATCCTCTGCGACACGGCGGGCATCCGTCACCGCTCGAAGCACAACACATCCGTCGAAGTCTTCAGCGTGATGCGGTCGGAGAAAACGATCCGCCGCGCCGATCTCAACGTCCTCGTGATCGACGCGACCACGGGAGTGACGGCGCAGGACAAAAAGATCGCCGGCCTCATTCAGAAGGCGAAGAAACCCGCCGTCGTTGCCCTGAACAAATGGGACCTCGTCGTGCCCGGCGGGCGGCACGATCCCGAGCTCGTGCGCGAGCACGTGCAGCGTGTGCGCGACAACCTCTTTTTCCTCGATTACGCCCCGGTCGTCGTCCTCTCCGCCAAGACCGGATCGAATGTCCAGCGCCTCTTCACCACCGTGGAAAAAGTGCGCCAGCACTCGACCCGTCGCGCGGGCACAGGGGAACTCAACAGGGTCCTTCGCGCCGCGCTCGAACTCCAGCCGCCCCCCACGCGCTCGAACCGACGGTTCAAAATCCTCTACGCCGCCCAATCCCGCGAGAGCGGTGCGATCCATCCGCCGCATTTCGTACTGTTTTGCAACGACCCGCGCCTGATTCCCGAGAGCTACGTGAACTACCTCTGCGCGCGCATTCGCGACAAATGGGAGTTTCCGGGCCTGCCGATCCTCATCCGCCTTCGCGGACGCGAGGGACGCTCCGCCGAGGTCGGCGAATCCTGACCCGACACCCGGCCGCACGGATTTGAACTTCCCAAGGCGGACCGGAGTGGACAGATTCTGAGCCCTCCCGCATGGCCAAAAAACGCAAAAAAACAAAATCCGACGCCCCCGAGACCGGTGCCGTGATCGCTGCCGTTGCCCCCGCGCGCGGAACAGGCCCCGCGGCATGGGCCGGATTCTACACCGTGCTTGTCGCGGCAATCGCGATCGTGTTTTTCCACGCCTTCATCGTCGACGCGATCACGGTGCGGCTGGTCGACCGCGTGGACGGACCGAACATTCCGACTGCCGAAAAACTCCCCGTCTTTCTCGCGCCGATGGCCCTCGACGGATACGTCTGGAACCGGCATGCGGAAAACCTCGGGAAGGACGGCGATCTCCGCCTCCGCTTCACCGACATGGACAACGCCCCCGAGGGACGCGAGGTGCATTGGAACTCCGCATTTGCATGGTATCTGCGCGGACTGGGGGAAATCTATCGCGCGGTCACCGGCGACTCGCTGCGGAACGGCATTTACCGGATGTCGATCTGGGCGAATCCCATCCTGCTCATCCTTGCGATGGGGCTCTTCGCCACGCTTTCGGCCCGGCGGTTTGGTCCGATGTGCGGCGGCATTCTTGTCTTCGGCATGCTTTTCACGCCGACGTTCTACGAGGGCTTCCTTCCTGCGTATCCCGACCACCACGGCCTCATCGCCTTTGCCATTCTGGGCCAGGTCTTCGGTATCGCCTGGGCGGGCGCGGGCTGGGTGCAATCCGTCGGAGGAACCGCCTTTGTCCCGCCGAGGTCGCTTCTGCAGGCCCGGCACGGGATGATTTTTTCCGCGATCTGCGGGGCGGCGGGTCTTTGGATCAGTGCGTTTTCAACAGTCGTGGTCACGGCAGGCATCGGCTTCGGCGTTGTGCTCTCGAATGCCCTGTTCGCCCGGAGCGCGCGGTCGGCGGGATGCGTCTTCCATGGCGAACTCTGGAAACTCTGGGCGTGGGTCGGGGCCGCGGGCAGCCTTGGGTTTTACCTCCTTGAGTATTTCCCCAACCACCTCGGCATGCGCCTCGAGGTCAACCACCCGCTGTATGCCCTCGCGTGGCTCGGCGGAGGCTGGGGAGTGGCGACTCTGGCATCGTGGCTGGCGGCCGAGAACCGAGAGCCCTTCCCATGGAAGACGCTTGCGATCTGCGCCGCAGCCTGCGCCATCCTCCCGCTCACCCTCGCCTTCGGCGGTTCCGCGGTCTACATCCCGCGGGATCCGTTCATGGGACGGCTCTGGAAGAACATCGCGGAGCTTCTGCCGCTCACGACACGCATCTCCACCGGCACGCTCACGTGGCGGACCGCGTTCGGATTTTTCCCCTTGTTCTTCCTTCTTGGTCTCGCTCTGGTCGCCCTCAAACGGGTGAACAGCGGTGACAAGGCGGGGCTGCTTTTCCTGCTCACGCCCATCTTCACCACGACGGCCCTTCAGATGTATCAGACGCGGTGGGGCATGCTCGCCGGGCCCCTTTACATCGCGCTGGCCGCTATCGCACTCCCTCTCACATGGCAGACGTTCTCCCGCCATCTGGGTTCCCGTCTTGTTGTGGGAATTGCCACGGCCGTGATCGCCATCCTCATCGCCTATCCGGTGGCAAACGACTTTATCCGTCCCGCAGCGGCGCAGTTCTTCTCATCCAACAAGACCGGGCTCGATCCCAGCCAGGCACTCCACCTTCTCCACCGCGACATGGCCCGCGCGATTATTGCCGATGCCAAAGGCAAGCCCCCGGTCGTCCTCTCGAGTCCGAACTCGTCCTGCATGCTTGGGACCATGGGCGGATTCCAAACGATCGGCACCCTGTACTGGGAAAATGTGGATGGACTCAAAGCCGCTGCACGACTCTTGAATGCACAGAGCGAGCAGGAGGCCTTCGAGCTTCTCAAGAAACACGGCGTCACCCACATCACGTTCATGCCGTGGGAGAACTTCATGGAGCCCTACTTCCGCCTGCTCGCGCCGGATCCGTCGCTCGGCGAGTCGTTTTCGAAATCCTTCGGCAATCAGGTCTTTTTCGGTCGGCGTCTCCCCACATGGCTCCGCCCGGTGCCCTATCCCGAGAACGACCTTTCGCGCTCCATCGGGCAGAAAGTCATGATCGTCGCGTTTGAACCGAACCAGACCCGCGACGAGGCCCAGTTCCACCTCGCGCGCTACCAGCGATTCAGCGAGCGCGACCCGGTGGCCGCGGAAATCAGTTTCCGCGAGATTCTCGACCGCTCGCCGAACAGCGATCTCGTCCGCATTGAACTCGCCGATCTCTACCTCGAGCAGAAACGCACCGCAGATGCCGCGGCACAGTATATCGCCGCCTTCCGGACGATTGCGGGACCAGATCGCGAGCAAATCGCCATCGCGGCCGTCCGGCGCTTGGCTTCTCTCGGCGACTTCCAAAAGGCCGCCGAGGTCCTGGCGAATGCGGCGGACCCGGCGGACACGACTCCGACGCTGCTGGCTGCTTCGACATGGGCGTTTGCGACAGCACCATCGGAGAACCTCCGCGATCCCAAACGCGCCTCGGGCTACCTCGCACGCTACGCGGCAGCGAGCCCGACCGATCCGAAGACGCTTGCCTCGCTGAGCGCCGTCACCGCCGCTGCGAATGGCGACTTTGCCGCAGCCACCAAGGCGGCGGAAGAACTCGAACAACTCGCCCGTGCCCAAAATGAAACCGGCACTGCAGACCTGGCCGGGCGCATGCGGGCGGCATTCGCGGACAAGCGGCCCTGGATCGATGGAAATTGAGGTAACGGTCCTCATGCCCTGCCTCAATGAGGCGGAGACGCTGGCAGCCTGCATTGCAAGCGCTCGCAGGGGTCTCGATGCCGCGGGGGTTCAGGGCGAGGTTCTCGTCGCCGACAATGGGAGCACGGATGGTTCCCAACAGATTGCCGAATCGCATGGGGCCCGCGTGGTGAACGTTCCCGCACGGGGTTACGGCAGCGCACTTCGTGCCGGAATGGAGGCCGCCCGAGGGAAGTTCCTCGTCATGGGAGATGCGGACAGCAGCTACGACTTCAGCCAGATCACACCGTTTATCGCACGCTTGCGGGCAGGAGCGGATCTCGTGATGGGGTGCCGCATGCCCTCCGGCGGGGGACGCATCGATCCGGGGGCCATGCCGTGGAAGCACCGCTGGATCGGTAACCCCGCCCTCACCACCATCGGACGCATCCTCTTCAAGTGCCCGGCACACGATTTCCACTGCGGACTGCGCGCCCTGACCAAGGAAGCATTCCACAAAATGGATCTCCGGACCACCGGCATGGAGTTTGCCTCAGAGATGGTGATCAAAGCCTCGCTGCGCGGCCTCCGCATTGAGGAAGTGCCGATCACACTGCACAAGGACGGTCGCTCCCGTCCGCCCCACCTGCGGAGTTGGCGGGACGGTTGGCGGCATCTTCGTTTCATGCTGCTCTTCTCGCCGCGCTGGCTTCTTCTCTATCCCGGTCTCCTCCTTACCGCGACCGGCGGGATCTTGTTCGCAAGGCTTTTCGCCGGACCGCTCCGGATCGGACCCGTCGCCTTCGACCTGAATACGATGGAAATCGCCGGACTCGTCCTTCTCTTTGGGTTTCAAATGATCCTCTTCGCCTGCTTTGCGCGGATCTTTGCCCATACGCGAGGGTTCCTACCCGCGAACAACCGGCTCGAGAAGGCCTTCGGGGTCTTCACTCTCGAACGTGGACTCATCGTCGGCGTCGTGGTGATGCTCGCCGGATTTGCCTTCATCGGCGCGACCTTCCTCGACTGGGCAGCCGCGGGCTTTGGCAATCTCGATCCGCTCGACCAGACCCGTCACGTCATCGCCGGACGAACGCTCGCCTCGCTCGGGATCCAGACGCTCTTGTTCAGCCTCATCTTCAGCTACCTCGGCATCGACGATCACCGCTCGCCGCGGAGTTGAGCCCTCACCCTGCGCGGCCAAATTTTCTCTCCAGCTCGGGGAACGCCCACTGGATCATCGTGGGACGTCCCTGCGGACAGGCATAAGGCAACTCGCAAGCAAGAAGCGAAGCGACCAGACGGCGGGCGCGGGATTCCTCGTAGACGAAACGGTCCAGCGCCGCGAAGCGACTCACGGAGCGGAGGATCCTGTCCGGTACCGACTCGCCCTTGGACAACCCTCCGGAGGCCCGCACGGACTCGCAAATCTCCAGCAGGGAACTCCGGGCATCCCGACCTTCCAGACAAGCCGGCAGGGCTTCGATCTTCAGCGAGGAGCCTCCGAACGCCTCGACAGCGAAACCGACGGCCCCGAGTTCCTCGGCATGGGCGGTGATCCATGCCACATCCGTCACGCCCAACTCGACAACCTCCGGCAACAACAGGCGCTGCGAAGCCACCCGGCCCGAGGCGGAGTCGCGCCGGAGAGTCTCGAAAAGGATGCGCTCCGAGGCCGCGCGCGTATCGACGAGCACAAGACCATCCGGCCCTTCGAGAAGAATCCAAAAGTCCGCCAACGGCCCGATGATCCGATAGGGAATCTCAGCGACGGGTACCGGGGCGTCAGGAACGAGGTCCCGCACAGGGGGGGGGTGCAGTGGAACCGGCGCGGGCGGCGTCTCCGGACGGGAGGGTTCCAGTGGCTCGCTCACAGGCACCGGGGCACAGGTTGACAATGGCCGGATCGCCCGGCCGATCACATCGCGGGCGAGCTGAAAAACAGCCTGCCGGACCTGATCCGGCCTGTGCAGGCGCACCTCCCGTTTCGCAGGGTGGACGTTGCAATCGAACGCAAGGGGATCCATCGTGATGTCCAGCATCGCCAGGGGATTCCGCCCCTTCGGCAGCACATCGGCGTAGGCCTCGCGCAGGCTCCCCGACACCGCCGGGCAATGCACCACGCGGCGGTTCAGAATAAGGAATTGCTGGTCGCGATCCGGGCGGCCTTCCCCGGGCTTTGCGAGAAATCCGGAGAAGGAAATTCCGTGGATTTCCACGGGCTCAAACGGAATGAGCCTCCGGAGAAAATCGGGTCCGATCACGTCCCGCACGCGCACGGCCGGATCAGTCGTCGCCGCCGCCTGGAAGAGCACGCGGCCATCGCGCACGAGTGTGAGGGCGACGTGAGGATGGGCCAGCGCGAGCATCTGGGTCTGTGCCGTGATGTGGGCGGCCTCGGTCTCCTCGCCACGAAGAAACTTCCTTCGCGCGGGCACATTGAAGAAAAGCGAACCGACCTCGATCATCGTTCCGGGAGCCTCCCCGCTGTCGCTGACGGACTCAATACGACCGCCCGCCGCCTCGACTAGCGTCCCGCAATCCGTCTCGCGGGGGCGGGTGACAAGTCGGAATCTCGAAACGCTCGCGATGCTGGGCAGCGCCTCGCCCCGGAAACCCATCGTGGCCACCGCAGCGAGGTCGGCCGCACTCCGGATCTTGCTTGTTGCATGCCTCTCGAGACTCAGGAGGGCATCCTCCCTGTCCATTCCGCATCCGTCGTCCGTCACACGGATCCGCGCAGCGCCGCCGCGTTCGAACTCGACACGGATCCGGCGCGCCCCGGCATCGATGGCGTTCTCCAGGAGTTCCTTGACCACCGAGGCAGGCCGCTCGACGACCTCGCCGGCCGCGACCTGGCTCGCGACCTCATCCGGCAGCAAACGAATCCTTC
The DNA here is from genome assembly GCA_964552635.1 of uncultured Chthoniobacterales bacterium. Lineage (GTDB taxonomy): Bacteria > Verrucomicrobiota > Verrucomicrobiia > Chthoniobacterales > Terrimicrobiaceae > CAZKHB01. The sequence continues at coordinate 8,945 of CAZKHB010000017.1, forward strand.
CCATGCCATTTGACTTCGCATGGATTCGTTCATAAGAAAAGGACGTGATCAAGGTCACAGACAATGCCGCAAAAGCTCTCGGGGACCTGGTCCGTGAAAAAGGGATCGAGGGAGGCCTCCGCCTTGCCGTCGAGAAGGGGGGATGCGCCGGGTTGCAATACGAGATGACCATCGGTGAACCGCACGAGGGCGACGACGTTATCTCGCACCTTGGGGCCCGTGTTTTCGTCGATGCCGCCAGCAAACCCTACCTCGACGATTGTGTGCTGGATTACGAGGACGGGCTCACGGGCTCGGGATTCCGCATCCACAACCCTGCGGCTGTGCGCTCCTGCGGCTGCGGCACGTCTTTTGAACCGGCTTCCCGTGCGCAGTCGTAGATCCACTGTCCCTCCAAGCACGGTACCTCGCAGGAAGATTCCTGCGCGCATGGCCGAGCACGAGTTCGACGAGGTAGAACCCGAATCCGGCGGGAACTTTTTCATCTGGACGGTGGTGATTCTCCTGCTCATCGCGTTCGCGATCGCCTGTTGGATCGGGAGTTTCTATATCTTTGGACATCCGGAGAAACCGCTCAGCTACGCGGTCTTGACCAAGCTGGACAAGCTCGAGCCCCCGAAGCGCTTTGAGTTGACCGGTGCCCCGCGGGGCGAGTTCCTGCGCCCGAAGCAGCTCTTCGAGCGCTACTCGCGGATGGCCCCGCGCGAATTGGAGCGGGCGAATGAGAACCTGCTGCGCAATTACCTCCGGAACTACCGGCTCACCCGCGACCTGGTGCCGTATGTCGTGGGAACATACAACATCATCGACTCCTTCGAACTCGGGGCTTCGGATTTTTTTCCGACCGGGGTCGTCGCCATCGCGCAGGCGAAAGACAACCCGAACGTGTTGCTTGAGCAGATTTTCACTGCTCCCGCAGAGGTCGTTCCCGCGCTGCACCGCACACTTCTCACAGGGCTCGATCTCGACCTGAAGCGTGAGAACGAGATCTCTGCCGTGATCCATGTGGAGAAAATCGCGGGCGGTAAGATCAAAGTGACGGCCGTCTCGATTTTGTATCCGAGCTACGAGTCGGCGACCGCGTCGGGGACGTTTTCCCTGGAGCCGCCGGAGCGCCTGAATGTCGCGGCCGGATTGCCGGTTGTGAACGACCAAAGACTGCGTGAAGCCGAGGCAACGTATGCCGGATACCGCCAACGCGCCGGACTTCCTGCCGCTCCGGCCGGCAACGAGACGGTGGCCGGCAATCGACTGATGCGCGTCGAGCGCCCGGTCGCCGTGAACATCCCGACACGCGTCGAGCGGGCCGAGCCCGTGGCGACGCCGACAGCAGAGCCCCCCGCCGACGATATGCCGGTGCGTGCCGCCATCCCGGTGAATGCCGAACCTCCTGCCGTGGCTGCAGCCTCACCGACGGTTTCGCCCGTTCCGGAACCTTCCCCCGCTGCTGTGGCAGACGCGCCACCCGCCCCCGCCGATCCGGCCTCCCCGCTTGCCACACCTCCCCCGGCCACCCCCACGCCGACTCCGGCCACGATCGCCGCCACCGGCTCGGGCGCTTGGCCGGTCTATGAACCGGGTCAGATGCCGCGTGGGCGGCTCCTGAGCGTTCGCGACATGGCGGAGGGAAGTGCACCCGATGTCACCAACGAGCGTGCCTACCTTCAGGGTAATTTTGTCGTCACCGCATCCGGCTCCGATCGTGCCGTGCTTCGGAATCAGGGACCGATCACGGAGGCGCTCGGCATCGGGGGAGGCGGGCGCGCCTCGACGGTGCGCATCATCGTCGAGTACCCGTCAGGCTCACGCCCGCCGGCCGAAGGGGCGACGTTCTCGCGCGATTCGCGCCGGCCATTCCAGATCATGCAGGTGCGGGAAGCAGGAGACGGACAACTCAACGTTTACGTCCGTGAGGTCACCCGACCCTGAGGGACTGGCGGCGCGGATTGCCGCGGACATCCGGCTGGGTGGACCGATCCCGTTCTCGGCGTTCATGGAGCGCGCACTTTACGATCCGGTTGATGGATACTACGCAAGCGGAAGCGCCCGCACCGGCAAGCAGGGGGATTTTTTTACCAACGTGAGCGTGGGTCCGGCATTCGGAGAAGTTCTCGCACGGCAAGTGCTGGAGATTCGAGATGCGGTGGGCGGGGATTTTCGGATTGTCGAGCAGGGGGCGAACGACGGTCGCCTCGCTCGGGATATCCTCACAGCGTGGGAGGCTGCGGGCGTGAGAGACATCGCCTACAGCATTATCGAACCCTTTCCCGAACTGGTCGCCCGGCAGCGCGAGATGTTGGAGGGACGGACCGTCGAGTGGTTTGCCGACGTGGCGGATCTCCCTCGTTTCCGAGGTGTGCACCTGTCGAATGAACTCTTCGATGCCTTCCCGGCTGAGCGGGTTATCTTTCGGGACGGCCGTTGGCATCTTCTGCGCGTTGATTGGACTGATGACGGCTTTGCATGGCTCGAAGGCGAACCCTTTCCGTGCCCGCTGCCGGCCGCCTCGGACGGATTCGTGACCGAGGTGAGGACGGCGACAAGAGCGTTTTTTGCCGCATTGGCGGACCGCATGGAATCCGGCGCTGTGCTGGCCTTCGACTACGGGTATCCGGAGGCGGAGTATCTCGCGCCGCATCGCGCGGAGGGCACGCTTGCGTGCTTCCGAAACCACAAACGGGATGCGAATCCCTTCTGCGATGTCGGCAGCAAGGACATCTCGGTGCATGTGAACTTCACGGACCTCGCCCGCGATGCGCGGGAGGCCGGGTTTCGCCTCGAGGGGTTCACCGACCAGCATCATTTCCTCGTCGGGGCGGCAGCGGATCTTCTTCGCGAACGCGAAGGGCAGCCCGAGGCCCTCCGCGGGCTACGAACACTTCTCCACCCGGAGACGATGGGCCGGCAATTCCACTCCATCCTTTTTTCCACCTTGCCCCTCAGCCTCTCCGGCTTTCAATTCGCCCGCGATTCGGTTAAAGCGCAGTTGGCTTGACGTATTCTGCAATTGCGGAGGTGCACCGGAAGAATAGACTCAGGCGGCGGGCATCTCTGATGCCCCGAACATATGCTCGGGTGGCGAAATTGGCAGACGCGCCAGACTTAGGATCTGGTGGAGCAATCCATAAGGGTTCGAGTCCCTTCCCGAGCAGGCTGACTGTGTTTTCCCCATGAACCGATCCACAACGCCCCTTCAAGCCTTGGGGGCTTTTCTGGCGCTGCCGGTCGTCGTCGCCGGAGCCCTTCCCGCATCGCTTATGGTGCTGGGTGGGCCCCGGGTTGCAGGCCATGCGCTGGCCGGGAGCCTGCTTGTGCTCGGGGGCTTCCTGCCGATTGCCGCCGCCGCGGTGTCCTTCTATCGTCGTGGGCGCGGAACTCTGGCTCCGTGGGATCCTCCCCGCCACCTGGTCGTGGAGGGTCTTTACCGTTTCAACCGGAACCCGATGTATGTCGGTGTGGTGACCGCCATCGCAGGCTGGGCGGTTGCGACCGGAACCCTTTCCATTGCAATCCTCGCGATCATCGCGGGAATCGTTTTCCACCTGCGTGTCGTGCTTTACGAAGAACCGGAGATGAAGCGCCTGTTCGGATCGGAGTGGGAACGCTACCGGAAGGCTGTGCCCCGCTGGGGGATCGCTGCGCGGCCGTTTGACCCGGATGAACCCATCTCGGGATAATCATCGCTTTTTCACGGGACAGACCTAACGTCCGGCGATGGAAAAGAAACGATTCGCGGAGCTCGGACTCTCGCCGGAGACCCTCAAAGCCGTGGAGAAAATGGGCTTTGAGGAAGCCTCGCCCATCCAATCCCAAGCCATCCCCGTCCTGCTTGGCGGGGCAGATGTCGTGGGACAATCCCAGACAGGCTCGGGCAAGACCGCGGCTTTTGCGATTCCCGCCATCGAGGCCGTGGACGCCCATGCCCGCGAGCCCCAGGTGCTCATTCTCTGCCCCACTCGCGAGCTTGCGGTGCAGGTTGCCGAGGAAGTTGTGAAACTCGCCACTTTCAAGCGGGGCGTGCGTGAGTTGCCCATCTACGGCGGTGCCTCGTACGAGCGTCAGATCCGGGGATTGAAAGACGGCGCACAGATCATCATCGGAACTCCCGGCCGCGTGATCGATCATCTCGAGCGTGGAACCCTCCGCCTCGAAACGCTGCGGATGGTCATTCTGGATGAAGCGGATCGCATGCTCGACATGGGATTCCGCGAAGACATCGAGACGATCCTGCGCTCGGCTCCGGAATCCCGCCAGACCGTGCTTTTCTCGGCCACGATGCCGCGCCAGATCGTCGACTTGGTGCGAAACTACACGCGCAACCCGGTCACCATCCGGATCGAGTCCCAAGCCCTCACTGCGCCGGCGATCACGCAGATTTACTACGAAGTCGACCGCCGCTCGAAGCCGGAGGCGTTGAGCCGGATCATCGATGTCGACGACATCCGGCGTGCGATCATTTTCTGCGCGACAAAGATGATGTGCGACCAACTCACCGAACACCTCGCCGCGCGTGGATACCTCGCCGACAAGCTCCACGGAGACATCACCCAGACTGGACGCGAGCGTGTGATGCGGAGGTTCCGCGAGGGCAAAGTCGAGTTTCTCGTGGCAACGGATGTCGCCGCCCGCGGACTCGATGTGGATGACATCGAGGTGGTCTTCAACTACGACCTGCCGCAGGACGGCGAGGACTACGTGCACCGCATCGGACGCACCGGGCGCGCCGGACGCAGCGGGCGCGCGATCACCTTTGTCTCGGGCCGCGAGATCCGCGAACTCGAGCACATGATCCGCATGACGAAAGGCCGGTTGCACCGTGCCCGCGTTCCGAGCATCGAGGAGGTGGAGGAGAAACGCTCCAACCAGACCTTCGAACTTCTGCGTGACCTGCTGGAAAGCGGCGAGTTCACGCGGCGCGATGCCATGGTCGACCGTCTTCTCGAGGCGGGACATTCCGCGACGGACATCGTCAGCGCCGTCATTCATCTCCTCGCCCCGGCGGAGCCTGCCGTCGAGGCTCCGGCTGCACCCCAAGGGCCATCGGACCGACCGCGCAAGGGTCGCGGACCACGCGATATCGGGGATGTCTCGGACGAACCCGGCATGACCCGACTCGTCGTAACGGCCGGACGCATGCACGATCTCCGTCCGGCGGACATCGTCGGACGTGTCCTCGGTTTGACCGGAATTCCCCGCGAGGCGATTGGTGCCATCCACATCGAGCCCAAGCACACCTTGGTGGATATTGCGGATGAGCACACGGCCATCGTGATCCAGAAGCTGGGAGGCATTGCGATCCGCGGGCGGAAGATCGCGGTGTTCGTTCCGGACGGCGAGCCTAGCGCGCCACGGCGATCAAGGCGATAACCCCCGCCACGGCCAGAACGGAGCCACAGACCGCGAGCGGTCTCGGCACATCACGGTCGACAGCCCACGCCAGCGGGATGAGGGCGATCGGTGTCGTTGCGACGACCGCCGTGACCAGCCCGGCCGGTAAATCGCTCAGCGCCCACTGGAAACAAGACACGCCAAGAATGGGCCCGCAGAAGGCGGTGAGGAGAAGCCACTTCACCGCACGGGGCCACGGCACACTGGCCACAGGCCGCACATGGAGCCGCCCGAGCAAGACGAGAACGCCCATGAGACAAAGGGCCGTGAAGAGTCCGCCGGCCACGCGCTGCGCCGCGGCGCTGAATCCGTTGAGTTCGAATGCGCCGACTTCGGCAAGTTCGAAAGCTTTTCGACTGATCACTGCGCCGAGTCCCTGTCCACATCCGGCAGCCAGACCGGCAAGGATCCCGAGCGCTCGCGAGCCGCGTCCTTGATCGGGGGTTCGCGCGAGCAGGGCCGTGACCACGCCGATCAGAATCACGCACGCCGCGAGGGCCTGCGGCAGGGTCAAGACCGTCCCGAGCCAGGCCCATTCCAGGGCCGCGCTCCAGAGCGGGGCCGTGCAGAGGTTGAGAAGAATCGTCAACCGCGCTCCGATGCGTGTGTAGGCGAAGAAAAGCGCGATGTCGCCAAAACCGAACCCCACCACGCCGCTCAGGAAGAGCCAAGCGAAAGTCGCCGGTTGGAGCGAGCCGGGAAAAACAGCCAACGTCACAACCCCCATCACCGTCGTCGCCACCAGGAGCCGCAGCAGGTTTCCCCACTGCGCGCCCCAGTAGCGTGCAGTCCGCTCGCCGGAAAGCGCCGAACAGGAGAAGAGAAGAACGGTCAGCAGCGCTGCCAGCATCCGCTTTTCTTAGGAGAGAAGAGGACGCTTGGCGAGTGCACCGTCATCCTCCGGTGAGTGCCAGCACCACAGCGAGGCTTGCGAATGTCGCCAGGCTCGTCGTGGCAATCGTTCCGGCGGCGAGGGATTCGTCCCCGTTCATTTGGCTGGCCATCGTGTAAGCCACAGTGGCCGTCGGGCAGGCCGCAAAAACAAGCACGATCCGGAGATCGTCCGGGGAAAGTCCGGCAAGGTGACCAAGGCCGAGGGCGAAGGCGGGGAATGCGATCAACTTGAGCACGGTCGCCACAGCGATCTCCGGCCACTGGACCGCAAGCGGTTTCCATTCGAGAGCTCCGCCGATGCAAAGCAGGGCGATGGGAATCGCGATACGCCCGAGATCCCTCAGGATGTCATCGACCACGACAGGCAGCGTGACGCCCGCAGCCGCGAGGCCGACACCTGCCACGCCCGATACCACCAGCGGATTCAGGAGAACATGACGGAGGAAGGATCCGACGTCGCGGAAGCCGGACTCGAATGTCACCGCAGCGAGGGCATTGTTCACGACAACCAAAGCGGTCATCAAAATCACGGAAACCGAGAGCAACGCCGGGGTCGCCCCGGTGGCATCGTCACCCAGACTGTGCGCAAGGACGGGAATTCCGATGTAAGCCACATTGCCAAAAAACGTCACCGCCACAAAAGTTCGCTTGCGGCCATCACGCAGCCGGAATGCCGAGGCCGCCGCAAGGCCGAGAAGGAGAACGCCCACAGTGGCTGCGAGCAGCACACCGAAAAGAACGACCATGCCCGACCCGGGTGGTCCGGCATTCACGGCGGAGCGGAAGACGACACTCGGCAACGCGACCCAGAAGGCCAGTTTGTTCAACTCCCGTATAAACGGGGGTCCGAGGAAATGGATCGACCGCAGCCCCGCTCCGATTCCGATGAGTCCGAGAAGGGGCGCGAGGATCTGGAAGGTATTCATGGGCGGCACCCGGTCGCGCGGGACGTGGCGCGAATGCTAGCTGCCGGCGCGGCGGTGTCGAGCCCACCGCAAGGCCAGCGGGCCGAGACCGAGGAGAGCGAGAAGGGCAGCGGACGGTTCTGGAATGGCGGTGAGGGTGAACTGCAAAGTGTCTGTTGTGGAAGTGAAGTCGCCGGCAAATCCTCCCCCATTCGTGAATCCGAAGCTGCCGAGCGGGATGCTGGTGCTGCCGAACGTGATGAGGTCGTAGGTCCGGCCGATAACCCAGCCATTGTCGACGAAAGTGAAGAGTTTCGGGCCGGCGGCCCCGGTGAGTGATCCCGTCAGGGCGAGCGAATCGGAGCCAGCGGCATCGGCGCCGAGTTCCATCACAAGATTCCCGGAGTTCCATACCAAGCTCGCGGCACTGAGATCGCCGGGGGATTCTCCGGGAGCGAGAGTGCCGCCCGCGAGGGTGATGACTCCCACGGTTCCGTTGCCGCCGAGCGTGCCCCCCGTGCCCACCGACACGTTACCGAGGGATCCCGCCACGACGAGCGTCCCCGTCGAGACAATCGTCCCACCTGCGAATGTGTTGCTCCCCGCAAGGCGGAGGGTTCCAGAGCCGGTCTTGGTAAGCGAACCGTTCCCGGTGAGGGCATAGGCAGAGTCAACCGTGAAGGCCTGTGTATCGATGGTGCCGCCGGAGCCGGTGAGGCGAACATCGCCGGTTTCGAATCCATTGAAGAGCGCGGTCTGATTGCCCGTGAGGCGGAGAGTGCCGCCGTTGAAGGTGACGGTGCCGTTGCCGAGGCCTTCGGAGAGTTGGCCTGTGATGAGGGAGCCGCCGGTCAGATTGAGCGTGCCCGTGCTGCTCGTTGCCCCGAATGCAAGACTGGTGGAGGCACTGGCGACCTGACCGCCTGACACATTCAACGTACCATTCCCAAGGCTACCGACAATGAGCTCTCCCGCGTTGTTCCATGCCCCACCGCTGATTGAGGCCACTCCGGTGGACAAGAAACTCACGCCGATACCGCCGATGACGTTGGATACGGTACCGTTGGTGACATTCAGAGTCCCGGAACCAAGAAATCCGATGATCAGCTCATCCGAATTTGTCCAGTTGCCGCCGTTCACGTTCAGTATACCGGTCGAACCCGTGTCGAATCCCAAACGAGCGGTTGCACTTGAGATCGTGCCGTTGAGAAGGTTGACCGTTCCCCTGCCCGCTTCTCCGATCTGAAGGTTGAGGGAATTGATCCAGCTTCCGCCGCTGACCGAGACCACCCCGGTGGAGCCAACATTGCTTGCCAGAGTGCCGGAGGAATTTGAAACGGTACCGTTCGCAAGCGTGAAGGTGGCATTATCACCAAATTGAGAGCCTATCGTAAGGCCGGCCGCGTGGTTGATCGCGCCCCCTGCGACGGAGACGGTACCGTTGCGGATGGTCGTGCCGCCGGAGTAGGTGTTGTTCCCGGTGAGCGTGAGGGTTCCACTGCCTTGCTTGGTGAGGGAACCGTTGCCGGTGAGGGATTGGGCGGTGGCGACAGTGAAGGCTTGGGTGTCAATGGTGCCGCCGGAGCCGGTGAGGCGAACATCTCCGGTCTCGAAGCCGTTGAAGAGCGCGGTTTGGTTTCCGGTGAGGCGAAGGGTGCCGCCATCAAGGGTGACGGTGCCATCGCCGGAGCCTTCAGAGACCTGGCCCGTGGCGAAGACTCCGCCGGTCAAATTCAATCGGCCAGTACCCGTCATGTCGGATGAGAGAGTCGTGGTGCCACCGGTGACCAGACCACCGGAGATATTGAGCGTCCCATTGCCGAAGTTTCCTACAGTGATGGCGGCGGAACTTGTCCAGTTGCCACCGGAAACGGAGACCACGCCGATTGAGCCGAGGTTTTGGCCAACGTAGACAAAATCGTTGGAAACACTACCGCCCAGAAGGGTGAAGGTCGCGTTGTCACCGGAGCCAAGGCCGACCGTGAAGTTTGCGGCGGGATGGCTTACTGTTCCCCCCGAAAGTGAGAGTGTGCCGTTGCGGACGATGGTGCCGCCGGAGTAGGTGTTGTTCCCTGAGAGGGTCAAGGTGCCGGTGCCTTGCTTGGTGAGCGAGCCGTCGCCGGTGAGAGCGTAGGCGGAGGCTACGGTGAAGGCCCGGGTGTCGATGGTGCCGCCCGAACCGAGAAGGCTGACGTCGCCGGTCTCGAAGCCGCTGAAAAGGGCGGTTTGATTGGCCGTAAGGCGAAGGGTGCCGCCGTTGAAGTTCACGGTGCCCGTGCTGAAGCCTTCGGAGACTTGTTCTGTGGCCAGAACGCCGCCGTTGAGATTGATCTGGCCATTGCCAAAGCTGAGGCTTCCGCTGCCCAGAATAACCGAGGAGGCAGAGACCGAACCGGTGCCGGAGAGATTGAGTGTCCCGTTGCCGAAGGATCCGATGGTAAGAACTGCGGAATTTGTCCAATTGCCACCTGAGACGTTGGCCGTGCCCGACGAGCCAAGGGTCAGTCCCAGCGTTCCCGAAGTGTTCGAGATGGTGCCGCTGGATAGGTTGAGTGTGCCATTTCCCAAAACGCCGATTGTGAACGAAGAAGAAATTTCCCAGGCTCCACCGGAGATGTTGGCGATACCTGTCGAGTTTGCGCCCGATCCCACAACGCCGGAGGCAGTGGAAACGGTGCCGTTGGACAGGCTGAAGGCGGCATTGTCGCCTGAGTTCAAGCCAACAGTGAGAGCGGTGCTGGAATGTGTGATTACGCCGCCGCTCACAGCGAGCGTCCCGTTGCGGATCGTGGTGCCGCCGGTGTAGGTGGTGTTACCGGTAAGGGTGAGAGTGCCCGGGCCTTGTTTGGTGAGGGAGCCGTTGCCCGAGAGGGCGTTTGACGTGGCGACGTTGAAAGACTGGGTATCAATCGTCGCGCCGGCACCTGTGAATGTCACATCACCGGCCTCGAAGCCGGAGAACAAGGCGGTCTGGTTGGCGGTAAGCCGCAGGGTACCACCGTTGAAAGTGACGGTGCCGGCACCTGCGCCTTCGGTGAGGTTGTCAGCAGAAAGAGTGCCGCCGCGGAGAATGAGGCCCCCTGAGGAGATGTCGTTCTCGGCGACAAGAACCGTGGCTGAGGAAAGGTTGCCGTTGGAGAGATCGAATGATCCGGCCCCGTTTCGTCCAATCAGCAGGGCGCCGGAGTTGGTCCAATTTCCTCCGCTCATGTTAACCGTGCCGGTCGCGGTTGAAAAATGGCCCAGTGTTGCGGCCCCGCTCGTGAGGGTACCGTTGGAGAGGTTGAGCACTCCGACCTCTCCGTAGCCGATAGCCAGCAGTCCCGAGGACGCCAAGGTTCCGCCTGTGACGTTGAGAGTTCCTGAGGAGATACTTGCGTCGGAGAGAAGGATGTCCGAGGCGGAGACCGTGCCATTGGAGAGATTGAAAATGCCCTCTCCGACAAGGCCGATCGAAAGCGCCCCTGCGGTAAAGTTTCCCCCCGTGACATTGATTGTGGCCCTTGAAAAAACACCGTCCGCAACTGAGGTAAACGAGCTCAGGAGGGTGCCTCCAGAAACATTCAGGGTGGAGATGGAGCTACCGGCGGCGCTCATGCCGAGCCTGCCTGCGGAATGGTTGATGGAGCCCCCGCCCGACAGGTTGAGCGTGCCGGAAAGGATGGTCGTATTTCCCGTGTAGGAGTTGTTTCCTGTGAGGGTGAGGTTGCCGGCGCCCCTTTTTATCAACGAGCCACTGCCGGTGAGGGCGGCCGAGGTGGAAACAGCGAAGGACTGGGTATCGATCGTGCCGCCGGAGCCGACAAGGGTGACGTCGCCGTTCTCGAAGCCGTTGAAAAGAGATGTCTGGTTTGCGGTGAGGCGGAGGGTGCCGCCATTGAAGGCGACGGTGCCGTTGCCGGAACCCTCGGAAACCTGGGTGGTGGAGAGAGTGCCGCCGAGGAGGTTGAGGGTGGCGGTGGTGTTCGCACCGGAGGCGAGGACGACGGAACCGGTATTTGTCCAACTTCCGCCGCTGATTGTGGCGTTTCCTCGCGAGGAACCGGTGACGGCAATGAAGCTGTCAGCGGTCGAAAGCAGACCGTTGCTGAGATTGAACGTGCCGTTTCCCGCCAACCCCACAGTGAAGTCCCCAACGTTGGTCCAAGTCCCACCGCTGACGGTCGCGTTGCCGTTGGATCCGGAGAGGGCACCAATGTTGACACTGTCGGTGGAGATCGTGCCATTCGAGGTGAAAGCGGCGAGGTCTCCCGAGAGGCTTGCAATCGTGAGCACAGACGAGGAGTGGCTGAGGGATCCACTGAGAGCGAGCGTGCCGCTGCGAACAGTGGTGTCTCCCGAGTAGGAACTGTCGCCCGAGAGGGTGAGGATGCCGGTGCCGGTTTTGGTGAGAGAACCGGTGCCGGTGAGGGCGCGGGAGGTGGCGACAGTGAAGTCTTGCGTGTCGATGATGCCGCCGGAGCCTACAAGCGCAATGTCGCCGGTCTCGAAGCCACTGAAGAGGGCAGTTTGGTTGGCGGTGAGGCGGAGGGTTCCTCCGTTGAAGGTAACCGTGCCATTTCCGGAGCCTTCGGAGACTTGCTCGGTGGTCAGAACGCCGCCGGTGAGATTCATCTGGCCTGTGGCGCCCGCGCCCACAGCCAAGGTTGTGCTTAAAGCGGACACGATTCCGCCAGATTGATTCAGGGTTCCGTTGCCGCTTCGGCCGATGCTGAGATCAACAGAGCTCGTCCAGTTCCCCCCGCTGACCGAAACCAAGCCCGTCGAGCCTGCGCTGAATCCGATATTGGCATTCTCATTCGACACCGTGCCGTTGGAGAGGGTCAGGGTCCCGTTGCCGGAGTCGGCGATATTGAGAGCGCTTGAGTTGGTCCAATTCCCGCCCGTAACGGTTACTGTGCCGTTTGAGCCGGAGTTGAATCCGATGGTTCCCGTTGTATTCGAGACCCTGCCGCTGGAGAGAAGGAGTGTCCCGTTGCCGGAGCGGCCGATGGAGAGAGAGCCCGAGCTTGTCCAGTTTCCGCCTGAGACGTTGACGACACCCCTGGAGTTGGTGCCATTTCCCACAACGGCGCTGGTATTGGAGACGGTCCCGTTGGCGGCAATGGTGAGGTTGCCGGAGGTGGAGTTGCCCACGGTAAGGCTGCCACCGATGGCCCAGGTGGGATTGGTCGGGGAACCGGGGACCACGTTGCCGGAGACAGTGACCTGGGCCGAGACTTCGTGCACCAGCGGAATATCCAAAGCGAAGGCCGCTGCCAGCAGACGAATCAAGGCCCCTGTGGGACGCACCAAAAGAGATCCCAGGGAGCGGATTGGGATGCTAACCGGTCGATTCGACGAAACGCAGCGAAGGCACCCGTTCGGGTCCGGCGGCGCGGGAACCATCGATGTGGTGTCGGGTTTCACGAGGAGCACGAGAACCCATCACCGCCGGTTCCCTGACGTTGGCACTAAAGGGTGGCGCTCGAAGGTGCAAGGAAAATGTCCTGCCGGGAAGTCAGGCTTCGGCAGGACGGGATCCGGCTGGCCTCCGCGGCCGACCAACCGGACCAGAGAGCATGGCACGAAGGAACGGCGCCGTGCGACTGGTCTTTGAGGCGGCGACCTGCTCGGGTGTTCCTTTTGCGACAATCCGACCGCCACCGTCACCAGCCTCGGGACCGACGTCAATCACATGGTCCGCCTCCGCGATGACGTCGAGGTGGTGCTCGATCACGACCACAGTGCCACCCTCGTCGACGAGACGGTGGAGGACGGCAATGAGTTGGCGCACGTCGTGCGCGTGGAGTCCGATCGTCGGCTCCTCGAGGACATACAGGGTGGATTTTCCGCGTCTTGTGGTTCGCACCTCCTCGGCGCGTGCTGTCGGGCGGCGGGCGAGTTGGGTGACGAGCTTGATGCGCTGAGCTTCACCGCCACTGAGGGTCGGGCTCGGCTGCCCGAGCGTGAGATAGCCGAGGCCCGTCTCGGCAAGAAGATCGAGCGGGCGTTTGATCTTCGGGTGCGCGGCGAAAAAGACAGCCGCCTGCTCGATGGTCATTTCCATGATATCGCCGATGGACTTCCCGTTGTATTCGACCTCGAGTGTGGACGGATTGTAGCGCCGACCGTTGCAGTCCTGGCACGGCATGTAGCTCGGCGGCAGGAAATTCATCTCGAGCTTGATCACTCCCTGTCCGAGACAGGCTTCACAGCGTCCGCCTTCGTTGTTGAACGAAAACCGCGAATTCGTGTATCCGCGCATGCGGGCGGCCGGGACCGAGGCGAAGACATTCCGGATCTCGTCGAAGACCTTGACATAGGTCGCGGGGGTCGAGCGCGAGGTCTTTCCGATGGGAGATTGGTCGACTTCGAGCACGGCACTCAGTTGATCAACACCCTCGACCGACTTCCAAGAAGGCTTCGGTGATTTTGAACGGGAGAGTCCGTCGCGCACTGCGGGTACGACAACCCCGCGCAGAAGCGTGCTTTTGCCCGAGCCCGAGACCCCGGTGATCACCGAGAGCCTGTTCAAAGGAAGCGAGACATCCACCGCGCGGAGATTGTGCAGCGCGGCGCCACGCACGGTCACCCATTCCCTGGCAGCCGGGCGCCGGGCACCCCGCGAAGGATGGGGCATCGGGGCACGCAGGGCCTCGCCGGTCAACGACTGCGGGGAGGCGAGAATTTCCTCCACGGTTCCCGAAGCGACGATCTCTCCTCCGCGGCGACCGGCACCGGGTCCGAGGTCGAGAATGCGGTCTGCCCGTCGCATGGTGTCCTCGTCGTGCTCGACGATGACGAGGGAGTTTCCTTTCTTCTTGAGGGTCTCGAGGGCATCGAGGAGCCGCGTGTTGTCGCGCGGGTGGAGTCCGATCGTGGGTTCGTCCAGAACGTAGAGAACGCCGCGAAGGTTCGATCCGAGCTGCGCGGCGAGCCGGATCCGCTGCGCCTCGCCTCCGCTCAGCGTCTTCGCACTCCGGTCGAGCGAGAGGTAGTCCAGACCGACGGTGGCAAGAAACTCGAGTCTCTGACGGATCTCGGCAACAATCTCGCGGGCGATCTCTGCGCGGGGACCACTGAAGCGCAGGGTGCCGCAACGGTCGGCAGCCTGCGAAGCGGCGACGCGTGTGAAATCGGTGATCGCGTGACGGCCGATGAAAACATTCGTCGCGGTGTCATTGAGTCGCGCACCTTTGCAAATCGGACAGGGGCGAGGCTCCTCATCCTCGAGATTTTCGAAGCGCCGCTCCTCATCCAACTCGGCCTCAAGTTGGGAATCGAAGTCCTTCGAACCTCCCGGTGTTCTCCAAACCTCTCCGAATCCTCTGCAATGAGGACACCATCCGTGCGGGGAGTTGAAAGAGAACAACCGCGGGTCGAGCGGTTCAAAAGCCCGCGCGCAGGACGGGCAGTTGCGCTCCGTGCTGAGGACCGTGGAGCGTCCGCGGGAGTCGAGTACGCGGGCGGTTCCCTTCCCCAGCGTAAGCGCACGGCGGACGAGATCCGTCACCTCGCGGGGACTGGCTTTTTCGAGAGATCCGACAAGGGCATCAATGGTGTGTTCCTTGAACCGCTCGAGTTTCGTGAAGCCCTCGACCGCGACCCGCCGCCCGTCAACAAGGAGAGTCTCGATGCCCTGCCGCGCCGCGGCACGGGCGACGTCGGTGTGAAAGCCCTTGCGGGCCTTCACGAGATTCGCAAACAACTCGACGCGGCCCTTTGCGGCCATCCGGCCGACTTCTTCCGCGATGGAGGTCCCGGTGCGACTCTCGACGGGAATGTGACAATCCGGACAATGCTGGGTTCCGAGTTTCGCGAAAAGGAGCCGGAGGAAATGATAGATCTCGGTAACCGTCGCGACCGTGGATTTCCCGCCTCCACGCGTCACGCGCTGTTCAATGGCGACGCTGGGCGGGAGGCCCTCGATGGCATCGACGTCGGGTTTCTCCATCTGCTCGACGAACTGGCGCGCGTAGGGCGACATGCTGTCGAGGAAGCGCCTCTGGCCCTCGGCGAAGAGGATGTCGAACGCCAGGGTCGATTTCCCCGATCCGCTGAGTCCAGTCACTACCACCATGCCATCGCGCGGGATGTCGACCGAGATATTCTTCAGGTTGTGTTCGCGGGCACCGTGGATCGAGATGCTGTTCTTTCCAGACCGCGAGGGCGAAGGCAGGGAGGGAGACTCGGCGATTCGCGGTGGGCGTCCGGCGAGCACTTCGGCAAGGAAGCGTCCCGTGTGGGACTCCCCAACCTCCGCAACCGCCTCGGGAGGACCGGCCGCAACGATGCGTCCCCCATCTGCTCCGGCCTCCGGTCCGAGGTCCACAACCCAATCCGCACACTTGATGACGTCGAGGTTGTGCTCGATCACGATGACGCTGTTGCCCTCGCGCACCAATCGGTCGAAGACACGGAGCAACTGGGCAACATCGTCGAAGTGGAGTCCGGTGGTAGGCTCGTCGAAAATGAGAAGCGCTCCCTGTTCGCGCTTTGCGGCAAGATGATGGACGAGCTTGAGCCTCTGCGACTCGCCACCGCTGAGAACGTTCACAGGCTGCCCGAGACGCAGGTAGTCGAGGCCGACTTCGGCGAGCAACTCGAGCGGGCGCGTGATGGCGCCCTTGGGGTCCAACGGACGGAAGAAGGCGATCGCCTCGCCTGCCGTCATTTCCAACACGTCATGGATCGAACGGCCCTGCACGAGGATATCGAGAACGGGCTTGCGGAAACGGCGTCCCTCGCACTCCGGACACCGGAGAAACAGGTCGCTCAAGAACTGCATTTCGACCTTCTCAAACCCGAGTCCGCCGCAACGTTCGCAGCGGCCCGTGCCGGAATTGAAAGAGAAGGTTCCCGGAGAAAACCCGGCTGCGAGCGCTTCCTTGCATGTGCCGAAGATTTCCCGGATGCCGTCGTAAGCCCCGAGGTAGACCGCGGGGGTCGATCGCGGACTCCTCGCGAGCGGCGACTGGTCCACAAGGAGCACCTCCTCGATACCCTCGTCGCCCCGCAAGGATTTCACGAAGCCCGCCGCCTCGTCGTCCGAGGGTTCCTCGCCGGCAAGGTGCCTGTAGAGAACATCGCGGACGAGCGATGTCTTGCCGGAGCCCGATACGCCGGTCACCGCACAAAGCACCCCGAGGGGAATGCGGGCGTCGAGGCCTTGAAGGTTGTGGTGACGCACACCCTTCATCTCCAGAAAACGCTTCGGCTTCCGGCGCTTCGAGGGAGCGGGAATGGTCTTCTTTCCCGTGAGATAGTCGTGGGTGAGGGACCCGACCGTGTCAAACGCACTGGCCGGACCCGAATAGAGAAGCCGCCCGCCGGAGGCACCCCGACCGGGCCCGATATCAACCAAATGATCAGCCGCGCGGATGACGGCCTCCTCGTGTTCGACGACGACAAGCGTGTTTCCTTTGTCGCGGAGACGGCGCAGCACTCCAAGCAGGCACTCGGTATCCCGCGGGTGCAGCCCCACGCTGGGTTCGTCGAGAACGAAGAGCGTGTTCACGAGCGAGGCTCCGAGGCAGGTGGTCAGATTCACACGTTGGATTTCACCCCCAGAGAGCGAACGCGTCGGACGATCCAGCGTGAGGTAGCCGAGGCCGACTTCGACGAGAAATCCGAGACGCGACAGCACCTGATTCCTCACAAGCTCCGCACTGGAGTCGCCGGGGGCAGATTCAAGGTCTCCAACAATCCGCACGAGCTCGCCGACAGGCGTCGAGGCGAACTCCGGCAACGTCAAGCCGGGTCCGATGCGGTAGTTCAGCGTCTCCGGTTGAAAGCGGCCGCCTTTGCACGCCGGACATGGTTGATAACTGCGATAGCGGCTGAGCAAGACCCGCACATGCATTTTGTAGGTCTTGCTCTCCAGCCAATCGAAATAACCCCTCACGCCATACCAACGACCATTCTCCCACGCGTCGGACATCGTGCCCTCCCCGTTGATGACCCACTCCTGGTCCGATTTCGGGAGATCCTCGAACGGACACCGGATGTCGACCTCACGGTCGCGGCAGTGGCGCAGGAGATCCTCCTGGCACTCGCGGGATTGGCCCGTCTGGAACGGTTTCACCACGCCGTCCCGGATGGACAGCGATCGGTCGGGCATCACGCGATTCCAATCAATCCCAATGATGCGCCCGAAGCCCCGGCAATCCGGGCAGGCTCCGAGTGGATTATTGAAACTGAAAAGCCCGGGAGACGGCGGACGGATGTCGACATCGCAATGGGCGCAATGCCATCCGGAGGAAAAGGGATGCACTGCCCCACCCTCGTGTTCGATGACGGCAAGTCGGTCGGAACCCAGACGCAGTGCGGCCTCGATGGCTTCCGCGAGACGCCCGCCATTCGGCTGGGACACCTCCACGCGATCCTGAATCACGGACACCCGCGCCGCCAAACGTTTGATCCCGCCCGCCTCATCCGTTCGCACGACACGCCCGTCGATCCACACGCGGAGGTAACCCTGTTGCTGCAGGAACGCGAAAAAATCCGCAGGCGTCGTCCCGGGCGGCACCGGAACCGGGAACGTCACAAGAACCGTGCGCCCGGCCAACTCGCGGGCGACGCGTTCCTTGAGCGATGCCGGCGTCTCGGGCCGCACCTCCCGCGAGCACGAAGGGCAGAACCCCTTGGCGAGCCGCGGAAAGAGGAGTTTCAGGTAATCGTTGATCTCTGTGATCGTCCCAACCGTGGATCGGGTCGTGCGGACGTTGTTCGCCTGCTCGATTGCGATCGCGGGGGGGATGCCCTCGATGGAGTCCGCCAGCGGCTTGTCCATGCGATCCAGAAACTGGCGCGTGTAGGGGCTGAAAGTCTCAACGTAGCGCCGCTGCCCTTCGGCGTAGAGCGTATCGAAAGCGAGGCTGGATTTGCCGCTGCCACTCGGACCGGTGACCACAATGAACCGGCCGAGGGGAAGGTCGAGATCGAGGCCCTGCAGGTTGTTCTGCCGGACTCCACGGAGAGAGAGAAAATCCACCCGAGAGCTTACGATGTGAGGGCGGAAGCCGATACGGAAAATCTCATGCGCCCTGCTGCTCTTTGCGGAGCTCCTCGGTCCGCAAAAGGACGCGTTGGCGCATGACTTTCCCGGACTTGAACTTCACGGTGGCCCGCGCCGGGATGATGACGTCTTTCTCCGGCTTGTGCGGATTCCGCCCGATACGGGACTTCGTGAGTTTGACTTCGAAGACGCCGAAGTTCCGGAGTTCGACATCCTGCCCTTTGGCGAGCGCATCGGTGATGAGATCGAGGGTATTTTGGATCACTTGAAACACCTCCTGCTGCGTGATCCCCGTGTCCTTGCTGATCTGCATGACCAGATCCCTTTTCGTGAGGTTCGCCATAAAGATTCGTGGTTAGGCCGAGTCGAGACGGGGATACCGTAAGCAGTTTCCGGGCCGGAGGGCAACCCCCCGAAGCACGGGAGTGCAAATTATTTCCCCGGGATGCTTTCTCCCGCGATGAGGTCTTCGAGCGTCTGGCGCTTGCGGACGAGGTGGAAGCGGCGGCCTTCGACAAGGATCTCGGGCAGGAGAGGCCGCGAATTGTAGTTTGACGACATCACAAACCCGTAGGCGCCCGCGCTGAGAAGGGCGAGTTTTTCCCCGGGGGCGCTGCGAGAGATTGCACGATCTTGTGCAAAAAAATCCCCGCTTTCGCAAACCGGGCCGACCACATCCATCGGAGCCACCTCGCGGTTCGTGTCGCGGCGCAGAGGGACGATCTCATGCCATCCCTCGTAGAGAGCGGGACGGATGAGGTCGTTCATCGCCGCGTCCACGATCGTGAAAGTTTTCGTCGGCGTCGTCTTGACGTATTGCACCGTGGTGAGCAGGGCCCCGGCATTTCCAACGAGGAATCGTCCGGGCTCGAACAGAATGCGCAAGCCGAGCGGGGCAAGGATCGGAACGACGGCCGCCGCATAGTCCTCCGGCGTGATGCGGCGGGGATGGATGCCCGACTCCCACCAGGCCGCATCGCCACTTGCAAGCGCCTCGTCGTACACGATGCCGATACCGCCACCTATGCTGAAGAACTCGATGTCGTGGGTCTCTTTGAGGGAACGGACGAGATCAACCAACTTCGAGGCGGCTTCGGCGAAGGGCGCGGACTCAAGAATCTGGGAACCGATGTGCGTCTGCACGCCCCGGATCCGGATGTGCGGGAGGCGCGCCGCCTCGGCATAAACATCCGCCGCACGGTCGAGGCCGATGCCGAATTTGTTTTTGCTCTTTCCGGTGGAGATGAACTTGTGGGTCCGCGCATCCACATCGGGGTTCACTCGAACGGCAATTGGCGCGGTCTTGCCGACAGAGCCCGCGACTTCGTTGATGCGCTGGAGTTCCGCTTCGCTCTCGACGTTGAAGCAATAGACACCCTCCTCGAGCGCGTAGGCGATTTCCTCACGCGTCTTGCCGACACCGGCGAATGTGCAGCGGTCGGCGCGTCCCCCGGCACGGAGCACGCGGAACAACTCGCCGCCAGAAACGATATCGAAGCCGGCTCCTTCCCGCGCCAGAAGATCGAGAACGGCAATGTTCGAATTCGACTTCACAGCGAAGCAAATCATGTGCTCCAGGGGAGCAAGGGCCCGGTCGAGACGCTGGAAATTGGCTCGGATGGTCGAGGCGGAATACACGTAAGCGGGAGTGCCGAACTGCTCGGCGAGCGACTCGAGGCTCACATCCTCGCAGTGGAGGAGGTCGTTTTTGTAGGAGAAAAAATGCACGGATCGAAAATGAGGAGCCTGCGCCACCGTGTCAACCGCGGGTCAGCCTCCGCAGCGCGGCAGCGGGGTCGTTCACCAGGTCGGCCGTCACGGAAAAACGCCGCACAGGGGTGGCGGGAAGACGGAACTTCAGGTCGCGAAACACCCGCTCGAGCACGGTCATGAGGCCCCGCGCCCCGGTATGCTCATCGCGAGCCAATTCGGCCAGACGACGGAGACCGTCCTCGCGGAAGGTCACGGTGATGCCGTAGGCACGGAAGGCGCGCTCGTATTGGTGGATCAGGCTGCTTTCGCTCCGCTGGAGCACATGGAAAAGATCCTCCGTATCGAGCCCATGGCAGGCCACGCGAACCGGGAGGCGGCCGACGAACTCGGGCTCGAGACCGTAGGCGATGAGGTCGGCGGTATTCGCTTTCGAGAGAGGGTTCGCCGCTCTGCCGCCCCTGCGGGCGACGATTTCCTCGATTCCAGAAAACGCCCCGCTGGCGATGAAGAGGATGTTCCGGGTCGAAATCACATCCGGTCCCCCGGCATGGTGTCCCCGGGCGGCCGAAAGCGCCGCCTGCATCTGGCCGGAGACATCGTTTGGAGAGACCAACGGCACGTCGCCATCTTCCATCAACTTGAGCAGATTCGTCTGCACCCCCCTTCCGGACACATCGCGTCCTCCCCCCGAAGCAGGCGTGGCGAGTTTATCAACCTCGTCGAGGTAAATGATCCCATGCGAGGCTTTTTTCACATCGCCACCGGCACGTCGCACCAGATCGCGCACCAGATCATCGACATCGCCGCCGACATAGCCGGTCTCGGAAAACTTCGTGGCATCCGCCTTGACGAAAGGAACCCCGATCAGGTCGGCCGCTGAGCGGATGAGATGGGTCTTTCCGACTCCCGTGGGGCCCAGGATGAGCACGTTTTGCTTCTGGTAAAAAGGAGCCTCCTTTCCTTCGAGCGTGAGCCGCACATGCTGGAAGTGGTCGCAGAGCGCAACGCTCAGAACCTTTTTGGCTTCTTTCTGTCCAATAACAAACCGGTCGAGGTGCCGGGCGACCTCGATGGGCTTCAGAGAGAAGGAAAAGTCCGCCGACGCCGGAGCCGCGTTCGCCACGACATCCGGCTTCGTCACGCGCTCCGCGACTGGCCTCGCCGCCCGGATTCCTTTCGTCACAGGACCGAGCCCGCTGGATAATCGTTTGCGCATGGCAATCAGTTACGCGTCAGGATGCTCCCGGGAGGCATCCGCTTTGCACCCACCCTTCCCTCCCGCGCTGCGTTTACACGACACGCGGGACGGCGGAGCGGGGAGTCAATAGCGATAGTGCTCGGGCTTGTAGGGACCGTCCTTGGGAACTCCGAGGTAGTCGGCCTGGTCTTTGCTGAGCTGGGTGAGGACGACACCGATCTTCTCGAGATGGAGTCGGGCAACCTCCTCGTCGAGCTTCTTGGGCAGGCGGTAAACCGTCTTTTTGTATTTGCCCTTGTTTTCCCAGAGGTCGATCTGCGCAAGCGTCTGATTCGTGAATGAGTTGGACATCACGAAGCTGGGATGGCCCGTGGCGCACCCGAGGTTCACCAAACGTCCATCGGCGAGCATGTAGATGCTCTTTTTCCCGCCCGGGAGGTAGTAGCGGTCGTACTGGGGCTTGATGTTCTCAATACGGACGCCCTTGTGCTTCTTGAGGCGCTCGACCTGGATCTCGTTGTCGAAGTGGCCGATGTTGCAGACGATCGCCTGATCCTTCATGGCGAGCATGTGCTCGAGCGTGATGATGTCCTTGTTGCCGGTGGTGGTGACGTAGATGTCGCCGATGCCGAGCGTGCTCTCGACGGTGTTCACCTCGAAGCCTTCCATCGCCGCCTGGAGGGCGTTGATCGGATCGATCTCGGTCACGATGACGCGGGCTCCGTAAGCACGAAGCGAGTGGGCGCTGCCCTTGCCGACATCGCCGTAGCCGCAGACCACAGCCACTTTGCCGGCGATCATGACGTCGGTCGCGCGCTTGAGTCCGTCGGCAAGCGACTCGCGGCAGCCGTAGAGGTTGTCGAATTTCGACTTGGTCACCGAGTCGTTCACATTGATCGCGGGAACGAGGAGCGTGCCCTGCTCCGCGAGTTGGTAGAGACGGTGAACGCCCGTCGTGGTCTCTTCCGAGACACCCTTCCAGGCCTTGGCGACCTTGGTCCAAAAGCCCGGCCGCTCTTTGGCCACTCGGCGGAGGAGAGCCTTCACAACGGAAACCTCATGGTTGTCCGCGGGTTCGTACGCCCATTTGCTGCCCTGCTCAAGTTCGTAGCCCTTGTGGATCAGAAGTGTGACGTCGCCTCCGTCGTCCACCACGAGCTGGGGGCCGTTGTTGCCCGGGAAGGTGATGGCTTTCAGCGTGAGCTCCCAATATTCCTCGAGCGTCTCGCCCTTCCATGCGAACACCGGCGTGCCCGTCGCGGCGATGGCCGAGGCGGCGTGGTCCTGAGTGGAAAAAATATTGCAGCTTGCCCAGCGCACCTGCGCACCCAGGTCCACCAGCGTCTCGATGAGCACGGCCGTCTGGATCGTCATGTGCAGCGAGCCAGTCACCCGAACACCTTTCAGGGGTTGGGATTTGCGGTATTTCTTCCGCACCGCCATGAGACCGGGCATCTCGTGCTCGGCGATCGAGATCTCCTTGCGACCCCAATCGGCAAGAGCGATGTCGGCAACGATGTAGTCGCTTCCCGCCGGGGTCTGTGCGGAATACTTGGCGAGGTTTGCGGTGGCGGCCGCCACTTCGGCGAGCACGGCGGCGGAGGATACGGTGGGTTTGCGGGGCATGGTGAGGGATTCTTGGGTTTGAGATGTTGAGTGGGAGACGGGACGGTCGGGAGAAAGACGTTGGAAGCCTCGCTTCCTCACCGGGAACGCACGAATGCGGTCCCGGTGGAAGGAGGATTGCTCACGCGAGCAGCCTCACCTGGCCGCCTTGCGGAGCGCCGACACCTTGTCGGTCTTCTCCCATGTGATCGCGGGATCGTCTTTGCCGAAGTGTCCGTAGTTGGTGGACTTCGAGTAGATCGGGCGCAGAAGGTTCAGTTGCTTCACGATGTCGGCCGGCTTGAAGCTGAAAACGGAGTTCACAGCCTTCTCGATTTTTTCCTCGTCCACATGGTTCGTGCCGAAGGTGTCGATGTGCACGCTGACCGGATGCGGGTGACCGATCGCGTAGGCGAACTGAACCTCGCAACGGTCGGCCAGACCGGCGGCGACAACGTTTTTGGCGACCCATCGTCCCATGTAAGCGGCACTGCGGTCGACTTTTGACGGGTCCTTTCCGGAAAAGGCTCCGCCACCATGGCGTCCCATGCCGCCGTAGGTGTCGACGATGATCTTGCGACCCGTGAGCCCGGAGTCCCCTTGAGGCCCGCCGATGACAAAGCGTCCCGTCGGGTTGATGAGGAACTCGGTGGTGGCATCGAGAAGATTCTTCGGAATGACCTTGCGGATAACGTTCGCGATAAGGAAACGCCGGATCTCCTCGATCTTCACGTCCTCGGTGTGCTGCGTGGAAATGACAACGTTAACGACACGCACGGGCTTCCCGTCCTGATACAAAACGGAGACTTGGGACTTCGCGTCCGGACGCAGCCACTTCACTTTGCCGGCTTTGCGGATCGCCGTGAGTTCGCGACCGAGGCGGTGGGCCAGCATGATAGGCATCGGCATGAGTTCGGGCGTCTCGTTGCAGGCATAGCCAAACATGAGCCCCTGGTCGCCGGCTCCCTGTTCGTCGGTCGCTTTGCCCTCCGCCTTGTCCGCGTCCACGCCCTGCGCGATGTCGGGACTCTGGCCGGTGAGGAGGTTGTTGATGAAAACTCGGTCGGCGTGGAAAACGTCGTCATCGTTGACGTATCCGATCCCGCGGATCGCTTTGCGAACGATGTCACCCACGTTGAGGACAGTGTCGAGCGCGGCGCCTTTGATCTTCGGGATCGTAATCTCGCCGCCGACGACGACCACGTTGCTCTTCACAAACGTCTCGCAGGCCACGCGGCTGGTTTTGTCAATCGCGAGGCAGGCATCGAGGATGGCGTCGGAGATCGTGTCGCAGACTTTGTCGGGGTGACCTTCACCAACGGATTCAGAGGAAAAGATGTAGCGGCGGGGCATGGGAGTCGGGGTTGTTTCTTTACGTATTGAAATATCACGATATTTTAATGAGTCAAATGGCGTCAACTGTGAAATCACTCCGCGCGCTGGCGGATCCGACCCGCCTGCGGATGCTCCTCGTGCTCTGCCGGGATGAGGTCACCGTTGCCGAGTTGCAGGAGATCCTTGGCATGCGGCAATCGCGAATTTCGGCCGCCCTCGGGCTCTTGAAACGCACCGGGCTGGCGACCGACCGCCGGGTCGGGAAGAACATTTTCTACTCAGCCGTCTCGCTGGCTCCGGGGATCACGGGGCTGCTGGACGCGGCCCGTCGGGAGATCCCCGAGGCCGAGGCTGACGCGGCGGCCCTTGCGCTCGTGCGGCGCAAGCGCAAGGACAAGGCAGCAGAGTATTTCAACAGGCTGGCGGGCCGCTTCGGGCGGACCTACGTGCCAGGGCGTTCGTGGCAGGCGCTTGCGCATGCCCTCTTCCCGCTGGTACCGCCGCTTGTGATTGCGGATCTCGGTGCCGGCGAGGGAACACTCGCACAGCTCTTCGCCCGCCGGGCAAAGCGCGTCATCGCCGTCGACATTTCGGAGAAGATGGTCGAGTTCGGGACGAACTTGGCGTGCGAACACGGTCTCAAAAATATCGACTACCGCTTGGGCGACATCGAAGAGCCGCCCATCGAGGACGCCTCGGTGGATCTTGTCCTCTTCAGCCAAACACTGCACCACACGCCCAACCCGCGCCGCGCCCTCGAGGCGGCGGCACGCATTCTCAAGCCGGGGGGGCGGATTGTGATCCTCGACCTTGCAGCCCACACGTTCGAACAGGCCCGCGAACTCTATGCCCATGCGTGGTTGGGTTTCTCGGAGGCCGGGATCGACGGCATGCTGAAGCGGGCGGGATTTTCCGGAATCGAAACGTCCATCGTGTCCCGTGAGGAGGAACCCCCGCACTTCCGTACGCTCCTGGCGACGGCAACGAAGGAGATTGCCCGCGGCGGCGGGAGGAGATAAGGCTGGTCGATGCACCCCACGCCGTTCCAGAAAAAGATCTGCTGGGCCGCGCTCACCGCTCTGGCCGCTGTGGCAATCTGTGCGGTGGTCGTTCTTGCCGGCGCCGTGACAGTGCAGATCGTTTCCTACCTCCAGCCGGTGCTTACTCCCATCGCGATCGCAGCGATCCTGGCGTTTCTGCTGGAGCCCGTCGTGCAGTGGTTGCTGAAGCTCAAAATCTCGCGCCTGTGGAGCATCGTCATCGTCTATCTGGCAGTAGCGGGCCTGTTTGCCGGCATTCTCATTTGGGTGCTTCCTGCGGCGTTCCGGCAGGGCGAATCCTTCGTGAATAATTTTCCGGCTTACTCGTCACGGGCCCAGGCACTTGCGAATGCGACGATGGAAAACATCCAGCGCGTGATGGATGCGTCGATCTTCCACCGCAGCGAGAACGCGGAGGATCCACCGGACCAGTTCACCGAATTCGCCACGAAAACCATCAATGACGGCACGGCGTGGCTTCAGCAAAAGGTGCCGGATTTGGCCGTTGAGTCCGGGCGCTTTCTTCAGCGGAGCATCGGGGGATTTCTCGGCGTGTTCGGATTCCTGCTGAGTATGATCCTGGTTCCGATCTTCCTGTTCTTTTTTCTGAAGGACAGCCCTGCCATCGCCCAAAACTGGAGCCGCTATCTGCCCATGCGCGCTTCACCGCTGAAGAGTGAGATCGTTTCGCTGCTCAGCGAAATCAACTCGTACCTCATCTCGTTCTTCCGAGGTCAGCTCCTCGTGAGCTTCATCGAGGGCATCTTCATCGCCACCGCGCTTCTTTTCATGAGGCTCGAGTTCGGTCTCCTGATAGGTTTGATGGTGGCGGTTCTTGGGATCGTTCCCTACCTTGGCTCGATCATGAGCTGCGGTGTGGCGATTCTCATTGCCTTGGCCCAGTTCGGAGACTGGGGCCACCCGCTCGCGGTCCTCATCATTTTCATCATCTCGAACAACCTCACCGGATTTTTCGTTGCTCCGAAGATCGTCGGCGACTCCGTCGGTCTGCATCCGCTCACCGTTATTATCTCCGTGCTGGCTTGGAGCCTGATTTTGGGCGGGCTCCTCGGGGCACTGCTGGCCGTTCCGCTGACTGCCACGCTGAAGGTTTTGCTGAAACGCTACTTCTGGGACCGGCCCGGCTCGCTGCTGCCCTCCGCTAGCGGATCATAGGCGATCCGGCGCGACTGGAGCCAGCGGACACCGAACATGTCCATCGTCGCGCGCAGCGCGCGGTTCCCGAGGCCGTATTTGCTCACGCCGAACCGGCGGGGACGGTGATTGACCGGGATCTCAACCACGCGGAATCCCGCGTTTTTCACAAGGGCCGGGATGAAGCGGTGCACCCCCTTGAACGGCACAAGGGCGGAAGCGCACTCGCGCCGCATCGCCTTCAAGGTGCACCCCGTGTCGCGCACGCCGTCCCCGACAAAACGGCTGCGGACGAAGTTCGCAATGCGGCTGGTCAGGCGCTTGAGGAGAGTATCTTTACGACGGGCGCGGTATCCGCACACAAGGTCCGCGCCGTTCTCCAACGCCTCCAGAAGGCGGGGAACATCCGCAGGGTCGTTCTGCAAATCGCCATCCATCAGGACCACGATGGGGGCCTTCGCCGCGCGAATACCTGCGAGCATGGCCGCGCTCTGGCCCGCGTTTTCAGCGAACTCCACCACGCGCACCCAAGAAGCGCGCTCGATTTTCTCGACGGTCGCGTCGGTGGATCCGTCATCCACAAGCACCAACTCGAAATCGCGACCGGCAAGGGCGGCAGCCACCTCGCTTTGAAGGATGCCGACATTCCCCTCCTCATTGTAAAGCGGAATGACGACCGAAATGGCAGGCGCCGTCACAGGGGCAGTGTCAGGTAGTTGAGACATAGAAAAATGAGGAGAGGTTTTCCGCCGGGCCCCCGAAGCTCACGAAGCGGGGCGACCGACTCGAACGCCGCCTCCACGGTCTGCGGGAGTTCATGGCCGATGTAAAGCGCGTGGCGTCCGACGAAAGGATTCACGCCTTTCTGCTCGGTGAAGAATTCATCCGCCCCTTGGGGGGCATCCTCGAAATCCGAATAGCTCGGCCAAAGCGCGAACTGGCTCGCGATGTCGGGTCCCTCGGGCACGAAGACTGGCGGATACTTCTCCCTCGCCTGCGGGGCCAAAAGGTAGCCAAGCATCGATGCCAGAGTGGCATCTTCCGCGATGAAAAACCCGGGCTGCTCGCCAGCCGGCAACTCCCCCGCCGCTTCCCGCACGGCTGCGGCCAACGCGGGCCATCCCCTGCGCTCATTCGACTCTTTCCAAGCCGCATGGATGGATGCCGATGCGAGGACGATGGCAGCGATGAAAACGAGCGGTTTCCTGCCAGAAATACTCGCGACAGCGGCTGGCAGAAGCAGAGTCGCGCCCACAAGCGCAGCGAAGAGAGCCGGATCCCCGTGCAGCCCGCGAAAAGCCCACCAGAGCAAAGGCAGAGCCGAGATCGCGACGAGAAATCGAGCCTTGGAACTCTCCCTTCCAGCAAGAAAGGCAAAGCCGGCACACGCCACGAGAAAACCCGCTCCGATCACTCCGACCCCGGCCCCAGCCAGCGCGGAAGGCGCCAGCGCCCATTCGAAGGAAATCCAAGACCGCGGCGTCCCCCGCACGAGGGGCACCCACTCCAACGCGGCATTCCATGCCATTGGAGCTGCCAGTGCGGCGACCGTGGCTCCAAGCACCCACAGCAGACCGAGCGCATTTGTGCGACTGCGTTGCCGCGGAATCGCAGAAAAAAGCATCGCCGTGCCGAAAAGCACAAGAACAGCCTCATAACGAAAAACCGCGGCCCCGCCGAAACAGAAACCGGCAGGGATCCATGCCCGAGCCGATCCTGTCCACGCCTGTCTCGCGAAGAAAACTGCGGCAAGAACAAAGGCCAACGACGGCATCACAGGCGAAACGGTTGTCGCCGACAAGTTGACTCCGGGGAGCAGGCTCCAAAGCACCAACGCTGACAGAGCCACTCTTCCTTCGAAGAGCGCCGCGGCCAACCGCCAGAGAAACCATGAGGCTGCCGCCGCCCAGAGGGGCCAAAGCATCCGGATTCCTTCCAGACTCAACATCCCCTGCAAGGCGGCCACGACGCCCGCCGTGCCACCGGGACCGTCGAAAAATGCCGGCGCCCAGCGCCCGGCGCAAATCCATGCATACGCCTCGTCGGGTCCGATCCCGAGCAGGAGTGCAAACCCCATCCGGCACAGCGTCGCCACACCGATAACCGCGAGAGCCGCTCTCATGCGCGAAGCACCTCCGGGTGTTTTGCACAGAACGAGGGGAACCACTTCGGTGCGAAGCGGCGCCACAGGCGGTCGACCGCCGCGCAGACAAGCAGCGCAATTCCGGCACCCAGCAATGCAGAGACCAACACATCCAACGGCCAGTGCGCCCCGACGTAAACGCGGCTATAGGCGACCACCGCCGCCGGCAAGAACATCAGCCAACCCCAGCGCCGGTAAAAGACCGTCACCACCATCGCCAGAGCAAAGTTATTGGCCGCATGGCCCGACGGAAACGAATTGCCACGCCGCGGGAGGATCCCCTCCTCCACCGTGCCGACCACCACCGGCCTCGCCAGCGCAAGCACTCGCGGGGTGACCTTCTCCAGATCCACGGTGCGTGACCCGGCCACGACCTCGTTCGGGCGCGGACGCCCCACCGCCCCCTTGATTGTATCCACCACAAGACCGTCAGTGATGCCGATCGTGAGGCCGATCACCACGAGCATGCACCGCGAACGGAAACCGCCGAAGATCAGGACAAGAAGCCCGGCACCGAGCAGGAAGGGCCACCAGAAGTCCCAACTCGAAGCCACGGCCATCGGCAGGTCGAGCCAATCCCGGGCCCCGGCCTGGTTGATGAGTTGGAAGAACACGGCGTCCATCGGGCGGTTCGCACACCATCGGGAAAAACCGCCATGCGTGGCAAATGCGAAATCAGACCCTCACACTCGAGTCGCCAAGCCAGCGCGCATAGTCCTCCTCGGAGATCTCCCCCGCCGCGAGCCCGAGGGTCTGGAGGACGACTTCTTCCTCGGGGGCCTCCAATTCCCAGCCATTGATTCCCAGGAATGTGTAGGCCGCCATGAAACCAGCCCTTTTGTTTCCATCGAGAAAAGGATGATTCTTTACGATCCCGGCCGCATAGCTCGCAGCGAGTTCAAAAATCGACGGGTTGGAGTAGGTGAAAAGTTGAAGGGGTCTGCCAAGGGCGGATTCCAACAAACCGTCGTCACGAATCCCAGCCAGTCCCCCGAAGCGCGAGAGAAGCTGCTCCTGGGTGGCAAGGATCACATCACGGGTCACCCAATTCGGCTCACTCACTTCGCGAGCTCCCGCAAGGCATTCCGGTACTTGCGCATGCCTCGCTCCGCGATCTCCATCTTTTCCGCAAACCCAAGGCTCTCGCCGGTAACCCGGATCGAGTTCTGCGCCGCCTCGGTGAGATAGAGGGTGTCGCCCTCCTGCACTTTCATGGTGGCGAGGGCTTCCTTGGGCAAAACGATGCCGAGGGAGTTTCCGATGCGGCGGACTTTGACAGAGAGGGCCATGGGAATAACATCCGTTATTCCCTCCCGGGCGTCAAGATTCGCGCCAACGGCACGCATTCGGTGCCGGAAGACCAATCTGGTCGAGGATCCTCCAAACGACCGTGTCGGCGAGATCATCGAAGGTCTTCGGATGCGAGTAGAAGGACGGCATGGCCGGAAGCAGGATCGCGCCGGCCTCCATCACCGAGACGGCATTCCGTGCGTGGACGAGGCTCCACGGGGTTTCACGCGGAACAAGAATGAGCTTCCGACGCTCCTTGAGGAAAACATCCGCAGCCCGAAGGATGAGCGTTTCGCTTGTTCCGTGGGCAATGCGCGCCATCGTTCCCATTGAGCACGGCACGACGACCATGGCGTCGAAAAGTGCCGAACCGCTCGCGAACGGAGCGTTCATGCTTTTGTCCGAATGCTCGACGACACCGGGCGGCAGGTCGAGTCCACCCAATTCCTCCTGGATGACTTGCTTCGCGTAACCCGTCATCACGAGATGAATCTCGTGCGAACCGCCCGTGAGATGGTGCAGGAGGCGCTGGAGATAAATCGAGCCGCTGGCTCCCGTGGCGGCAAGGACGAGGCGCATGACGTTAGAGGAGATTGCCAGAGACGAGTGCCGCGCGAAGGCGGGAGGTTCTTTCAAGGCCTTCTTGATAAACGCCCGTGTTCTGCGGAAGAACGCGGGTGGACTCATCAAGGCGGACGAGCCTCCGGCAAATGTCCGCAAGCGACGTGCCTTGGCCGTGGACGGATTCCCAAATCCAGCCCGCCTGCACGGCCGCGCCGAGGCCGGCCCCCTCCCCGCTCGCAAGGCAGACGACCGGAACACCGAAAACATCCGCACAGATCTGCCGCCACGTGGCGCTGTTGCTTCCGCCACCGGTGAGGCGGATCTCGGTCGGAGAGACACCGAGTTCGCGGAAGCGAGCGAGTCCGTAGCCGAGTCCCAGTGTCACGCCCTCAACCGCCGCACGGGCAAGATGGGCAGGCGTGAAATTCGAGAGCGTCAATCCATGCAAAACCCCCGTACCACGCGGGAGGTTCGGGGTCCGCTCCCCGGTGAGATACGGGAGCAGAAGAAGTCCGTCCGCTCCGGGCGCAACAGAAGACAGGTTTTTCTCGAGAGCCGGAAAATCCCACTCGAACAGATGCCGCACGTGCTCGCTGATGAGCGTGAGGTTCATCGTGCAAACCAGCGGCAACCAGTGGTCGGTGCTGTCGCAGAATCCGGCCACTTCGCCCTGGGAGTCGGTGACGGGTGTGTTGGAAAATGCGTAGAGCGTTCCCGAAGTGCCCAAGCTCGCCGTCACAACACCCGCCGCGATGTTGCCGGTGCCGATCGCGCCCATCATGTTGTCACCCCCGCCGGAGCCGACGAGAACGTCGGTGCCAAGCCCCCACTGCGAAGCCAGTTCAGGCCGCAGGGTCCCGACGGGTTTCGCGGAGGATTGAAGAGGCGGGAGTTTGGAACGCAGGCCGGGATCGATAAAATCGACGACCTCCTGCGCCCATTCGCGGGTGGTGATGTTCAGAAGGGCCGTGCCCGAAGCATCCCCGAACTCCATCGCCGTGCGACCCGTGAGCCAGAAATTCAAGTAGTCGTGCGGAAGAAGGACGGTTGCTGTGCGCGCCCAGTTCTCCGGCTCGTTCTGGCGGAGCCAAAGAATCTTCGGGGCGGTGAATCCGGGCAGCATCGCGTTCCCCGTCCGGCGAATAACTTCCTCCGGTCCACCGAAGTGCTTCGTGATCTCCTCACATTGCGCGACTGTCGAGGTGTCGCACCAGAGCTTGGCCGGACGCACGACGCTCCCTTCGGCATCAAGGACAACGAGACCATGCTGCTGGCCGGAGACCGAGAGAGCACGCACTTCGCTCCGCCGGTCGCCCAGCGTCGCCAGGACCCGCCCGATCGTCTCCGAAGCCGCATCCACCCAATCGCCCGGAGCCTGTTCCATCGCCCCCTCGCCAGCCGCGGCAACAAATCCATAAGCCTTCTGGGCGGAAGCAAGGACCTCGCCGGTGTCCCAGTCGAGGGCAATGGTTTTCGTGCTCTGCGTGCCGCAATCAATTCCGAGGGAGATCATGGGGAGGGAAACCTACTCGAAAGCCTGCCACCCGTCGATGATCAAACGCTCACGCTTAGAGGAGGTCGGCCTGAGGGGGTGCGCTGGAGGCGCGGAACTTCTCGAGGCATTCGGCGAGTTCGGCAGCGGTATGCGTTTGCCGGATGCGCTCGATCTGCTCGGCAGCAAGGGCGTCGCAGCGCTCGTTCTCCGGGTGGCCGGCGTGGCCCTTCAGCCACTTCCAAGTCACGCGATGCCTGCGGGTGAGAGCATCCAACTCACGCCACAGGTCGGCATTTTTCACGGGCTCCCGCGATGCCGTCACCCATCCACGGGCCTTCCAACTGTGGATCCACGCGGTGATCCCCTGGCGGAGGTATTGCGAATCCGTGTGCAGGGTGACCTCACAGGGCTGGCGGAGCGCATCGAGCGCGGAGATCGCCGCTTGGAGTTCCATGCGGTTGTTTGTCGTCGCAGGTTCGCCTCCGGAGAGTTCGCGACGGCGCTCGCCGTGGGAAAGAATGGCAGCCCATCCGCCCGGACCCGGATTGCCCAGACAGCCCCCATCCGTGAAAATCGTGACGGTTTTCACCTCTTCGCTCCCGGCGTGCCTCGCATCAGTCGTGCGAGGGACGGCGGCGTTCAATGATCGAGAGTTCCTGACGGAGCTTTGCGATGTGGCGGGCGGCGAGGACGCCGCGCCACTGGGTGGCCGGATACAGAATCGCTTCGCGTCCGATGACCGAGCCCGGGCTGAGAACGCTGTTGCAGCCGATCTCGGCATGGTCACCAATCACGGCGCCGAACTTGCGCAGGCCGGTTCGAAGCAGGCCGTCCGACGTGGTGACCGTGATCTCGGTCTTGTCGAGCTTCACATTCGAAAGGATCACACCGGCGCCAAGGTGAGCCCCGTGGCCGAGGATGGAATCGCCGACGTAGTTGAAATGGGGGATTTGGGCACCGTTGAACACGAGGCAATTCTTGAACTCACACGAATTCCCCGCAACAACGCCGTCGCCGAGGATGACATTCTCCCGGATGTAACACCCATTCCGAATCTCGCAGTTTTCACCGATCCATGCCGGCCCCTTGATCATTGCCCCGTGCTCGATCACCGTGCCGCGGCCGACGAAGACGGCGTTGCTCACGAAGGGCTTGCCAATCATCTTGCCGAGAATCGCCGGCTTGAGGCGGAATTGCAGATAAGGCGCAATCTTCGGCAGGGCCTGCCAGACGTGCTCGACGTTCTCGAAAATGACCGTGTGCTCGGTCTGGTCGAGGTCGAGGAATTCGGCGGGGGTGAACATCACGCTTTCGGACTGATTTTCTGCCCGTCCTTGGTGTCCTTGACAAGCCATCCCAACTCCGCAATGCGATCGCGGAGCGCATCGCTGGCCGCCCAGTCCTTCGCAGCCCGCGCCTCCGCGCGCAGCGCCAGCAGTTCATTCACCGCCGCGGGAACCGTGCTGCCCTCGGGCTCCAACGCGAGCACGGACTGCACCCCGGCAAGCCACTGGCGGAGCCCGGCGGCCTGGCCTGCGGTGAGCGACCCGGAATCCAACCGCCGGTTTGTCTCGCGGATGACCTCAAAGACAGCCGCAAGGGCGGCGGAAATGTTCAAGTCCTCGTCGAGCGCTGCGCCGAATCCTTCGAGTTCAGGCAAAGCCAACGCTTCCGCCACAGCCGAGCCCGCCACCTCTTCCAGTCGGGCGGTCCACTCGTCCAAACGCAGGAGGGCGCTCCGCGCGGCCGCAAGCCCATCGAACGTGAAATTGAGCGGTTCGCGATACTTCACGGAAAGCAGGGCGTAGCGGACCTCGCGGCCGGACCATCCTTTTTCCATGAGGTCGCGGAGGGTAAAAAAATTCCCAGCGCTCTTGGCCATCTTGGTGCCTTCGACCCGGAGGTGTTTGCAATGGAGCCAGTAGCGGGCGAAGCGCAAACCCGTCACGCATTCGCTCTGTGCGATCTCTGCTTCATGATGGGGAAAAATGTTGTCCTCCCCGCCGCAGTGGATGTCGAGCTCGGGTCCGAGAAGCCCGGTGGCCATGGCGCTGCATTCGATGTGCCATCCCGGCCGACCACGTCCCCACGGACTCTCCCACCAGACATCCCCATCCGCTTCGTCCCAGGCCTTCCACAACGCGAAGTCGGCTGCGTTCTCTTTGTCGTACTCGTCGTTGCTGACCCGGGCACCCGGCTTGAGTTCATCGAGGACGATGTGGGCCAGACGCCCGTAGTCGGGGAACGAACGGATGCGGAAATACACCGATCCATCCTCCGCGTGGTAGGCGTGACCCTTCTCCATCAGCGTTCCGATCATGGAGATCATCCGGGCAATGTGGGTCTCTGCCGTCGCCTCGGGAAAATGGTCGGCGCGTTTGATGCGGAGAGTGTCGAGATCCTCGAAAAACGCCTGCTTGAACGGCGCTGTGAAGGCGGCCAACGGCAGTGCGGCGGCACGGCAGCCACGGATCGTTTTGTCATCCACGTCGGTGAGGTTCATCACACGCAGCACGCGGAACCCCCGATACTCAAGATGGCGCTGCAGGAGATCCTCGAAAACGTAGGCCCGGAAGTTCCCGATGTGTGCGAAATTGTAAACCGTCGGACCGCACGTGTAGAGACGCACGCGCCCGGGCTCGATCGGAACAAAGTCCTCGATCTGCCGCGAGAAGGAGTTGAAGAAACGGATCGCCATCGGATGCAGCGGGCAGTTAACGGCCCGCAGGCTTCGAAATCAATTCCTCACAGCGGGCGATCCACGCAGGCACTGGCCAGGGCGGCGATGCCCTCCCCGCGGCCGAGGAAGCCCATGCTCTCGTTGGTGGTGGCCTTGATGCCGACGCGGGAGGCCGGGAGACCGAGGGCGTCACCGACATTTGTCTTCATGGCGGCCAGGTGGGGCGAAATGCGGGGCTCCTCCGCAATCACGGTGGCATCGATGTTGTGGATCACAATCCCGAGTTCCGTGAGCCGGGCCGTGACCCGACGCAGGATTTCGAGGCTGCTGATGCCACGGATCGAGGGATCCGTGTTCGGGAACATGTGACCGATGTCGGGCTCGCCGGCCGCCCCGAGAAGGGCGTCCGCGATCGCGTGGCAGAGCACGTCGGCATCGGAATGCCCCTCGAGCCCGAGCAGGTGCTCCATCTTCACGCCGCCGAGGATGAGCGGCCGGTCGGCCACCAACCGGTGCACGTCGTAGCCGATGCCGGTCGCGATCATTCGAGTCCGAGGTCGATGCGGCCACTCGTGGCCACAATGCCAAACTTGTCCCGCTCGGTCGCGTGAGGTGTGAGTGTAACCGTACCCCCGGCCGCCTCGATGAGGAGAATTCCGGCGGCCACGTCCCAGAGGCTGATCGCGCTTTCGATATAGGCGTCGAGCCTCCCACAGGCCACATACGCGACATCCAACGATGCACTGCCCATCATCCGA
This sequence comes from uncultured Chthoniobacterales bacterium, assembly GCA_964552635.1. Taxonomy (GTDB): domain Bacteria; phylum Verrucomicrobiota; class Verrucomicrobiia; order Chthoniobacterales; family Terrimicrobiaceae; genus CAZKHB01. The sequence continues at coordinate 44,107 of CAZKHB010000017.1, forward strand.
CACTTCTTGGCAGACCGCACCATGCGCTCGAAAAGCGGCAGGCCGCGGTTGATCGAGTCCAGCGACTTCGCGACACCGACCGAGATCGTCGCCTCGGAAAGACTCGTGCGTTCGCTGACGCGGACCGGTTGTCCGTTCAACAAGGCGGGACTGCCCTCGGCGACCGTCCACATCTCGTCGCGCATCGGATCGAAAATGACTCCGGCAATGAGGCGCCCTCCGCGGCGCAGGGCGATCGAAATCGCGAAATGCGGGATCGAGTAAAAGAAATTCACGGTGCCATCGATCGGATCGATGACCCACTGGAACTCGCTGTCCGCATCGCCCCGCATGCCTTCCTCGCCATAGATGGCGTGGTCGGGAAAGCGCGCAAGGAGAAGGGACTCGATGAGGGTCTGACTGCGTTTGTCGAGTTCGAGTTTGATGTCGTGGGCGTGGTTTTCATCCACTGTGAGCGGTTTCCCGAAATGCGCACGCAGGAGCCCGCCCGCCGCCCGCGCGGCCTCGGTGGCAATGTCCAGATATGGGTTCACGCCCCGATGGAATCCTTTTCCGCCGCGCTGACAAGCCGAAGGTTTCGAGGCAGCTTGGCAGGCGGGCCACGCAGGGCTAGTTTCCCGGGGTGAAGAAAGGCGACCGCATCGAGGCATTTGTCGGCGAACTCGGCGTCGGCGGGTTCGGGTGGCCGCCGTGCTACGCGGGGTATTTCGCGTGCTTCAACGCCGGAGATTACTACGAGGCGCACGATGTGCTGGAGCACCTTTGGTTGAAGGAGACCGGACCCAATGCGCGTTTCTACAAGGGACTCATCCAACTGGCGGGAGCTTTCGTGCATTTGCGCAAGCAAAGCGAGCACCCGGATCACCCGACCCACGGCCGCCGTCTGGCCCCCGCCTCGCGGCTTTTTGACCTCGCGGCGGGAAACCTTGCTCCTTTCGCCCCGCACCATCTCGGATTCGACGTGGATGCCGCACTCGCCCTGTGTCGACAGCATTCCGAAACGATCCGGAAGGCGGATTTTCGCGGGAATCCATGGTCGCGGAATGCGCGGCCCCAGCTTTCGCTCGACTTGAAGCCCTGAGTCGGCCGCGGTCTCGGGCCATGGCAAAGGAGCGATGGTCCTCGCGATTGGGGGTGATCCTCGCCGTCGCAGGGAGCGCGGTCGGGCTCGGAAATTTCCTTCGCTTTCCGGGTCAGGCGGCGGAGTACGGTGGCGGTGCGTTCATGCTCGCGTATTTCGTTTCGCTGGTTCTCCTCGGCATTCCGATTTGCTGGGCGGAGTGGACGATGGGACGCCACGGCGGGCTGCGCGGCATGCACTCCGCCCCGGGTGTGCTCATGGCCTGCATGAACCACAAAGCGGGGAAATACATCGGCGTCATCGGGATCATCGCCCCTGTGGTGATCTACATGTACTACGTGGTCATCGAATCCTGGTGCCTCGCGTACGCCGTGAATTTCGCGGCGGGGAACATGCATTTCACCACGCCCGCCGAGGCCGGCGCATTCTTTGAACGCATGATCGGTGTCGCGGCCGATGGAGGGGCGCTCGGGTGGGGGCTGCATTACGCCGGCGTGTGGATCGCGATCGTGTTCGTTCTGAATTACATTCTGATTTATCGCGGTATCTCCAAGGGCATCGAGTGGTTCTGCAACATCGCCATGCCCGCCCTTGTCATTCTCGCCCTCGTCGTGCTCGTGCGGGTGCTCACGCTCGGAACGCCGGATCCCTCCCATCCCGACAACAACGTCCTCAACGGGCTCGGATTCATGTGGAACCCGGAGAAGGTGCTTCTCGAGGAAAAAACCGACGCTGGGTGGGTGGTTCGGGAACGGCTGATTGGAGAAGAGGCGCTTGCCGCGGGGCGGGCCGAGCAGGCGGCGAACCCTTCGGTGCGCGTCCGCGAGGTTCCGCTCCTGACCCAACTCGCCAACCCGCAACTCTGGCTCGCCGCGGCGGGGCAGATCTTTTTCTCCCTGAGCGTCGGCTTCGGGGTGATCCTCACCTACGCAAGCTACCTGCGCCGCAAGGATGATGTCGTGCTGAGTGGGGCATCAGCGACGAGCGCGAACGAATTCTGCGAAGTCGCGCTCGGCGGCCTCATCACATTGCCCGCCGGCGTCGCCTTCCTCGGTGTGGCAGGTGTGGCAGGCATGGCATCGACGTTCGGTCTCGGCTTCAACGTTCTGCCGCTGGTATTTTCCGAAATGCCGGGCGGGCGCTGGTTCGGCGCGATGTTTTTCTTTCTCCTCTTCCTCGCAGCCATCACAAGTTCGATTTCGATGCTCCAGCCCGGGATCGCCTTTCTGGAGGAAGTGCTCGCCATTGGCCGCAAACAATCTGTTGCAATCCTCGGCTTCATCACCGCTGTCGGTGCGGCGTTCGTCTTTTACTTCAGCGCCGGGCTCAAGGCACTCGACACACTGGATTTCTGGATCGGCACGTTTCTGATCTTCATCCTGGCCACCGTGCAAATTGTCGTCTTCGGATGGGTCATGGGCATCCGACGGGGACTCGGGGAAGCCGGCGCTGGCGCCGCCTTTCCGATTCCCAATTGGGTCGGCTTTGTCATGAAATACATCACGCCGGCCTTCCTGGGCACGGTTTTCCTCCTCTGGGTCGCCGTCAACGTCCTGGGTCTCCAGTTAGGGGGTGGCAAGCCGCAAATCAGTTCCTACGTGAAGGATCTCTTCATCGCACCGAACCCCGTCGCATGGATGTCCCTCGCGCTCGCGGCCGCCTTCGGCGTGTTTGTCCTCCTTCTCAGTGCGCGGGCCAAGGCCTACGCACGCATTCCCACAACGGAGGACAAAGAATGACGCTCGGTGGATGGATCGTGATGTTGCTCTCCGTGGGTGCGGTGACCCTCGCGTTCGCATGGTGCATTTGGAAGGTGCTGACCGCTCCGGATGAAACAGAAAAGCTGCATGGGTTCGATGCCCACACCCCGGACGAGGACACCGACTCCTGACCGACCTCAGCCGCGGGATGCGACGGCCACGCGGCGGTGACGGCGGATTTCATAACCTTCCCCGCTGGCGAGAATCTCACCGTCGTCGAATTCGGACTCGAACTCGGGGAACCACGTGTCGCCCTCCACCCGCATTTCCACGTGCGTGAGCAGAATCTCGTTCGTGCGCGGCAACAGAGCGGCATAGAGCTCGGCTCCGCCGATGACGTAAAGCAACCGCCCATCTTCAGGAGCGGAGACTTCGGCGGGGTCGCGGAAAACACGCACGCCCTCGGGCGTCGCCGTTCGGGAAACAACCCAGTTCTCACGATTCGGCAGCGGACGACCAAGCGACTCATATGTCTTGCGCCCCATCACGATCACATGGCCGGTCGTTGTTTGCTTGAAGAACTTCAGATCCGCGGACAAGTGCCACGGGATGCGGCCCCCGGCACCGATCACGCGATCGGGCGACATGGCGGCGATCGCAATCATACCGCAATCGGGGCCTTGATTGCCGGATGCGGGTCATACCCCTCCAGGGTGAAATCCTCATAGCGGAACTCTGTCAGCTCGCTCACGGCAGGATTTAGCCGCATTGAAGGCAGGGGCCGGGGTTCGCGCGAGAGCTGGAGCCGGGCCTGTTCGAGATGGTTGGCATACAAGTGGAGATCGCCAAAGGTGTGGACAAACTCGCCCGGCTTCAGTCCACAGACCTGCGCCACCATCATCGTGAGCAGAGCATAGGAGGCGATGTTGAATGGCACTCCGAGAAACAGGTCGGCGCTGCGCTGATAGAGCTGGCAGCTCAGTTCGCCGTCCTGCACATGGAACTGGAAAAGCGCATGGCACGGCGCGAGGGCCATCCGTGGCAGATCGCCCGGATTCCACGCCGAGACGACAAGCCGCCGGCTGTCAGGATTCGTCCGGATCTGGCCAACGACCTCGGCAATCTGGTCGACCACCCGCCCGTCCGGTGCCGTCCACGAACGCCACTGGGCTCCGTAAACCGGCCCGAGATCACCATGGGCATCCGCCCACTCATCCCAAATCGTCACCCCCTCGGCTTGGAGCGACTTCACATTGGTCTCGCCGCGGAGGAACCACAGGAGTTCGTGAATGATGGAGCGGAGGTGGAGTTTCTTGGTCGTGACGAGCGGGAACCCCGCCGTGAGATCGAAACGCTCCTGCGCGCCGAAGACGGAATACGTTCCCGTTCCTGTGCGGTCACTCTTGAAGCGCCCCTGCTCGAGAACAAGCCGGAGAAGGCGGTGGTATTGCTCCATGCGCGCTCGTTGTAAACGTCGGCAAAGGCGATTGGCAACCCCGGCCTTCAAAAGGCGCCGAAACAGGCGTGATGGACCAGAGGGGATGTGGGTTGGGTGGGACTCGAACCCACAACCAACGCCTTAAAAGGGCGCTGCTCTACCATTGAGCTACCAACCCGGCGGGGATAAGAAGCTAGCGAGTCGCGGGCAGGAAGCAAATGCGAAATTTGCCGCCTTACTTGCCGAGGAGTTGGGACTTCAGATCGTCGCTTACGGGACGGGAGCCGAACCACATGCTCAGGAATGCCCGCTGGAAGTTTCGTCCCGGGATCGTTCCTTTGAGTCGTCCGGCATCGTAGATTTTCGTATCCGTCCCGTCGAATGCCACGGTCTGTGTTCCCATCGGCTGGATCGGACCAAACATGCCGATAAAGGCGTCGCGGTCCTTGTCGAATCCGGCATACGGGAACGTTGCACTTGCGGCGAACTGGCTCGACCACGCCTGGGCGACCTGACCCTGGCTCACCCCGCGCAGGAAGGTGAAGACGAACTTCATCGGACCGGGCGACGCCTCGACCGCGGCAGGGGTGCGCAGCGGGGATGGGGTATAAAATGCAGCAACGTAAATCTTGATGGGCACCAGCACGAGCGTGAACGTGCGGAGCCCGGCACCGTTCAACTGCAGTGTGGCATTGCCCACCGAGGAGGTCGGGGGCACCGCCACGCCCTCGATCGTGAGGGCACGCAGCGGGGGGATCGAAAACACAGTCACGGCAACAGCCGCAAGCAGCAGAGTTCTCATGACACGGAAACTACATGATCCCGAACGGCATGGCACGTCCGATGTTGTCATGCTGCGGGCGGGGCTTCCTCACCAACGCGGCGGGGGCGCTTCTTGTTCCGCACCCAGACGACGGTCTGGCTGCCCACCTGGGTCTCTTTCACCTCGAAGAGATCGATCGCGCGGAAGACATCGCTGAGTTTCCGGAATCCATAGTTCTTCGGATCGATCGGAGAATGGTTGGAAATGTGCGTGCCGACACCGCCGAGGGCCGCCCAGCCCTCGTCGTTCTCGTGCGCCTCGATGGCAGTGCGCAGCGTCATCATGAGCCGCGTGTCGCTCTTGAGTTTGAGCGGGTCCGAGGCCTGGCGTTTCCGCGCCTCCCTCGCCTTGGGATCCTCATCAAGAAAAAGAAACCGCGAACAACTGTTCACGAACGGCTCAGGCGCCTTCTTCCCGCCGAAGCCGATCACCTCCTTGCCGTCGGCGCGAAGACGATGGACGAGCGGGGTGAAGTCCGCATCGGAGGAAACGAGACAGAACGCGTCGATGGCTTTCGTGTAGAGAAAGTCCATTGCCTCGATGAGCAGGGCCATGTCGGTCGCGTTTTTGCCTTTCACGAGATCGAATTGCTGCACGGGCTGGATCGCGTATTCGTGCAGGACTTTTTCCCAACCGGAAAGCGCGGGATTCTTCCAGTTCCCGTAGGCACGGCGGATGTTCACCACTCCGAGCTTTGCGAGCTCGGTGATGATGAAGTCGATCTTCCCCGCCGGCGAATTATCGGCGTCGATGAGCATCGCGATGTGCTTCCGTTCGGGCGGCGTGGTGGTCACGCCCCGAGGGAATAGCCCTTGATGGTCCGGAAAGCGAGCCTCAGAAGAGAAGTGTCGCCGGATTCTCCAGGCTCTTGCGCAGCGTCGAGAGGAACTCCGCGCCGGCTGCGCCGTCGACCACCCGGTGATCGCCGCTGAGCGAAAGCGTCATCCGCTGTCCGACCACGATCTGGTCCTGCGCGTTGACGACCGGCTTCTTGACAATCGCACCCACGGCGAGGATCGCTGCCTGGGGCGGGTTGATGATCGCATAGAAGCTCTCGATTCCGTAGGCCCCGAGGTTCGAGACCGTGATCGTCCCTCCCTGGTATTCCTCGGGTTTGAGTTTCTTCCCGCGGGCCCGCGCGGCAAGATCCTTCACCGCGGCACTGATTTCGCGGAGCGTGGATTTCTGGGCATTCCGGATGACCGGTGTGATGAGCCCGTCTTCGACTGCGATGGCGACCGAAAGGTTGACCGAAGCGTATTCGACGATCGAGTCGCCTGCGAAAGCGGAGTTCACTGCGGGATGTGCCGCGGCAGCGCGGGCGGTCGCGAGAAGGACGAAGTCGTTCACGGTGACCTTCGGAAGTCCGGACGCTTCGGCGGCGGCGTTGATGTCTTTACGGAGCTTGGCGAGTGGCCCGGCATCGATCTCCGTCGAGAGATAGAAGTGCGGGATCTGCGTCTTGCTGGCAAGGAGGCGCTCGGCAATCGTGCGGCGCATGCCCGAGAGCGAGAGACGCTTGTCATTTTCGCCGGCCGGCACGTCGATCTTGACGGCCACTGCAGGACTGGATCCGCCTGCGGCGCGGGTTTGCTGGGTGCCGGCTTCCGGAACGTCGGTGGCAAGGACGCGCCCTCCGGGCCCGGTTCCGATCACTTGTGAGAGGTCGATGCCACGCTCCACAGCGATTTTGCGCGCGAGCGGCGAGGCCTTGACGCGGCTGGTCGGGCCAAGGCGGCCACCGGCTTTCGGAGTGGCAACGGGCGCTGAGGGGGCAGCAGGGGCAACAGGAGCGGAGGCCGCCTTCGCGGGGGCGGGCTTTGCCGGCTTGCTGGACCCGCCATCGAGCACGGCGATGACTTCGCCGACCTTCACCACACCGCCTTCGGGAACGACGATTTCCGTGAGGGTGCCTTCGTCGAAAGCCTCCATTTCCATGGTGGCCTTGTCGGTTTCAACCTCGGCGATGACGTCGCCGACTTCGATTTTGTCACCGGTTTTCTTGAGCCATTTGACGAGCGTGCCTTCGAGCATCGTGTCGCTCAACTTCGGCATGGTGATATCGGGCATAGGAGGAAAATGGTCGGAGGTGAATCAGCAGATGGCGAGCGCTTTTTGAACCACCCGTTCGGCGGTGGGCAACTGGAGCGGTTCGATCGCGGGAGAGTAGATTGCCGGGGCATCCAGCGAGCAAACGCGCTGAACCGGGGCATCGAGTTCGTCGAATACCTTTTCCTGGATCGTCGCGGCGATCTGGGCCGAGACACCGCAAAAGGGCTTGTTCTCATCCACCAACACCGCGCGGTGCGTCTTGCAGACGGTCTGGAGAATCGCCTCTTCGTCGAGCGGACGAATCGAACGCAGATCGAGCACCTCGGCGTGAATTCCGTGTTCGGCTTCAAGTTGCTCGGCAGCCTTCAGGGCGGTGAGGACGGCCCGGCCATGAGCGATCAGAGAAACATCCGTTCCCTCACGCTTGATGTCGGCCACACCGAGCGGGATGACGTATTCCTCTTCGGGAACCTCCCACGACTCGCCGTAGAGCAGCGTGTTTTCCATGACGCAGACAGGATCGTTGTCGCGGATGGCGGCCTTCATGAGGCCTTTGGCATCGTAGGCGGTGGCCGGGCAGACAACCTTCAGACCCGGGGTGTTCGCGATGAAATTCTCGGGCGTGTGCGAGTGCGTGGCACCGACGTTGGTTCCGCCGTTCGCCGGGCCGCGGATGACGATCGGGCAGCTGAGGAGTCCGCCGCTCATGTAGCGGCATTGGCCGGCGTTGTTGAGAATCTGGTCCCAGGCGACATAGGCGAAACTCCAGAACATCAGTTCCATCACGGGGCGGAGTCCGAGCATCGAGGCACCGATGCCCATGCCGATGAATCCGGCCTCGCTGATCGGCGCGTCGACGACGCGCTTGTCACCGAAACGGGCCCAGAGTCCCTCGGTGACCTTGTAGGCTCCGTTGTATTGGGCGACTTCCTCGCCGATGATGACGACGTTTTCATCGCGGAGGATCTCCTCGGCGAGGGCGTCGTTGAGTGCTTTGCGGTAGGTGATGAGTGCCATGAAGTGCGGATCGGTGGGACTTTATTCGCCGAAGAAATGGCGACCGGTGCGACCGGCGTCGGTTTGGTTGTCCACTTCCCAATAGACATCGTCGAAAATGGATTCGGGTGCGGGGGCCTCGCTCTCGATGGCGAAGTCGGCGGCGGCATTCGCCTCGTCTTTCGCCTCGTTGTCGATCTCGTCGGCTTTTTCCTCGGTGATGACGCCTTCAGCCAGCAGTTGCTTGCGCCAGAGGCGAATCGGGTCGTGGTGCGTCTTATAGCGCTCGATCTCGTCGGCGCTCCGGTATTTTTTGGAGTTCGCATCCGCCACCGAATGCCCGTAGTAGCGGTAGGTATCGACCTCGAGAATGGTCGGTTTCGACTCCTCGTGGGCCCTTTGGATGGCATCCCATGTCTTGGCGCGGACTTCGTAGAGGTTCTCGCCGTTGGCGACATCCCAGTCCATATCGTAGCCCTCGGCCCGCTGGGCGAGACAGCTCTTCATCGCGGAGGAGCGCTCCATGCTGGTGCCCATCGAGTATTGGTTGTTCTCGATGACGTAGATGACCGGGATTTTCCAAAGCGCCGCAAGGTTCAGAGACTCGTGGAAAGCGCCCTGATTCACCGCGCCATCCCCGAGAAAGCAGAGGCAGCACCCCTTGAGTCCGCGGTATTTCAGTGCGTAGGCGAGACCAAGCCCGAGCGGTGTCTGGCCGCCGACAATCCCGTGACCGCCCCAATAGTTCTTGTCGGGGGCGAAAAAGTGCATCGAACCTCCCTTGCCTTTCGAGCACCCGGTGGCCTTTCCGAACAACTCCGCCATGCATTCATTCATTCCCATGCCCACGGCCAAGGCATGCCCGTGGTCGCGATAGGCTGTGATCACATGGTCGTTCGCGCCCATCAGCGAAACAGTGCCGACGGCCACGGATTCCTGGCCGATGTAAAGGTGGAGGAACCCACCCATGCGGCCCTGATTGTAATACTTCAGTGCGGTCTGTTCGAATCTCCGGATGCGGAACATCTCGCGGAGAAACCGGATTTTGTCCTCCGGCGTCAGCTTGGCATTGATCGGGGCCCCCGAATAATCGACGGCATCGGCGACTGGCTCTTCGTGTATCACACTCATGGGCGAAATGGCATTTGGCGTGTCTGCTCCGGTCCGGACTCCCCGGACCGGCAAGAACCGCATACCATTCTCCAGCCGTCGCCGCGAGGCAATGCGGAAATTCGGCCCCGGAGAGGAAAATCCGCCCCCTCCACCGTGTGGCACAGGGATTGCTTTTTCTACCCCGCGCGTGAAAAAAGTCCTCTTCATCCAACACGGTGACACCGACAAGCCCGGACTGCTTGCCGACGCCCTCATGGCGCGAGGCGTGGCCCTAGAGGTCCGGCACCCCTATTTGGGCGAAAGCCTTCCGGATTCCCTGGCTGCCTACGACGGGCTCGCGATCGGCGGCGGCGCCCAAAGTGCCTACGAACAGGAGAAATTCCCCTACCTCGCCAAAGAGTGCGACCTCGTTCGCGAAGCCAGCCACTCGGAAAAGCCGGTTCTCGGTCTCTGCCTCGGCGCCCAACTCATGGCCTCCGCCCTCGGAGCTCCGGTGCGCCGGGGTCCCCAGAGGGAAATCGGTTTTTTCCCGGTCACGCTCGATCCGATCGCTCGCTACGACCCGCTGTGGTGCGACCTTCCGACGGATTTTGTGACGACCCATTGGCACGGCGACGTCTTCGACCTGCCCCCGGCAGGAATGCGACTGGGTTCTTCCGCGATGACGCAGAACCAGCTTTTCCGCTATGGTCGGGGGCTGTATGGCCTCCAATTCCACCTCGAAATGACACCCGAGATCTTCGAGGAAATGGTTATCGACTCGCGGGATTACCTCGTCGAAGCCGGTGCGGATCCTGATCGCCTCCGCAGCGAAGCGTGGAAAGTTCTCCCCAGCCTGCGGGAGACGGCGGAGACCGTTTTCGCGCGGTGGGCGGCCATGCTCTGACCCCGCCTCAAGGGGACGCAAGTTCCAGCGCGGCCTCGACGAGCGGCCACCAGTCGTTTTCCGTCTGGTTCAAGGTGCCCGTGAAAGTGATACCCCGCTGGGGCCAATAATAGGCGAATGCGTTTCCGTGTCCGTCGTGGCCAATGAGTTCGCCCGCCCCGTCGTCAAGACGGATCCGGTAAATCCCGAGGCCGTGCGAGATGTCCGCCGCTCCTGTGGAGTGCCACTCTTGCATCGCCGCGCGGGCGGGGCCGATCAACCGGCCGGACGCGAGACCGCGCAGGAATTTCTCCAAGTCCCGGGCTGTGCTCACGAGCCCACCGCCCCCCCAGTCCGCGCTTTGCCGCTTCACTCCATCGAGATCCTCACTGCCCTCGAAGCGGTGGGAGGGAGCCGGCCCCCGCCGCGGCTCGCGGTAGCTCATCCAGGTTTCCTTCATCCCAAGAGGCTGGAAAATCAGAAGGCGCAGGGCCTCGTGAAGAGGCTCACCGGTGACCCGCTCGAGGATCAGGCCAGCGAGGACGTAGTTGGTATCCGAATAAAGGAATCCCCTGCCCGGAGGTCGCCTCCGCAGCTCCACGGCGTGGCGCAGAATGTCGATCGGCTGCCAAAGGCGATCCGGTGTAGCGAGAAAGGCGGCGAGAAAGCTGTTTGGTGCACCCGCGGGTCCACGCGCCGTCCAGTAGTCCGGCAATCCGCTGCGGTGGCCGAGAAGTTGGCGGAGTGTGAGTTCCGGGGGAAAACCCAGCGCCACGGCCTCGGGAAGGAGTGTCCGCAGGGGGGCGTCGAGAGAGAGTCTGCCCTGATCGACCAAACGAAGGCAGGCCGTCGCCACGATCATTTTCGTAATGCTTGCAATCTCGAAGGGCGTCTCCGGCGTCATTGCAGCGGATCCCGGGCCGGCGACACAACCACGCGAAGCCTGCCAGATGACGCCCTGGGGCCCGGATACCCGGATCACAATGCCACCCCGCTCGTCGTTGCGGCGTTCGGTGCGGTTCAGGACACGGTCTGCATACGTGTCAGCAACGGCAACCAGCGGGCTTGATGCGAGCAGCCAGAAAAGGAAGCGAAGAGCCATGGGGGTTCTCTCTTCTACCCCGCCAGCGGTTCTGCGGCGACTACCAATTCGGCGGTCGCGACCAGAGCCGGGGGCGCGCCACGTGGCAGTGGAGCGACGTCGAGATCGTATTGCCGAACCACCGGCTCAGCCAGAAGAGAAGTCTCGGGATTTGTGTCATGAGAGAAGTGCTGTCCGATCGCGGAGAGGCGGGATGGGGTGGAAGACGTTTGTTTTCGCAGGAGGCAGTTCCGTATCCGTTGCATTCAGAGCCTGGATCTTCTCCAGCACGGCACGCACCTCCTCGCGCGGAACCTGTGCTGCCAGCCAACGGTCGGCAGCATGCATCCAGCGCCGGCTCACGGGCGGCCAGAGAAAGAGCGCCAGGAAACACCACGTCGTGACCACAGCAGCACCGCCAAGAGCTCCGGAGAATGGGTCAGGGAACGGGAGCAAGAGCGCCAAAGCGACACCGCAAAGAAGCCATCCACTGGCAATCCCCGCTGCCGCGCGCGTGAGGCCGCTTCGTTGCATCCAATCCTCCCGCGCGACCATCAGAGCCGCCTCACGCGGCGTCATATGCAGCGGAACAGAGTCCGAGAGGTGCACGACACCGCGCTCGAAAGGATGGGTTGTCCCGTTGAGCGGAGCACTTTCGTCCGCCTCGAACCAGCGGATTTCCACCGGCTCACGACCGAGCCGCTCCAGTTCGCGCCGGATCTTCCCGCCGAATGCCTGCTCGGCCTCCGTCCCCTCCCTCCCGCCTGGCAGCCTGAGAAGCCCGGCCAAAATGATCGTGGCCGCGACGAGAATCGCCCCCGCCTCGACACCGCCCCGCGAAGCGAGCCAGAAAAACACGAGCCCGGCTGCCAGAGCGCATCCCACCAGCACACGTGACGCCAGCCACTCGCGAAACCATGGCCGGAATCCCGCATGCGTCCGACCCAGCGCTGTCTCGCCAGCCTGTCCGACGAGAATCTCGAGCGGCAGGTTCACCGCTTGAAGAAAAAAGGCGCACGCAACCAAGGCAAGGCATTGCGCCGCCGCAGTCCACGATCCCGCGCCCCAGAAAAGACCCAGAATGAAGAGCCCCCACACCAAGCCGAGATTCAACCCGATCGATGTGATGCCGGACCAGAGCCGGAAGCGCTGATAACTCGAAGCATCCATGCCGAAGAAACGATCCGCAACGCTGTCGGGAGGCAGGAATCTGCCTAGGACCCCGCGAGCGCCTTCTCAATGGCCGCAAGGAGTTCCGGGCTGTCCGGCGCGACACGGCTCGGAAATTCGCCCACCACCTCGCCGTTCGGATTCACCAGATACTTGTGGAAGTTCCACTTTGGTTCCCCGCGTCCAGTGGTGAGAAAAACGTAGAGCGGATGCTTGTCGGCTCCCTTCACCGTCACCTTTTCCGTTAGCGGAAACGTGACCCCATAGGTCTTTTCGCAGAACGATGCGATTTCCTCTGCACTCCCGGGTTCCTGACCACCGAAGTCGTTCGAAGGAACGCCGACGATGACGAGCCCCTTGTCATGGAATTCCTCCTGCAGCTTCTGAAGTCCGGAATACTGTTTGGTGAAGCCGCACCGCGAAGCCACGTTCACAAAGAGCACGGTCTTGCCGTCCAGCGCCTTGAAGTCGAAAGGCGATCCGTCCAAAGCTTTGATCTCGATCGATGGCAGGGCAGCGTGTGCGGAAACAGTCATGGCAAGCGCGAGGAAAAGCGATTTCACGCCCGCAATGTAGCTGCTTCCCCATCGCCCGCAACCGGCGACCTCGCGAGACGGATCGGGCCGCCGCCGCTTTCCGGATCCACCTCACGGCCTCGCCGTGTGCAGCGCAGACGGCCCTCACGCACAAGTCCCGCCGCCACGGTGCGGACAGCCGGCATGAGGGTGCGCCAGTCGGATGACAATCTGCGGGCGGCCTCTGAAGGACAAAACGTCGTCTCCCGCGCGGCGGCGAGGGCGAGGAGTTCGTGCCGGATGTCGGAGACTTTCATCGGGCAAGCTCCCTCGAGACCGCCGCCCAGAAGGGGAAGAAACCGCGCACGGCATGCGGGAAAAACCGCTGGTCCCATTCGCGGCGGACGAACTGGCAGGGCAGGCGTTCTCGCAACTCGTGAGCCGACGAGCGCGCGGGCCCGACAAAGGGCGCGAAAGCAACCACGGGCAGCCCGCCGGAGCGGGCCGCGAGATCATCCAACGTCGCGACGAGATGGGCCGGGCAGTCGTAGTGCGCTGCGGCCCGCTGCAGGGCGTCTTCGATGGCTTTGCGTTGGTAGGCCCCCTTCCCTTCGCGAGCGGGCTCAAGGGCGACAACACACTCGGGACGCGTATCAGCCAGTGGACCAACCTCGGGCACAAGGTCATCCTCGTGCAACCAGAGCATGCAAGGCCCCGAAACCGCGCTCTGTCCATATGGCGTGATCGAACGAAGATCCGCTTCCGCAGCATCCACTACGGCCGCCGCAGAGACCCGGCTGTCGTCGAGGCGATCGAGGCCCTCGGTTTCGAGCGGCTCGCAGTATCTTTCCAGATTCGAACGCCGGACGAGATATGACTTGCCGCGCGTTTGGAGACCGGCAACCCACCGCCAGCTCAGGGTGTTGCTGGCTGGGTCCGCATCGTGGAGGTGGCGGAAATAGTGGGCCGCGCCGAGTTCCCACGGGAGGCGTTCGACATGGATCCAGAACGAAGCCCACCACATGCGCGCGTGATTGTGCACATAGCCTGTCTCGAGCAATTCGCGCGCGAAGCGGTCCATGACCGCCACTCCACTCCGTCCTGCGGCCACCTCGCGCGCACGGTGGACGACGGCTGGCGGAAGTTCGGATGGCAGTCGTTCCGCGCGCTCGACGAAGGATTTCCAAATGCCGGGCCGGACCTCCAGCCAACCTTTCCAGTAAGTGCGCCAGAGCACTTCTTGGATCCACTTCTCAATGCGCGGGAAGGCATGAGCCGCCAGCGAGCGGGCGACAACTTCTTCCTCCAGGACCAAACGGTGCCGAATGGCCGCCGAGAGGCGCGAGACAGAGGGCTTGCCGACATGGTTCCGCCCTGCGGCGTAGGCCGGCAAGCGGGGGACGAACTCCTCGAGTGCTCGCAGGGCCTCCGCGCGGGTCGCCGGGATCATACCACAACAAAATCCGGCATGCGCACCGACACCCTCGCCCGCAGACGGCTGAGAAGCGAATAGAGCCCGAAGAAGGCGCGGTTCACGTAGATCGTATCCGGCGATCCGCGGCGCCCCCGCAGGGTGCGCATGAGGTTGTCTTTGCGGTTCTGCTCTCCGAGTTCGTAGATTTCGCGAAGGAAAGCTTCCTCCCCGAAATCGAATGTGCCCGCGTGGAACGGCCGGGCGAGAAGCCCGAGCCATTGGCGGCAAGAGGCGATCACGCGGGCCCGGTCGGATTCCGAGTCTCCCTCAAGCACGACGTGCATGTCCACCAAAGCAGTGAGCAGCGCCGTGTCGTCGTGCAAGAGCGCCGGATCCACAAACCGGAATTGCCGTTCGTAGAAGGCGGCATCGATGGACTTCGTGCAGCCGAAGTCGAGCACCCACACTTCGCCGTCGCGCACGACGAAGTTTCCCGGATGCGGATCTGCATGGAACAAGCGCATCTCATGGACCTGATGGTGGTAAAAATCCCAGAGCGCCTGGCCGATGCGGTCCCGTTCGTCCTGCGAAGCCGGGCCATCGGCAAACCGGTCGAGCGTTTCTCCCTCAACCCAGTCCATCGTCAGGATCTTCGCCGAGCAAAGGTCCGGCAGGCAGTCCGCGAAACGCACACCCGGAATGTGGCGGCACGCGGCAGAGATTTCCTCTGCGCTCCGGCGCTCCCTGACGTAGTCGGTTTCCTCGAGAAGCTTGCTCTCGACTTCGCGGAAATACTCCGCAATGTCGGCCTCGCGGAGTCCGAGGACTTGGAGCGCGAAGGGCTTCACGATCCGGAGATCACTGCGGAGACTCTCGGCGACGCCGGGATACTGGACCTTCACCGCCAGGTCGCGTCCCGCTTTCCTCGCGCGGTGCACCTGTCCGATCGAGGCTCCGTGGACGGCCTCGCGCGTGAAGGCATCGAAGAGTTCATGGGGTTCGCGACCGAATTCCCTGCGGAAGGTGCGCGCGACAAGCGGATAAGAAAGGGGGGGTGCCGAGTGCTGGGCTTGCGCGAACTGCCCCGCATAGGCGGCAGGGAGGAGATTTTGGTCGATGCTGAGCATCTGCGCGAGCTTGAGCGGGCCTCCCTTGAGTTCGCTGAATGTCTTGTAGATCACGCCGGCATTCTCCTCGTGGAGCGTGTTGGACGCGCTGCCCAGCGCCCGGCGGCCGTAGTGTTTGAGGTAGTTGAGACCCACCTGCGCGCCCGTGCCGGCGAGGCTGGCCATGCGCGTGACCGGCGTGCTCCGGATGGATTCCTGCGCGGTCATGCGGGCCGGGCAAAAACGAACTTCGCGAAGTCCACCGCCGAGTCGAACGCCTGGGTGCGAAGAAGGTCGAATGCCAGCGCGGCGGATTTCTCGATGAAGGCATCTGTGCGTTCGTAGCCGGCGCTCGTGTCCTTGAGGTGGAAATCCACCACAGCCCGGAAGTGCAGAAAAAACGCCTCGGGGTAAGCCTCGCGGAGAACACCACGGTCGGCGATTTCACCGGTTGCATGCCCGTGATCGAGAACCGGGCCGATGAAATCCTTGAATCCCCGCTCCAGTCCCCGCAAGTGCGCCGGACGCGCCACCGGACCACTGGGCGCAACGCGGAGCAAAAGCAAACTGCGCCACGCGAGCGATTCTTCGCAGAAGGCGAACAAGAACGTCAGCAACCTCTGCCGCGCGGTGAAGCCGTTCCATTCCCCGCCGGCACCGACCGCAGCGGCGACACGGGCGACAAGCCCGTGCCACATCTCGCTCTCAAGGGCATCGAAGTTCGGAAACTCGGCAAAGAAAGCGCGCTCCTCAAGACCGAGGTCGCGGGTGAACTTGAAGACAGAGGCCGGTGGACCGCCGTGCTCAAGGAGATGTTCGCGGAAAGCGGTGAGAAGACGTTCGCGGTTTTCCATTTGCTCGGGTTACGCACCCCGAGGCAACCCGGTTCCGCGAAAGTGCGTCAGCCGTGGCGGAACTCGTGAATGCTGCGCACGAAGTCGTCGGGAATACCGAAATCAAAGCGCCGCGCGTCCTGCATCTCGAAGGCGAGGTATCCCTCCTCCTGCCGTTGGATCTCCTGCGCGCGGGTGAGTTGGAACTCACCCCCGTCGCGAATGTCGTCACGGATCATCCGCGCGAGCACGTCGAAAATCGAGGGCCTCAACACGTGCATGCCAAACCACCCGAGCCACGTGCCATCCGGGAGTCCGTCAACATGCAGCCGCTCGCGTGCCAGAGCGGGCTCGGGTTTTTCCACGATGAGCGAGACATCGATGAGGCGGGGATCTCCGGGCAGTCGGCGACCGGCGATTGTGCCGTAGCCGCGCAGTTCCTGCTCGTTGATCCGGTTCACAGCCGAGAGTGAACACTCCGGATGCGCCGCGTGCACCGCGCAGAGTTCGGCATATGGCGAAACGCGCGTCCCCCGGAAGAGATGGTCTCCCAGACAGAGCAAGACGGGCCCCTCGGCGGCAAATGACGCAGCTTGAAAAACAGCGTGCCCGTAACCCTCCTGCGCCGTCTGCACGGCAAACTCGATGCGTTTGGCAAGGCCGCGCATGCGCCCGGCCTCGGCGGCGAGTTGCGGATACTTCTCAAGGCGGCGGAGGTAATCATCGCCGGGTCCCGCGAGGTAGTCCCGCACGAGAGCATCCTCGCCCGGTTGGACGATGATCGCGATGCGCTCGATGCCGGCGGATTCCATCTCCAGCAGGTGGTAGTGGAAGAGGGCCCGGGCGATACCGTCGGATCCGACAACGGGAAAAAATTCCTTCTTTATGGCATGCGAAGCCGGGAAGTGGCGGGTTCCAAGCCCTGCGATCGGCACGATGGCCCGGCGGACGGTGCTGCTCATGGTGCCGGGGGCAGCGAACGCCAGCCATTCGCGCCGAACACGAACCGTCGCGCTCCGAATTCCATCGCGCCCGGCGAACTTCCCTCGAACACATCGGGCATGGCGCCCACGCGGCGGGAGTATTCCAGGGCAATGCCGGGAATCTCGCGGGCAAGGGCCTCGTGCGTCCCGAAAACCGCGACTGTCCCACCGGTCCCGCCCCCGGTGATCTTCGCCCCGAAGAGTCCACTCGCAGCGCCCCGGGCGCGGACGGCCTCGACAAGGAAATCCACCTCCGGTGTCGAGAGGTAGCAGTTGTCGCGGTAGCTGGCATGCGCCTGAAACATGCATTCGCCCGCGGTCTGGAGTGCATCCGTCTCGCCGCGACCGGCTGCGCGGAGCGCATCCATGAAGCGGAGCACGCGTTCGTTTTCCTCGATCGGATGCCGCGTCGGGCCCACCACGCGGTAGGTGGCATCCGGTTGGATGCGGGTAACCGGATCGTCGTGCGTGCGGTGTGCTTCAAGAAACTCCGAGCCGCGCAGCTCCCCGGGCAAATGGCCGACGTAGCGGCGCTCGAATTCCTCCACCGAAAGTTCCGTCAGATAATCCAACGCAGCCTCACCGGTCCGCGCCCGGAGATCGTTGATGATCTTGCGACCCATGAACGCCCCGATGCGCGTGTCGCCATAAGGGTTGCCCGCGATGCTGTGGCGGACCATGGAATTGATCCCAACGAAGCCCGTTCCCTCCGGAATCCTCACCGGGCCGATCACCTCGCCCGGCCGGCAGAGAATGTGGACAAGGCATCCCTCGCGCCCACTCACGATGGCCGTCTGGTCCATAATCCCGCATGGCGCACCGACCGCGTGGTTTTCCGCGAGTTGGCCGAGACGAGCGATGCGGGCTGCGGAGAGGCCAAGACCGAGGTAAGCGTCGAGGCACGTAAGCGTACCGATCTCGACTGCCGCCGAGCTGCCGATGCCAACGTTCATCGGGACGGCGCTCAAAAGGAGAAGGTTGAATCCGAAAGGAAGGTTCACCATCTCCTCGCGGAGCATGGTGAAGATGCTCCCGCCGATGTATGCGGTCCAACTCGCCAGCGGATGCGCTTGGAAGAGGGCCCGGATGTCGGCGTAGTCGGCGAGGCCGTCCCCGCTCTTGAAGTAGTCGAGCGGAATCCGGGTCTCGACCGGCAGGGCACGCGTGCCCGCCTGCATGGTCCGGATGCGCAGCGTGCGGTCTGTGCGCGGTTGGAGCGCGAGCAGCACCCCGCGGCCGAGAACGCCCTCGCAGACGTTCGCGCCCGAGTAGTCGGCAATGCCACCCATCACGTCGAGCCGGGCCGGCACGCGCGTCACAAGGATTTCGCCCCCGGTGAAAAACCCGGCGAAGCCGGTTGGGTCGCTGTTCGGCCTCGCCAGGAGGCGTTGGAATTCTTCGAGTTCGTAGGGGAGGGAGGACATGGGAAAATCAGGACATTCGATCGGGCGACTCGGCGCCTTCGCGGGCCATGAAACCGATAAGGAGGCGCGAAAGGACAACGTCCTGCGCCAGCGAAGAGGTGACAAGCCGCAGGTTGGCGGCGGCACACTCGCGGAAGCCTCGCCGCAGTTCATCGAGTGAGTAGTGGGCGCTGTTCCGGGCGGCGATTCCGAGCGGGTAGGCATTCAAACTTCCGTCCTTTTTGCGCGGAAGGTGGGCAAGTTCGACGGCGGGAAGACGGTTCAGGGTCGACGCAAAGAACTGCGGCTGCGCCGGCGGGCTGAGTTTGTGCCGCAGAAGGAGTTCCTTCACGAAAAGAAGATTGCGCACCGTGGGAACAATCGAGGCCAGGAGGATGCCGATCGCACTCTCACCCTGCGAAAGCAGTTGCCGCATCGTTCCCAATGCGGTGGCCAGATCGCGCGCGCCGATGGCATTGCCAATGTCGAAGATCCCGCTCTCGCGCGTGGCCGGCACCAGAGCGCGCACGTCAGCGGCGGTGATCGGATGCCCGTGCCCAAACGCGAGGATGAGTTTGTCGAGTTCGGAGGCGAGCTGGCAGGTCTCAAGGCCAATTCGGGCCGCCAAAGCCTCGACGGCATCGTGGGAAATCTTGAGCCCCCGCTCGCGGGCCTGCGACGCCGTCCAATCGATCACGGCTTCCTCGCCAGCTCCGAATCCCAGGTCGGGCTTGTCGATAATCTGGGTGTCCGCCAGTTTCACGAGCGCCTTATAGGCCGTGCGGCGCTTGTCAGGCGCGGTGGCGCTCAAGAGAAACGTCACGCCTTCCGGCAATCCCTCAGTCAGCGTTTCGAGAAGTCCCTCAAGCGCTTCGAGCACAGACTCGGAGCGCCCGGTCTGGGTATCCGACAAAAAACTCGCACTCTTGAGCCACACGAGTTTCGCCCCGCCGAGGAATGGCAAGGTGAGGAGGGCTTGGCGCGCCTCGTTGATCCGACTGACCGCGGAATCCACTGTGTCGACCGCGCCATCGATCGTCTCGAGACCAAACGCGTCCGCCCCGGGTGCCAGCTTCGCCGCCAATTCGACAGCCGCCTTCTTCACCCCGGCTTCATCCGAACCGGTGAGGAAATGGACCGACTTTTTGGCAGGCATGCCTGAGACTCAAGCACAGCCACCGCCGCGCACACAGCGGAAAATCGAACGGGCGCCGGAGAATCGCCTACGGCCGCGGTTGACAAAAAACATGCCGTGCAGAATACCTCAAACACTACCTGCCACAGCGTGAACGAATCCCCTTCCCCCGCTGCCACCGGGGGCGACGCTCCCGTGATCGTCTACCGTCGCCTCACCGACCTGCTCCCCACGAAAGACCACCCGAATCCCCTCGTTCCTTGCCCGGAAGACCGTCACGAAGACCCGTCACTTCCGTTGTTTTTCATCAATCTCAGGCAGGAACCGACGCTGATTTTCAGAGATTGCCCGGATGAAGAACTCTAGGAGCCATGCTCCTGCCGGGAAAAATGGGCAGTGAGGGGATCGAACCCCCGACCAATAGTGTGTAAAACTACCGCTC
>CAZKHB010000018.1:0-57210 GCA_964552635.1 uncultured Chthoniobacterales bacterium
TCAGGCGACGGGAAATCTCAAGGCGCCGTCGCGGGAATCGTCCCATGGTCAAGATCGAGAAAATCCGCAACGAACGCGTTGGCGGGTTTTGTTCTGACTTCGGTCGGCGTGCCGGTTTGCTGAACGACACCTTTGTCGATGAGGACGACGCGGTCGGCCAGCTCGAAGGCTTCGTCCTGATCATGCGTGACGAAGAGGGTCGTGAGGTGAGTGGCATCGTGGAAGGCGCGGAGCCAGCGACGGAGTTCCTTCCGGACTTTGGCATCGAGTGCACCGAAGGGTTCGTCGAGAAGGAGGACTTCGGGTCCGATTGCGAGCGCCCGCGCGAAGGCGACGCGTTGCCGTTGGCCTCCGGAGAGTTGTGTCGGGAGACGCTTCTCGAAACCCGAAAGCTGCACGGCGTCAAGGAGCTCGGTGACTCGCTTGCGGACAACGGATTCCGCCGGACGCTCGGCGGGGGGAAGGACGCGAAGCGAGAAAGCCACGTTCTCATAGACGTTCATATGGTTGAAGAGCGCGTAGTGCTGGAAGACAAAGCCGGCCCGGCGCTTGTAGGCGGAGAGTCCGGTCACGTCGCGCGTGCCGAAGTGGATCCGGCCGTCGTTATCCGGAAACTCCAGTCCCGCGATCGTGCGAAGCAGAGTGGTCTTCCCTGATCCGCTCGGTCCGAGGAGGGCGACGAGTTCACCCGATGCCACTTCAACCGAGGCCTGACTGAGCGCGGGGAAGCGTGAGAAGGATTTGGAGACGTTGGAGACGCGGATACTCATGAGTCGGAAGTTTGGCGGAGTTGTCTGGCGGCCCGCCACTCGGCATAGGTTTTGATGAAGAGTGTGACAAGGGCGAGAAGGGCGAGAAGGGAAGCCACGGCGAATGCCGCCGCGAACTGGTATTCGTTGTAGAGAATTTCAATGTGGAGTGGCATCGTGTTCGTCCGCCCCCGGATGTGGCCGGAGACGACGGACACCGCGCCGAATTCTCCCATGGCACGGGCGTTGCAGAGAATCACACCGTAGAGGAGACCCCATTTGATCTTTGGAACAGTGATCTTGGTGAAAATCTGCCAACCGTTCGCGCCGAGCGTGAGGGCGGCCTCTTCCTCATGGATGCCCTGGGCCTGCATGAGCGGAATGAGGCCCCGTGCCACGAAGGGAAACGTGACGAAGACGGTGGCGAGGACGATGCCTGGCACGGCGAAGATGATGCGGATGTCATTCTCGCGCAGCCAGGGACCGAGCCAACCCTGCGCCCCGAAGACCAGCACGTAGATCAAGCCGCCGATCACGGGCGAGACCCACAGGGGAAGATCGATGAGTGTGATGAGAAACGAACGCCCCTTGAATCGGTAGCGCGTCACGCTCCATGCAGCAGCCAGTCCGAACGCCGTGTTCAGCGGCACGGCGATCGCGGCGACGAGCAAGGTGAGGCCGATGGCATGCAGGGTGAAGGGATCGCGGAACGTCGATGCGAACACGGCGACGCCCTTCGAAAACGCCTCCTGGAAGACGACCACCAACGGGAGGAAAAGGAACAGGGCGAAGAAAGCCACTGTGATGCCGGTGAGAAGGATGCGGATGGGAAGGGGATCCGTGGTGGCACGGCGTGGTGTGCCCAATGTGGTGCGAAAGTCAGCGGCCATGGCGTGTCAGGCGATCCCCCGGCGTTTGTTGTTCCAAGCCTGCAGACTGTTGCTCACAAGAAGTATGAGGAATGAGGCGCAGAGCATCACAAACCCCAGCGCCGCGGCCCCGCTGTAGTCGTACTGTTCGAGTTTGCTGATGATGAGCAAGGGAGTGATTTCTGTTTTGAAGGGAATGTTGCCCGCGATGAAGACGACGGATCCGAACTCACCGACGGCGCGTCCATAGGCCAGCGTCACTCCGGTGAGCAGCGAGGGGAGCAAGGCGGGGAAGATGACCCGCCGGAACGTCTGCCAGCGTCCCGCACCCAGACAGGCGGCAGCCTCCTCGACATCGACCGAGAGGTCTTGAATGGCTGGCTGCACCGTGCGAACCACAAATGGCAGGCCGATGAATGTCAGAGCAATGAAAATGCCGATTTGGGTGAAAGCGATCTTGATGTCGAACGGCGCAAACAGTGCTCCGATCCAATCATTCGGCGCGTAAAGGGCGGTCAGAGCGATGCCCGCCACGGCTGTGGGCAGTGCAAATGGCAGGTCCACCATGGCATCGAGAATCTTCCGGCCCGGAAAACGGTAGCGCACAAGCACCCATGCGGCGATGACGCCGAATACTCCGTTCACCAACGCGGCGAAGAAGGAGAGTCCGAAACTCACCCAGTACGATGCCACCACGCGCGGCGCGGTGATGGTCTGGAAAAAATGCTCCCAACCTCCCGAGGCAGTCTTTTGGGCCAGAGCCGCGAGCGGGATGAGAACGATGAGGCTCAGGTAGACGAGGCTGCAACCGAGAGTAAGCCCGAACCCGGGCAGGACGTGGCGTTGCTTCATCAGATATTCTGTGCCTCCGCGATCATCTGCCGGAAGCGTTCCAGCATCGTCTGGACCGCCACGAGATGCGCATCGACTTGGAGTTGTGTGGGCGCGAGGTGGGGGGTTTCGAAAACAATCTCGAAAGGCCTCGGCTTCTGGGTCGGGGGTGCTCCGAGAATGCCGGTATAGCCTTTCTCGATAACCCCGTTGTTGGCCTCGAAGTTGTCGATGCTGCGATCAAGGTTTCTTGGAAGAATCCGTGCAGCCGCTTCGAGACTTGGCTCCAGCACGTGGCGGGTGAGTTGGTGACCACGGACGAATCCATACAGCCCCTCGGAGGTGTCGTCCGTGTGGAGAGCGACGATGCCGTCGAAACCGAGCTTCATCAATTGACCCTCGAGCACAAGGACCTCGATCTCGTCGGAGCCGCGCCAGAATTCGCGGTTCATGTCCGCTCCGCTGCGCAGCCACCGGGCGTCGCGAGTGTAGCCCCAAGGATTGCAAACCGGGTAGACGAAAAGTTCGTAGCCCAGGGCCGGCGACGGATTCTCATGCAGTCGGCGGAGGAGTTCGAGTGCTGCCAGCACACCGCTCTCCTCGTCGCCATGGATGCCTGCAAAGACTCCCACGCGGAGGAAGCTGCCCCGATCGCCCGGACCCGTGAAAAGAAATCTCGGAAGGATTCCTGCAAAGCCGTTTGAGTCCGTGTATTGGAGATGCGCTGTGAAGAGCGTGTCGGACTGCGAGGCGATCTCTTCAACGGGGGCCAAGAGCGCCTGAAGCGAGCGGCGTCCGGAGGACGGAGCAGAGGGTGGAGTTTTCAAGGTCTTCATCGGGCTTCGTAAATGCGATCGAAGGATCCGCCGTCATCGAAGTGGGCTTTTTGCGCCGCGCTCCAAGACCCGAAAGCCTCGGAGACGCGCACCAATTCGATCGGCGGGAAAATCGAGGCATTCTCGGCAAGAATCGCAGCCGATTTCGGGCGGAAAAAATGTTTCGCTGCAAGGCGTTGGCCCTCATCAGACCAGAGATACTTCAGATAGGCCGTCGCGACTTCTGTCGTGCCGCGGCGACGGGTGATCTCGGACACCACAGCGACCGGTGCATCGGCGGCGATGCTGAGCGAGGGGTAGACAATGTCGTAGCTTCCGGGGTCAAACACGCGAGCGATCTGCAGCGTTTCGCTTTCAAAGGTGAGCAGCACGTCGCCGAGTCCCTTTTGGACGAAGGTATTCGTGGCCGCCCGTCCGCCGGTTTCGAGAACCGGGATGTTTTTGATGAAGCGCGTGAGGTAGTCACGGACAGCCACCTCGTCGCCAGCGAACTTCCTCTGAGCCCATGCCAATGCGGCAAGGTAGCCATAGCGACCGTTTCCCGAGGTCTTCGGGTTTGGAAGAATCACTCCGACGTCCTTGCGGGCGAGATCACCCCAATCGGTGATGCCCTTCGGGTTCCCCTTGCGAACGAGAAACACGATCGTGGACTCGTAAGGAGCGCTGTCATCCGGCAGCAGGGTCTTCCAATCTGCGGGGAGGAGACCGGCTTTGGCAATACTGTCGATGTCGGTCTCTTGGTTCATCGTGACGACGTCGGCCTCCAGTCCGTCGATGACCGAACGGGCCTGCTTGCTCGATCCTCCGTGGGACTGCTCGATCTTGAGGTCGCCGCCGCCGCCGGCCTTCCAATGGGCGAGGAACACCGGGTTGTAGTCGGTGTAGAACTCCCGCGTCACGTCGTAGGAGACATTGAGCAACGTGGCTGCCCAGGCCGGAACAAGCAGAAATCCCGCAGCGGCGAAGGCCGCGAAGGCCCTCACGACCCGGCCTCCTGACGGGCCTCCTCGGCGAGTGCGGTGCTGAGGTAGCGTTCGCCCGTCGAGCACGCCACGGTCACGATGAGTTTTCCGGCGGACTCGGGGCGTCGCGCGACTTCCAGAGCCGCCCACACATTGGCTCCGGAGGAAATGCCCCCGAGGATGCCTTCCTCCTTCGCGAGGCGGCGCGCGGTGGCGATGGCGTCTTCGTTGGTGACCCGGATCACATCATCAACCACATCGAGGTTGAGGTTTTTTGGAACGAAGCCCGCGCCGGTGCCCTGGATCTTGTGGGGGCCGGGCTTGAGGGGTTCGCCATTGCGGGTCTGGGTGATCACTGGCGAATCAGCGGGCTCGACAGCGATGGCGCGGAAACCGGGTTTGCGCTGCTTGAAGACCTCGGCCACGCCGGTAAGCGTGCCGCCCGTGCCGACCGCCGAAACAAGGATGTCGGCACGGCCGTCCGTGTTCTCCCAAATCTCGCGCGCCGTGGTCTCTCGGTGCACACGCGGGTTGGCCGGATTCGAAAACTGCTGCGGGGTCCACGCGCCGGGCGTTTCGGCGCGAAGTTGTTCGGCCCGTGCGATGGCGCCCTTCATGCCCTCAGCGGCGGGAGTGAGGACAAGGCGGGCTCCGAGCAATGCAAGGAGCGTGCGACGCTCAATGCTCATGCTCTCCGGCATGGTCAGGATGAGCTTGTATCCCTTCGCCGCTGCGACGAAGGCGAGGGCGATGCCCGTGTTGCCGGAGGTCGGCTCGATGATCGTCGTCTCGGGAGTGAGGATGCCCTCCTTCTCTGCCGCCTCGATCATGGCGCGGCCGATACGGTCCTTCACGCTTCCGAGCGGGTTCGCGAACTCGCATTTGACGGCGATCGTCGCGGGAAGGCCCTGCGACAGGCGCTGGAGTTTGACGAGCGGAGTGTGTCCGACGGTGGTGACGATGTTGGCTTGGAGGCTCATGGTGTATTAGCGGGTATAGATTTGGTCAAAGACTCCCCCGTCGTTGAAGAAGGTCTTCTGGGCCTTCTCCCATCCGCCGAACGTATCGTCGATCGTCACGAGGGTGAGTGCGGGAAACTGGGCTGCATACTTCTGCTTGGCCGCTTCGGAGACCGGGCGGTAGAAGTGCTTTCCGGCGAGGTCCTGTCCGACATCGCTGTAGAGATACTCCAGATAGGCGGTGGCGACTTCACGGGTTCCACGCTTGTCGACGACCTTGTCGACGACGGTCACCGGAGGCTCGGCAAGGATGCTCACCGAAGGCGTCACGATCTCGAACTTGCCGGGCTTTTCCTTGAGAATGAGATGGGCCTCGTTTTCCCACGAGAGGAACACATCCCCCAGTCCGCGCTCCGAGAACGTAATCGTCGAGGCTCGGGCTCCCGAATCGAGGACCGGAACGTTCCGGTAGAGACGCGTGATGAATTCCCGCGCTTTCGCCTCGTCGTCGCCGTGTTCCCGCAGTGCCCATGCCCAGGCGGCGAGGAAGTTCCACCTTGCGCCACCGGAGGTCTTGGGATTCGGGGTAATCACCTGGACCCCGTCCTTCACGAGGTCGCCCCAGTCGCGAATTCCCTTCGGGTTTCCCTTGTGCACGACGAAGACGATCGTCGAGGTGTAGGGCGAGCTGTTGTTGGGCAGGCGTTTTTGCCAGTCCTTCGGAATCAATCCGCCGCGGTTGGCGAGCTCGTCGATATCGTAGGCAAGCGCCAGAGTCGCGACATCGGCTTCGATGCCGTCAAGAATAGAGCGGGCCTGCTTGCCCGAGCCCCCGTGGGACTGTGAGACGGAGACATCTTGCCCGGTTTTCTCTTTCCAGTGCTTGGCGAACGCGGCGTTGAACTCGGTGTAGAGCTCGCGGGTTGGATCGTAGGAGACGTTGAGCAGCGAGACGCTTTCGGCGGCCGTGGCGGAGAGTGTGGTGAGGCCGAGGATGGCGGCAGTGAGGAGGTGGCGGATGTTCATAAGCTTAGAAATTGACCCCGAGGTGGAGCCCAATGATGGTGTCGTTCTGCACGAGTCCGCGTCCGCCGGGGCGGATGATGTATTGGACCGTGGGTTGCACGTAAGCAAAGGTGTTCAGCTGGAAGCGGTAGTCCGCTTCGAGCACAGCCTGGTAGGTGCGCGGCGCGCGTCCGCGGCTTTCGTCGAGCTGCTGGGCATCGAAGCTGTAGGATCCGTAAGCGAAGGCAACGCCCGCCTGGTCTTCGTCCCGGTGAGGGATGAGGCCCCTGTAAACCAATCCCGCCAAGGCGTAGAAGGGCATCGCGTTGTTGACCGGGGGCGCGAAGTTGATGGTGCTGAAGAGGTACAGTCCTTGGGGATTCCGCTTGGTCGGCTTCACCGGGGCTTTGGCACTCTTGCCGTCGACCGGCACTCCGGCTTCCCCGGAGGTCTCGCGGAAAAGATGCTGATCGGCCTGCCAGTAGAACTGGAACTGCCCGTCGCGTGTCGTCCCGTCGAACCCCCTGTGCTCGACGCCCCAGTAGATGAAACCCGCCGCGTATTTGCCGGCAAGGGCATCGGGACCGATCTTCGGCGTCGCTCCGACCTCGCCGATCCCGTACACTCCGTTCAACGACGGATCGATCTGGTATCCCGCGAAAGACAAGCCGTGGTTGAGCGGGTTTGGCCCGAACGGATAGGCCAGATACAATCCCCCCTGGGCATAGAACCATGCGTTCGGCTGGACTTTCAAATATCCACCCCACGTCGAGAAAGAGCCGCCCCACGGGAGGTTCGGATTGATCCCTTTCGCTGTGCGGATCGATTGGTTCACAAAAAGCTTGGATTCCGGCTGCACAAGGAAGAGGTCCGTCGGCACTTGCCAGCCGCCGGAAACCGTCACGAGGTTCTTCACTCCGAGGAACTCGGGGGTCGTGTAGGTCGCATAAAACTTTCTCAGCCGCCACCCGGCCCCGCCCGTGTAGGCGCTTGGACGGAACGTACTGTCCGTTCCCGCATATTGGTTGATGCTATAGGTCGCCTCGCGCCAACGCAGGTTGCCTGTCAGCTCCAAACCCTCCAGCCCTTCCCAACCTGTCAGCTTGGCCGCATCGATGTTTGCATCAAAATTGATCTCTTGGTCGAAGCCGCCGTGCTGCTCAACCCCCCCGTCGACGATCCCGAGGAAGTTCGCTCTCCAGTTCACCCGCAGGTCGATCCCGCGTTCGCTCAGCGCCGTCCTTGCGCCCAACCAGTCCCCGCTCGCATAGCGCCCCTCCCACCAATCCGCCAGTGCGGTTTCGGCCTGCGAGGTTTTCATGGAAATGAGTAGGGAAATTCCGACCGACAAGGCGGCCGCCGCTGTGGAGATCTTCATAAGGTGGTCCTCTCTGAATATCGACTTTTTGTATCGTTGTTATCACCAGCAACCGTCCCGGCGCGGGATATGGCGACTTAAATAGTCGTTATTACAAAACGGTCAAGCGGTTTTTGAAAGAATCGCGGATTTTTAGTCTCCGGTGTCACAATCCCGGGAAAATTACGGAGGCAGTGGGGCCGCGTAGAGGGATTTTCTCGCTGTGATGAACACCGTGGAGAGATCATCGCCGCCGAAGCAAAGATTGGCGGCCGCCTCGGGCACGGGGATGAGGTGGATCTTTGCGCCGGAGGGATCGAACACCTGCACCCCATCCCCGGCGGCGACGTAGAGGCGGCCCCGCGCATCGCAGCGCATTCCATCGGGCACACCGGGTTGGATCGAGGCAAACACGCGGTCGGCACCGAGGGAGTTGTCGGGGTTCACGGGAAACACACGGACGTGCGAGGGCTTCCCGCTGTCGGCGACGTAGAGAAGCTTCTCATCGGGCGAAAAACACAGTCCGTTCGGTTGGTCGAATCCCGTCGCAACGCGCGTGAGCGATCCATCGGGATCGAGCCTGTAGACGGCACGCGCAGACTGCTCCTCGGGGCGTCCCTCGAGCCCGTATGCGGGGTCGGTGAACCAGATGGAGCCATCCCGCTTCCATGCGACATCGTTCGGGGAGTTGAGCGGGAACCCTTCAAACGTGCCGGCCAGCACCTCGGCAGCACCGTCCGGCTTTGTGCGAAGCACGCGGCGCTCCGCATGCTGGCAGGTGAGCAGGGATCCGTCGGGAAGAAAAAGATTTCCGTTCGCCTTGCCGCTCGGGCTCCGGAACACAGTCGCCTCAGACGGCGAGTCCGGGGACCAGCGGTAAATCGTATCGGCGGGGATGTCGCTGAAAACCAGCGTGCGCGTCGCGGGGTTCCATGCCGGGCCCTCAACAAAGCGGAATCCGGTCACGAGGCGTCGGACATCGGATTCCGGGGTGCGGCCTAAAGCCCCCTCGTTTGCCGCGAACACGGCCAAGGGACAGAACGCAAGGACGAGCAGAATGTGGGTAAGCGTCATGAGGGCGTGTCCAAGTTAAATCGGGCCCTCCCGCCTTCAAGGTCGAACTCCGTGCCAAAGAAAAAGGGCGATCCTGGGATCGCCCTTTTCACAGTGGTTTGGAAGCGACTCAGGACTTCTGATCCAGAATCTGTGCCTTGACCTGCTCGGGAACCTGCTCGAAGTGCGAGGGTTCCATTGAGTAGGAAGAACGGCCTTTCGAGAGCGAGCGGATCGCCGTCGCGTAGCCGAACATTTCCGCTAGCGGAACCTCGGCGGTAATCGTGCAGAGGTTGCCCTTGGTCTCGATGCCCATGATCTTGGCGCGGCGGCGGTTCAGGTCGCCCATGATGTCGCCCTGGAACTCATCGGGCGTGATGTTTTCGACCTTCATGATCGGCTCGAGAAGAATCGGCTTGGCCTTCTTGAGGCCGTCCTTGAGTGCAAAAATGGCAGCCATCTTGAACGCCATTTCGTTCGAGTCCACGTCGTGGTAGGATCCATCAATGATGTCCACATGGACGTCGATCACCGGATAGCTGGCAACGACACCGTTCAGAACGGCCTCGTTGAAACCCTTGATGACGGCCGGGATGTATTCCTTCGGAATCGTTCCGCCGACGACCTTGTTCTCGATCGTGACGCCTTTGCCGCGTTCGTTGGGCTGGACTTTGCAGATGACGTGACCGTATTGACCGCGGCCGCCTGACTGCTTGACGAGCTTGCCCTCGCCATCCGCAGGCGCGAGAATGGTCTCTTTGTAGGCGATCTGCGGTTTGCCGGAGTTTGCCTCGACCTTGAATTCACGGAGCATGCGGTCGCGGATGATCTCGAGGTGAAGCTCGCCCATGCCGGCGATGATCGTCTGGCCGGTCTCCTCGTTGGTGAAGACGCGGAAGGTCGGATCTTCTTCGGCGAGACGCTGGAGGGCGTTTGCCATCTTTTCCTGATCGACCTTGGTTTTCGGCTCGACGGCCATGGAAATGACCGGGTCGGGGAACGAAGGCGGTTCGAGCAGGATCGGGTGGTCCTCATCGCAAAGAGTATCACCGGTGGTGATGTTCTTGATTCCGACGATGGCGGCGATGTCTCCGGCGTAACAGGTGTCGATGTCTTCGCGTTTGTCGGCTTGAATCTGGATGAGGCGGCTGATGCGCTCGCGTTTGTTCGTGCGCGGATTGTAGACGGTATCGCCCTTGGAGAGCTTGCCCGAGTAAACGCGGAAGAAAACGAGCTTTCCAACGAAGGGATCGCTCCAGAGTTTGAAGGCGAGGGAGCAGAATTTTCCGTTGTCGTCCGCAGGCGCGAGCATGGGCTCGGCATTGTCGGGGTTCTGTCCCTTGGCCGGAGGAATGTCGAGCGGGGAGGGGAGATAATCGATGACGGCATCGACAAGATACTGGACGCCCTTGTTTTTGAAGGCGGAACCCCCGGCGACCGGAACGAACTTGTTCGCAATCGTCTGGCGGCGGATGGCGGCCTTGAGGTCTTCCTTGGTGATCGGTTTTTCCTCGAGGAAAAGCATGCCGACTTCCTCGTCGAGGTCGCACATCTGGGCGACGAGATCGTCGTAGGCTTTCTGGGCAACCGCCTTGGATTCTTCCGGGAGCTCGTGAACCTCGTAGGTCGAGCCCATCACGTCGTTGTCAAGATAGAGAATCGCCTTCTGGTTGATGACGTCGATCTGGCCGCGAAGGGTGTCTTCCTTGCCGAGCGGAATGAGAATCGGCCAAGCGTTGGCACCCAGCTTCACGCGCATGCTCTCCACGGCGGCATCGAAGTCGGCACCGGTGCGGTCCATCTTGTTGACGAACGCGATGCGCGGAACGCCGTACTTGGTCGCCTGACGCCAGACAGTCTCCGATTGGGGCTGGACGCCTGCCACACCGCAGAACACGGCGATGGCACCGTCAAGCACGCGGAGTGAACGCTCGACCTCGGCGGTGAAGTCGACGTGCCCGGGGGTGTCGATGATATTCACGCGCATCTTCACGCCCTCGAAGGCCTTGAAGACGCCCTCTTCCTTGCGTTGCATCCACGAACAGGTGGTGGCGGCGGAGGTGATTGTGATGCCACGTTCACGCTCCTGCTCCATCCAGTCGGTGACGGTGGTTCCCTCGTGCACCTCGCCGATCTTGTGGATCATGCCGGTGTAGAAGAGAATACGCTCTGTCAGCGTCGTCTTGCCCGCATCAATGTGGGCGGCGATGCCGATGTTGCGCGTGCGCTCGAGGGGGAAAGCGCGGTTGGGAGAGTTCGGGTTGGCGGATTTCGTCTCGAGCGTAGCAGACATGGTGGGAAGGGAAGGAGGTTGGTTACCAGCGGAAGTGGGCGAACGCACGGTTGGCCTGCGCCATCTTGTGCATGTCGTCGCGCTTCTTGATTGCATTGCCTTGGCCGGCGGCAGCGTCCTTGAGCTCGTAAGCCAGGGCGTTTTCCATCGGAACGCCCTTGCGGTTGTTCGCGAAATTCACGAGCCAGCGCATGGCGAGGGCGACCTGACGGTCGGCCGGGACTTCCATCGGAACTTGGTAGGTGGCACCGCCGACACGACGGGACTTGACCTCAAGGCGCGGCTTCACGTTCTCGATGGCCTTGTTGAGCGTCTCGAGCGGATCCACCGTATCGGTGCCCTCGCGGGTTTTCTCGATCGCGGTGTAAACGATGCGCTCGGCGGTGGATTTCTTGCCGCGGCGCATGACTGCGCTGATGAGGCGGGCGACGATGGGGCTCGCGTAGCGGGCGTCGCGTTTGACTTCTTTGTGGATGACTCGGCGTCTGCGGGACATGGATTACGAAAAATGCGGAGTGTGAACTGCGTAGTGGAAAATCACTTCTTCTTGCCTTTGGCGCCCTTGGCGTCTTCCTGACCGGGCTTCGGCCGTTTGGCACCGTACTTCGAGCGGCCGCGGCGGCGTCCGTCAACCCCGAGGCTGTCGAGGGTGCCGCGGACGATGTGGTAACGCACTCCGGGGAGGTCTTTCACACGGCCACCGCGAACGAGGACGATCGAGTGTTCCTGAAGATTGTGGCCCTCGCCGGGGATGTAGGCGATGACTTCCTGGCCGTTGGTGAGACGAACCTTGGCGACCTTGCGGAGCGCGGAGTTGGGCTTCTTGGGCGTGCGGGTCATCACCTGCACGCAGACGCCTCGGCGCTGCGGGCAGTTGGCCAGCGCGGGCGATTTGGATTTGACCGTCACCTTGCGGCGGCCTTTTCGAACCAATTGATTAATCGTGGGCATTTGGAATTCCTGTTATCTCGCCATTCGACGGGACAAAAAAACCACCCTGACGGTGGCAGTCACAGTCCCCCCGACGTGTCGCGGGAGGTGAGAGACTAATGATCCCGACCGTGGGCGCAAGCAAAAACTCGGCAGGTTCCGGAGATTCGTGCGGGCATGCCGCCGGTCTTGAACAGACACGGAATCACGCCTACTTTGATCGCTTATGCAACTTTCGATGAGGACCGATTATGCCCTGCGTGCGTTGTTCACGCTGGTGGAATTGCATGGCGGGCGGCCGATCCCGATCGGGGAGTTGGCACGGAGAAACGATGTGCCGAAGCGTTTCCTCGAGCACATCATGCTCGACTTGAAGTCGAAGGGTTGGGTGAGCAGCCTTCCCGGCAAGCACGGCGGCTACCAGCTGGCAAAAGACCCGCGGGCGATCACGCTCGGCGAGGTGGTGCGGCATTTCGACGGTTATCTTGCGCCGATCGGCTGTGTGTCGATCACGGACTACCATCCCTGCACGCAGGAGGCGACCTGCCGGTTCCGGCGAGTGATGCTTGAGGCGCGCAACCTCGTGGCACGCCTGATGGATTCCTCCACACTGGCCGCCGTCGCGCGGAGCCACCCGGTCGGCCACGAGGAAGTCGGTGGTCTCCACGGCGACGGTATCTGAGTCCGGCTTGCGCCGCCTTTGCAAACACGCTCCACTGCCCGTGTGAGAAAACTCCTCCTTGTCGCGGTCGTCGGGTCTGGAATCTGCGGAGTCCGTGCGCAGGACGATCTGAACGATCCGCGCAAGCGCATGATTTTCCGACCCGGAGAAGTGCCGGTTGTCGCGACGCCGACGCCCGCGCCGTCCGTTGCCCAGAAAACGCCGCCTCCTGCCGAGACGATTGCGCTCTTTTTCCGCGCCTTGCAGGCGGGCAACGTGGACGCGGCCTACGAGGCGCTGGCGCGCGGTACGATCATCGCGGAGCGTCCCGAGAACGTGGCCGAGTTGAAAGCCCGGACGAAGCAGGCCATCGACAACTACGGTCCGGTAAGCGGATACGAGACGATCGACACCCTTGCTGCCGGAGCAAGCCTCCTGAGGCAGACGTGCCTCTCGTTGAATGAAGATCTCCCGCTGCGGTGGAGGTTCTATTTCTACAAAGGCCCGGCGGGTTGGAAGCTGGTCGACCTGCGGGTGGACGACGGTCTCGTCGAGTTGTTCGAGGATGTCGCCCGCGACCGCAAGCCGCAATAGGTCACTTCGGCGGTGACGCGTGCCGGATGTCTTCCGCGGCGACGGCGAAGACGGTGTCCTCGGCGATGTTCGTCGCCTGATCGCCGATCCGTTCGAGGAAGCGCGCGATAAAGATCAACTCGAGGTAGCCTTGGATGAGATCGGGATACTTCGGCATGAGATCGGTTACGCGGTTGGCAAAGTCCCGGTTCATCGCATCGAGTTCGCGGTCGCGCGGCTTCAACGTGCGGGCGAGCTCAAGATCGTTGTCCGCATAGGCTTTCACGGCGTCCTGCACCATGCTCATCGCATGGCGGAAGAGGGGATCAAGCGCAGCGGTCTCGGGGAGCGCCGGGCGGGCATTCAACTTCCGTGCACGGCGGGCGATGCCCACGGCCTGGTCGGCGACCCGCTCGAGGTTCACGCTCATCTTCATCGCGGCGATGACATTCCGCAGGTCGGAGGCAAAGGGATGGAAGCGGAGCATGATGTCGATTCCTTCGCGGTCGACTTGGATCTCGAGGGCATCGATTTCCTCATCATCGGCGATGGAGGTGTTGCACCAGTCTTCGTCCCGTTCGAAAAGGCCGCGGCGGGCATTCTCGAGGTTGCGGAGCGTGAGGCTCGACATGAGGAGCACGCTCTCGCGCAGGCGCTGGAGCGAGGATTCGAAATCGGTGAGGATGTGGCGGACGGGTTCTTCGGAGGCCATGGAGAAAGCGTTTGGCGGGTTCAGCCGAAGCGACCGGTGATGTAATCTTCGGTTTGCTTCTGCGAGGGGTTGGAGAAAATCTTTTGGGTCGTGTCGTATTCGACCAGCTTGCCGAGGTAGAAGAAAGCCGTGCGGTCCGAGCAGCGTGTCGCCTGCTGCATGTTGTGTGTCACGATGACGATGGTGAACTCACGCTTGAGCTCGTTGATGAGTTCTTCGACCTTCACCGTGGCGATGGGGTCGAGGGCGGAGCAGGGTTCATCCATTAGGAGAACCTTCGGCCGGTTCGCGATGGCGCGCGCGATGCACAGGCGCTGCATCTGGCCGCCCGACAGACCGAGGGCACTCTCGTGCAGACGGTCCTTCACTTCATCCCAGAGCGCGGCCCCGCGCAGGCTGCGTTCCACCGCTTCATCGAGTTGGGATTTCTTTGAAACGCCGCTGATCCGCAGGCCGTAGACGACGTTTTCGTAGATACTCTTCGGGAAGGGATTCGACTTCTGGAAAACGATGCCGATCGCGCGGCGGAGGGCGATGACCTCGATGGCCGGATCGAAGATGCTCCGTCCCATGAGCCGGATGTCGCCGCCGTGGCGCACGCCGTCGATGAGTTCGTTCATGCGGTTGAAGTTCCGCAGAAGCGTGGATTTCCCGCAACCCGATGGGCCGATGAATGCCGTGACTTGGCGCTCGGGAATGAGCATCGAAATGTCGAAGAGCGCCTGCTTCTTGCCGTAGAAAAAATCGAACTTCTCGACCGAGAGAAAATCCGGCCTCCCGCTGGCGGTGTCCGGGGCGGACGATCCTGTTGCGGCGGCTCGATCGTGCTGCATGGAGAGGGACATAATCGGGATTTTGCGGAGAACCTAGTGTTTTCTCGAGAAGGCGAGCTGGGCGATGATGTTCGTGGCCGTGACCATTGCCACAAGAACGAGCGAGGCCGTCCAAGCCATCTGGATCTGGTGCGGAAACGGGACCGTCGAGAAGTTGTAAATGAGCACGGAGAGCGAGGCCGACGGATCCGACAGCGACTTCATCCAGAACTGGCTGAAGAGTGCCGTAAAGATCAACGGGGCAGTCTCGCCGGCGGCCCGTGCGACGGCGAGCATCACGCCTGTCATCATTGCCGGCAGCGCGTCGGGCAAGACCACGCGGGTGATCGTCTGGAACTTCGTGGCACCGAGGCCGTAGGAGGCTTCGCGGTAGGCGGATTGGACACCGAGCAGGGCCTGTTCGGAGGTGAGCAGGATCGTTGGCAACATTAGCACGGCCAGCGCGACGCCGCCGGCATACGCGGAGAACGATCCGGTCGTCGTGACCACCACGGCGAAGGCGAACACGCCGCAGATGATCGAGGGGATGCCTGTGAGGAGCTTGGCGACGAGCCGCACTGCGGCCGCCAGTCGTCCGGCCGGCGCATACTCGTTGATGTAGATGGCCGACAGCATGCCCACCGGCGCGGAAAACAGGAGGCCGAGACCCACCATCACCAACGTGCCGACCACAGCATTGCCGAAACCACCGCCGACCATGCCGGCCGCAGGGGGGAGTTCCGTAAACACGCTCCAGCTCAGGAGAGGCAGTCCGTTCTTCAAAACGAGAAAGACAATCGAGACAAGCGGCACGAGTGTGAGCAATGAAAGGCCGACGCACAGCGTGCTCAGCACGCGATTGCCGAAGGATCTCGCGATCGCCTTTGTCGACTCGACGCTGTCCTCGCGGAAAAAATCCGGCGCATGGGAGATCGGATTGTCCATGTTATCGGATGCCGGCGGTGGATTTCTGTGTGTGGCGCAAGACGGCCTCGCCGATGAGGTTGACGCCGAGCGTGATCACCACGAGGACGAGCGCCGCATACATGAGGGAGTTCACCTGGAGTCCGCTGGCCTCGCCGAACTGGTTCGCCAGCAACCCGGCGAGAGTGCCGCCCGGTGAGAGGAGCGACCACGAGAGACGTGAGCTGTTTCCGATCAGCATTGCGACCGCCATCGTTTCCCCCATGGCCCGGCCAAGGGCAAGGATCGTGGCTGCGACAACACCGGGTGCCGCCGTCGGGAGGATGATACCGAAGATCGCCTCCCACCGCGTGGCCCCGAGTGCGTAGGCTCCCTCGCGCAGTGTCTTGGGAACCGCCGTCAGTGCATTCCGGGAGACCGCTGTGAGCGTCGGAAGAATCATCAGAGCCAGGACCAGACTCGCTGTCAGCATCGAATTTCCATAGGCAGGCCCGGAAAAAAGAGGAATCCTGTCGCCCAACACCGGCACGGCCCACTTGCCGAAATCCTGCACCAGTGGGATTACCACAAAGATGCCCCAGAGGCCGTAAACGACGCTCGGGATGGCCGCCAGCATTTCGACCACAAAACGGATCGCCTGCCGGACGGGCGACGGCAGGAAGTTTTCACTCAGAAAGATCGCAATCGCCACACCCAGCGGGAATGCCAGCAGAATTGCGATGAGCGAACTCACGACGGTCCCGACGATGAACGGGAGCACGCCGAACCTCTCGCGGTTCGGCACCCAGGCGGAGTTCGTCAGGAAGTCGAATCCGAACTTCTGAATCGCCGGCCACGCCGAGTCGATGATCTCGTAAATGATCCATCCGAGGATCGCGACCAGCGCAACAGCCGCCAGCCAGCAGATCCAACGGAAAAAATCCGGTCCGCACCGAAGCTCACTGAGTCCGTCTGATTGCGGGTCCGGGGACACGACAGGGCCGGGTTACTGGACGGTGGCCAGTGCGGCCTGCGCCTTTTCGACCACTGGAGCCGGGAGCGGAACGTAGCCGAGTTCCTCGGAGAATTTCTGCCCCTCGGTCAGTCCCCAGGCCACGAAGCTCTTCAAGGCATCGCGCTTTGCCGCATCGTCATACTTCTTGTAGAGAAGGAGCCAGGTGAAGCTTACGATCGGATAGTCGCTGGCGCCTTCGGGATCGACCGGCCACACACGAAGGTTTTCGGGGAGGGTCACGTTTTGAAGCGTTGCTGCAGCGTTCTTGAGGTCCGGAGTGACGAAGGCGCCCGATTTGTTCTGCAGACTCGCCATGGAGAGTCCGTTGTTCTTGGCGTAGCCATACTCGACATAGCCGACCGCGCCCGGCGACTGCTTGACGAGGGCGGTAACGCCCTCATTGCCTTTGCCGCCCACACCCACGGGAAACGTCACCGACTTATCGAAACCGATCTGATCGTCGAACTCCGGGCTGATTGCCGCAAGGTGCTGGGTGAAGACGAACGTTGTGCCGCTTCCGTCCGAGCGATACGCAACCTGAATCGGCAAGTTTGGCAGATTCACGCCCGGATTGTGCTTTGCAATCTCCGGGTCGTTCCACTTCTTGATGGTGCCGAGATAAATTCCCGCCATCGCCGCGCGGGAAAGCTTCAAGTTTTCGATTCCGGGAAGGTTGTAGGCGAACACGATCTCGCCGGCCGTCGCCGGGACCATCACCACGCCGCGCGGGACTTTCGCGATCTCTTCATCCGTCATCGCGGCGTCGCTCGCGCCGAAGTCCACCACACCCGAGATGAAGTTCTTCACGCCCGCCCCGCTGCCGACGGATTGGTAATTCACCTGCACGGCCGGGTTCACCTTGTTGTATTCCACACCCCAGCGTTGGTAAAGCGGGGCGGGAAAAGTGGCGCCGGCTCCGGAAAGCTGCACGGCCTCGGCAGAGGGCGCGAGCGAGGCAAGAAGGGTGGTCGCAACGATCGAGGGAAGAAGGAGAGTTTTCATCGGATGCAATCTGCAAGCCAACACCTGCCAGCCAGAAAAGCCAAACGGCGTTGTGTGACAATCCTGTCACAAATCCCACCGCTCACGCCAAGGCTGAAGAATAACATTCGCCTCGCCGAATATTCGCATTGACGAATGAATGGCGAGCGTGGTTGGGTCTGCCCATGTCCCTTGTGCGCATCTATGAATGCCTCTGCGATGAGACACGGCTGCGGATCATCCACCTGCTCCTGCGCGGGCCGCTCTGCGTCTGCCACATCCAAGAGGTACTCGGCCTGCCGCAGGCCCGCGTCTCCCAACACCTTGCCTATCTCCGGGAGCGGGGCATGGTTGAGAGCGCGCGCAGGGGCACGTGGATGATCTACTCCCTCCCCGAGCGGCCCTCGCCCGAACTCAAGCGCCACCTCGCCTGCCTGCAGGATTGCGCGGGGGGAGACAAACGATTCGCGGTCGATCTGGCTGCGTTGGAGAAATCCGGAGCTTGCGGAAAGCCGGATGCTTCCCCTGTTTTATGAAGCCTCCCTTTCGTCTGCTCTTTCTCTGTACGGGTAACTCCGCCCGCAGCATCCTCGCCGAGTATCTCGCCCGATCGATGGCCGGCGATCGCTTCGAAATCTTCAGCGCGGGATCGGCTCCGAAACCAACACCCCACCCGCTGGCCCTTGAAACACTGCGGACGAAATTCCAAATCGAGGCCGTCGGAGCGCGCAGCAAGTCCACCACGGAGTTCGCCAACACCGCGTTCGATTTCGTGATCACTCTCTGCGACAACGCGAAGGAAAACTGTCCGGTCTGGCCCGGCCAACCGATCCTTGCCCACTGGGGTTCTCCCGACCCGGCGGCCGCCGAGGCAGGCCCGGAGCAAGGCCGCCTCTTCTGGCTCGTCGCCCAGCAAATCCGCCACCGACTCGACCTCTTCTTCTCCCTCCCCATCGAAAAACTCGACGCCCTCGCCCTCGAGTCCGCCACCCGCCGCATCGGGACGCAGGCCACCGAATTATGAAATCCCTCACCGTTTACGACCCCCCGATGTGCTGCTCCACCGGAGTCTGCGGACCCGACGCCGACCCCGCCCTCGCGCGCTTCGCGGCGTTTCTCGAGCAGGCCCGCCAAGCCGGCGTCACCGTCACACGCCTCAACCTCGCCCACGAACCCCTGCGGTTCCTCGAAAACCCCGACGTCAAGCCGCTGCTTGATAAGGAGGACTCCCTGCCCGCCATCTTCATCGACGATCGCCTCGCCCTCAACGGGCGGCTGCCGGACGACTCCGAAATGGCGGCGTGGCTCGCAGAGTGAGGCGCTTCGATCCATCCGACCTTCCCCGGTTCGTTTTCTTCACCGGGAAGGGGGGCGTGGGAAAAACGACCCTCGCTGCGGCCACCGCGCTCCGCCTCGCTGACTCGGGCCGCCGCGTCGCACTGGTGAGCACGGATCCGGCTTCGAATCTGCCCGATGTGCTTGGCTGCCCGGTCGGGGCTGAACCGATGGACGTCACCACGCACCTCACGGCGGTGAACATCGACCCGGTCGAGTCCGCCCGCCAACACCGCGAGCGCCTTCTCGCGCCCCTCCGCGACCGACTGCCGGCTGCGGCGTTGCGCGGCATCGAGGAAAGTCTCTCGGGCTCATGCACGGTTGAGATCGCCGCGTTCGACGAGTTCGCTGCATGGGTGGCCGGGGACCGGAACGAGGCCTTCGACCACGTCGTTTTCGACACGGCTCCGACCGGCCACACCCTGCGGCTCATGGGGTTGGCACGCGCGTGGGACTCGTTCCTCACCGAGAGCTCCTCGGCGTCCTGCCTCGGACCACTTGCCGGCCTCGAAGCAAAGCGCGACCTCTACGGCGCGACGGTGCGCACGCTCGCAGACGGCAGCCTTTGCGGCATCGTTCTCGTCGCGCGGGCTGGCAACTCGTCCCTGCGCGAAGCCCGCCGCGCCTCGGAGGAACTCGCCCGGGAAGGCCTTCGAAACCAAACCCTCGTTCTCAACGCGCGCTTCCGGTCCGGCCTCCCGGACGATGAGGCAGCTGCCGCATGGATGCGCCGCGAGGAGGAGGCCCTCGCCGCAGCGGAGGAGTGGCTCGCTTCTCGCGAGGTCTTCGAACTGCCCTTGCGCGCGACCGGTCTCCTCGGTCTCTCCGGTCTGCGTACACTGTGGGAAACCGAATCCCTCCCTGAAGCCCCGCCCTCGCACCGCAGCGTAGCGGTTCCGGATCTCGACTCTCTCGTCGACGAGATCGCCGCCGACGGCCTGGGTCTGGTGCTCCTGATGGGTAAAGGCGGCGTCGGAAAGACCACCCTCGCCGCCGCAATCGCCCTCGCGCTCGCCGCCCGAGGTCACGATGTCCACCTCACCACCACGGATCCCGCCGCCCACCTCGACCATGTCCTCCCGGCGGGCGATCACCGGCTCAGCCTCGGCCGCATCGACCCGTTGGCCGAGACCGAGGCGTATCGCTCCCACGTGCTGGAAACGAGCGGACTCGACCCCGCAGGCCGCGCCTTGCTCGCCGAGGACCTCGCCTCGCCCTGCACGGAAGAGGTGGCCGTCTTCCGCGCTTTTGCCCGGGAGGCGGCCCGTGCCGAGACGTCGTTCGTTCTGCTCGACACCGCGCCCACCGGGCACACGCTTTTGTTGTTGGATTCCAGCCAGTCCTACCACCGCGAACTTGAGCGGCAGTCACGTTCCAAGAGCAGCGCACTCGAACTCCTGCCCCGCCTGCGCGACCCCCGCCGCACGAAGGTGCTTCTCGTCACGCTGGCGGAGACCACGCCCGTGAACGAGGCCGCTGCCCTGCAGGAGGATCTGCGCCGCGCAGGCATCGAGCCGTTCGGATGGATCATCAATGCCACCCTCGCCCGGGTGC
The DNA here is from genome assembly GCA_964552635.1 of uncultured Chthoniobacterales bacterium. Lineage (GTDB taxonomy): Bacteria > Verrucomicrobiota > Verrucomicrobiia > Chthoniobacterales > Terrimicrobiaceae > CAZKHB01. The sequence goes on from CAZKHB010000018.1 coordinate 20,391, forward strand.
CCACGGCCGACCCGTTCCTCGCAGGACGTGCGGACCGCGAGGCTGCGCAAATCGAGCGCATCACCTCCGCGCACTCGCTCCGGCGCACGGCTTTGGTAGACTGGCGGATGCGCGAGCCCGTCGGCCCCGAATCTCTCACCCAACTCCTGCACCATGTCTGAATCCGTCGCCCGCCGCATGTCGTTCCTCGACCGCTATCTCACCGTCTGGATCTTTGTCGCGATGGGGCTCGGGGTCCTGCTCGGCACATTTGTGATCCCCGATCCCGAGGCGTTCTTCGCGCCGATGACGATTGGCACGACGAACGTCCCCATCGCCATCGGCCTCGTGCTGATGATGTATCCGCCGCTGGCCAAGGTCCGCTACGCCGAGATGCCGAAGGTCTTTGCGAACCGGCGCATCCTTTTTCTTTCGCTGGTCCAGAACTGGGTCGTCGGGCCCGTCCTGATGTTCGCTCTCGCGCTCATTTTCCTGCACGACAAGCCGGACTACATGGTCGGCCTCATCCTCGTCGGCCTCGCGCGATGCATTGCGATGGTGCTCGTCTGGAACGAACTGGCGCGCGGCAACAACGAATACGCCGCCGGTCTTGTGGCCCTGAACTCCGTCGCACAGATCGTCTTCTACAGCGTCTATGCGTGGTTTTTCATCACGGTCCTGCCGCCGTTCTTCGGCCTCGAGGGTGTCGTGGTGGACATCCGGATGTCCGACATCTTCTGGAGTGTGATGACGTATCTGGGCATCCCCTTCGCTGCGGGCGTGTTGAGCCGCGTCTTCCTTGTGAGGGCGAAGGGCGTCGAGTGGTATGAGAAGCGGTTCCTGCCCGCGATCGCACCCCTCACCCTCTCCGCCCTGCTTTTCACGATCGTCGTGATGTTCACCTTCAAGGGGGGCACGATCGTCCAACTTCCATTCGACGTCCTGCGGATCGCCGTGCCGCTCTGCCTGTATTTCCTCGCGATGTTCCTCGTGAGTTTCTTCATGGGGAAAATGCTGGGTGCGGACTACTCGCGCTCGACGACGCTTGCCTTCACCGCCGCCGGGAACAATTTCGAACTCGCCATCGCGGTGGCCATCGCCGTCTTCGGGCTCGGCTCGGGCGTTGCCTTCGCCGCCGTGGTTGGCCCGCTGATCGAAGTTCCCGTGCTCATCGCACTCGTCCACGTCGCGCTGCGGTTCCGGCGCCGGTTTTTCCCCGGCTCACCCGACGAACCCGCCGGAGACCCCCGTTGCTGCCCATGAAACCCACCGTCCTCATCCTCTGTACTGGAAACTCCTGCCGAAGCCACATGGCCGAGGGCATCCTGCGCCACGCCGCCGGCGACTTGATCGATGTCCGGAGCGCCGGCTCGAAACCCGCCGGCTACGTCCACCCGAAAGCCATCGCCGCCCTCGCCGAGATCGGTATCGACATCTCCGGGCACACGTCGAAGCACATGAACGAGTTCCTCGACCGGCCCGTGCACACCGTCATCACCGTCTGCGGCAACGCCGACCAAGCGTGCCCGATCTACCCCGGTCAGGTCCACCGTTACCACTGGGGCTTCGACGACCCGGCCCACGCCACAGGCACGGACGAGGAAATCACAGCCGCCTTCCGCCGCGTGCGGGACGAAATCCGGCTGGTTTTCGAGGCCTACGCCGCCGGATTGCGGGCGTCTTCGTCGCTTGATGTGACGAAAATGTAACATTCGACCCGTTGCCGGGCAGGGCTGCTCCCTCTACCCCGACAGCGGGGATGAACTGTGTTGTACCGCCATATCCCCTGCCGGTTCCGTCCGCCAGGGTGCGATTCCTTGCCGTCTTGGCAGGGTGGGCGCTCTCGTATCCGGCGCTCGCGCAAGATCCCCCCCCGGCGCCGGACACGCCTCCCGCACCGGAGCAGGTGGCGGCGACGATTGCGTCAATGGTGCCGCCGGATGAGACGCTTTTCATCAAGGAATACCGGGTCATCGGCTCCAAAACCCTCCCCCGGGCCGAGGTCGAGAAAGCGGTTTACGAATTTTTGGGGCCGGGACGTACGGCGGACGATGTCGAGAAGGCCCGTGCGGCCCTCGAGGAGGCTTACCGCAAGGAGGGCTTCCAGACCGTGTCGGTCAATGTCCCCCCACAGCGGCCGACGCGGGGGATCATCGTGCTCCAAGTCACCGAGGCTCCTGTCGGGCGGTTGCGCGTGAAGGGGTCGCGGTATTTCGACATCGAGCAGATCAAGAAGATGGCACCATCGCTCGCGGAGGGCCGGGTGCCGAACTTCAACGAGGTCCAACGCGACATCATCGCCCTCAACCAGATGGCGGACCGCCGGGTGACGCCCACGCTCAAGCCCGGCGCGATCCCCGGGACAGTCGATGTCGAACTCGAGGTGAAGGACAAGTTTCCCCTGCACGGCAGTGTCGAGTTGAACAACCGCTACAGCGCGAACACGACACCGCTCCGCCTCGACATTTCCGCCCGCTACGACAACCTCTGGCAACTCGGTCACACGATCGGGGCAGGTTTCCAAATCGCCCCTCAGCGGGTCAGCGACGCGCTCGTTTACTCCGCCTACTACATCGCGCGAGTGCCGTCGATCGATTGGGTGAGCCTCATGCTCCAAGGCACGCGGCAGAATAGTGAAGTCGCCACGCTCGGGGGCTCCGATTCGGTCGGAAACGGCGAGATCATCGGCGGCCGCTTCCTCTTCAACCTGCCCTCGCGGAACGGGTTCTTCCACTCCGCCAGCGCGGGCATCGATTACAAGAACTTCGCGCAGGATTTGGAAATCCCCGGGAGCGACACCGTGAGCAGTCCGATCACCTACTGGCCGGTCAGCCTCGGCTACAACGCCGCTTGGATCGGCAAGGCCTACACGACCGAACTCAGCGCCGGCCTCACCTTCAGCTTCCGCGGCACCAGCGCCACCGAGCAGGTCGAATTCGACAACCGCCGCTACAACGCCGACGCGAATTTCTTCTATCTCCGCGGCAGCCTCAGCCATACGCACAAACTGCCGTGGGATTTCGAACTCTTCGCCGAAGTGCAGGGACAGGCCAGTGCCTCGCCGCTGGTCGACAGCGAGCAGTTCAGCATCGGCGGACTCAACACCGTGCGAGGCTACTTGGAGTCCTCAGCCCTCGGCGACAGCGGGATGGCCGGGACGCTGGAATTGCGCTCACCCTCCGTCCTTTCCTGGCTCGGCGAGGGCCACGAATGGCGCTTTTTTGCGTTTCTCGACGGCGGATTCACCACACTTAACGACCCCCTGCCCGAGCAGACCTCGCAGTTCAACCTCTGGAGCTACGGCTTCGGCAGCACGATCCGCCTCCTCGACCACCTGAATGGATCCGTCGTCATCGGCATCCCTCAAATCACCCAACTTCCGACCGAAGCCAACCATCCGCTCCTCACCTTCCGCATCTGGGCCGAACTTTGATATGAAAAAGACACTCCTCTTCCTGAGCCTTGCACTGGGCCTGCTCGCCCCCGCCTTCGCAGCCGGCGGTGGTGGCGGTGGCGCGGACTGGTGGGACAAGGCATGGACGGCACGCAAACCCTTCACCATCGACACAGGTTCGACCGGCGTGCCGATGACCGATGCCCCCGGCAGCGCCCTCGTGCTCGTGCGCCTGCACGGTGGAAACTTCAACTTCGCCTCCGCCCGCGAGGATGGCTCCGACATCCGGTTCGTTTCGGAGGACGGCAAGACCGTCTACAACCACCAGATCGAGCGCTACGACGCCCTCATGAACGAAGCGTTCGCGTGGGTGCTCATCCCGGACATCAAAGCCGGTGCTCAGGCGAAGTTCTGGCTCTACTCCGGAAATGCGGAGGGTGAGATGGAAGCCGTCGACCCGAAGGCCACCTACGACGACGACACGGTTCTTGTTTACAACTTCACCGGCACGCCGACGCCGTCGGACGCGACCAAGAATGCGAACAACGCGACCTCGGGCGGCACGCTCTCCGAGGGGGCCCTCATCGCCGGCGGCATGCGCCTCTTGGGCAACACCGCCATCGCCATCCCGGCCTCCCCCAGCCTCGCCCGCGAGGCCGCCCAACCATTCACGTGGTCCGGATGGATCAAATCCACCGCCCAGCAGGAACGAGGCGTCATTTTCCAGATGATGGATGACGGCACGGGCTTCGAGATCGGCCTCGCCAAGGATGTGCCCTACGTCGAGGTCCGCTCCGGCGGCCAAGTGACCCGCACGACGCCCGGGGAGCCACTGCCCGCATCCGCATGGAAGCACCTCGCCGTGGTTGCCACGGACGCGGGGACAAAGCTCTACGTCGACGGGAAGGAGTATGCCTCCCTCGATGTTCCGCTTCCGGCCTCCACAGGTGCAGCCACCCTTGGAGCCGACGCCGATGGGACAAACGGTGCCGTGGGCGAACTCGATGCCGTCCAGATCGCCAAAGTTGCCCGCCCGCTCGGCTGGGTTGCCTTTGCCGCCACGAGCCAGTCGGGTTCCGAGACTGCTACCAAGCTCGTTGCGGCGGGCGAGGACGAAGGCGGCGGGGGCGGGGGCAAGAATGCCACGCTCGAGCACGTGATGCTCTTCGGCGACATCGCCAAGAACATGATGTTCGACGGCTGGATCGCCGTCATCGTCTGCGTGATCATGATGATCGCCTGCTGGTGGGTCGCTGTTAAAAAACACGTCCTTCTCGGCAAAATGAAGAAAGGCAACGAGGAGTTCCTGCGGCAGTGGAAGAAAGTCGCGCAGGACCTGACGGTTCTCGATCACGACGATCCCGAGGTGGCCAAATCACTGGGCGGCGCCAACAAGAAGACGATCGCGCTCATGCACGACTCGCCGCTCTACCACGTCTATCACATCGGAGCGGAAGAAATCCGCCACCGCCTCACCGGACCCAAGAAGAGCGATGGCCTCTCCGCCCGATCCATCCAAGCCATCCGGGCCTCGCTGGATGCCGGCATGGTCCACGAGCAACACCGCCTCACCAACGGTTTGGTCTACATCACTCTCGGCATCGCGGGCGGTCCCTACGTCGGACTCCTCGGAACCGTCGTCGGCGTCATGATCACCTTCGCGCTGGTCGCGAAATACGGCGAGGTCGATGTGAATGCGATCGCTCCCGGTATCGCGAGCGCCCTGTTGGCCACAACTGTCGGACTCCTCGTCGCAATCCCGGCGCTCTTCATCTACAGCTTCCTCAACACGCGCATCAAAGAAACCACCAGCGCGATGCAGGTGTTTATCGACGAGTTCATCGCCAAAGTTGCCGAGTTTTATCCCACCCCGGCCGATATTGTTCCCGTGCCCTTGCGCCAAGTTCGGACGCCCGAGGAGGCCGCACGCCAAGAGGAGAAAGTTCGCGAACACGCCGCCGGGAAGGACTTCCCCAGCTAAGCCATGGACGCCGGCGACGACAAATCCTACGACGATATCAACGTCACGCCGATGGTGGACCTCTACCTGGTGTTGATGCTGATTTTCATCATCATGACGACCGCCGGCGTTCAGGGAACGAAGGTGGACCTGCCGCGCTCGTCGAACAAACAGCCCGAACTCGGAGCGCCGAAGAGCAAAGCGATCACGGTCAACAACGAGGGCAAGATCTTTCTCGATACCGTGCCCGTCACTCTGGAGCAACTCGAGAACGACCTCCGCGCCCACCAGGCCAAGAATCCCGACTTCCCCGTCATCATCCGCGGCGACCGGCAGACGCAATACCAAGGCATCATGGATGTCCTCGACGTTTGCGGGCGACTGGGTCTGGCCAAGGTAGGTCTCGCCACCGTAGGCCCCAAATAGCAATGAAACCGACGCCGGACGATGAGGAGGATGACGAACCGGGCTTCTTTGCGAAGCACCGGGTGCTCCTTATTGTCGTGGGCGTCGTGCTCGTCGGCGGGGCGATCGCGGCCGGGACGTTCCTCGGCAAAGAGAAGCCAAAGAAGAAATCCTCCTCGGTGAGCATGGTGAACATCATGCCCCCACCTCCCCCGCCCACGCCTCCTCCCACCCCGCCACCCACGCCCCCTCCGCAGCAACCCGAGGAGCAACCGCAGGAGACGCGTCAGGAATTCGTCGAGGAAACCCAACCCGACTCCGCACCCGAACCGCAGGAGGCCCCGCAGGACGAGCCCGCGCCCATGGGATCGAACATCCAGGGCGATGGGTCGGATGGATTCGGCCTCGTCGGACGCGGAGGCGGGGGAATGATCGGCGGCACCGGTCGCGGCACCGGCGGGGGCGGCGGAAGCAAGTTCGGCTTCTACGCCGGCCAGGTGCAGTCCCGCATTGTCGATGCTCTCCGCTCGCACAAAAAGACCCGCGCGGCAGCCCTCCGGATCCAAGCCCGCGTCTGGGTCGATTCCACCGGCCGCATTACCCGCGCCACGCTCACTGGATCGTCCGGCGATGCCGCGGTCGACGCCGCGATCCGCGATGAAATTCTCTCCGGCCTCCAACTTCCGGGGCCCCCGCCGGAGGGCATGCCCATGCCAATCGTCATGCGGATCACCGCATCCCGACCCAACTAACCCATGCGACTCTCCGACCGAACCCACCTTCCGCCCGCCCTCCGCGCCCGCTCGATTCTTCGCTACATCGCTGTGGCGACAGCTGCTTCATTGTGGTGGAGCACTTCTTCACTGCGTGCGGCGAACCCCTCGGCCGCACAAAGTGCCTCGAAGAGCCGCATCGTTTTCGACACCGCGCCGGCTCCCACACCCGAATCGCAGAGTGCGGCGGAAGCAAGTCCCTCGCCTGCGCCGTCCCCGACCCTTGCTTCGGAGCCCTCCCCGACCCCCGTCGCGGCCACACCGACTCCGACGCCCGAGGCCACGCCTGCCCCGCGGTTTTTCCCGCCGGCGGTCCCTGATCAACCTCCGGCACCGATTCCCACACCGGAGTCTGCTCCCGCGCTGCCGCCGGCTCCGACGCCCGTTCCCACGCCGGAGTCGACACCGGTCGCCCAGGCCGCTGCCACTCCGACCCCTGAGCCTGTTGCTGCCGCGACACCCGAGCCCGCTCCGGTCGCCGCCGCCTCGCCCGAACCCACCCCTGCGGCCGTCGCTGCCTCTGTGGCTCCTGCTGCTCCCGAGGGTCCGATGCCCTCGCAGGAATCCGTCGCCTCTGCCGCTCCGTTGGATGGTGGACCCGCCCTCGGGGCCGGTCCTGCCGAACCGCCGGCTCCCTCACAGAGCGTCACCATCAATCTTATCAACAAGCTCGTCCAGCGGGGCATCCTGACCCGCGAGGAAGCGAACGAAATGATCCGGCAGGCCGAGGCCGAGGCCGAAGTGGCCCGCCAATCGACGCAGGCCGACATGTTCGCCGTCGCACAGGTCGCCGCCGCCCAAGCGGCCGCCGACCAGATTGCCGTCGCCGAAGCCGCGAATGCCCCGGCCGGCCCGAACGACGTGCGCGTCACTTACATTCCCGAGCCCGTCAAGACGCAGATCAAGGAAGAGGTCAAACTCGAGCTCGCCGCCGACCGCGCCACCAACCAGTGGGCGACCGGTGTCGTCATCCCGCCGTGGGTGGATCGCTTCAACCCCTTCGCCGATCTCCGCCTCCGCTACGAGGGCGACTTCTTCCCCGATGGCAACGACGCGACCGGCGCGTTCCCGAATTTCAACGCGATCAACACCGGCGCACCGTTCGACACGACCGGCACCCAGTTCGCCCCGCAGCTCAACGTCGACCAAAACCGCAACCGCTTCCGGCTCCGGGCGCGCATCGGGTTTGACTACGACCTCGGCGAGAACTTCACCACCGGCTTCCGCGTCGCCACCGGCGACAGCAATTCGCCGACCTCGACCAACCAGAGCATCGGCCTGCCGTATCAAGGCCAGGGCGGCAACTTCTCGAAGTATGCCATCTGGCTCGATCGCGCGTTCCTCAAGTATGAGATCGGTGCCGGCACCGACAAGAACATCACCCTGCTCGCGGGTCGCTTCGACAATCCCTTCTTCTCGACTCCCCTCATCTGGGACGATGACCTCGGCTTCGACGGTGTCGCCGCACGCATCAAATACGACGTTCTTCCCGGCGTGATTCCGTTCCTCTACGGCGGGGCCTTCCCGGTCTACAACACCGACTTCAACTTCTCGTCGAACCAGCCCGCGAAATTCGCCAGCTACGACAAGTTCCTCTTCGGCATCCAGGGTGGTGTCGAGTGGAAGCCGACGCCGGATTGGAACCTCAAAGTCGCCGCCGCCTACTACTACTTCCAGAACATCGAAGGCCGCCTCTCGTCACCCTACACGCCGCAAAGCGCCAACGATGCGAGCGACACGGACGCCAGCCGCCCGTCGTTCGCCCAGAAGGGCAATACCTACATGGCGATCCGGAACATCGTTCCCGACGCCTCGAACGACTTCGGCGCCATCAACCAATGGCAATACTACGGCCTCGCCACGAAGTTCCAGGAACTCGCCCTCACCGCGCGATTGGACTACAACGGGTTTGAACCCGTCCAAGTCTCGCTCATCGGCGAATTCGTTCAGAACCTCGCCTTCAACAGCAGCGACATCAACGCCATCGCCGTCAACAACCGCGGCACCATCTCGGATCCCACCGAACTCGACGCCATTGGCAACTTCGAGGGCGATCCCTACGCATGGCTCGTGGAACTCCGCGTTGGCAAGCCCGCCCTCGCCAAGCGCTGGGATTGGACGCTCAGCTTCGGCTACCGCTGGATTGGTTCCGACGCCGTCGTCGACGGCTTCAACGACTCCGACTTCGGCCTCGGCGGCACGAACATGAAGGGTTTCACCGCCGCCGGTTCGGTCGCTCTCTCGAAGAATGTCTGGCTCGCCCTCCGCTGGATGGGTGCCGACAGCATCGCCGGACCGACCTACAAGTCGAACATCATCCAACTCGATCTCAACTCCCGATTCTGATGCCCATGTCCCTCACTCCGCTGCTCCGCTTGATGCTCCTGCTCGCCGTGGCCACGCTGCCGCTCCACGCGCAGGAGGAAGACGTCGAGACGAAACTCCGCCAGGCCCTGCGCGATACCATGCTCAAGCTCCGCGACGCCCAAGGCCAAGTCGCGGCGGCCCAGGCGTCCCAGATCGCCGCCGAGGCCAAAGTCACCGACCTCACCGCGAAAAACGAGGCCCTCGGCAAGGAACTCGTCGCCGAGCGCAATACCTCGGCGAACATGATCTCGGAACTCCGCACCAAGCTTGAAGAGCGGGGCGCCGTCATCACCTCGCTCCAAGCCTCGGTCGAGAAGTGGAAGAAATCCTACAGCTCTGCGACCGGCATCGCCGCCAAGGCCGCCTCCGAGCGGAATAAACTCCAGGCGCGCACGCTCGAACTCGAGCGCATCGTTCAAGCCCAGCAGGTGAAGAATATTGAAATGTTCCAAGCCGGGATGGAGACTCTGGAACGCTACGAGAAATTCAACCTTGGCGATGCCGTCCTCGCCCGCGAGCCGTTCATCGCCTCGACTCGCGTGAAGCTCCAGAATGCCATCCAAGACCAAACCGACCGCCTCTCGAACGCCCGCATCCGCCCGGCCGACGGAACTCAAAATCCCGACTCCGACGCCAAGCCCGGCCAGCCCGTTGCCCAGAATTCCCAGAAACCCCAGACGTAACTCTCCCATGTCGTACCGCATCCTCCTCACCGCCGCCCTCGCCACCCTCGCCCTCACCCACCCGCTCGCCGCAGCCGAAGATCCGGTCGTCGCCAAGATCGGCACCGAGGAAGTCAAGGCCAGCCAGATCAAGCCCTACCTTGCCGGACTCGGGGAAGCCGAGCGCGAGGCGCTCACCCGCGACCCCGCCCTCCTGAGCCAGGCCGTGCGCACACTCATCCTCCAGCAGATGCTCTACAAGGAGGCCCTCGCGGCCAACTGGGAGAAAAACCCCGACATCGCCGCCCAACTCGAACGCGTCCGCCAGTCCGCCGTCGCCGAGAGTTACCTCCAATCCGTCGCGAAGGTGCCCGAGAGTTTCCCCTCCGACGCCGACGTGAAGGCCGTCTACGAGGCTCGCAAAGGTGAACTGAACATCCCGAAACAACTCCGCCTCGGCCAAATCTTCATCGCCGCTCCCGAAGGTGACGCCGCCGCCGACCAGAAGGCCCGCCAACGCATCGAAGCCGTCGCCAAGTCCCTCAAAGCCTCCGGTGCGAACTTCGCCGCCATCGCCCGCGACCAGAGCGAGGAACGCGAGACCGCCTCGCGCGGAGGAGAAGTCGGTTGGCTCACGGAAGAGGTCATCCGCCCCGAGATTCGCCAGAAGGTCACCGGCCTTTCCAAAGGCGGGACGACGGATCCGATCCGGCTCCTGGACGGGTATTACATCGTGCGTGTGCTTGAGGTGAACGAGCCCCGCACCGCCACCCTCGAGGAGGTCCGCCCGCGCCTCGTGGCCGCCCTCCGTGCCGAGCGCGCCCGCCTCAACCGCGAGGCGTATCTCGGCAAGCTCCAACAGCAAAACCCCGTCGCCCTCGACGAAGTCGGCCTCTCGAAAATCCTCGGCAATCCCTGAGGGGCGGGCACAGCACCTTCCCACAGGAGGGGGTTTGTGACGAACCTGTAACATTCCCGCCCTTTCCCCGGCAACCGGTGTCGCGGACTATTCTGGACCATTTTGCCAATGCGTCCGAGACTCTCCACGCCCGTCCGCCCGGCTGACCTCCACACGCCGGGTTCAGAGCCCAAACCCGCCGCCCCGCGCGGCGTGTTCGGGCACCTGCTTTTCCTGCCCGGACGCCAGAGCCTCGTCGCCACGCTCACCGCAGCTCTCGTCATTTCGACGTTCCCGCCCGTCCCGGCCCAAGCCGGTGACATCCTTCGCGGCGGGGCCACCTCCGGTGCCGGAAACCGCCAAGCCCGCGATGCCCGCCCGAGCCCTGGGGCCGAGGCCGCGCAGGCCGCCCAAGTTCGTGCGCAGGACCGTCTCGCCCGCACCACGCAGGCCGTCACTGCCATGCGGCAGATGCAGGCCGCCGCCCGCGCGGCCGCCGGAGCGTCCACCATTCCGAACGGACTCCGCCCCGGAGGGCTCGAACCCCTCACCGGTGCCAATGCCAAATGGACCGGTGCCAAACCTGCCAGGCAGGCCGGCAATCTCGTCACCATCGAACAAACCTCCCAGCAGGCCCTCCTGCACTGGAAAACCTTCAACGTTGGCCGCGAGACGACCGTCCACTTCGACCAGAAAGCCGGCGGCAACGACGCCGGCAAATGGATCGCCTTCAACAAGGTCTTCGACCCGTCCGGCCAACCCTCCCGCATCCTCGGCTCGATCAAAGCCGACGGCCAAGTCTACGTCATCAACCAGAACGGGATCATTTTCGGCGCCGGTTCCCAAGTCAACGCCCGCACCCTCGTCGCCTCCTCCCTCCCCATCAACGACAACCTCGTCGCGCAGGGGTTGCTGAACAACCCGGATGCCCAGTTCCTCCTGTCGCAACTCACCGTGCCGGGTGGGTCCGATGGAACGCTGGCGTTCACTCCTCCGGTCGCTCCCACGGGGACACCGGGCGATGTGGTCGTCGAGCGGGGTGCCCAGCTTGCTGCTGCGGCGAGCGGCGACGGAAACGGGGGGCGCATCCTGCTGGCGGGAACAAATGTCCGCAACGCCGGCCATATCCAAACGCCGGGGGGCCAAACGATTCTGGCGGCCGGTCTCCAAGTTGGCACCCAGGCACACCCCTCGAGCGATCCCTCCCTTCGTGGTCTTGATGTCTGGATCGGCGCCGCACCTGAGGGAACCGGCGAAGTTGTCAACGACGGCTTGATCGAAGCTCCGCTCGGCAGCATTTCCCTGGCAGGGCGACGGGTCCGCCAAAATGCCGTTGCCTACAGCACAACGTCCGTCGCGCTCAATGGCCGGATCGACATCGCGGCCAGCTACGGAGCCGTCAGCAATCCCAATTTCGACAACTCCGGCCAGACGGGATTTGGCGGGCCCATGTTCATGAACCAGTTCACCGGGGAAGCAATTTTCGGCGCGCGCAGCACAACAGCGGTCGTTCCGGATTACGAGGACACGAAGACTGTTCCGGGTGTCTCGCTTCCGCAGCGTTCGCAAATGAATGTAACGGCGGGCACCATTCACTTCGACCGTGACGCAATCGCCCTCATTCCCAACGGAAAGGTCACGCTCCGCGCGGGTCTCTGGCCTTACCGCGATGTGGATGGAGACCGGACGGTGCTCATGCCCGGCGCGAACCCGGGACAAATGGTTCCCGAGCCGAATCTGGGAATCTTTTTTGCCGGCAGCACCCAGCGGCTCCTCTTTTCGGGTGGCCGTGTCTTCCTCGATTCCGGCGCGATTCTGAGCGTTGCGGGTTCAACCGGTGTGGATTCCGCGCTCGACCAGCGCATCCTCACCGTCCAACTCCGCGGAAATGAACTGGCGGATTCCCCCGTGCAAAGGACGGGACCTCTGCGCGGCACAGACCTCGTGGTGGACACGCGACGCAGCGGTGAATTCCGGGGGAAATTCTGGGTCGGTTCGCCTCTGGGTGACGTCGTCGGTCTGTCCGGGCTCACCCAGAAAAACGTCGGTCAGCTTACGGTGCGGGGCGGTGACATCAGCGTGACGGCGGGAAGTGCCATCATAGCGCAGCCCGGTTCCGAAATGGATGTTTCCGGCGGATTTCTCAGGCAGGAAGCGGGCATGATCCGCACCACGCGCCTGCGCATGGGAGCCAACTTGTTGGATATCGCCGATGCCACGCCGGACCGCGTGTACGACGGCATCTACACAGGTTCATCCACCCGAACCCATGCGAAGTGGGGCGTTTCGCGTTCTTTTCGTGCGGCGTTGGCACCACTCGGCGAATATCGCGAGGAGGCCCACAACGAAGGCGCTGCCGCAGGCAGCCTGGCTCTGACCGCCCCGGCGCTTGCCCTCGCGGGTGAAATGCGCGGCGCAGCCGTTGCAGGGGAACGGCAGAGGGAATCGTTGCCCAAGGGGGGAGCGCTCAGCCTCGCTTTCCGGGCTGAGCGGCTCGATACCACACTTGCGGAGCCCTATCAGGTCACCTGGCCAGAGCGGCCGCTCGTGACATTGGAAAATGCTGTCCAGACCACTTCGGCCCCGCGGTTTGCTTTCGATGACGCCCCCTCCTCCTCAATACCCGGTCGCATGGCCTCGCGCTTCGTTCTCAGTGATTCCGTCTTCGGTGCGGGCGGATTTTCCGACGTTGCCGTCAACAACACGGATGGCGATGTGCTCGTGACGCCGGACACGAACATCGTCACAGTGCCGGGCGGAGGCTTGACCCTCACGGCAGCCAATATCCAGGTCTTCGGCTCCTTCACGGCGCCGGGTGGTGCGATCAGCATGACCACGCACGTGATCTCGCCCACAGAGATCCCGCTTCTTCCGCCTTCAACCTCCGCACCGCTCCCGCTGCCGTCTTCAGCGCGCGGGAATATCGTTGTGCACGCAGGGGCTGTGCTGAATACGGCGGGATTGCTTACGGATGATTCGCCGGGTGCACGGCGGGCGTTCCGCGATCCCATCGTGCGGGACGGCGGCTCGATCCGCCTTGAAGGTTTCCGGGTCGATGTGCGGCCGGGAAGCTTGCTGGATGTTTCCGCCGGTGCGGTCGTCGCTGCCCGGGGACGCTCAAGTCACGGAGATGCCGGTTCTATTGCTTTGCTTGCGGGTCGGGATCCCAACCTCACAAATTTGGTCGGCGGGGAACTGAAACTCGGCGGCACCTTGCGCGGCTACGGCGGCGGTGACGGAGGCTCTCTCGAGCTCCGGTCAATGCTTGTCCAAATCGGCACGGGAAGCGGTTTGCCGGGCGGGCCTGCCTATCTCGAATTGACCGGCACGTCCTCGCGGCCGGTAACGCGCATTCCCATCGAGCCCCTTGTTCTGCCCGCGGAGTTTTTCGGTGAAGGGGGGTTTTCGCGATTCAGCGTTGCGGGAATCGGCGCGAGCGCTTACCGGAGCCCGGGGCCTGACGGGGAGACGCTTTATCCGGCGGCCGTGCGCGTTGCGGCGGGCACCAGTGTCCGAGCCGAGGCGCTCAAGCAGGAAGCGGTTCGCAGCGCGGGCGGTGGCGGATACCACTTTGCGAGCACAGCGTTGCCCGAGGGACAGAGGGATCCTGTGTCCGTGACGCTCCGTGCGCTCGGGGCTGATGATGGATTTACGTTGGACACCCTGGAGGCCCGTGCCGACATCGTGGTGGAGAGCGGGGCTTCGTTGATCACCGATGCGGGGGGCAGTCTTGCCCTTCGTGGAGGCACTGTGACGATGCTCGGCTCCCTCACGGCACCCGGAGGAACGATCACCATCCAGGGAGCCAACAAATTTCCCCAAACGGCTTCCGCCGCCTCCACGGCTGCCGTCGGCCTGCCCACTGTGCATCTCGGCTCCTCGGCCGTCCTTTCCGCAGCCGGGAAGACCGTTCTCGCGCCGGACGCCTACGGGCGGCGATTCGGCACGGTCATCGACGGCGGCACCATTTCCATTGCCGGCAACATCGTGGCCGAGCGGGGCGCTCTCTTGGATGTCTCCGGCGCGGCGGATACTCTCGATGTCGTTCCCGGCTCCACCGAGGATTCGAGTTTTGCACCGGTCGCCGCCAAGGCGCTTTTCGGGAAGCCGTGGGGACAGCGGGCGGTTGCGGCGCGATTTGAGTCCAACGGCGGCCTGATTGCGCTAACCGGCGGCGAAATGCTTTTCAGTGATGCGACGCTGCACGGATTTGCCGGAGGAACGTCGGCTCGCGGTGGGACACTGCGCATTTTCTCGGGCCGCAGCTACGCGCCCTCGGAAAAACGCACCGGCGCAGACATCAATCTCGTCGTCACCCAGAGCAGCTCAACTCCCGCAGTTGGTGGCCGCGTGGGCATCGGTCGCGTTGTGAAAGATGCTTCCGGAGCCGTGGCGGATGCGATGGGTTACTTCACCGCAGACCTTTTCGGACAAGGCGGCTTCGACTCTCTTGACCTGGGTTTTGACTATTTGGATTCGGCGGAGCCAGTGCCTTACGGCGGCAACGTCGCCTTCAAAGGCCCTGTGAATATCCAGGCCCGCGGGTTCCTGCGCGTGGCGGGTGGGGGAATTGTCACGGCGGACAATGTGGTTTCTCTCTCTGCCCCCTACATTGCGGTGGGCCAGCCATTCCGTGTCCCGAAGCATCCGTCGGACGAATTCGTCTTTCCATTTGAGGAAGACCCCGCGCAGGCAACCGGCGAACATTACCTTGCTCCGCCCACATTCGGACCCGGACAAATTGCGTTTGCCGCGCGCCACATCGACATTGGTACGATTTCACTCCGCAAGATCGGCACCACAACATTCACCGCCGCGAATGGTGACATTCGCGGCAACGGAATCGTCGCGGCGGCGGGCACGGTGAATTTCGTGTCCGCCCAGCTCTACCCGACGAGCGCCGGCGAGTTCTCTGTCTTTGTTTACGATACGCCGCAGGCCGCCGGCACAATCAACGTCCGGCAATCGGGTCGTGCAGCGGCTCCCTTGTCTGCAGGCGGAGCGCTCTCGCTGTATGCCTCCACGATCTCCCAGGCGGGAACCCTCATCGCGCCATTCGGATCGATCACTCTGGGTTGGGATGGAACGGCGTTTGATCCATCCGACGAGTCGGGCGACTTCCCGTTCGATCCGGTCGGAGGCTCGCGCTACAACACGTCCACGCGGTCCTTTGATGTGGTCCAGAGGGCTCCTGTGGCCCGGAGTGTGACGCTCCTTTCCGGCAGTGTCACATCCGTCGCGGGAGTGGACCCCCTCACCAGCAATCCTCTCGTGGTGCCGTTCGGACTCAGCAACGACGGCCTTGCGTGGATTGATCCCCGTGGTGTGAACATCACGTCTTCCGGACTCCGGTCGAAGGCTGTCCGGGTCGCGGGTCAGAATGTCACGACCGAGGCGGGTTCGTTGATCGACCTGCGTGGAGGAGGAGAGTTGCTCGGCTACCGCTGGCTGCCGGGTCCGGGAGGGAGTATCGATCTTCTTGGGGGACCTGCCGAGGCGTGGTCTTCGGCGACGGCGTATGACCCTGGTGACTTGGTATCCTTCGGGGGCAGCACATGGTCGGCTCGCGTGCGGATTACGCCGGCAGATTTCACAGGGGCACAGTTCCCCGAGAATGTTCCCTCGCCGGGAGCTGCGAGTCGCTACTGGACCAAAGTGGCGGAGACTTTCGCCATCATCCCCGGTCTTTCCGCTTCAGTCGCTCCGTATGCGCCATACAACTCCGGGCTGAACGACTCCAACCTCTCCGGCGATCGCGGGCCGGTTGGAAACCTCCAAGCGGGCGACAGCATCCGTCTCCCCGCCATGAAGGGACTTGCCGCCGGCACTTACACCCTTTTGCCTTCGCGTTATGGATTGCTTGAGGGAGCCTTCCTGATCGAGGCGCGGGGCACTTCGAGCCTCTCTCGATTCCGTGCGCCGGACGGCAGCACGAATGTCTTGGGTGCGACGGGCAATCGCCTGCTTGGGGACGTCGAGAACGACCCCCAAATCTTCGAGATCACGCCCCCGGAGCTACTGCGGGAACGCGTCGACTATGCGACCTACTCGGCTGATCGCTTTCTTCGGGAAGCAGCCTTGCGGCTCAACCTGACAGCGCTCCAGCGACTGCCGGGAGATGCGGCTGCTCTGACATTCCATGCCGACAACCACCTTGCGCTCGAAGGTGCGGTGCGCGGGCAGGCCGCTGACTTTGGCCGCGGCGCGCGCATCGACATCAGCAGTCTCGGCGAGATTGTTGTTTCGCCAGACGGATCTTCCTCGGCATCCGACACCAACCTCTCGGCGCGATTGCTCTCAAGCTATGGTGCCGAGAGCCTGCTCTTGGGCGGACTTCGGAGGAATTCGGCCGGCGCGGCTTCGATCGAGGTTCGCTCCCCGTCGGTCCGCATCGACAACGCAGGCCAGCCGCTTGCCGGCCCGGACATTCTCCTTGTGGCCAAAGATCTCTTAGAGCTCGCCCCGGGAGCCGACGTGCGTGCCTCGGGTTCACTGTCGCGCGAACCCGGGACAACGACGCTCTCCGCTTCGCGAACTCTCGCCCCGGGCGCTTCCCTCAGTGTCTCTTCGGGGGGAGTCGCCCTCCCGATGCCGGCAGGTTCCGCCGGCGCGTTCCTGACATCCACTGTGGCGGGAAGGATCATTCTGGCGAATGGTTCCACCCAGGCAATTGTTGCCGGCACGCCGTTCACCGTTCCCACCGGGGCTTCGCTTTCATTTGACGGCAGCGGAAGCCTGACGCTGGGCGGCGGAAGTTCGGGTCCCGTCTCGCTTGGTCCTACCGGTGATGTGGCGGTCGTCCGGGTTTCTGCTGCCGAGCCGGGAAGCTTGGCGCGATCCGGGATCGCATTTGTGGCGAACCCCACGATCCGTCTGAAGCCGGCCTCCCGTCTTGCGGGGGCTAGTGTCCTCGCGGATTCCACGGCGGGATTCGACCTCCAGTCCGGCGCTATTCTCGATGCTCCAACGATAGCCCTGGGTGCCAGCCAGATCAGCATTGTGCCGGGCGCCCCCATTTCTCTCGTTGGGCAACTCGATCCCGGCTCGCTTGTCCTTGGTCGCGACGCTCTGACAGGTCTGTCCGCCGCATCAAACCTGGCCCTTAAGACATACCGCCACTCGGTTGATCTTTACGGTTCGGGATTCTTCTCTGCTCCGGGCACGCTGGTTTTCGATACGGGTACGCTCCGTGGGTTCGGCACGGGAGCCGACGAGTTCCGCATAAGCGCTCGATCGCTGGCCTTCACCAATACAGGCGCGGTCGCCACCACAGCCGCAACGGGAGTCTCGGGTCGGTTGGTGCTCGACGTTTCGACCCTCGCCGCCCGTGCAGGAAACGTCCAGATCCGGCAGTTTGACACCGTGAACATCGAAGCTCCCGCAGGGGTCGTGTTCGAGGGAACGGGCTCGCTTTCGGCAGACCGGCATTTGAATGTTTCCACGAGCGTCCTTGCGGTGGCCCAAGGGGCGGTCCAGAGTCTGGCTGCAGGGGCGGGCGGCACGGGAGATCTCACGATCAACCGTCTCGCCAGCACCACCGCGGTCACCAGCGGGGCGGGCGGATCCCTGGCGTTGAGCGGTGCGAATACACGCGTCTTCGCCGATGTTCTTGTCCCCAGTGGAATCCTCCAAGTGAGTGCCTTTGCGGGGAATGTCGAGATCGGGGGCAAATTGAGCGTCGAGGGAACGAGCAGGCGGTTTTTCGATGTCGTGCGCACGACAGACGCCGGGGAAATCACTCTGGCATCCACAGGAGGGAGTGTCAGGATTCTCGCAGGTGGTGATGTATCCGTCGGCTCGTCCCGAGACGGAGGTAACGCCGGTCGCGTTTTTGTATCCGCTCCGAACGGTTCCTTCTCCGTGGCAGGTCGTTTCGAAGGCGCTGCAGCCGCTGGAGGACGCACAGGCTCCTTCAGCCTCGACACACGCGAACTCTCGACGACCGAACTGGAAACTCTTCGCACCCAACTCAACACAGGGTCGTTTTTTGAGTCCCGCAGCGTGCGGGTCCGTCAGGGCGACCTGACGATCTCCGGGTCCATCCTCTCGGGATCCGCATGGCGGGCCGGACGCCTTGCCTTCTCAGCCGACGCCGGATCTGTCATTGTTGCAGGAGATCTCGATGCCCGCGGGGCAACAGGGGGCCTCATTCAGTTGTCCGCGCGCAACAATGTTACCGTGCAGCCAGGGTCCCTTCTTACGGTCCGCGGTAAGAACTTCAGCGCAGCGGGCAAAGGCGGTCACATCCGTCTTGAAGCCGGAGCCATCGACGCGACGGGGGCTGCGAACACCTCTGCATTTGTTACGACCGCGGGAGCCACCTTCGATCTTGGTGTGGATGCTTTTGTGCCTGGAACGCTCTCCACCGTCGGTTCAAGCGCTTCACTCGGGCGATTCACAGGCACCCTGCATCTCCGCGCCCCTCGCGGCACGACGACCACAGTCAACGTGAACCCGCTGGCAGCCGACATTGTTGATGCCTCTTCCATCGTCGTCGAGGGCTTCCGTGTCTACACACCGGCCGGGGGCAACGTGAACACCACTTTGCGGAATCAGATCTTTGGCACGGCGAATGCCGATCCGACGCTTCCCCCGACAGGCGGCCACAACAACGCCTTCATGGCTGGAGAGGCGGCGATGCGCACCAACCTCCTTTCGCTCAATGCGGCTCTCGGTTCGCTGCTCGTCGTCGCACCCGGTGTGGAAATCATCAACCTTACGGGCAACCTTCAGCTTGGCTCGGCCGGAACCGCAAATGGGACGAACCCTGCCGACGACTGGGACCTCTCCGCCTTCCGCTACGGATCCCGAATGGCGCCAGGCATCCTGACGTTGCGCGCTTTTGGCAATCTCGTCCTCCAGAATGCCCTCAGCGATGGCTTCTCCGGCCTCACCGCGACACAACAGGCTGGCGGCATCAGCGCAGGGCAGCGCCTCTGGCTCGCGAATCTCATGACCGTGAATCCTCTCCTGCCGACGAACACACAGTCTTGGTCGTATCGTCTGATTGCAGGTGCTGATTTTTCTGCAGCTGATCCGATGAGGGTGCGGACATTGGCCTCCCTCGGGACAGCGGATACCGGCTCCGTCAAAGTTGGCAACTTCTACACAGGGAATCTCGGTGGCACAGGCGGATCGGCGACAACTGCGGCCGCGGTATCGCCCAACGGCACCTCCACGCGCTATCAGGTCGTCAGGACCGGCACCGGCGATATCGCGATTTCGGCCGCCCGCGATGTTCAGATCCGCAATCAGCTCGCCTCGATCTACACGGCGGGCGTTCGGGTTCCGAACCCGACGACCGTTGTTTCTCCGAACGATTTTTCGGTCCCCGTTGTGGAGCGCGTGCCCGGCGACCACCCGGATCAGGGAAACCTCGGAGGCCTCCAGCAGATCTATCCGGCCCAGTGGTCCCTCGCGGGCGGAAACCTTGATATCCGGGCCCAGCAGGATATCCGTCGCATCACCCGCACGGGGACCACCGAGGTCAATGACACCTCCCGCCAGATGCCCTCGAACTGGCTGTATCGCCGCGGCTTTATCGATTCCTCCGCGGGAGGCGTCTTTGGCGTCGGGGGAGTGGACGGCTCCATTAGTTCTGTTACGGATCCGTCTGCATCCACGACGTGGTGGATTGATTATAGCAATTTCTTCCAAGGGTTTGGAGCACTCGGTGGCGGCGACATTTCCCTTGACGCAGGAAGGAACGTCGTGAACGCGGACGCTGCGATACCGACCAATGCCCGGATGGCTGGTCTCGATGGGGCGACCCGTCTGGCACCGGATCTTTCGCGCTTCGTTGAACTTGGTGGAGGTGATCTCACTGTGCGGGCCGGGCGCAATATCGATGGAGGTACTTATTACGTCGAGCGCGGGAATGGCGAGTTGTTCGCATCCGGCGAGATCACCACAAACTCCGCCCGCTCACCCACCACCACACTGCGCGATCCTCTCACATGGCTCGCCACAACACTCTTTGCGGGACGTTCGTCCTTTCAGGTTGCCGCCCGCGGGAGTGTGCTGCTAGGTCCCGTCTCGAACGCCTTTCTGCTTCCTCCGGGCCTGAACAACAAGTTCTGGAACAAGTCGTATTTCCAAACCTACGCACCCGAGAGCCGTATTGATGTCGCGGCCTACGGTGGGGGCGTCACCCATCGTTTGGCAACCGTCCTGCCGACAGGATCTGCTCCGGCGGATGCACTGACCGCCTGGCTCAGCACACACAATCTCTTCACCCCGACCGGCAACACAAATCGGGGCTCCCAGAACCAGCCATGGATTCGGATTGGAGAAACGCAGATCACAGCCCAGACCTTCGGAAACATTCTCACGATTGCCCCGCCGACCCTCGTTTCCACCGCTTTCAACGGTGACCTTGCGGTTGTCGGTGCGATGAACCTTTTCCCATCCTCCGCGGGTAACTTGGAACTCGTCGCCTCGGGGCAGATCCGCGGCCTCAATGCGGCCGGTCCAAACACTGCGGGCACCACCATGCGATGGATTTCCGGCACACTGAACCTGTCAGACTCGGATCCTGCGCTCACATCGGGCGTTACGACTCCGTTCGCCTATCAGTCCCTCGTGGGCCGCGCGGAGAACGACGTGAACACAACGCGAAACCGTTTCCTGGATTCGATCGCAAGAAATTTCGCTGAGACGGGCTCATTCACAGGCAGTGCCGGCACGATCGCCGTCAAGCAAGCCCTGCATGCCTCTACGCCGGTGCACAGGAACTCCATCTCTCCGCTCCGAATTTACGGCACCTCGGGTGATGTGACAGGCCTGACCTTGTTCTCGGCGAAACGTTCGGTGGTCCTCGCTCAGCGCGATGTTTCCGACGTGTCGTTCTACATCCAGAACACAGAAGAGTCCGACCTCTCCATCGTGAGCGCGGGGAGAAACATCATCGCCTACAATGCAGAAAGCGTGCTGCGCGCCGCAGCCAATGCCCCGGGCAACACCGTCGTGGATCCCTTCGTTGCGACCACGATTCGCGCGCCCTCAGGTGCTCTTCAAACGACCAACATCCTCGCAGGCGACATCCAGATCAGCGGGCCGGGCGGCCTTCAGGTCCTCGCCGGCCGGGACCTCGATTTGGGCACCGGACCGAACCGGAATGATGGGACGGGAGTCGGCATCACCAGCATCGGGAACTTCAGGAACCCCGCGCTTCCTTTTGCCGGTGCAAACGTGCTTGTCGCAGCCGGGCTCGGGGGGACAGCAGGCGGCCCTGCGATCGGTTTGGCTGGAACAGCAATATCACTTGCCGGGGCCACAGGCACTGGAACGCCCCAAGAGCAGGCGCTCGCGGCCGTTGCCGCGCTCTTCGAGGCCTTCCGCAATGCGGCCGCGGATTTCGCCACCACCGGATCCTACGCGGCGGGCTACGCTGCCATCGGAGAGGTGTTCGGCGAGGTCGCGCCTGTCACGGGGAGCATCTTCACCCGCTCCCGCGATATACGGACAAGCACTGGCGGAAGTGTGACCGTACTCGCTCCGGGCGGCGACCTCACACTGGCTTCCGCCATCTTCGGGAGCCCGTTGGTTCCTCCGGGTATTGTGACCGAGTATGGTGGCGAGATTGCCACCTTTACCCAGGGCAGCGTCGATATCGGGCAGGCACGTATCTTCACGCTTCGCGGGGGGGATATCACGATGTGGTCTTCGACAGGTGACATCGCAGCCGGCACGGCCTCACGGACCGTCGTGACGGCTCCGCCGACTCGTGTGGTCATCGATGCGACAAGTGCAGCAGTGGAAACGGACCTTGGCGGACTCGCCACGGGTGGTGGTATCGGCGTGCTGGCGTCGGTCGAAGACGTCGAAGCGGGCAGCGTGTTTCTCATCGCACCGGAGGGCACAGTGGATGCCGGGGACGCCGGAATCCGTGCGACTGGAGACATCACGATCGCCGCAGCGGCTGTCGTCAATGCAGACAACATCTCGGCCGGCGGAACGTCAAGCGGCGTTCCGTCCGCCCCCACTGTGGCGGCTCCAAACATCGCGGGGTTGACGTCGGCTTCAAGCACGACCGGCGCCGCGGCGAATTCCGCGCAGTCGGTCGCCAACCAAAACCAAGCTGCCAATCAGACAGAGGCCCCCCCATCGATAATCACTGTTGAGGTTCTTGGCTACGGGGGCGGGGAGGACGAACTTTGAGGAGTTGTCGACTGGGCAGCAGCAATCCGGTTTGAGAACGACTTCTGCCAAAGGCAGCAGCGGAAGGATGCTCGAAATCCTCGCCGCCGGCGCTGTCGCATTGCTGGTTGGATTCACGCTCGCGGCTAATGCGTGGACAACCGGACGGGGGCTTCTGCGGGCAACGGCGATGCAACTCAGCGATACTGGCGAGCTTTCGCTGCCTGTGCATCCCGAGGCGAAGCTCAGAACCCCCATTCTTCCGGTCAGCGGGATCGATGGAAAGTGGTGGGTGATCCATTCCGCAGCGAGCACGCTGGAATCACCGCGCGTGAGATCGACAGAGCTCGATAATGCGCCCCAGGGGCGGGAAGTGCATTGGAGTTCGGGTCCGATGTGGTTTCTTGCAGTCGGCAGGGGCATTTTAACTGCGTGGACGGGAATGTCGGCTACGGATGCCGCTGCGTGGCTCGCGATGTGGTCCGGGCCGGTCGCATTCGCGATACTCCTTGCAGCTTTCGGATGGCTCGCCTCCCGGTCGCTCGGTTTGCTGCCTGCGCTCTCTGGCGTGCTGGCGATGGCAACCGCTGCGCCGGTTTTCGAGTTTTTCCGCGTTGGGAACTTCGATCATCATGGACTCGTTGGTTGGTTGGCTGCGGCTTGCGTGCTGTGTTTCGGCGTCGCCTTGCGGGCTGAACCTCGCGGGCGGGGAGGTGAGGCTTTCTCGCGGCTTTGGTTCGCTCTCTCGGCGGCCTTCGGGGGGGCGGGCCTCTGGGTCAGCGCGGCGACGCAAATCCCCGTGCTCGCCGCTCTGGCTGGCACAGCGTTTGCAGCGTTGATGCTGCTCCGACGCAGCGGGGGCGCCAGCCCGATGCAGCCGGAGGACTGGGTGCTTTGGGGGCGTGTCGGCGCGGCTGTCTCCCTGGGCTTTTATCTCCTGGAATACTTCCCCGTCCACATGGGCTGGCGGCTTGAAGTGAATCATCCGCTTTACTCGCTGGCATGGCTTGGAGGCGCCCACTTGCTTGCCAGCCTGACGGCTCTCGTCTTTCCGCGCAAAGGCCGACCGGGCTCTTTGCTGACACTTACGAATGCGGGGTGGCTGGCGCTGCTTGTCGCCCCGGTAGCTGTGATCCTCATTGGACGCGATCAGGTGTTTCTGGTCTCCAACTCCTTTCTTCTCGATCTTCACAACCGCTTCATTGGCGAGTTCCAGAATGTGGGTGAGGCGACATCCGGGCCGATGCAGTGGCTTATCCTCGTTCAGATCTTCGCGCTGCCGGTAGCATGCTGCATTTTTGGTCTTTGTCTCGTAGTTCCCGCCCGACGGGATTTGCGGTCCATCCTCCCCGCCTTGGTGGCATCCGGTCCGGCATTCTTCGTCCTTTTGATGGGAGTGCGTCAGGTCCGTTGGTTGGGAATCGCCCTGATGCTCTGGAGCGTTGTGGTTGTTTTCCTTATCGCATCGGGTGGGCGCTGGGTGCGACGGCCGCAGTCTCTTTCCGGATGGGCTCTCGCCGTGCTGGCAGTGGCGCTGTCGGTGATTGTCTTTTTGACGACGCCCGCCCTCACGATGCTGAGTCTTCTCCGCACCGGGAGCGTAGCCACGATACCGAGAGCGCTCGCACCGAACATCGTGGCACGGGACGTGATCCAGCGCCTCCTGCGTTCGGACCCCTCGCGTCTGCCGGTTGTTTTGAGCGGCCCCACCACCTCGACCGACATCGCCTACTACGGCGGCGTCAAGACTATTGGGACACTCTACTGGGAAAATGCTGGCGGCCTTCTCGCCGCAGCAAACATTCTCTCGGCTCCCACGGCGGATTCCGCCCTGAAACAACTCACGGAGCGTGGAATCACGCACATCCTGCTCTTCTCATGGGATGATTTTTCAAAAGACTACACGGACCTTTTACGAGCCGCCGGTCGGCCCGAGGCCGATCCGTCTGCAATTTTTGTGGCGCGCCTTCAGGATGGTTCCGAAATGCCGCAATGGATCCGACCGCTGGCTTATCCACTTCCTCCCGGACTTGGGCTTGAGGGCGAGGCTGTGTCACTCTATGAAATCCGCCCCACTCAGGGGAGGAAAGAGGCACTCGTCGCACAAGCCTTGTACCACCTCGATATGAAAAAACCGCGATCGGCCATACCCCTCCTGGAGAAAGTCATCGCCGAGTTTCCCGGAGATGCGGTTCCGCCGGTGCTCTTGCGCGAAGCCAGAGCGCAGGCTGCGGCCGGGTCGCCCTAGTGTTACGAAAAGTTCACATAACGCGCAGCTCTCCTTTTGCTAAAATCCAGATCCTTTGAGTTTATGAGAACACCGATAATCCTTCTGCTTGGTGCCTTTCTTCCCATCACCCCGCTGTCGAAAGCCGACGAATCGCAAATCCTCTTCGAGCAGGCGGTCAATACCCTCGATACGGGCGCGGATCCCGCTTTGATCGCCAAGGCTCTTCAACAACTCGAGCAGGCGGCCTCACTCGGGAGTGCGGAGGCTTTGAACCGTCTTGGACACTTTGCTGACAACGGCCTGCACATGCCGGAGGATCGGACCAAGGCCCGTGAGTTCTTCCGGCAGGCGGCCGACATGGGGCTTGATCGGGCCCGCTTCAATTACGGACGCGCTCTCCTTCTTGGGATCGGAGGACCGAAAGAGCCCTCCCTGGGTGCTTGGTATCTGGAGCAGGCCGCATACCAGGGTATTCCCCAGGCACAGGACACCCTTGCGAGGATGCTCTATTTCGGGCAGTCCGGTTTGCGCAAAGATCGCGGCCGTGCATTTCCGCTGTTCCTGCTCCGGGCGAATGCAGGCGACGCGGACGCACAAAACTTCGTGGCCACCATGTATACCCATGGCGATGGCGTGAAGCCCGACCGCTCAGAAGGTGCGGCGTGGTATCTCCGGGCTGCGAACCAGGGGCATGCCAAGGCGC
This sequence comes from uncultured Chthoniobacterales bacterium, assembly GCA_964552635.1. Classification (GTDB taxonomy): domain Bacteria; phylum Verrucomicrobiota; class Verrucomicrobiia; order Chthoniobacterales; family Terrimicrobiaceae; genus CAZKHB01. The sequence continues at coordinate 45,900 of CAZKHB010000018.1, forward strand.
AGGCCGCTGTGGCAGACGCGTTGAGGAACGGAACGGGGATCCCGAGGGATCAGATCGAGGCCGTGAAGTTTTACATTCTCGCCTCCCGACAGAACGAGGTCACCGGCACCAACCAACTCGATTCACTCATGCCCAACCTCGATCCGAAAGTTCTCGGTGAGGCGACCAAACGCGCGAATGCCTTTCGACCGACGTTGGAGGCCACACCGCCCGTCGAACAGTAGTCGAGGTGAATCCTCTCTACCGGGTCGAAAGGGCGTCTCGTGCGGCCTGAACGGAGCGCTTCAAGAAAGCGTCCTGGCCAAACAGGGAACGGTAGCGTTCGTCCGCATACTCCACAGCGTTGTTCCAGTCCTCAAGATCTGTCGGTTGTCCGGGGTTTGCTGGGGCCACTTGGTCCAAGAGTTCTTCAACAAGGGAATCCGCAGCAGCCTGTTGAGCAGGGGATTTCGGTGCGGTCCCCGAATCGGAATCGGTATCATCCGCAAGCACGGCTGGAACTTGCGCATCCGAAGGGAGTTCAATCTCGACCTCGGCAGCCTGAGGGACGAAGTCAGGCGCGACGTTTGCTGCGGGAAGAGATGTCCGAAGCGTTGATTGTGTTACGAGGGGGGCGGCTGAAAGTGCAGGGCGGGCTGACGCCACGCTTTCTTCGGCAGCCGTCAATCGAGGTGTGTGTTTGGAGGAACGAGGGAGGGAAGAAACGGGGGAGGGGGCGGCAGAAAAATGTGTTGCCGAAGAGGGGGAGGTACTGGTGGGCAACGCGCTCTCGATGGGAAGTTTCAGACTTGTAACGACACCTCCTTCCGTCTGAACAGTCTCCTCTGTAGAGGGAGATCGAAACTCAGAATGTTGAGAGACCTCGGCCTCCGGTTCGTAAGCGGGGAGCAATAGGAGAGCTGATGCAGCAATCAATGCGCTGCCGGAAAGGATCAGGAGGAATGGGGTCTTCATGAAAAAGGAAAGCTGGCACCGCTTTCGCAATGCCAGCTTCCGTTTGGTTGGGTCGACTTTGGTCAGGGCAGAGAGCCCGAAACTGTCAGACTGCCGCCATCCGTCGAACGGCTGACGCGCATTTCACTGATCGCAATTCCGTTGCCGCCGATGTTTGCGGGAGTCGACACTTGGGTCTCGAGGAGGGTGATGAAATCAAGCACCGGTTGGTCGACGATATCGTCACGGTAGAACAGGTTTTCATAACTCCAGAGCGTATACTGGCCCTTGATGATTTTGTCTTTGTCTGCGGCACTCAAGCCGAGTGGCAGAGCCTCGGGCTCAATGTAGTGACCATTGTAGGCCAAAACCTTGCCGCCACCGTTTTGGATGTCCTGACCCTCCTGTGCGGAGATCACGCTGATCAGAGCAAGATTGGAACCGGAGATGGTCGATGTGACATTTCCGGAAACGGGGTCAAGGATGTTGACGGTCGTGTTGCCCGCGCGCTGGAGAACGGGCGCCAAAGCGCCTCCCGAAGCGTAACCACCGTTGCCGGTTGCATCTGGCCCCCAAATGACGGAGCGGTTTGTCGTATCGCCGGTGGGCCAGAGACGGATAGCCGTGATTGCCGATGTGGCATTGTTCGTCAAAGGCTCGACGCGATACTGTTGGACGGCTCCAGAGGCCCCAACACCAGCCTCGGCGAGGTAAATCACGCGAGTGCCGGACGTGTCTTGGCGCCCTGTCCAGTAAACCCTCTTGCCGGAGTCACTCGAGTTACCCGTGATGAACTGGAGCGGAGCCGAGCCAGCCGTCATGAGACGGCGGAGTTGGAGTTCCGTCACATTCGTGCCCGCCGCGATCGCAGGCGTCTCGTTGACCACCGGGACGAAAGCCACAACGCCTACCGGTCCGCCCAAGAGCGAGACACCAGTGAAGGGGGTGTTTTCCTGCACGTTGTCTGCGAAGGCGATGCTGTTCTGTGTCGTGGTATCGGTGCTTCCGGCAAAGCTTGCGTTACCACCGGAGGTGAGTGCCGCGAGGTTCGCTGGTGAAGCAGCGAAGTAGGTCACGCTGTCAGCCTGGTTAACGATTGCACGGATTCCGGCGACCGATCCGGACCACGAGGTTCGGACGACGATAGCATCAGCGCCACTGTTGATCGTGCCGCTGAAAATGGCACGACCGGCATTGCCAATGTTCGTGCCTTGGTAGCCATAGGTGAGGCTTCCGGCATCGAACGAGTCAATGATGGCCTGGTGGGCTGCCTGACGGAAGGCCGTGGCACCCGTGATGTTGATGACAGTCTGCGCGGAGGCAGAGGCGAGAGAGCCGACGAGAGCGGCTCCGAGGGCGAGATAAGATGTGATTTTCATTTCAAAGGTAGCTGAGTTTTCAGGCGTTTTGCTGCTGTTTGCGGCGGCGGATCATGATCGCAAGGGCGATCGCACCGAGAGCGAAGAGGGCGTAGGTGGAAGGCTCCGGCACAACAACGAAGCTGACATCACCCGCGTTGTTGATCGTAAAGGTGCCTTGATACACACCTTTGCCTGCGAGCGGGTCGGTTGTCGGGAAGTTCGCAACGCGGTAGAAGTCCCACATTTGTTCGACCGTGCCGGCCGCTCCGAATACGCCACGATTGCCTGCGGTGAAGGCGGCTTCCACGTTGAAGCCTCCGAAGTCGACGGACGTGCTTCCTGTGGTGAACGTGTTCCAAGAGTTCACGCTGCTAGCCGCGACGTTCACGATGCCTGCGCTCTGATTGGTTCCGAAGAACCCATTCAAAGACTGCACCTGCAACCCGATCGTTTGCGCATCCAGTGGGATGATGCCACCGGGTTGGGCAGATTGGGCGTTGCCAATCGTTCCCGCTCCCGTGCGGCGGGTGGACACATAGATGGTCGAGTTGTAATCTGTCGTCTGGCTGGCGATGGCAGTTCCTCCCGTGTTGTCGAAGTTTGTGCCATTCGTCGCCGAGATCAGGCCCGCCCAGAAGTCTGTGCGGTCGGCCCATCCCGTGCCGTAGGTGGCATTGAGCGTGGAGCCGATATTGGCGAAGTTGATCATGTTGGTGGTCGTGTCACGGAAGGTTGCGGCCGCCCCGAGGTTGACCATGATGGTCGTCGAGGCACCGGTTCCTCCCGTTGCACGGAAGCCGAAGATGACGTCATTGTTATCGAACGTCGTGTCGAGCTGCGCCATGGCGGGCAGCGACAGGAAGCTCAACCCCATGCACGTCAACAGTGCGAATTTGGATAGTTTCATGAGTGTTTTGGGTTTGGTTTGGTTGGCAGCGGGGAAACCATCCGAACAAGCATGGACTCCGCTCCGCTTGGGAGACCCTCCGACCTCTCCGGCGGCTTGTGATTGATGGCTCCCTTCCCGCGAAGTGGCCACAGGCGTTTTGTGACAATTTCGTAACGTAGGCCGGTCAGCGGGAGTCCCGGGCCGAGCGGACATCAAAAACATTGATCCATCCGCCGCCCAGGCCTTCGTGGACAGGCACGGGGACGGGTCGTGCCCATGAGGGAATCTCCCGCCCGTCCGCCAGGCGCTGGGAGAGGGTGGCTTCCTGGTTCACCCGGGTCCCTGCGAGAGCGGGATACTCGCTGGCAAAGGCCTCGTAGCACGGAATCACGATGAACGCCGCCCGCGTCTCCCCGATCCTCTCCAGGGCGTCTGCGTCCTCGGATGAGGCATAAAGCCCGGCCGCAGCACGGAGACCGCCCAGATTTTCCCAGTACAAGGTGCCCAGTCCCTTTAGTCCGCCGAAATAGATCATCCAAGTGGTCATTGTTGGCGAACTTACGACCGTTTCGCTCTCTCCGCCGGAGAGGGCATGCAGATGGTAGGCGACCTGCCTTGCGGAGACGGCAACCGTCTCATCCGGGCGAAGAACGACACCATCCTTCCACACCTGCCACGCTTCAACAAATGCCCTGGCCGGGAACGCCAGAAGCGTCACTGCAAGGATCGGAGCCGCCGCCAGGCGTGCAGGCACGGCACCTGGCAGATGGCGCATGAGAACGCGCATGAGCACCGCTGCGAACGGCAGCCAGAGGGCGCAGGAGACGTAGAGCCAGCGGATTTGCAACAATCCCAGACACGTGACCAAGACGGAAGGCACTGCGAGCCCCCAGAGCGCAGCCTTGAAGCGTAGCGGCAACGGCACGCGAAAGAGGAGCACGCACAGAAGCAGAAGCAATGGCAGGAAGCTCAACACGGTCGGCACGGCGAGCGATGGCATCCCCGCCAGCCATTCGGTGAAGGGCTTGAACTCCGCAATGTAGTCTCGGTGCAGCTGCCAGAGGAAACGGTCGGAAACAACGAATACATCCGTGCCGCACAGTCGCATGACGACCAGTGGGGCGAGAACGGACGCGATTGCAGCCAGCCAGCAAACAGCTTCCGGAGCAGAGCGGACAACGGAGCCGCCTCGCCGCCGCCATGCCGCTGTTCTGGCGAGGATTTCCCCTCCTCCCACGAGAGCCAGAGCGTAGAGCGGATGGTTGACTTCCAGCCGGAAGCCCAAGTGGGAGGGAAAGTATTCGAGAGCGTAGAAGAAGAGCGCGAAGGCGCACGAAGTCCATCCCCACACCCGCCACGCACCTTCATCGAAACCGGGTCCGCGCGCACCGTAGAGGAGCATGACGAGGAAAGCTCCGGCACCCAGACCGACGAGGGCGGGGATCATCGTTGCCGCGCTGATCCACATGCCCGTGGCGGTTGCGATACCCCCAAGGAAGAAGGCCGACCGCATGCGGCGTGTTGGCCTCCCCCAGCCAAACCCTTTCGCTCCAAGAGCAAGCACGGCGACGAGCAAAGCGGTCATCACCAACCCGTGGTGATCCGGGCTGCCCACCGCGAAGTTGCTCACGAACGGGAAGGAACAGGCCATGCCCAGGCAGAGGACGCCCGCAGCCGTCCTCCCAACCCAGCGCGCAGCGAGCCATGGAACCAGAGCCAACAGAAAAAGAAAAACCACCGGCAGGGCAAAAGCTGCCGCCAACTCGATCGCTGCTCCCACCGGCATCCCCGTGAACTGCGAGGTGACAACTCCCGCTGCGAGAAGGATCCAACTCACCGACTGGCTCCAGTGCAGTTCGCGGCCGTGCGGGGCGTTGTCATACGGCATGTCACGGACTCTCCAGAGCCCCTCGGCAGCCATGCGTTGTGCATGAATAATCCAGTGGCAGCTGTCGTAGGCCGAAGGCATGACCATGATCCGCTGCCCATCGGTGTAACCCGTCGCCGAGGAGGCGTCCCGGTCGGGGAGCGAGGGGTTCCCACCCCAGGTGGCCTCGATCATCACCATGGCGCGGCTCCACCCGAAGACAACTGTGACGGCTGCCGCGAGCAGATAGCAGAGCGGAAGAAACCAACGGGGCCGGGACAACAGGCGCATGACTCTGCGAGATCATCCCTCGGCTTCGCGTTCGGCCATCTGCGAATTGTTACGGAATCGTCACAAAATGTGGCGCCGCCTCTGGAGAGACGTGAGTCGTTTCTTGAACCACCGACGACAAACAGGTAGCGGTGTGGCATGGACGAGGCGCCCGAGACGGACGGCACACGCAAGATCAAGATCCGCCCGCGGGCTGCGGTTGTTGAGAAACCGGAGGGGGAGGAGGGCGAAGCGCCGGGGGGCGCCACGAGCGAAAGTCGTCTCAAAAACCGCCTCAAGCCCAGCGGCACGAAGTTCCCTGCGAAGTTTACGGCTGTCGAGGCGGAGCCGGACCCCGAGGTCGAAGAGGAGGGGCTTGACGAGGAGGGCGAGCTCGCCGGTCGCCGCCGCCGTGTGAAGCACCACAAGAAGGAGGAGGAGACGCCCTCGGCCCGGGAATTGGTGGCGAAGGCCCTGATGGCCCCGATCCCGCTTGTCTTTCCTGTGGCGGTGCTGGGTTTTGGAACGTGGCTGGCATGGACGCTCGCCTACGACCGTGGCGCCCGGGATGCCAAAGAGGATTACAACATCGCTGCGACAAAAGAGCGCGTCGAGGTGCCGCCGGAGTTCGCAGAGACGCTCAACCGCGCCGTGACCACACTTCGTGACGGGGATCCGCGTGAGGCGTTGAGGACGCTGCAGGAGCTGGAGCTGAGCTATCCGAACATCTCGTCCCTCACGTTCCTCGTGGCAATGGCGGCGATGCAGAGCGGCGAGATTGCCCTTGCTGAACGGAAGGTTGAACAGACGATCGCGAAAAAGGAGCGCGTCTCGGATGCCCTCGCGATCCAGGCGGTTCTGGAGACCCAGAAAGCCCAGCAGCCCGGCTACAAGAGCCTCGGTGACCCCAAGGCACGCGCCGAGGGTTTGTTGCGCCGGGCGATTCTCGCCGACAGTGCGAGTCCGTTTCCCTACATCGAATTGAGCACCCTCCTGCGCTACCAGGGCCGGAACGATGAGGCCCTCGAACTTCTCCGTGCGGCCCGCGCGAGGCTGAATCCGGTGGACAGCCACACCGTCGTGGACGTGACGACTCGGCTGATGGAGCTCGAACGCGTGCCGGATGACAAACTGCCCGCCTTTTCGGGCGATGTGCAGCCGGATCCTGCCTCGCTTTTCGCCGCCGCGTATGCGGCGACGCGGCAGAAGGACTTTGTGCGCGCCGCAGCGCTTCTTTCCATGGCACGCGACCGCATGGCTCCCGATCTCTTCTACTACCTCGTCAACGACCCCGCTTTTCGCCGGTATTCCCGCGAGGCACCTCTGGCCCCGTTCTTCGAATAGGCTTGTGGACGGCCGGAAAGTGATCCACCTCGACATGGATTGCTTCTACGCCGCCGTCGAGATGCGGGAACGGCCGGAGCTCGCGGGGAAGCCGGTCGCAGTCGGCGGCGGATCGCGGCGGGGGGTCGTCACGACCTGTAACTACGAGGCCCGCCGATTCGGCGTCCGGTCGGCGATGCCCGGTTTCCAAGCCCGCGAACTGTGCCCCGACCTGGTCTTCCTACCTGTCCGCTTCGATCTCTACCGGGCGGAGTCGGCCCGCATTCGTGCGATTCTGAATGAATACACGCCGCTGGTGGAACCGCTGTCTCTCGACGAGGCCTACCTTGACGTCACCGAAAGCGGGCGCTTCGCGTGGGACATCGCACGGGAAATCCGTCGCCGCATCGTGGAGACAACCGGCCTCACTGCCTCGGCGGGCATCGCTCCGAACAAAATGCTGGCAAAAATCGCGAGCGACTGGCGGAAACCCGACGGCCAGTTTGCGATCCTTCCCGGGCAGATTGACGACTTCATGGAGACGCTCCCCGTCCGCAAGCTCTGGGGTGTGGGGCCGCGGTGTGCCGAGAAGCTGGCACGGATGGGGGTGACCACATGCGGCGAGTTGCAGCGTGTCGATACCAGCTGCCTCGCAGCGGCCTTCGGGCGCTGGGGTGTTGAGATGCACCAACTGGCGAGGGGAATCGATCACCGCCCTGTCGAGCCCTCGCGCCCCCGGAAATCGCTGAGCACGGAGTCCACTTTCATGGAAAATCTCGCCACGGAGTCCGCCTGCCTCGAGCGGGTCACCGCGTTGTGGGAGGAACTCGCGGGCGACCTTCGCTCGAAGGCGGGCGACCGGGCGATCCGGTCGGTTTTCGTGAAGATCAAGTTTGCCGACTTCACCCGCACGACGGTCGAACGCTCGTCCGCACCGGTCGATCTCGAAACCGTGCGGCAACTCGTGCGCGAGGGGTGGTCGCGGGGCGGAAAATCCGTGCGTCTGATCGGCGTGGGCGTGCGTTTCGCCGAGGATGCGGGCCCGGCGCAGGGCGAGTTCGAGTGGTGAGGGGCGAAGATTGCAGTGGCGCACAGTCGCTTCCTCGCCGATTATCGCGATCGTGAAGAAACTGGTTTTCTCCGCCCTGATGGTGCTGATTCTTTCCGCTGTCGTGTTTGCGAATGCGGGCCCGGCCTTCGGCGTTTTTCCTGCGATCGAAGCCCAGCCCTACGGCAAACGTTCCTCCGTGGTCGAGATCCGTGGCGAGCGCGGCCAACCTCAACCCACGGAGTGGATCGTCGTCCTGAATGACCCGACAGCGCGTGGGGGGATTCGTGAGGTCACCATCGCAAAGGGTCGGGTGACCTCCGAACGCACACCTCTGCGCGGCATGGCGGCCTATTCGGACAAGCTTCCGCTGGAACGGAATACTCTCGCCGCGGATGCGGACCGTGTTTTTCTCGCCGCCCAGCAGCAGGCGGTGAACAATGAGATGGGATTCCATTGGATCGAGTATCGTCTGGAGACGGACCCGCAAAGCCGCGCGCCGGTTTGGAATGTGCGGTTGTTCGACAACCTCGGTGCTGCGCTCGGCACGTTGCGGGTCTCTGCGCAGAGCGGGAAGGTGGTTTCCCCATTCGTGCCGGATCCCGTTCTGGAGCAGGCCGCGCCCGAAGTGAAGAAGAAGGACTCGATGGGGAAGAAAGCCTCGGACTCCATGATGCGTTTCGTGGGGTCTTTGCAGGAAGCCTTCACCGGGGAGCGGACCGTGGGTCCGAAAGACGAATGAATCTTGACCAAGCCGTCATTGTCCTGGTCTGCGTGGGTTTCCTGATGTTGGCGGCCGAGGTTTTCGTGCCGGGCATGGTGCTTGGCGTTCTTGGCGGTCTTTCGCTGGCAGCCGCCGTCGTGCTGGCCTATATAGCGCACGGCCCCTTTTGGGGCACGGTGACATTTATCGGTGTCGGTGCGGTGACCGGGCTCGGCTTTATCGCATGGTTGAGGTTGTTCCCCTACACTCCGGTGGGGAAGCACATGATGCTCAGGCAATCGCTTGCACCGGAGAATTCTCTGCCGCGTGCGGTGCTTCTGGGAAAATCCGGCACGGCGTTGACGGCGCTGCGCCCCTCCGGCACAGCGCGCATCGACGGACGGCGGGTCGATGTGGTCGCGGATGGGGCTTTCATCGAGGCGGGTGATCCGGTTTCAGTCGTGCTCGAGGAGGGCCTCAGCGTCGTGGTGCGCCGCGCACCAACTCCCAGCACAGCAGAAAAACCGGACTAAAATCCCCCGGAACCGACTCCACCCACGCCGCGATTTTTTCCGGCGGGAAAAATGCACCCGTCTCGACCTCCAAGGGCGCTGGAGAGAACGGCCCTTCGCTTCGTGAGAGGTAGACTTCGATAAATTCCCAACCGGTGACCGGCGACGGGGTGAGCCGCCCGATGCACTCGAGTGGTGGACAGTCCGTGCCGAGTTCTTCGCGGAATTCGCGCCGCGCCGCCGCTTCGTAAGTCTCCCCGCTATCCACATGTCCTGCGGCTGCGGAATCCCACCGTCCCGGGTTGCGGTCCTTCCACATCGAGCGCTTCTGGAGGAAAAACTCCCCGGCGGCGTTCCGCACAAGAACGTGAACGGCACGGTGGAGGAGGTTATTCACATGCACGAGCTCGCGCCGCTCGGCCCCGACCACGCGGTCCTCGGCATCCACAACGTCGAAGACCTCATCCCCGCTCTGCGCACCGGATGGCGCGGCGAGGCGGGCGAGATCCTCCCACTGGCCAAGCGTGAGGGCTTCGGCCCGCACGGTTTGCGGTACCCCGAGGGCGCAGGTGAGTTCCTCCCAGTGGTCTCGAAGGCCGGGGAGCAGGTTGCGCAATTGCTTCCGGCGTTCGGAGAATCCGGACCGCACGAGAGACTCAAAAACCGCATCGTCGAGCGGAAGGACCTCGTCGCGCGATTTGCGACGCAGCCGGACGACGGCGGAATCGACTTTCGGTGCCGGAAAGAAAACCGAGGCGGGAAGTTTGCGAAGGAACGAGGCGGCCCAGCGACGGTTCACACACACGCTCATGGCTCCGTAATCCTTCGTTCCCGGCACGGCATCGAGTCGGCGCGCCAATTCGAGCTGGAGCGTAAGAACAAGCATGGAAGCGGGTGAAAGGGCGGATGTGAACTTCGCGATGAGAGGGGTCGAGACGTAGTACGGCAGATTGCCGACAACCTTCACAGGACCGTGTCCCCAGAGTTCACGGAGATCGAAGTCCAGCGCATCGGCATGCACGATCCGGCGACGCGGTCCCTCGAAGCGTTGCCGCAGCGAGGGCACGAGCCGGCCGTCCTTCTCGATCACCGTGAACGCGTATCCTCCCTCTGCGACATACTCTGTGAGCGCCCCGAGTCCGGGCCCGATCTCGACCACGTGGTCGCCGGGAGCGAGGTCCAGCTGGCCCACGATCCAGCGGGCCAGATTTTGGTCGTGCAGGAAGTTCTGCCCGAGGCTCTTCGTGGGCACCGTTTCGATCTCTGCAAGCAGTCGTTGAATCTCGGTGAGTGTCACAGGATTGCGCGGATTTCTTCCCGGTCATTCACAGACTGTTTGTGAATAGCTCCCGAGGAGCGGCGGAGGTTTTTCGCAAGTTATTCACAACCGATTGGGTGCGACATCACCGGATGGCGGATTCTCGACCTCGGGAGCCTCCTCGACAACTTCCGGGGCGTAGGATTTCAGCGCATCATGGGCCACGCGCGTTATCCAGAGCGTGACGGCCACCGTCAGGATCAACTCCACAGTGTAGGCTCCCCAGGCCCAGGGCCCTTGGTGCAAGCCGCCTTTGGCCGCCTTCCCGACGACAGCACCTGCGTAGGCGTAGGCCGCGCTGATCGGGAGAAATCCGATCCATGAAGCCACGAGGTAGCGCCAGAACGGGACGCGGGACAGTCCGAAAGCACAGCTCACCAGACTATGCGGAAGCACCGGCGAGATACGCGTCAAAATAATGAGGCGCCAACTCCGCGACGTCGCTGCGTGATCCAGCGCGCGGAACCTGCGACTGCTTCCGAACTTGCGCTGCATCCAACCTCGCAGCAGATATCGGGTCGAGACGAAGTTCGCCAGAGCCCCCGCCACAGAGCCAAGCGAAACCAGCACCGTCCCCCCCCAGAATCCATACACCGCCCCGGCCCCGAAACTGAGCACCGACCCGGGCAAAAACAAAACGCAGGAGAGCGTGTAGGCAACGATGAACACGACCCATCCCACCGGACCGCTTTGTTCGATCCAGCGCAGGGTCTCTTCCATCCAGCGTGTCCACATTTCCACCCTGCCTGTCTATCCGGAACCGGCCGCCCCGCAACGGCAAAACGCCCTCTGCTCTTCGCCCCGTTTTCGAGCGGTCCGGTTTCGGGGAGACGTTTGCTTGGGCTTGGAATGGTCGCCGCGCAGCAGGCAGTCGGGTCGGATTTTCCGAGTTTGACGGGGCGGCGTTCGGGGCTATACGTTGCTCGCTCGATCTGGTGAGGTGGCTGAGTGGTCGAAAGCAGCGCTTTGCTAAAGCGCCGTAGTCCAAAAGGCTACCGAGGGTTCGAATCCCTCCCTCACCGATTCTTTTTCGCAGCTCACCGAAATGGATTGCTCCGGCATGATCTTCCGGCCCGGTGGAGGGACG
>CAZKHB010000019.1:0-57021 GCA_964552635.1 uncultured Chthoniobacterales bacterium
GTTGGTCCTTGTCCTGTTGGTCCTTGTCCTGCTGGTCCTTGTCCTGCTGGTCCTTTTCCTGTTGGTCCTGCTTTTGCTCACGATCCAGCTCCTCAAGCAACTTCTTCACGATCTCGCGGTTTTCCTTTGCTTGAGTATTTTCGGGCTGGAGTTTCAGGGTTTCGGTGTAGTGCTCGATTGCGCTCGTCCAATCAGCTTTCTTCGCTGTCCGGTCTTCGGTCTTCTCTCCGCGACGGACGAGGGAGTTTGCGAGATTATAGGACGCCTTGGCGCGGAGGGTGGTGTCCTCTGCAAGAAGGGCTTTCGTGAAATGGCTGATCGCCTGCTCGAAGTCGTCCAATTTGTAGGCTGCCGCTCCGGCATTGAACTGCATCTCGCGCCACTCCGGTGAGCTCTTCAAGCGCGCCTCAAAATCCACACGGGCTGCGGAGTAGTTTCCGGATTGGAAATCCTCAAGTCCACCGGCCATCGCCTGGCAGGGTAGCAAAACAAGAAAAGCTGCCCGGGCAGCAAGTCGGGGCGTTGTGGTTCGCTTGCGCTCGCCAAGGAGCATCCAAACGACCAAGACGAGAATCGCGGCCGTGAGCGGATACCTGTACGCCTCGACCGGTTGGCGCGAGGCGAGACTTCCGGTCTCCGTACGCTCGATAGGTTCGATCCCGTTCTGAACAATCTCGCGGGCCGTATCGACACCCAGCGGCACATAGAATCCGCCGGAAGCCTCGGCAATCTCGGCGAGTCGCGTGGCGTCGAGGCGGGATTGGACCGGTTTCCCGGAGGAATCGCGCACGAAATCCTGTCGTCCGTCCGGAGTCCGGATCGGGATAAGCGAGCCCTCGGGAGAACCGATGCCGACCGTAAAGATCCGGATGCCAAGATCGCGGGCACGCTTTGCCGCCGCGATGCCGTCGGCATCGAGTTCCTCACCATCGGTCAGAATCACCAGAGCGCGCACCGTCCCCTCGGCCTTGCCGAAAGCCTGCTCCGCCGTCTGGATGGCGGCCGCGATGTTCGTGCCGCCCTTCGGGATCACCGTCGTGTCCAACTCCTCAAGGGAATTCAGAACGGCGGAGTAATCGAGGGTGAGGGGAGCCTGGAGAAAGGCGGAGCCGGCAAAGGCGATCAAGCCCACACGATCCCCTCGCACGAGTCGCAGAAGATCCTGCGTCATCAACTTGGCACGCGCGAGCCGTGTCGGTGCCACGTCCGTGGCCAGCATGCTGCGCGAGGTGTCGATGGCCACCAGAACATCCCGGCCTTTCGATTTCGTTTCGATGTCGACGAATCCGGTGCGCGGTTTGGCGAGGGCGATGAAGAGGAGTCCGAAGGCCAGCAGGAGAAGCCCCGCGCGGACGGCGCGGCGGCCGGTGCTCACAGAACCGGCCAACTCGCCGAGCAGGCGCGGAGCCACGATCCGAGAGATGAGCGAGACGCCACGGCGGTGCGACCACCAGTGCAAGCCGGCCAGCACGGGAAGCGCAGCGAGTCCCCAAAGCCAGAGTGGGGCGCCGAAAGTCAGGGCAGTCGTCTCCATAGCGTTTGCGAAAGCAGGGTTTCGAGGCCCAGAAAGGCGAGACCTGCGAGCAGGAACCACTCGAAGAGGTCGCGAAACTGCGCGATCTTCTCCACCTCGATTTTCGATTTCTCCATCCGGTCAATCTCGTCGAAGATCTTTGTCAGGGACCGCGTGTCCGTCGCGCGGAAGAATTCCCCGTCGGTGATTTTCGCGATTTCCTGAAGCGTCCGCTCGTCGAACTCAACCGGGACATCGCGGTAGAATGTGCGGCCAAAGGCATCCGTGAAGGGAAACGGCGCCTCGCCCTCGGTGCCAGCGCCGATGGCATAGATCTTGATGCCGAGCGCCTTTGCTGCTTCTGCGGCGGTCAGTGGCATGACTTTTCCGGCGTTGTTGTCTCCGTCTGTGAGAAGGACGATGAGCTTCGTCTTTGCTTCCTTTTCCTTCAGCCGATTGGCTGCCGAGGCGATGGCGGATCCTATCGCCGTACCATCCTCGACGAGTCCGATCTGGAGACGGTCGAGATTCTGGATCAGCCAGTCATGATCAAGCGTCATCGGGCTCACGAGATACGGCCGTCCCGCAAAGGCAATGATGCCGATGCGGTCGTTCGGGCGTTCCCGGATGAATTTTTCCGTGACCTGTTTCGTGGCCTCGAGCCGGTTCGCGCGCTGGCTGCCGATGCTGAAGTCCTCCGCGAGCATGGAGCGGGAGACGTCGAGCACGAGCATGATGTCGACACCGCTGGCCTGAACCCGCGTGATTTCCCTTCCCAACTGCGGGCGGGCAAGCCCCACAATGAGACTGGCCAGGGCGAGATAGCAGAGCGCGGCGAGAAACGCCCCGGCCCTTGAACGGCGGCGGCGACCCAGTTTGGCCAGTGTGCCGGTGGTCGGAAAAGAAACCCCCGCCGTGCCACCAAAGCGACCACGAAGAAGAGCAAGCAGGGGAACAAGCAGCAGCCCCAACAAAACCCATGGATGGGCGAAGGTGATGCCGAGAATCGTCATGACTTCGGAACCGGCGGGGAGGATTGCTGCTCGCCGCGAACGAGACGTCCTGCGACTTCGAGAAGAGAAATGAGATCCGAAGCCTCCGCTGAAGCGCGGGCGTATTTGAGGAGGTCGGTCCGATCAAGAAACGCGGAGAGGCCGGCCTTTTCGTTGGCCGAGAAGGCGGCGTTGTCGCGGATGGACTCGAGAAACTCCAGCGAGGTCTGGGTGGTGGCGGCGAGCCGGTGCTGGTCGGTGAGGTAGTTCCGCACGGCATCCGAAACGCTGATGCCGAAAGCGTAGGGGTCCGCATCCGCATGGCGCTCGCGAAGCGACTCGAGGGCCGCCAGCGCGACCTCCCTCGGCGTGGGCGGGCGCTTGCGGCGCACGAGAGCGAGGATGCCCTTCACGAGCAGCAGGCCCAGCGCGAGAGCGAGAACTCCCCCGACGATGAGCATCCAAAGCGGCACCGGAAGAAACCAAACCGGACCCGCAATATCGTGGAGAGGGGCGGGAGTGGGAGCGGCGGGCATCATGCGGCGAGACGGCGTTCGCGCTGTTCAAAGAACGCGCGGAGCGCCAGGAGATAATCCTCGGTGGTGGAGAGTGGAACACTGTCGATGCCGCGGCTGCGGAGCAGGCGGTCGAGATCCCTGCGGCGTTTCTCCTCGGCCTCGACAAGTCCGCGGCGTACCGCACGGCTGCCCGTGTCGATGTCGATCTGCTCGCCCGTCTCGGCATCCTCGAAAGTGACGATGCCGACATCCGGCAGCGCGGCCTCCCCCGGATCCGAGACCGGCATGGCGACCACGTCGTGTCGGCGGCTCGAGACGGTGAGGGCTTTCGAGAAATCCGGGGCGATGAAGTCCGAAATAAGGAATACCACGGCGCGACGTGTGATCACGCGGTTGAGGTATTCGAGCGCGCCGCTCAGGTTCGTGCGGCGCCCACGGGGCTCGAAGTAGAGCATTTCACGGATCAACCGCAGCGTGTGCAGACGGCCTTTCTTCGGGGCGATGAAGAGCTCGACTTCGTCGCTGAAGAGCAGAAGGCCCACCTTGTCGTTGTTGTTGATGGCGCTGAACGCAAGGATCGAGGCCACCTCCGCGGCGAGTTCGCGCTTGCTCATCTCCACGCTGCCGAAGGCTCCCGAGGCGCTGACGTCGACCAGCAGCATCACGGTCAGCTCCCGTTCCTCCGTGAACTTCTTCACGTAGGGAGCGTTCATCCGGGCCGTGACATTCCAGTCGATCGCGCGGATCTCGTCGCCGGGTGCGTATTCCCGCACCTCCTCGAAGTTCATCCCGCGGCCTTTGAAGACGCTGTGATACTGGCCCGCAAACATCGAGTTCACGAGTCGGCGAGTGCGCAGTTCGATGCGGCGGATTTTGCGGAGGATTTCTTTGGGATCGCGGGTCATGGACGCAAGGAGGCGGATGCAGGAAGTCGGCCGCCGAATGAAATCAGGGCACGGGGAGTCCGGCGAAGATCTGCTCGATGATCGTCTCGGAAGTGATCGACTCGGCCTCCGCCTCGTAGCTGATGCCGATGCGGTGGCGAAGGACATCGAGGCCCATCGCCTTTACATCCTGCGGGGTGACGTATCCGCGGCCGGAGATGAACGCATTTGCCTTGGCCGCCAGCGTCAGGAAGATCGTGGCCCGCGGGGAGGCACCGTAACGAATCATCCCGTCGAGCTTGAGTTTTGCGGCGGCCGGATCGCGGGTGGCCCATATGATGTTCACGATGTAATCCTTCACCCGCTCGTCCACATAGATGTCGTTCACCACACCGCGGGCGCGGATGATGTCCTGCGGATCGACGAGTGCCTCCACATTCAGCTTCGGCGCCGACGTGGACATGGCATCAAGAATCGTGCGCTCTTCCTCGCGGGTCGGATAGCCGACGTGGACCTTCAGCATGAAGCGGTCGAGCTGGGCCTCGGGGAGTTGGTAGGTGCCTTCCTGCTCGATCGGGTTTTGCGTCGCCAGCACGAGGAAAGGATCGGGAAGCGGAAAGGTTTGTTCACCGATGGTGACCTGGCGCTCCTGCATGGCCTCGAGGAGGGCGCTTTGGACCTTTGCCGGAGCGCGGTTGATTTCATCCGCAAGAATCAGGTTCGAAAAAATCGGACCCAATTTCGTCGTGAACTCGCTGTCGCGGGGGTTGTAGATGAGCGTGCCGATGAGGTCCGCGGGGAGAAGGTCGGGAGTGAATTGGATGCGTTGAAACCCCGTGCGGATCGAACTCGCCAGAGTGCGTACTGTGAGTGTCTTCGCGAGCCCGGGCACACCCTCGAGGAGCACGTGGCCATTCGAGAGTAACCCCACAAGCAGGCGATGCACCAAGTGTCTCTGACCGACGACCACCTTTCCGATCTCGCTCATGAGGGGGTCGACCCACTGCCGGGTCTGTTCGACTTGTTTGGTGAGTTCCGAGGTGCTTGTGCTCATGGTGTGTTTACTTTGTATTTACAAAAATCTCCTGAACTTGAGACAGGCCGTCCCTTTGTTTGTTCAAAAAAAAGTCCGCAGTCGCGCACACGTTCGGCGGGATTACTCGCGCGAAGGGACAATGTACGGTCCGACATCAAAAGAGTCTCCGACGTTGAGAGACTCAAACCGCGCCCGGTCGTTCAACCACACGGTGAACGTGCGGGCCGGTCCGTTGGCCTGAGGCACCTCCACGGTCACGATAAACTCTCCCTCGGAAGTGCGGGCATTCACTCCGCCCTGCCGATCGATTGTGATCTGGCGCTCTGGCGAGGGCAGGGGGCGGAATTCCTTGGAGACAACCGTGCCGCGCATGCGGGCTTCGGCGAGTCCTGCCCCGCTGTAGAAGACGGCCACCAGAATAAAGCCGATGACGAAGACGGAGATCAAGACCGCACCCGCAATCACACGGGCGGGCACCTTCGTTTTTACGACACGATCGGGAGGATTCATGAGGCGATCCTACCATGCCTCCCTTGCGATCTCGACTCAAATTCTTCACGCAAACACTCCAGGGCCCGGTCGATCACCGCCACCTGTGCCTCGATGCGCTGGTCGATATGGAACTCCGACGGCGTCTCGATGGTGAAGGTGCGGCGTGCATGGTGGAAATGCAGCACGAACGCCTCCGGCCAATCGGGCATCAAGTCGGGGGTGATCTTGCGGCGGACGATGCCGCCGGAGGCCTTCCGGCCCTCGATGCGCCGTCGCGAATCCGGGGGAACAAACGGTGCGGCGGCCTTGAGAAGTTCCTCCGCCCAATACGGTTTGCGGCCCGTCGCCACTTCGTAGATGTAGAGGCCGGTTGCATCGTAGTCCTCGTGCAGGGTGAGGGCGACATCGAAGAAGTCGTCTTCGATGGCCCGCAGGTGGGCATCAACGATGTCGATGTCGCGACGATTGTAGCACCGGTTCAAGTCCCGGCCGTATTCATCCGTGCGCGAGTTGTGCACCAGCCCCCAGGGGTTCATGCACGGGAAGATGGTCACATCAAAGGCCCGCCAGTGCGAGGGGCCGAGCTCCGCCCACTCGATCAACGCCTCGGTCGCAGCCGCTTCGTCCCCATGGACACCGGCCGAGAGGTAAACCCTCGGCGCACCCGGGCGCACCCGTCGCAATTCGTAAACCGAAAGGCCCCGCGCACTGGAGATGGTGCGCAAACCGAATCTGTGTTTCTTGGCAAAGCGCCGCCAGCGTTTGCAGAGTGCGCCATAGTCGTGGGCCTGCATGCGGGAGGAATTCACCACTCCATCCTGCCAAGATCCCCGCCGTCCCTCAACACTCAATCTGGTGATTCGACAGACCTCACGCCCGCTGCGCTCAAGCCGCCAAAGCGCGAAGGAAGAGGAGGAGCGGAGGAAACGCCTTCCGCACCTTTGCATCTTTGCGTGAGCCCATCCCTTTATCCCTATTGACGTTCCGCCACGGCTCGGACTTCACTTCGGCCATGCGCTCCCTCTGTTTCCTGCTCCTCTGCGTCACTACGCTTCTCCCGGTTGTCCAAGCCGCCGGCGGGGCAGATCATCCCGCGGTCAAACGTGTCACCGGTTCCGAGGTATTCTTCTCCAAGCGGGCGGACTTCGACCGGCTCAAGCTGGCTCTGGAAAAAGTCGAGTGGAGTGGTGCGGAGGCCAAGGTGAAACCCTTCCGCAGCCTCGTGGTGGAAGGCCGCCTGCTCACGAACTACTACCGGCTTCCCGCCGGCATCGGCGTGCTGGAAGCCCTGCGCAACTACGAGCAGGACCTCCGCGAGAACGGGTTCGAGATTCTCTTCTCCGGCCTTGGCGAGGAAGTCGAGACCCCTGGCTACAACAACCAAATCGCCCGCGAAGTCCTCGGGATGAAGGGCACCTACGGCACGCCCGAGGAAAAGGCCCAGTGGCCCTTTCAGCACACGAAGGAAGACCAAGCGGGCTACATTGCCGCGCGCAAAACCGGACCGACCGGCGATCTCGTCGTCAGTGCCTACATCGTGCCGAATACCCACGACCGCTGGCTCGATCTGCCCGTCGATCTCACACTCGCCCGTGTTGACGTCGTCGAAGTGAAGGCCCGCGAGCAGCGCATGGAACTCGTCACCAGTTCGGAAATGTCGAACGCCCTCAACCTCCAGGGCCGCATCGCCCTTTACGGCATCACATTCGACTTCAACTCCGCCGCCATCCGCCCCGAGTCCAACGCCACCCTCGACGAGATCGCGAAGCTCCTCCAGCAAACCCCCGACCTCAACATCCTCGTCGTCGGCCACACCGACTCTGTCGGCTCCTTCGCCTTCAACCGCAACCTCTCGCAGAAACGCGCCGAGTCCGTCGTCGCTGCCCTGACCTCCCGCTCGATCGCCCCGCAGCGGCTCTTCCCCGTCGGCGTTAGTTTCGCAGCACCCGTCGCCCCCAACACCACCGAGGAAGGCCGGGCCAAAAACCGCCGCGTCGAACTCGTCGACATGGCCGGCGGCAAGGCCGAGTAGCTCAGGGGGTGACCTGCACAGGGTCGCCAGAAGTGCATAGCACCCTGTAGGGAAGAAACTTTACGCTGCGGAGGGCCGCGGATGGCGGTTTGGGCCCGCGCAGGTGGTAATCGACAGGGCGGTTGCGGGCTGTCAGTTTGCGCGCGAGAAGATGACCTCCTGTGGCTGCCAAGTCTTTCGCTTTGTGCCGTTGACGCACCCACGCTCCGCGCGACAGACGCTCTCCCGGAGCCTGCCACTGGGGGTGTTGCCCATTCTGGATCTTGAAGACAGCGTCGGCTTCGGAACCGCGGCGGGAAGCCCATCCAAAGCGGAGGCACGCGAAGTTTTGGAGAGCCTCGCCACACGGCACACGGGCGCTGCGGTGGGCGTGCGGGTGAACGACTTGAATTCCGGCGAGGCCGAGGCGGATGCCGCCCTTCTCATGCGCTGCGGCGCTTCGGGCTTCGCTCCGGTGGTTCTCGTGCCGAAAATCCGCCGCGCCTCGGATTTGGCGACGTGGCGTGAGCTGCTCCCGTTCGCCCGAGAGGTGATTCCCATCGTCGAGACGCCATCGGCCCTCGAGCATGCGGACGAGATCTCGAGGGCGTCCAAACACGTGGTGATGGGATTTTTCGACCTCGTTCTGGAAATCGGCAAGTGGCCGCCAATGCCTCCGAACGGGGAGGCATTCTGGTCTGCCGCAGGGCCGGTCCTCGAAGCCGCGGCACGGCACGGAACCATCTACGTCCACCCCCCATTTCCCGAACTGTGGAACGACGACGGATTCCTCGCCGCGGCCGATCGGCTGCGCGCGCGGTTCGGGGAACGTTTTGCGATGTGTGTGCTGACTTCCCGGCAGCAGGATCTTCTTTTGGGCCGGCGGGAACCGTTGCGTTGCGGGCCGCTGGGCCTGCCGTCGGACCCGCTTGAGCGGGCGCTG
The DNA here is from genome assembly GCA_964552635.1 of uncultured Chthoniobacterales bacterium. GTDB lineage: Bacteria > Verrucomicrobiota > Verrucomicrobiia > Chthoniobacterales > Terrimicrobiaceae > CAZKHB01. The sequence continues at coordinate 8,390 of CAZKHB010000019.1, forward strand.
TTCATCAGCCGGGCTTACGAATACCGGCAGCGCAGCGAGCGCACGTGCCTCGCTCTCGACGGCTACCTCGTCTCCCCGCACGAAGCCCTGCTCGCCCGAAGGTATCTGCAGGGACGCACGGAATGAAAATCAGCATCATGAGCGGGTGCCTCGCGGGCGGGTTCGGCCTCATTCCGCTCAACTCGCTTTACCATCGGGTGATGGTGCGGGAACTCCGCGAGCGCTACGGCATTACGGCGCGGGTCCACCTCGGGCGTCTCGTGAGTCCCTCACCGGCCGATCACCTGGACGAGGTCCGGCGCGCAATTCTTCGACACGAGCCGGAGCTCCTCGTTTATCAGGTCCGGCCGGGGTTTCTGTGGAGTCTTTTCGTGCCGGTTTGGATCCGGCTTCACGGCTTTTCAATTCTGCGACTTCGGCCGAATCCCTGCATGCTCTACGGTGCGCAGTGGCCCGCCGGCTTGCGGGAGGAGTGGGTGGCAATGTCCTCGCGGCTGCGCAATGAAAACCTCAAACTCTCGCTCTGGACCGGCTGGCACATCCGGGCACGCAGGCTTTTCCGGGAACTGCTGCACTCCGTTCGCGCCGAATGCCGGGAGGCCGGGGTGCGAGTGATGGTGCTCGAAGCACTTTATCCGCCGGGCTTCGCTTCCGGTCTTCGTCCGATGACCGCAGACTTCGTTTCGCAGGTTGTCGGCGGACTCGGCGTCCCCTCCATCGTCCCGCATGCCCTGCCTTGGCACGACGACCCCGGTAGTTGGTTGCCCGATGGATTTCATCTCACCGCCGAGGCTCACGCATGGCTCGGCGGGCTTGCAGCCGACGCCGTCGCCCGCGAGGCAACGGCGCCCCCAACGTCGTAGGAAAGAGCCTGCCTGTCTTGGCGAGGAATTCGGCCTGCCCGCATCACGCCGCCAAGGCGCAAAGAAAGAAGAGAACCGGAAGAGACGCCTTCTGCTCCTTTGCGTCTTTGCGTGACACTCCTTTGCATCCCATGAACGAAAACCAAATCGCCAAGGAAGTTGTGGATGCCGCCGTTAAGCTCCACAATCAGCTCGGCCCCGGGCTTCTCGAATCCGTCTATGAGGCGGTCTTGGCCCGTGAACTGGAGCGAAGGGGTTTGCGTGTGGCGCGGCAGGTGGCGATCCCGATCGAATACGAAGACCTGCGTTTGGACGAGGGCTTCCGGGCCGACATGATCGTGGAAGATAAGGTCATCATCGAACTCAAGTTGGTCGAGCAGCTTGCAAAAGTGCATTACAAACTGCTTTCACCTACCTCAAGCTCGCAGACAGGCGACTTGGCTTGCTTCTCAACTTTGGTGCCGCCCTCACGAAAGAAAGCATCAAGCGCATCGTGAACAAGATCGACGAATCCTTCTGACCCTCACGCCCGCTGCCCTCAAGCCGCCAAGGCGCGAAGGAAGAGGAGAAACTCTTGTTCCCCTTTGCGTCTTTGCGTGAACCGACCCGGTTTAGGCTCGATTCGTTTCTGTGGGCTGGTTGAGTGGGGGAATGGAAACCGAGAACCGCGATGCGGCGGCAGTGCAGGCGTTTTTTGAGCAGTGGAGTCTTTACCGGCGGGTGGTGGACAAGGACTACCTTTTTCATGGCCGGGCGATGCCGGCGCTGGCGCGGTGGCTCGACGGGAGGGCTGCGCCGTTTGCGTTTTGCGATCTGGGGTGTGGCGATGCCTCGTTTACTTCGGCTGTATTGAGCGGGCGGGCGCTGAAGTCCTACACCGGCGTGGATGTGTCGGGTCCGGCGCTTGAACTGGCGAAGAAGAATACAGAGGCTCTTCTGTGCCCGAGGGAGTTTCGTTTGGCGGATTTCTCGGATCCGTTGAAGCTGGGCCTGGCGGCCCAGGACGTCATTTATATCGGCCTCTCGTTTCACCACCTTCTGGCTCCGGAAAAGGCGCGCTTTTTTTCCGAGATCCGTGGGCTGCTTGCGCCGGGCGGGGCGTTTGTGTTTTTCGAGCCGATCCTCCGCGAGGAGGAAACGCGGGCGGAGTACATGAAGCGGTGGGTGGCCTTCATGCGGGCGCATTGGGAGGGGTTCACGCCGGACGAGTTGGATGCGATCGAGGGGCATGTGACAGGCAATGACTATCCGGAGAAAGTCTCCGATTTTGGGCGTATGGCCCGGGCGGCGGGTTTTCCGGGTATGGAAGTGCTGCACCGCGACGAGGCGGGCTTCTACGCGGTGATCGCTTTTTCCTGAGCAATGTGAGGCTCGAGCCGCTCCAGGGTCTCGCGCAGGGCAGTGTAGCCGAAGTGCCCCTGGCGCACGCGAAGGAGCTCGGCACCCGGCCAGCGGCGCACGAGTTCCTCGAGATCCTGCGGCGGGGAGACAAGGTCATATTCCCCACAGGTGACGAGCACGTTTCGGCAGAGGGGAAGTCCGTCGAGAGGCGAAACCAGGCGGGCATGGTCGCGGGTGAGGCCGGGTTCGTGACCGAGGGCACGCAAGCGCGAGCGCATCACGGCGGCCCCCGGATTCTCCCAGATCGCTTTCTCGACGTTCACGATCGGCTGGACGAGGGCGACAAAGCGGAAATCGGGCTCCAAAAATGAGAGGAGGGCACCGATCCACCCGCCGTAGCTGGTTCCCAGCACGGCAAACTCCCGCGTGCCGAGCGTCTCGCGCGCCCAGTGCATGAATTGCCTCAACTCGACCACAGCCTGCCGAAGTCCCTCGCCATTCCGGATGAGGTCCGCCGTGATTGCGAGTTCCCCGTTCAGCGTGCCGCGCGGCGTGCGCGAGTAATGGTAGGGAAGATGGGGGAAGGCGACGTGCCATCCGCGCCGGTTGAACCTTGCGGCCACGCTCCGGTAGCCGACATCGCTGGCGCTCATCAAGGCATGCAGGAGCAGCAGGCAGGGCGCTCCGGGGTTCGCGGCACGGAAGAACCGGATGCGTGCGCGGTTGTTCTCGGCGAATCCGCCGGGGAGCGGAGTGTGCCATTCGAGAAACGGTGCGGACTCTGCAATCTCCGCGGGGGAGCCCGCCGCGTAGAATTCTGCGCGATCCATCACGCGGTGGCGCTCGATGTAGTCGGCCAGCACCTCGCGCGGGATGGCGTCGTGGCGGCGCCGCCATTGGAGGCCGTTCATCATGGCGCACATCGCGGCATCCATCGCGAACGCGCTCGTCCGGGGAATCCAATCCTTCACGGTTCGCGCATGCGTTGCTGGGGCGAGTGGGGCATGTCGTTCGCCGTGAGTCCGTAGGTGGCGACCATCTGATCCCGCAGGGCGAGGAGGGCGGCCTCGAAGTCCGCCCGCAATTTCGCACGGGCTCCGCCTTTGAGCGTGGCATCGGGGAAAATGGCGGCACCGATCCCGATGTAAACCGCGGCGCGGCGGAACGAGAGCCAGTTCCGTTTATTGTAGAGACGTTCACTGCCGAGGATCGCGACGGGAACGAGCGGACGCCCTGAGCGCACAGAAAGGAGAAGAGCGCCCTCGCGGCAGGGTGCCCCGGCCAGCAACGACTGGTCTCCATCGCGGATGCCGCCTTCGGGAAACACCCCAATCACACGGCCCTCATCCAACCGGCGCAAAGCCTCGCGCAGGGCATGCCGGTCATCGCCCGTGCGGTCCACGGGGATGACGTCCAACCACGTGAAGCCCGCCCGGGACCACCGTGTGCCGAAGAGTTCGACCATGGCGATCCACTCGATCTTGCGGGGAATCCAGCCGCTCAAAAACGGCGGGTCGAAGTGGCTGATGTGGTTCGAGGCCATCACGAACGCCCCGGAGGGAAGGGGGGCGGTGCGGAGCACGCGAACCCTCGCCGCCGTGGTGAGCAGCAGGCGCAGGGAGCCCACGATGAAAACGTAGAAGGCGAAATGAAAAACGCGCCGGAACGTGTTCACTCGGCGGCTTGCGTGAAGTAGCGGCGCTGCTTCTCGCTGATCGGGACCCCGAGTTTTTCGAGAACGAGCAGCATGTCTTCCCAGACCTTGCGCTTTTCGGAGATCGATTGATTTCGAAGCAGGTAGGCCGGGTGGTAAGTTACCATCACGGGGATGTCGCGGAACGTGTGCCAACGCCCGCGGAGGTCGCGCATCGGCGCATCCGTTTCGAGGAGCCCTTCGGCGGCGGTCGAGCCGAGAGCGACCATCACCTTGGGCCGGATGAGGCGGATTTGTTCCTCGAGCCAGGGCAGGCAGGTGCGCATCTCCTCAGGCTTCGGTTTGCGGTTGCCGGACTCCCCGGCGGGCATGTCCGGGCGGCACTTGAGGACGTTTGCGATGTAGATTTCGTCGCGGGTGAAGCCCATGGCGGCGATCATTTTCGTGAGCAACTGGCCGGCCCGGCCCACGAAGGGCTCGCCCTCCTTGTCCTCATCCGCCCCGGGGGCCTCGCCCACAAACAGGAGGTCGGCGGAGGGATTCCCGACGCCCACCACAACCTGCGTGCGGGAGCGGACGAGGTGCGGACAGCGTGTGCAGGCGAGGGCGGCGGCGCGGAGTTCGTCGAGATTCGCGAATCTCCCGGAGGCACCAGCCGCTTCCGGGACGCGGTCGGCGGTGATCGCACTCTGTGCCGGCTTGGCGGCCGTGCGGCGTGCGGAACTGGCGGCTTTTTTGAGCCGCTCCAACGAGCGCCCCGAAGCCTTCGGGGCCGACGCGAGGCCGGACTTCATTTTTTCCAGCAAAGGGACGGCTTTTGCCAAACCGGCTTGGAGACGCTCGGCGCTCATTTCACAATGCACGGGCGGACCAGATCGCTGTCGGCGTCGTAGTTGAGATACGGCTTGAGCCACTTCTCGCAGTCTTCGACGGACATGCCCTTCCGCGCGGCGTAGCTCTCGATCTGGTCGCGTCCGATTTTGCCTACGGCGAAATACTTTGCTTCCGGATGGGCGAAATAAAGACCGCTTACGCTGCTGGCCGGATACATGGCGAGGCTCTCGGTGAGTCGCACACCCGTCCGGCGCTCGGCATCCATGAGGCTCCAGAGCGTCCATTTCTCCGTGTGGTCCGGCTGTGCGGGGTAGCCGGGAGCGGGACGAATGCCGCGGTAGCGTTCCCGGATGAGGTCCTCCGGCGAAAGGTTCTCCGTGCGGCCGAAGCCCCACAGTTCGCGGGCGCGCTTGTGGAGATACTCCGCATAAGCCTCGGCGAACCGGTCGGCGAGGGCTTTCGTCATGATGGCCAGGTAATCGTCGTGTTTTTTTTCGTAGGATTCCGCGAGCGCTTGAACTTCGTGGCCGGTGGTGACAACGAACGCACCGACGGAATCCTCGCGACCCGATCCCTCGGGGGCGACGAAGTCGGCGAGAGAGAAATTCGGCTGGCCTGCGGGTTTTTTGGCCTGCTGGCGGAGGCAATGCAATGTGGCGGGTGAGGTGCCGTCGGCATCGAAAAGTCGGATGTCCTCGCCCGTCGAGGCCGCTCTCCAGAAACCCATTGCCGCACGCGGTGTGAAGAGATTTTTGGAGACAATCTCGTCGAGCAGACGGAGGGCGTCGTCGTGGAGTTTGCGGGCTTCGGTCCCGACATTGGGATCATCAAAAATGCCCGGGTAGCGGCCGCGAAGTTCCCACGCGTGGAAGAATGGAGACCAATCGAAGAACGGCACGAGATCGGCCAAGGGCACGTCGCAATCGAAGACCCCGTAGCGCTCCGGGATGGCGATGTCGGCGGAGGCCCAATCGGTCCGGCAGCCATTCGCTTCGGCCTCGGCGAGCGGGAGCAGCGGGCGGTTCGTCTGCTTGCCGGCGTGCTCCTCGCGCAGCACCTCGTAGTCGCTGCGGAGCTTTTCAAGGAAGACGGGCTTCAAGTCGGGGTGGAGAAGGTCGTTGACGACATTCACCGAACGCGAGGCATCGAGCACATGCACCACGCCGTGCGCGTAGTGTTGTTCGATCTTCACCGCCGTGTGGGCCTTGCTGGTTGTGGCACCGCCGATGAGGAGCGGGGTGGTGAAACCTTCGCGTTGCATCTCCTTTGCGACGTGGATCATTTCATCCAGTGAGGGCGTGATGAGGCCCGACAGTCCGATGATGTCGCACTCCTTCTCGCGGGCCTCGGCAAGAATCTTCTCGCAGGGGACCATCACGCCGAGGTCGATCACCTCGTAGTTGTTGCAGGCGAGCACGACGCCCACGATGTTCTTGCCGATGTCGTGCACGTCGCCTTTGACGGTGGCCATGAGCACACGGCCCTGTGCGCGTGCGGCAGGGTTCGCGGCACGTTCGGCCTCCATGTGGGGAGTGAGCACCGCCACCGAGCGCTTCATCACTCGGGCGCTCTTCACGACCTGCGGGAGAAACATTTTCCCGGCCCCGAACAGGTCGCCGACGACTTTCATTCCGTCCATGAGCGGACCCTCGATCACAAGAAGCGGACGCCCGTATTTCTGCCGCGCTTCCTCCGTATCCTGATCCACGAACTCCACGATGCCTTTGATCAGCGCATGTTTGAGACGCTCCTCGACAGTCCCCTCGCGCCAAGAGAGATCCGCGACGACGCCGGCGCTCGATTGGCCGCCGGAGCGGGCCTTCATCTCCTCGGCGAGCGTCACGAGGCGCTCGGTGGCATCCGGACGCCGGTTGAGAAGCACATCCTCGATGCGCTCCAACAAATCCGCAGGGATCTCTTCGTAAACGCCGAGCTGTCCGGCATTGACGATCCCCATGTCGAGACCGGCGCGGATCGCGTGATAGAGGAAGGCCGTGTGCATGGCTTCGCGCACGGGATTGTTGCCGCGGAAGGAGAAGGAAATGTTGCTGATGCCGCCGCTCACCCGGGCGTGGGGGAGGTGGGTCTTGATCCAACGCGTCGCTTCGATGAACGCGACAGCATAGTCGTTGTGCTCCTCGATGCCGGTGGCGACGGTGAGGATGTTCGGATCGAAGATAATGTCCTCCGGCGGGAATCCGACCTCATCCACAAGGATGCGGTAAGCGCGTTCGCAGATCGCCGTCTTGCGCTCAAGCGAGTCGGCCTGACCGGATTCATCGAACGCCATGACGACCGTCGCCGCCCCGTAGCGCCGGATGAGGCGGGCCTGCTGTTTGAACTTCTCGGGGCCCTCCTTGAGGCTGATCGAGTTCACGATGCACTTGCCCTGCACACAGCGGAGACCGGCCTCGATGACTTCCCACTTCGACGAGTCGATCATGATCGGCACGCGCGAGATGTCGGGCTCGCTGGCGACGAGATTGAGGAATTTCGTCATGGCCGCGGCACCGTCGAGCATGCCTTCGTCCATGTTGATGTCGATGACCTGCGCTCCGGCCTCGACCTGCTGCCTGGCGACAGCGAGGGCCTCGTCGTAGTTTCCCGCAAGGATGAGCTTTGCGAACTTCGGTGAGCCCGTGACGTTTGTCCGTTCCCCGACGTTGATGAAAGGAATCTCCGGTCGGGCCGTGAAGGCTTCGAGACCGCTCAAGCGCAGGGTCGCCTCGCGCTCGGGAATCCGTCGCGGCGGGAGGTTGCCAATCGCGGCAACAATGGCACGGATGTGATCCGGCGTGGTCCCGCAGCAGCCGCCGATAACATTGAGCCAGCCATTCTCGGCCCACTCGCGGAGTTGCGGCGCAAGGCTTTCGGGTGTCTCGGGGAAGCCGGTCGGGGAAAGCGGGTCGGGCAGTCCGGCATTCGGATACGTGCTGACATACAGCGGGGCGATGCGCGAGATCTCCTCGATGTGCGGGCGCATCTCCTTCGGGCCGAGGGCACAATTGAGGCCGACCGAGACGAGCGGGAAATGCGAGACCGAGTTGATAAAGGCCTCGAGCGTCTGGCCGGTGAGCGTGCGTCCGCTCAAGTCGGTGATGGTGCCGGAGACCATCACGGGAAGCGAGGGTTGGGATTCGAAGAAGCTGGAGATCGCGAAAAGGGCGGCCTTCGCGTTCAGCGTGTCGAAGACGGTTTCCACGAGGAGGATATCCGCTCCGCCGGCGACGAGGCTCTCGATCTGCTCGAGATATGCGGCGACAACCTGCTCGAAGGTGACCTCACGTTTGCCCGGATCGTTGACGTCCCGGGAAATCGAGAGCGTGCGGTTCAGCGGCCCGATGGCCCCCGCGACGAAGATGCGCCGGTCGGTGCAGGCATCGGCGGCGGCGCGGGCGAGGCGGGCGGCTTCGAGATTGAGCTCCGGCACGAGGTGCTCCAGCCCGTAGTCCGCCTGTGAGATCGTGGTGGAGTTGAAGGTGTTTGTCTCAATGATGTCCGACCCGGCCGCGATGTATTGGTCGTGAATTTCGCGGATCACCGCAGGGCGGGTAAGGACGAGGAGGTCGTTGTTGCCCTTGAGGTCCTGTCCCTTCCAGTCGGCGAAGCGCTCGCCGCGGTAGTCGGCCTCCGTCAACTTGTAGCGTTGAATCATCGTCCCCATCGCCCCGTCGAGGAAGACGATGCGCTGGTCGAGGAGGTCGCGGAGTTGTTTTTCGGTGGCGGATCTCATTTTCGGGACGGTGAGGTTACGCTACCCGGACGCGGCCGGACGAGAAACAAAAACGGTTCAATCCCTTGCCGCGCGCCACCGGAGCCAGAGGGTGGAAACACCGCCGCCGAGGAGGTTCAGCCCGATGAGGAAGCCGAAAAGCGAGTCGGTTTCCCGCACCTGCCCCCCGAGAAGAAGGGCGGAAACCGCTACCATGAGCAGGCCCACGGCGAGCGTGCCAATCCATCGCACGAACGGCCGGCTCCGCAGGGCGACCCCGGCTTTGGCGAGCCCGGCCACACCGAAAGCGATTTCAAAAAATGTCCCGGCCCAGGCAACGGCATTCTGCGCCGTGAGGACCAGGGCGGTGCCCGCGATGAGGTTCAGCGCCGCGAAGAACAGCGTGCCGAGCAGCTGGCTCCAGTTCCGACCGTGGAAGGCGTAGATGATCTCGGAAACACCCGAGGCGATCAGAAACAGCGCGAGAATGAGCAGCGACTGGCGGCCGGCCACCACCGGGGCTAGGCACGCCCCGAGACCCAGAAGGACCGCCAACATGCCGAAAAGTGCGGAGGCGGGGACGGTCGGTGCTTTTTCCTTCCAGAAGTCCTCCGCGCCGCCCGAGTTGTCGGCAGGCGGGGGCTCGAGGCCCTCCTGTTTCTCGATCCTTTCGATCTTCCGCTTGAGGCGGTCGGCCCAGTCCTGGCACTGATTGCTGAAGAATGAGTAGTAATGCCCGTCGTCCACCTCGGCCAGTGCCTTCCGGGCGGCCTCGGCATTGTAGCGTCGGCCGACGAGCCAATATCCCCCGGCCCGCAGGGAGGTCAGGTCGGTAACGGGCTTCCCCATGTCGGCTTCGCTGAATCGCTTGCCTTTTTCGCTGAAGCCGACGTCGTCGAGCACACGCTCGCCCTCGATGAAGAAAAGTTGCTCGTGGACGAACTCGATGTTCAGCGCGTCGCCGATGCGGTTGTTCGTGACCGGGGCGATCCATGAGAAGCCGTCGAGGAAACGTTTCCCGAATTGGCAGTAGCTCGTCGAGCTGTTCAAAACAGCAATTTGCTTAACACGGGAAAAACGGATCCGACAAGGCGGCATCTTCCGCATCCCGCCCTGGGAACCAGGAACCCGGTCAGGCCACCGCGAACGCGCGCAGGAAGGCCAGCACCGAATAAACGGCCCCGATCAATCCGAGCAAAATGCAGGCGCTGTAGAAAAGGGTGCGCTGCCCCGCATTCTTCAAGATCAGGCTGATGGCGCCGATGACGAGGCAGATTTGCAGGAACAGGGTGCCCAGATCGAAGAGATCGCCGGCTTTGCCAAGGCCTTCCGCCAGGGCATCGAATTGCTTGGCTCCCGTGACCACGCCGAATGCGCCGTCGATGTCCTGCACCCAGTTGTCTTTGCCGACCACCGAGGAACCGAGGAGAATCTCTTTCTTCTCTTTTTTGTAACGTGCGATTTCTTCCCGGAGGTCGCTGATGTTTTTCTCGATGCCCGGGGCTTTTTCGGGAGCGACCGCGCCGGCGCTCACGAGGCTTTGGAGCAGGCCGAGTTGGCCCTCGGCGAGGTTCTCCTTCAGTCCCTTCGACGCATACCAGGAGTAGGCTTGCTGGGCCTGGCCGTGGGCGATGAGTTCATCATCCCCGAACTTTCCGGCTCCGAGGTCGTTGATCGCAAGACACGCCGCAAACACGGCCAGAGTGACACCGCAGAGGATTTCAAAACGCGAGTTGGAAGCTTCTTCGGACATGCCGTTCGTTTACGGGAAACCCGATCTCCGAATCAAGTCGCCGGGAAGGCCGCCGGGTGCCCGCAACCCCTCCGCAAGTTGCCATAAGCACCTTTTCAGGGTAGGTTCTTCAGAAGGACCCGGATCCACCGGGGTTTTCAATATGCCCAATGCCATGGTTATAGGAATCGGCGGTGTCGGTTCCGTCATCGGACAAAAGCTGCACGATTACGACTGCTTCGACCGGATTGTTCTGGCGGACATGGATACCGTTTTTGCCCAGCAACTCGCCGCACGGACCCCGAAGAACCGCTTCGTGGTGGTGCAGGCGAATGCGATGGACGTTGATCGTTTGGCCGACCTCATGAAGGAACATTCGGTCTCGGTCACTTGCAATGCCTGCACGTGCCAGACGAACCACTCCGTGCTCGAGGCCTGCCTGCGGGCCGGATCGCACTACATCGACATGGCGGCCGACATCTACTCGGCACCGGGTTTGAAGCGTCCCGGGAAGAATTCCTTCGAGGCCGAGATCGAGAAGTTCCACCAACCGTTCCTCGATCGCGACCTCGCCGGCATTCTTTGCATGGGGATGGATCCCGGCGCGGTGAACGTCTTTGCCCGCTGGGCCATCGATCGTCTCGATACCGCTTCGAGCATCCGCGTGCTGGATGCGGACAATGCGGAGGTGAGGGGATACCGGTTCGCCGTGTTGTTCTCGCCCGAGACATTTTTTGAGGAACTCGGGGCGCCGCCCTACTACGTGAAGGATGGCCGGGTGGTGAGTGGAAAGCCGCTCGAGACCGAAGTCGAGTGGGTGCGGTTTCCGGATCCGATCGGACTCCAAAAAACCTACGCGGTTGCGCACGAGGAGGGAGTGAGCCTCGGGATTTACCCGCCGTTTGTCGAAAAAGGCGTCCGGTATTCTGTGTTCAAATACAGCATCCCCGACAAGGTCGTGCACATCTCGAAGTCCCTCCAACTTCTCAACCTCGACACATGGAAAAAAGTCCGCGTCGACGGCGTGGAAGTCGCCCCGGTGCGCGTGGCCAGCGCCCACCTTCCCAAGCCCGCCCAACTCGGTGCCACCGTGGAGGGGTATTCCTGCGTGGGAACCGAGGTGCGTGGCACAAAGGACCGCAAACGCGTGGAGTATTTTGTCTACTCGATGGACAGCCACCGCGACACCTACGAGCGCTACGGCTACTCGCTCACACTCGTCCAGACGGGCATTCCGCCTGCCCTCACGGCGAAACTTCTCGCCACAGGGAAAATCCCGGAGCGGGGCGTGATGATGCCCGAGGCCCTGGATCCCGAGGAACTCATGAACCAATTCACCCGCGAGGGGTTGCCGATCTTTGTCGAGAAACGGGAGGTCGAGCGCATTTGAAACCGTTCTTCTCCAATGGACGATGGGTCTCCACCAAGGAGACCGCCCCCGTGCGAAATCCCTGGTCGGGTGAGGTGATCGATGAGGTATGCGTTGCCGGGGCACCGGACGTCGCGGCGGCACTGGACGCAGCATCCGCCGCATTCGAAGTCACACGCAAACAGTCCGCCGCACACCGCTCGGATGTTCTGACGCGCGTGGCCGCCGGCATCGCCGCGCGGCGCGCGGAGTTTGTGGAGACCATTGTTGCGGAGGCCGGGAAGCCGGTTGTGTTCGCGGAGGCGGAAGTCGATCGGGCCTGTATCACTTTCCGTTTTGCCGCCGCCGAGGCCCTGCGGGACGAGGGGAGCGGACTCGCGATCGACGCAAGCGCTCCGGGCGCGGGCCATGTGGGGTTCGCCCGGCGGTTCCCGATCGGCGTCCTCCTTGGCATCACGCCGTTCAATTTTCCGCTGAATCTCGTCGCGCACAAAGTCGCGCCCTGCCTGGCTGTGGGATGCACAATGCTGCTCAAGCCGGCTTTGAAGACGCCGCTGAGTGCCCTTCTGCTGGCGGAGGTGCTGGAGACCGCCGGTGTGACGCCGGGACAAATCGAAACCGTTCCCTTCGGCCACGATCTCATCGACGGGCTCCTTGCCGATTCCCGCGTCAAGATGCTGAGCTTCACGGGAAGCGTGGATGTCGGGTGGAGTCTGAAGGCCCGTGCCGTTCGGCAAAAAGTGGCGCTGGAACTCGGCGGAAATGCCGCTGTCGTGCTCGAGCCGGATGCGGATTGGCAGGCGGCCGTGCCCAAGATCGCCACCGGAGCCTTCGGCAGCGCGGGACAATCCTGCATCAGCGTGCAGCGCATTCTGGTTCACGAGTCCCTGCTCCCGGAATTCCGGAGAGCGCTGGTCGATTTCATCCTCACGAAAGTGAAGGTCGGGGATCCCTCTGCACGGGAGACGGTGGTGGGTCCGATGATCAACGCGGCGGCGCGGACGAAAGTGGTGGACTGGATTTCGAAGGCCGTGGCCGCGGGGGCGCGATTGCTCACGCCCTGCGAAACATCGGGGGAGAGTGTCTTGGCGCCGGTCCTTCTCGAGGATTGCCCGCCGGAGTGCGAGGTGGTCTGCGAGGAGGTGTTCGCGCCCGTTGCAGTTCTGCAGCCTTACCGGACGTTTGAAGAGGCTCTTCACCTTGTGAATGCATCGCGGTTCGGCATCCATGCCGGAGTCTTCACACGCGATCTGGCAAAGGCACTCACGGCCTATGAGGAGATCGAAGCCGGCGGTGTGCTGATCAATCAAGTCCCCACCTTCCGCGTCGAGAACCTTCCGTATGGCGGCCTCAAGGAGAGCGGGGCCGGACGGGAGGGAGTGCGTTACGCCATGGAGGAGATGACGGAGATCCGCTCGCTCGTGATCAATCACGGTTGAGGGTCTCTTCCTCGACCGGATTGGCGAGGGTGCCGATGCGATCAATGGTCACGGCGACCGTGTCGCCGGGTTGGAGCCATATCTTCGGGGTGCGTGCCATTCCAACACCGCTGGGTGTGCCCGTGAGAATCACCGTTCCCGGCAGCAGCGTCGTGCTGCCGCTGTAGAACTCGATGAGAGCAGCCACATCAAAGATCATGTCGGCCGTGGTCGACTCCTGCATGATGCGGCCATTCAGGGTGGTGGCGATTCGCAGATTGCCGGGATCGCCGATCTCATCGGGTGTGACAAGAGCCGGACCGAGGGGCAGGAATGTGTCGAAGGTTTTTCCGCGGCACCACTGGCTGCCCCCGCGATCCTTCTGCCAATCGCGCGCACTCACATCGTTGGCGCACGTGTAGCCGAGGACGTAGTCGAGCGCCCGCGCACGCGGTACGTTTTTCGCCGGTTTGCCGATGACAACGGCGAGTTCGCACTCGTAGTCGACTTGCTCGCTGGCAAGTTGGCGGGGGAGCTGGATCGGATCCCCCGGATTCTGGAGCGCTGCGGGCGATTTCATGAACAGCACGGGAAACTCCGGCACCCGCGCGCGTGTCTCCTCCGCATGGAGGCGGTAGTTCAGACCCGTGCAAAAGACGGCTGTCGGCACGATCGGGGCAAGGAGTTTGAAACCCTCCGCCAAACGTCTGGTCGGGTGGCGTTCGCCAAAAAGATCGCCCGCAAGGAATTCCACCGCGCCATTCGGGTGCTCGCATCCGAGATGCATCCCGCCGTCACTTCCAAGAAATCGAACGATTCGCATGGCGGGATCATCTGACGACACGGGCCTTCGCGTCAAAGCTCCGTCTCCGCGGATTGACTTTTCCGAAGTATCAGAAAAACTAATACCTGCCATGTCCAAGCCGCCGCCACCGTTTCGCTACCAGAAGCCTTTTCCCCTTGCTGCTGACACAACGACGTATCGTCATTTGACCTCCGAGTTTGTCGCGGTCGAGGATTTCGGTGGGACACCCGTGCTGCGCATCGAGCCGGAGGCCCTGACGTATCTCTCGCGGGTCGCCCTGCGGGATGTTTCTTTCCTGCTCCGCCCCGCGCACCTGGAGCAAGTGGCCGCGATCCTCGACGATGCCGAAGCCAGCGCGAACGACCGCACGGTTGCTCTCACGCTCCTGCGCAATGCCGAAGTCGCGGCGCACGGGGTGTTGCCATTTTGTCAGGACACCGGCACGGCAACCGTGGTGGCCAAGAAAGGCCAGCAGGTGTGGACCGGCGGACACGATGAAGAGGCGATCTCGCGCGGAATATACGAGACCTACACGGGCGAAAATCTCCGCTACTCCCAGACCGCACCGCTCACCATGTATGACGAGGTGAACACCGGGACGAATCTCCCAGCCCAGATCGACATTTATGCGGCGGATGGCATGGCGTATGAGTTCCTCTACGTGGCAAAAGGCGGCGGCTCGGCCAACAAGACCTACCTTTTCCAGGAGACGAAAGCGCTCCTCAACCCCGCGAGCCTCGAGAAGTTCCTCGTTGAGAAAATGCAGACCCTCGGTACGGCGGCCTGCCCTCCCTATCATCTCGCATTTGTCATCGGCGGCACATCGGCCGAGGCGTGCTTGAAGACGGTGAAACTCGCGAGCACGAAGGCGCTCGACGGGCTGCCGACAGAGGGGAACGAATTGGGACAGGCGTTCCGCGACGTGGAACTCGAGGGTCGGCTTCTTGAAGCCGCCCACAGGTCCGGCATCGGCGCGCAATTCGGCGGGAAGTATTTTGCGCTCGACGTGCGTGTGATCCGCCTGCCCCGCCATGGGGCGTCCTGTCCTGTCGGCATGGGCGTCTCCTGCTCTGCAGACCGGAACATCAAGGGACGGATCGACAGGGACGGACTCTGGCTCGAGGAGTTGGAGACGAATCCCGGCCGGTTCATCCCGGAGTCCCTGCGGCAGGCATCGGCCACGAACCGTGTCAAAATCGACCTCAACCGGCCGATGCCCGAGATTCTCGCCGAGCTTTCCAAACATCCCGTCACCACCCAGCTCGAACTCACCGGCACGATCGTCGTCGCCCGCGACATCGCCCACGCCAAGCTCAAAGAGCGGCTCGACTCCGGCGCCGGCCTTCCGGATTACTTCAAGAACCACCCGGTTTACTATGCGGGTCCGGCAAAGACCCCCAAGGGCCTGCCGTCCGGCTCGTTCGGTCCGACGACAGCCGGACGCATGGACAGTTACGTCGATCTTTTCCAGTCCCATGGCGGATCCATGGTTATGATCGCCAAGGGAAATCGGAGCCAGCAGGTCACCGATGCCTGCAAGAAACACGGCGGCTTTTACCTCGGTTCGATCGGGGGCCCGGCAGCCATCCTCGCTCAGGAGAACATTCGCAAGGTGGAGCTCCTTGAGTATCCCGAACTCGGCATGGAAGCCGTCTGGAAAATCGATGTCGTCGACTTTCCCGCCTTCATTCTCGTGGACGACAAGGGCAACGACTTCTTCAAGCAGATCAAGGATTGCCAATCCTGCGCGGTGCCTCCGGCGAAGTGAAGTCTTGCCGGGTCTCGTGAGACACCCGACTCTGGGCGGATGGATTCGCTCCTGACCTTGGATGACTTCGAGGAGGCTGCCCGCGGAGTACTCGGGCACCTGGCCTTCGATTACTACGCGGGCGCGGCAGGTGATCTTGCAGCGCTTCGGCGCAACCGTCAGGCCTATGCCGGACTGAGCGTCCACTACCGCGTGTTCCGTGACGTGAGTCGCCTGGACCTCTCGTGCGAGGTGCCGGGCGCAAGGCTTCCGCACCCCGTGTTGGTCGCGCCCACGGCATTCCACAAATTGGCCGACCCGGAGGGCGAGGTGGCCACGGCCCGCGGGGCCGCGGACGCCGGGGCGCTCATCACCGTGAGCAGCCTTTCGACCCGCACCGTGGAGGATATCGCGGCTGCGTCTCAGGGGCCAAAGTGGTTCCAGCTTTATGTGAATCGCGACCGCTCGTTCACGGAGGAGTTGATCCAGCGCGTGGTGGCGGCGGGATACCGTGCGATTGTCGTGACGGCGGATGCTCCCAAGTGGGGACGTCGCATTCAGGATGTGCGCAATGGTTTCCACCTGCCCGAGGGCGTCGAGGCAGTGAATCTGGTCCGCTCCCGCACCGATGCCTCGGCGCTGAGCCATTCCGGAGCCGGCCTCGGGGCCGCCTTTGATTGGATGCTCGATGCGTCGCTGACATGGAAGGATTTCGAGTGGGTGTGCCGCGTGTCGCCGGTTCCCGTGATGGTCAAAGGGGTCTGCCGACCGGATGATGCCGTGGCTGCCTTCGACCACGGCGCGGCGGGAGTCATTGTGTCGAACCATGGTGGCAGGCAGTTGGATGCCGCCCCGGCCACGGTGTCTGTGCTCCCCGGGATTCGCCATGCGGTCGGTCCTCAACGATGTCTTGTTGTGGATGGGGGAATCCGATCCGGATCCGACGTCCTGAAAGCCCTTGCCGCCGGGGCCACTGCCGTGCAGGTCGGGCGTCCGGTTCTCTGGGGGCTTTCGGTGGGCGGCGCGCAAGGGGTGGCACGCGTTTTGAGCCTCCTGCGCGAGGACATGGAGCTCTCAATGGCGCTTGCGGGGGCGTCGTCCCTCGCCGACATCACTCCCGACCTGATTCGATCGGGGGCCTGTTGAAGCTCGGCGCGCTCAGGTGAAACAATGCCTCAAGCGCGGGTCGTCCTCCAGAAAACGCATCGCCTCCGGCAGGCAATCCCTTTGGGAGAGCACAGTGAAGAAGTTGGCTTTCAGATCGGGCGCGAGACGAAGGGCGGCTTCCCACTCCGAGCGGTTGAACGGATCCCGCGCGATCTCTTCCCAGAACCCGGTTTTCTGGAACACGCTGTCGATGCGGGCGGAGTTCATGCCTTGGAGCAGGCTCACAAGATACGTCGCGACACCGACCTGCAATCCGTGCAGCCGCGGCCGTGCCGAAAGCTCGTCGAGAGCATGGGAAATCAGGTGTTCGCTGCCGCTCGCCGGACGTGACGATCCGCAGATCGAGATCGAAATGCCGCTGAGCAGCAACGCGGAGCCGAGGCGGCGGATCCCGTCGAGGTCGTGGTCCGGTTGGCCAAGGAATTGGTAGACGGCCCCATCCGCGAGCAGCGCCGAGAAATCATCGACAACCTCGCCCCGGGCGTGGAAGGCCAGTTTCCAATCCGCCACCGCGGTGAGCTTCGCCACGAGATCACCCACGCCGGACAACCAAAGCGCCTTCGGAGCCCCCAGGCAGACCTCGGTATCCAACACGATGCCGAGCGGCATCACCGAGGGCAGAGACCGGCGGCGTCCCCCGATGGTGAGACTGGATTGCGGACTCGCAAATCCGTCATTTGACAGGGAGGTTGGCACGACGAGGCAGGGCTTGCCCGCAAGAAGTGCGACGTATTTCGCAATGTCGAGAGCCTTCCCGCCACCGATGCCGACGATCGCATCCGCCCGAGGCGGGGCTTGGCGGAAAAGTTCGACCGCCCGTTCGAACGAGGCGTCGCTCACGGTTTCCAACAGGCATGGCGAAACACCCCGGGCCTGCAAGGATTCCCGGGCACGACCGTGATGGGGAAGGCCCTCGCTGACGAGCACCAGGGGGTGGTGAATCGCCAGACGATCGAGATAGACCCCCAGACGGTCGAGGGCTCCGGGCTTCACCCGCACCAGTGTCGGAATCGCGGTCTGTCGGCCAAGGCTCATTCTGCGGAACACAACGCCGCGGAATCCTTCGAGTCAATCTCAAGCAGAGAATCCGCGAGAGTCTTCCATGAGGTCCATTCGACGGAACCCTCGTTGCGTTCCCGCAAGGCTCCCGCGAGCCAGCCCCGGGCGAATCGCCGCTCCGGGGGAACGAGAAGCGAGGGGGCGAGATCCGGGCGCCCGTCGCCGGCGAATGCCACGCGGTGGGATACCTTGAGCGCCTGTCGGACGATGCAGAGCTTGTCGACGCCAGTTTCCTCGCACACACAGTCGCCCGCCGGAGGCCGAAGGATCTCAAGGCCCGCATCCGGCAGGAAACGTCCCGGATTCGCCCGAATTTCCACTTCCGCAAGCACAGGCGCGAGGAGCTTCTCGATATACCACCCACAGCCTGCCGAGGCGACGATGAGGTGCCAACCGCCCTCCTTCAGGCGGTGAACCGCATCGAAGAAAAAGGGGTCCAACTCCATCCGGTCCAGCACGCCGAGAAGCTCCGATTCCGGGCACCGGATCGAGGAGAAAATCCTCCGAAGGGCCTCAAAGTGGCTGAGGCGGCCCGCCACATAGTCGTCCCAAGGATCCTCTCGCTGGGGCCATCGCTCTCGAACCAAGTCGAAAAAATCCCGCCCGGTGATCGTTCCGTCGAAGTCCGTCACCAGGATCCCCGGACTCATTTCCGCAATCGCTCGGCAACAAATCGTGCAACGGCCCGGGCGTCGGAATCCGTGAACTCTCTGGTCGGCAGGGCCGGCACCGAGAGGTTTTGTCTCCGAATCTCCCCTCCCTGCCAGATCCACGCAGTGTCGCTGTAGGGGCCGACTTTTTGCGGCTTGCTCCAGGTATGGATCCCCAGCAAGGGAACGCCCGTTGCCGCTGCCAAGTGCATCGGACCACTGTCCACACTCACAACAAAAAGAGATTCGCGAAGTATGCGAACAAGCTCTGGGAGGGTGGTTCTTCGAAGGAGGTTTGTGACGTTCGGATAGGCCCGTGCATCGAAGTCTCCTGTACCAACAAGGACAACATGCGCAGAGGAAGCGAACTCTGCGAGGAATGCATGAAGTTGCTCCGCGGTCAATGACTTGCCATCTCCACGGGAGAACGGATGAACAACAATGTAAGATGTTGTTGTTAAGTGAGTTGAGCTAAGTTTATCACAAAAAAGCGAAAAATCTTTTTTGAGCGGAACTTGGAATCCGATGGTTGCAAGCGTCTGAATATAGCGATCCACCGCGTGGAGTTGATCCTGTGTGGGAGTCACGCGGTGGTAAAAGTGGCGGGAGAATTCCCGGGCATCACTCAATCCGCAAACGGCCTGCGCATTGGAGCAGGCTGTCATGAGTCCGCTCCGCAGAAGCCCCTGCAAATCGATCGCGACATCCGGGGCAAGAGAATAAAGTTCGCTCATCCAGCGAACAAAGCGAAGAAATCCAACGGGTCCTCGGAAGGATTCCCGCGGGAAAGGAATCAACTGATGGATGGCTGGATGGTTTTCGAGAATGGGAAGCCAGCGAGTGTCGACGATCCAAGAGACACGGGTCGAGGGGGACTGGCTGCGGATCGCATTGGCGACGGGGAGGGCATGGACGATGTCGCCGAGGGAGCCTGGTTTGACGATGAGGACCGAGCGAGGGGTGCGCATCGGTCAGCGCCCGATGGCAAGGCGCTCGGCGAGGCGGGTGGGGAGTCCGGCCTTGAGGATTGCTGCTTGGGCGGCCTCGAGATCATACGGAAGCCTTTTCAGGCTTACCTCGTTCGTGTCGACGTCGTAAATGCAGTAGGCCGCGCGGGGGTCGCCGTCACGGGGTTGGCCCACGCTGCCGACGTTGACGAGGTATTTTTTGCCCGGTTCGATTTTGAGCACATCGAGGGCCTCTGCATGGACGTTGAAGTCGCGGATGTAGGCTTTCGGGGCATGGGTGTGGCCGATGAAACAGAGCGCGGTGTGTTGGTAGCTGAAACTCGCGGCGGCATCGAGCTGGTTGAAGACATAGCCCCACTTGTGAGGGGTGTCCAAGGTGGCATGCACGATCGTGAAGTCCCGCACCTGGCGTTGGAGGCGGAGTGCGCGCAACCACGCCTTGTCGTCCGATGTGAGTTGTTCGCGCGTCCAGTTCATCGCCTCCTCGGCGAGCGGATTGAAACCTTCCTGCATTCCAAGCATCGAGGCCTGCTCGTCGTGGTTTCCCTTCACCACCGGGCAATCCAGCGAACGCACAAGTTGCAGGCACTCCTTTGGAAATGCGTTGTAGCCGACCACATCGCCCATGCACACGAAATGGGTGCAGGATTCCGAACGCGCATGGGCGAGCACGGCCTCGAGGGCATGAAGGTTGGCGTGAATGTCGCCGAAGATGGCAAATCGCATCGGGTCAGTTTCCGGAAGGAACCGCCTCTTTTACTCTCTCCGCCTCAGGGATATCCAGTTTCTTTTCGAGGTCCCCGAGCACGGTGACCAGTGTGGGCATGCGTTGGTCGGACCCTTGGAGATAAAGTGCCTTGAGCAGTTCGTATGCCTCGCGTTCCCGACCGGGGCACTTCGCCATCTCGTAGCCGGCGAAGCGGCGGATGTAGGATGGTGCGCTGGGGAGTTCCGAGGCCTTCAGAAACGCCTCTGCCGCACCGCAGTGGTCTTCGTATTTGTCCCTCAGCAGCACACCGAGTTGGAGATACAAACGGTAGTCGTCCGGGTTGTTCCGGACTCCGCGCTCAAGAAAACTGCGTCCGAGATCGAAATACTGGCGCTGGGCCCGCTGGCGGAGCGCTTCGCTGGGCTGTTTTTCATCGTTGAGCGCTGCGATGCTCGCATTCCACGCCATGTGCCATGCCGACATGTCCCAATACGGGATCGACCGGGGTTGGAGGGTCGTGACGGTATCAAAAAGCCCGGCCATGCGGCCCCACTCGGTGTTCTCCCAGGCGGTGTGGGCCTCGATCCAGAGAAAGGCGGCCAAGGGGGAACGGAATCCGCTGAGGGCAGCGAGGAAGCCCATTTGGCCCACACGCTCCCGGAGGTCAAGGTTGAGTTCGGTCTTGCGTAAATGCACCGCGCGGGCGGCGCGATCGACGGCCATTTGGAGAGGCAAGAGCGCCGCGCCCGCCACGGCCAGCAGGATCACCGCGATCGCCCGGCGCCGGATCATAGTTCGCGGCCCGCGAAGACGAATGCGGCGAGGGAGAAATAGACCGCCACATACAGGCCGCCCAGCGCAACGGTCTGGAGGAAAAGGCCGATCGGCACGACCGCCCCGGCGACCACGTCGTCCGAGAGGTTGAACGCCTGCAGGTCCGGAAACAACAATGCGATGATGGCGGCGGCGATGCGGCTCCACCATTGCGGATCGCCGCCTGCGAGCCAGAACTCGCGGGCCGTGGCCTGGAGGTGGCCGATGAAGTAGATCGCCACGGACATCAGCACAGTGAAAATTGCAGAGGTCGAGAAGGTGGAGACAAAGAGCGTGAGGGCCGCAAGGAGGGCCGCCTTCACGAAAATCACCGTGATGCCCGGCCCCAGGTTCCAGTTGAACGTCGCGGTCGTGACCTCGCGGAGAGCGAGGGCAAGTTCCTCGGGTGGAGCGCCGGTGAGTTGGTTCTTGGTTTCCGCCAATACCCATTGCTCGCGCAGCCAGAGGACGGCGAAAAACACAGCCGTCATCAGAGCGACGGAAAGGGCCAGCAGGAGCAGGATGCCAAGCAGTTTGCCGAGGAGGTAGGCGACACGCGGAACGGGCTTCGCAAGGATCGTGTAGATGGTCCGGTCCTCCATGTCCTTCGGCAGGAAATTTGCCGTGGCCATGATCGCCAGCAGGGAGGTGAAGACCGACATCGCGCCCAGCGAGATGTCCTTCAACATCTGGAACTGTTCTTCAAAAGACAACTTCGCCACGAAGGCAGAGTTTCCGATGACGAGCAGGGCGAAGATCAGAAGAAAGTAGAAAACCTTCAGGCGCACCAACTCGGTCAGGGTGTTCCGGCCGATGGTCCAGATGCGGAGGAGAGAAGTCATTGCAGGACAATACTATGAAAAGCGCGCACGGCGGTGTCCAGTCGCCGGCTTCACCGGGAAAAACGTCCCCGTGTCGCGGCCATCGAGCGCGGCGGCCAGTTGGCCGGGGGCGCGGCCGTCCAGGATGTGGACCGGGATCCGCGCCTCCAAGGCCAGGCGCACCGCCTCGAGCTTTGTCTTCATTCCGCCGACGGATTCCTCGCCCTTGTCGGGCCGCACATGGCGGAGGACGTCCGGCAGGTTTTTGACCACGGGAATCCGCTCGCCCACATCGTCGAGGAGTCCGTTCACACTTGTGAGAATGAGGAGGCGCGAGGCCCGCGCAAGGATCGCCACCTCGGCCGAGAGGCGGTCGTTGTCGCCGAAACGCAATTCCTCAACCGCCACGGAGTCGTTCTCGTTGATCACCGGGATCATGCTGCCCGTGTCGAGGAGCTTTTGCAGAGTGTTCCGGGCGTTCGACCGGTGCATGCGACTGTCGATGTCCCCGTGGGTGAGAAGCAACTGGGCGACGTGGAGACCGTGCGGACGGAAAGAGGCGGCATACGAGCGCATGAGCTCCGGTTGCCCGGCCGCGGCGCACGCTTGTTTGCCGGGGAGGTCGTCGGGGCGCTTCGGCAGGCCGAGCACCCGGACCCCGGCGGCAATCGCGGCGCTGCTCACGAGAAGACACCGAGTGCCGCTGCGATGGATGGCGGCAACCTCGCGAGCGATGCGGCGGAACTGCGCCGCGTCGAGGGATTTTCCTCCCGGGCGGGAGAGGACGCCTGTGCCGAGTTTGATCACAACGAGGTTCTTCATGGGAGAGCGATCATTTCCAGAAAGCCGGATTCCAGCGCAAGCCCTTCGTTGACGCCGCGGGCGAGGAGATCGCGCGTGTGGTTGAGCGCCGCGAGGCGCTGGAGCAGGGTGTGCGGGGGGTTGCGGGCCGCGATGGCGGCGACCGAAGTGTCGTCCGATGGTTCGTGGTGGTGGCGGAGCGCATCCACAAGCACCCGCTCGGCGGCGGCAAGCAGGCGGGCGCGCTCCTGCACAACGACCGCCTCGGCCCGGGCTTTGATCTGTTCTTCGCGGCCATCCTGCCATCGGGAGTCGGTGGTGTCCTTGTAGGCCTTGACCTCTTTTTTGAATGCCGCTTCGAGTTCGTCGGTGATGCTCTCGCGAGTCTCCGAAATGGCGGATTGGAAGACCCGGGTGAATCGGATGGCCGAGGCAAGATCGGCCTCGCCCACGAGGGCTTTTCGAAGAGTCTCGGCCACGAGGAGTTCACGCTCGGTCGGTGGAGGAGGGGCGGCTGGCCGCAGGGGCACCGAAATGCAACGGGACAAAATCGTCTCCAACACGGCGTCGGGCACCGAAGTGAGAAGAAAAATGTGACTGCCGGGAGGCGGTTCCTCGAGTGTCTTCAAAAAGGAATTTGCTGCCTGCGGCTGGAGGCGATCGGCATCGCGGATCACCGCAACCTTCGTGCGGCCGAGGAGTGGTTTCATCTGGATGGCGTTCTCCATGCCGCGCATCTGTTGGATAAGAATCCGGCGCGACTTCGACTCCGGGCCGACGGAGTGAAAGTCGGGATGCGAGGCGACTTCCTCGGGGGAGGTATTCAGAACCAGAGCGGCGAGTTGATCAACCAGCCAGGCCTTCCCCGAGCCCTGCACGCCTTCGAGCAAATACGCGTGAGCGAAGCGCTCATTCTCCCAGGCAGAGCGCAGGCGGCGCAGGGCTTCTTCTTTCAGGAGGGCCATGTTTCCGTTGCGGGGAGGAGCGAGGTGACCCGCGAAAGGATTTCGGTTGCGAGGTCGGCGGCCGGTTGAGACGCGTCGAGCACGACGATGCGTGAAGATTCCTTTCGGGCGAGGGCGAGATAGCCGGAACGGACCGCCTCGAAAAAGGCACGCGATTCGCGTTCGATCCTGTCCTTCGGCCTTCCGTCCAATCGCGTCGCCGCCGCGGCGGGATCAATGTCGAGAAGGAACGTGAGGCGGGGCAGAATTCCACCCACGGCAAAGTCGTTGATCCGGGCCGTGTCACCGTCCGCGATCCGCCGGGCGACACCCTGATAAACCGTTGTGGAATCCAGAAAGCGGTCGGACACCACCACGGCGCCCCCTTCCAAAGCCGGTTGGATCACTTCCCGCACGAGTTGGGCGCGGCTTGCAGCAAAAAGGAGGAGTTCCGCTTCGGGAACCATGCGCTCGCCTTCCGGAGCGTGCTGAAGGAGGTGGCGGATCGCTTCCCCTACCGCAGTGCCCCCGGGTTCGCGCACCGCGACGACGCGGCGGCCGAGGGATTCAAGGGACTGCGTGAGAAGCCGGATCTGAGTGGACTTCCCGCAACCCTCCGAACCCTCGAATGAGATGAAAAGTCCCGGTGGCGGCATGCTTGTTTTCGTTCGTCGAGCCGCCATACTCGCAGTCCGTCGCCACATGCAAAGTCGGAAAATGTGTTTCGTCGCCACCGAGTCGCAGGAGGGGGACTTCTTCCGGCACCGTTTTGCGCGGTTCGATCCGGTTTTTGTTTCAGATCTCGATGCGGTGCCCGACGACGTGGAGATTCTGTCGGTGTTCATCGGGGAAAAAATAGATTCCTCCTTCCTTGAGAAGCATCCCCGGCTGGTTTTTGTGACCACCCGATCCACCGCCTGCGACCACATCGACGTCGCCGCCTGCCGGGAGCGCGGTATCATGGTTGCTCACGTGGCCGGCTATGGGCAGAACACCGTGGCCGAACACACGTTCGCCCTGATGTTCAGCCTCGCCCGCCGCATTCCACAGTCCACCGCCGCCGCGGTATCCGGCGCGGTCACCCACGAGTCGTTCCGCGGATTCGATCTTCGAGGGCGCACGCTGGGGGTCATCGGCGCCGGACGCGTCGGGCTGCAAGTCATTCGAACCGCGGCGGCGTTCGGCATGCGGGTATTGGCGTTCGATTCGGATCCGCGGCCGCTTTACACGGCGCTCGTGGATTTTTCCTACACCACTCTGCCGGACCTCCTGGCGCAGGCCGATGTGATCACGCTGCACGTGCCGCTGAGCGAGGAGACCTACCACATGCTGGACCGGGCGGCGTTGGCGCAGTGTCGGCCCGGTGTTCTCATCATCAACACCGCGCGGGGCGGGCTCATCGATTCCGATGCGTTGCTTGAGGCCCTCGAGGCGGGGCACGTCGGAGGGGCGGGGTTGGATGTTCTGGAGGAGGAGAGCGTCTTCCGCGGAGGGACCGCCCAGCTCGGGGCCCAGATCGCGAATCGCGTTCGGTCGTTCGGTGCCGAGCGGGATCGCATCGCGGTGCCTGCCCAGCGTATGCGGGAGATCTCGCGTTTCCTCGCGAGCAGCGCCCTCCTGCGCCGCCCGGAGGTCATCGTGACCCCGCACAATGCCTACAACAGCGAGGAAGCCCGCACGTTCATCAACCGTTTCACGGCGGAAAACATCGAAACTTTCCTTGAAGGCGGGACCCCTTCGCGGCTTTGTGTTCCGCGATGAAACACTGGTTGGTCAAACAGGAACCCGAAGCCTACTCGTGGTCGGACCTCGTGCGGGACGGACGCACGGCGTGGACCGGTGTCCGGAATTTCCAGGCCCGGAACCATCTGAGAGCCATGGCGGTGGGGGACATGGTGCTTTTTTACCACAGCGTGTCGGATCGCGAGGTGGTTGGCGTCGCCCGCGTGGTCAAGGGGGCGTATGCGGATCCGACAGCCGAAGAGGGGGAGTGGTCGTGCGTGGACATTGCCCCGGTCGAGCCACTGGCGCGCCCGGTCGGTCTCGCCGAAATCAAACAGTCGCCTGCGCTTTCCGGAATCGCCCTGCTGCGCCAATCCCGGCTCAGCGTGATGCCGGTCACGTCGGCGGAATACCGTGAGATTCTTCGCCTGGCGAAGCGCTGAGTTTTTCCGCTGGCACGCCGGGCGCCGGGAGACGAGATTCACGCGATGGCCGAGCCCCACTTCGCCGTAGCCTCCACGTTCTCGCCGCGTTTCCACGCGGTGCTGGCCGAGGCCGACCGCTTCGCGCGGAGGTTCGGTGCGAGGTTGAGTGTGCTCCATGCTGCCGAGCGTTCTGATGAGAAAGTCCGGTGCTTCCAGGAAGCGTTTGCAATGCTCGGGCGCGAGGAAGTCGACATTTACTGGTGCGAGGGACCAACCCCGGCGGATGCGCTCGTGGATGCGGCCGCGAGTGAATACTTCGATCTGCTCATCGCCGGCGCACTGGAGAAAGAAAATGAGGTCCGGAATTTCACCGGCGGCGTGGCCCGCGAGCTTCTGCGGCGTGCTCCGTGCGATCTGCTGCTGCTGCCGGATCCCTCCGAGCGCTGCCTGGATCACCCCGGGGTGTGCCTGATGGTGGAAGCCAGTCGTCCGCGATGGCAGGCGGCGAGGGGGGCGATCGGTGCCCTGCGGGCGGCGGAGGTGCTGATTCTCGCGGCGGACAACCCGTTCTCGCACGCCCGCGAAGCGGCCCTTGGGCAGACGGGCGCTCCGGATCCCGCCGGGGCCATGGTGGCGGCGTTTGAGGCAATCGGTGCCGCCGTCGAGTTCCGTCCGGTGCGCTCGAACACGGGGTTCATGCTCTGTGAAATCGTGCAGGAAACGGCTCCGGATTTCCTTGTTGTGGAAGCGGATTGGAAGGGTCGCAGTCGATGGCTTCCGCCGCATCTCGATTGGTTGGCGCAGGTGATCCCGGCCCGCTTGCTCCTCCTTGGCAAGCCGCCACGCACGGACCGACCGGCGGATCGTCCGCAAATCTCACCTTGACGCGGCGTGACGGCACCCGACGATAGCGGGATGGATTCCCCGCCGAAGGCTCTTTTTCTCAACCGTGAGTTGAGTTGGCTGGAGTTCAATCAACGCGTCCTCGACCAGGCCCTCGATGAGGCCAATCCTCTCCTCGAACGCCTCAAGTTCCTGTGCATCGTCAGCTCGAACCTTGATGAGTTTTTCGAGGTCCGCGTCGCGGGCATCAAGCAACAACGCCAGACGCTCACGTCGGATGTCGGCCCCGATGGCCTTCCGCCGGGCGAGACACTCGCGAGAATCAGCGATCGTGTGCGCCGGATGGTGGACGATCAATACCGCTGCTGGCGTGAACAGATCGCGCCCGCTCTCGAGGAAAAAAAGGTGCGCTTCCACACGTATCCCGACGTTCCGGCTGCGGAGAAGCGCCACTTCGCGAAGTTTTTCGAAACCACGGTCTATCCGGTTCTCACACCCTTGGCCGTCGATCCGGCCCATCCATTTCCGCAGTTGCTCAACAAAAGCCTGAACGTGATCGTCGAACTCGAGGGGGACGGCATCGAGACCGATATCGCGGTGGTGCAGGCTCCGAGGATTCTTCCGAGAGTCGTGCCATTCGCGAATCCGCGTGACGGGGATGACTACGTGTTTCTGGGGAACATCATCCAGCAGCACGTGGCCGCGCTCTTCAAGGGTGTCACGGTCAAGGGAGCGCATCTCTTCCGAGTGACGCGGAACAGCAATCTCTACTTCGACGAGGAAGAGGCGCAGAATCTTCTCCACGCCATCGAAGAGGAACTCCGCAAGGTCAAACGCGGGGCCGCGGTGCGCCTCGAGGTGCAGGAGGATTGCCCCGAGCACGTCGTGCGGCGCCTGCTCGAGATTTTCAATCTTGAGGAGGAGGATGTGTACCGCATTGACGGTCCGCTCAACTTCACCCGCCTCATGCCTCTGGCGATGCAGATCGACCGTCCGGATCTCCGCTACAAACGCTTCACGCCCTGCACAGTCGTCTCGCTGGATGCCGAGCGCGATTTGTTTTTTCACATCCGCAAAGGCGACATCCTCCTGCACCACCCGTACGACAACTTCCAGACAGTGGTGGATTTTCTCGCGCAAGCGGCGGAGGATCCGCACGTCCTTGCCATCAAGCAGACACTCTACCGGACGAGTTCCGACTCCCCGATCGTGCAGTCTCTCATCGAGGCCGCGCGGAATGGAAAGCAGGTGACGGCCGTCATCGAATTGAAGGCGCGTTTCGATGAAGCGGCGAACATCAAGTGGGCCCGCATGATGCGTGAGGCCGGGGTGGATGTGGTTTACGGGGTCACGGGACTCAAGACGCACGCCAAGGCCATGCTCATCATTCGCAGCGAAGGAGATGGGATCCGGCGCTACGCGCACCTCGGAACAGGGAACTACCATCCGTCGACCGCCAAAATCTACACGGATCTCAGCCTGCTCACCTGCCGCGAGGCGCTGACGTCCGAGCTTGCAGAGATGTTCAATTGCCTCACGGGGGTTTCGAAGTTCCCGGGAATGAGCGAACTCCTCGTCGCGCCGTGGACTTTGTATCCGGCATTCCAGTCGCTCATCGAAGCCGAGATCACGCATGCCCGCGAGGGCCGCCCGGCGGGCATCTATGTCAAAGTGAACTCGCTCGTGGAGGAGGGGATCATTGAGTCGCTCTACCGTGCGTCGGCAGCGGGCGTTCCGGTGCGTCTGCTCGTTCGCGGCATGTGCGCCCTGCGTGCCGGCGTCCCGGGACTCAGCGAGAACATCGAGGTGCGCAGTGTTGTCGGCCGTTTTCTCGAGCACAGCCGCATCTTCCGTTTCGAGAATGCCGGGGAGCCAAAGCTGTACCTGGGGAGTGCGGATTGGATGCCGCGGAATCTCTTCCGCCGCGTGGAGACGGTGTTCCCTGTCGTCAGTCCCGGAATGCGGGATCATGTGGAGGAGATTTTGGATTGGTTCTGGCGGGACAATGTGAAAGCCCGCGTGATGCAGCCGGACGGAACCTATGCGCTCCGCGAGAGGGCGGAGGGCGAGGAGACGTTCGATGCGCAGGCCGAGTTCCTTGCCGAGGCACAGCGCCGCCGCCGGGCCGCGGTGCCGGCCTGATTTTCCCGCTTTGCGCAATCCCTCCCGCGGGTGATACTGGCCGGATTGCTTGATGCAGACCGAGGACACAGCGAAATTCATCCGGATCAAGGGGGCGCGCCAGCACAACCTCCGAAACATCGACGTCTCGATTCCCCGGCACAAACTCGTCGTCGTGACGGGCCTGAGCGGATCCGGCAAGTCGTCCCTTGCGTTCGACACGTTGTTCGCCGAGGGGCAGCGCAAATATGTCGAGAGCCTTTCGGCCTATGCACGGCAGTTTTTGGATCAGATGCAAAAGCCCGATGTCGACTACATCGAGGGGCTCTCGCCGGCAATCGCGATCGAGCAGCGCACGTCGGGTGCGAATCCGCGCTCGACGATCGCGACCACCACCGAGATCTACGATTACCTCCGTTTGCTCTTCTCCGCGGTGGGCACTCCCCACGATCCGCGCACGGGCGAAAAAGTCGTGCGGCAGAGTCCGCAGGAGATTGCGGACCGTGTGCTGCGCTGGCCGGAGGGGACGAAGTTCCTCGTCATGGCGCCCCTCGTGCGCGGAGAGACCGGCGAGTTCCGGGATGTGATCGAGAAGGCGCGCCGCGAGGGGTTCGTCCGTCTGCGGGTTGATGGCGAGACCGTGGAACTCACCAAGCCGGATGCCGTCAAACTCGACAAGAACCGCGCGCACACGATCGAGGCCGTTGTCGACCGCCTTGTGATTCGCGACGGGGTCGGACAACGATTGGCCGACTCGATCGAGACCGCTCTCCGCTGGGGCAGTGGACAATTGGCCACCAGCCGCCAGGAGCCCGGAGCAGCGGAATGGGTGGAGGAAGCCTTTTCGACGGATTACGCGAATCCGAGCACAGGCTTCACCATGCCGAAGCTCACGCCAAAGCATTTCTCGTTCAACAGCCACCATGGGGCATGCCCCGCGTGTCACGGCATCGGGACCGAGCTTTACTTCGATCCGGAACTGCTCGTCGATGGAGCGAAGACCCTTGCGCAGGGCGCGATTCGTCCCTGGAAGGTTGGCAACAAACGCATGCGGGCCTTCTACGCCGCGCTGCTTGAGGGTCTGATGACCGCTTACACAGTGGCAGACAACGTGCCTTTCGAGGATCTCTCGGCAGGATTCCGGCGGGCGGTGATCGAGGGCACGGGTGACCGGGCGATCGAGTTTGTTGCCGGTGCCGGAAAAAAGGTGTCGCGCCCGTTCGAGGGCCTCGTTGCCCAAATGGAGCGTCTTTACGAAAAGAGCGAGAGCGAGTTCACACGCAAGCGACTCCGCACCTTCCAGTCGCGTCGCATTTGTGGAGCCTGCCGTGGAGCGCGGTTGCGGCCCGAGATTCTCGCCGTCACGGTGGCGAC
This sequence comes from uncultured Chthoniobacterales bacterium, assembly GCA_964552635.1. Classification (GTDB taxonomy): domain Bacteria; phylum Verrucomicrobiota; class Verrucomicrobiia; order Chthoniobacterales; family Terrimicrobiaceae; genus CAZKHB01. The sequence continues at coordinate 38,282 of CAZKHB010000019.1, forward strand.
AAAGGACGGACGCGAACTCGGTATCCAAGGCGTCTGCGCTCTCACGATTGACGAGGCCGCAGCAGCGTTTTCCGCCTTGGAGCTCACCAGCGAGGGAGCAGAAATCGTCCGCGACGTTCTGCGGGAAGTGACCCAGCGGCTCCGGTTCTTGCGTGAGGTCGGACTGGGGTATCTGCAGCTCAACCGCGAGAGCGGCACGCTGTCGGGCGGCGAGGCGCAACGGATCCGGTTGGCCACCCAGATCGGGTCCGGTCTTTCCGGGGTTCTCTACGTGCTCGATGAGCCCAGCATCGGACTCCACCAGCGCGACAACGACCGCCTCATCCAAACTCTGCGTGACCTGCGCGATCTGGGCAACTCGGTGATCGTGGTCGAGCATGATGAGGACACGATCCGCGCTGCGGACCATCTCATCGACCTCGGTCCCGGCGCCGGTCCCCGGGGAGGCGAGCTCGTGGCGCAGGGTGCGTTGTCCGACGTGCTGGCCTGTTCGTCCAGCCTCACCGCGCAGTATCTCAACGGCAACATTCGCATCGCCGTCCCCCGCCAGCGTGTCGCACCCCGCGAAACCGGAGCCCGGGCCGGCCAGGTCGGTGACGGCTGGCTTCGCGTGCTGGGGGCTTCGGAGAACAACCTCAAGGAAATCGACGTCGCGTTTCCTGCCGGATGCCTTACCTGCGTGACGGGGGTTTCCGGCAGCGGCAAATCGACCCTCGTCAACGACGTCCTCAGAAATGCCCTCGAACGCGATCTGAACCGCGCGAAGTCACGGCCGGGTGCGCATCGGGAGATCCGGGGAATCGAGCAGTTCGACAAAGTCGTCGTGATTGACCAAAGTCCCGTCGGCCGCACTCCACGATCGAATCCCGCCACCTACACTGGGGCACTCGGGCCGATCCGCGATCTCTTCAGTGAACTGCCCTCGGCCCGCGTGCGCGGCTACGATGCGAGTCGGTTTTCCTTCAACGCCAAGGGTGGACGGTGCGAACACTGCCAGGGCGACGGTTTCATTCGCATCGAAATGCACTTCCTCGCCGATGTCTATGTCGAGTGCGAGGTCTGTCGCGGGCGCCGCTACAACCGCGAGACTCTTGAGATCACTTACAAAGGGAAAAACATCGCGGATGTCCTCGATTTCACCGTCGACGAAGCCGCACGGTTTTTCCGGAACATCCCGGCATTGTGCCCGAAGCTCGAGACGCTGCAGGATGTCGGACTCGGCTATTTGCGGCTCGGGCAGGCCGCGACCACGCTCTCGGGTGGCGAGGCGCAGCGGATCAAACTCGCGGCGGAGCTCTCGAAGCGCGCCACCGGCCGCACGATTTACATCCTCGACGAGCCAACCACCGGATTGCACTTTGCAGACATCCACAAGCTCCTTGAGGTGCTCATGAAACTCCGCGACGCCCGCAATACCCTCATCGTCATCGAGCACAACCTTGAGGTGATCAAATGCGCCGACTGGGTCATCGATCTCGGACCGGAAGGCGGGGCGGAAGGCGGGCGGATCGTTGCCGCCGGCACGCCGGAGTCGGTGGCGGCGAATCCCCGCAGCCACACAGGACGCTACCTCCAGCGCTATCTCTCCCCATGAGGCCCGTGCATCTTTTCTTCGGCGTTCTGACGATTGCCACGGCGGTTGCGACGCCTTTGGATGAGGCCGGGCAGGCTCTCACCGATGGCCTTCCCCAAGTGGCTGTCCAGACGCTCCGTGCAGCCTACCCCGGCCTGCCCGCGCCGGGGGTGCCGGACGGCGTCCGCGAGCTGTATGGCCGGGCTCTGTTTGAGAGCGGCCGCGTGCACGAGGCCGCGGGGGCCCTCGCGGGGGTGGAGCGGAAGACGCCCGAAGGATTCTTCTGGCTTGCGCAGGCACTCGCTGCGCAGGGGAAGACAAAGGATGCTCTCACTGCTTACGCCGAGGCGGCCAAAGAGGATGGTCTGACCGGGCGACTGGCGCGGATCGGTCTCGCCCGAATGCAACGCGCGGAAGGCGCGGGTGATGATGCCCGCGTGGCGCTTTCGGGAGCCAGAGACTGGCCATCCTCCGCCGAGCGGACCCTGGCTTTGCTCGACTTGGCAGACCTTGAGCTGGATGCCGGACGAGTTTCCGAAGCCGATGCCGCCTTGAAAGAGGCCGGCGAACCCTCGGGTCCGCTCACGTCTTTGGGGCAGTACCTCGCCGCCCGCGTTGCCGCCGCCAATGGAAAGCAGCGGGAGGCCTACGAGATGTTTTCCTCGATGCAACCTTCGGACGCCATTCTCGCCGTGGGAGCGGCCACCGGCGCCGCACGGGCTTTGGCAGGGTCGGGTGATCTGCCAGGGGCTGAGTCTCATCTCGAAGATTTTATTTCACGGAATCCGAACGTTCCCGGCTTGGAGCGCGTCTTCGAGTTGCTCTCGACCCTGTATGCCGGACAAGCAGCTCCATCGACCTCGGAGTTGAGGCGATGGACGGACCAGTCCGAGCCGAGTGAACGGAGGAAACTCGCTCTCTTTCACAGAGCGCGTCTTGAGAACCGCTTGGGACGCCCGGATGTCGCGCTCCGGCTTCTGCAGGAGTTCCTCGCGCAACAACCGCCCGATGACCTCGGCGCGCAGGCGGCGATTGAAGTTGCAGCCGCGCGGCTCAGTCTCGGCGATTCCGCCGGCGCCCGCGAGGTGCTCGCGAATGCTCCCTCGTCTCCACGGGCGGATTTCCTTCTCGGGATCGCGCGTGCCCGGGATGGCGATGAAAGCGGAGCCGCTGCGGCATTCCTCCGTGCCGCGAACGATCCCGTGATCGCGCGGGCGGCTCTGGCGAATGCCGCGCTTTGCGAGGCCAGGGCAGGAGCCGCGTCGCCGGGGGGGCTCGCGGAGTTCGAGAAGCGTTTCGGTTCGGGACGTGAGACGGACCTCCTGCGGCTTGGCGTGGCGCTTGAGCGGGCACGTTCCGGGGATGAGGCAAAACTTCCACTTCAACTTGCTGAGCTGGCATCGGCTGAGGATCCCAAAGTGGCCTCCTCAGCTTCGCTGGCAGCTGCCGAGTGGTCGCTCGCCGCAGGCGATCTTGAAGGTGTTCGCCGGAACCTCCGGCGCGTCTCGACTGCCGAATCCCCCTCGGGCCGCGCAGCGCTCGAAGTCTTCGCCGCGGATGCGGAAGGTTCGCCGGATGCCGAGGCGCTGGCCCGCAGCTTTCTCGCAAGCCATGCCGGCTCACGCGAGGAGGCCGATATCCGGATGAAGCTTGGTGAGATTCTCTTCCGCAAGGGGGATTTCGCCGCCGCCCGTCTTCAGTTCGAATCCCTGGCACGCTCTTTTCCGGACAGTGAATGGGAGGAGCCGGCACTGTTTCTGGCCGGTCGTTCCGCGGCACGTTTGATGGATGCCGATTCCGCGAATGATGCGCTGCTGTTGTTTGAGGAGGTTGCTGCGCGGAACGGGGCGTTCGCCGGCCGGGCACGGTTCGAGCAGGCCGTGCTTCAGGCAGCGCGGGGACATACGGAAGAGGCGCTCGGTATTTTGGATCGCCTCGTGGAGTCGGCGTCCGATCCCGCCGCCCGGGATGCTGCGCGGATCGAGAAGGGGAAGATTCTCTACATCGCCGGTGCCGGTGATGCCGCGCGTTACCGCGAAGCGATTGAGGTGTGGTCCCCCGTGGCCGAGAATCCGGCGGCCCCCGCCATACTGCGGAACGAAGCCCATGCACGCATCGGCGCGGCGCATGAAAAACTCGGCGATCCGGATGCCGCGCTGGCGGCCTACTACCGCGTGGTGCGGGCCGGGGCATCCGGCGAGCCGGAGTTGTTCTGGTTCTACAAGTCCGGTTTCGATGCCGGTCGGCTGCTGGAAGGCACGCAGCGTTGGGACGAAGCGATCCGCGTCTACGAAATGGTCGGAGCCGTGGAAGGCTCTCGTTCGTCCGAGGCCCGTGCGCGCATCAACAGGATCCGTCTCGAAAACTTTCTCTGGGAAGGCGACTGATCAGGACTTCCCAACGGGGATGACCAGAACGGGGCAAGCGGCCCGCTTGAGCACGCCCGTCACGACGCTCCCGGAGAAGAGATGGTAAAGGGCCCCGTGACCGTGGGACCCGAGCACAATGAGAGAGGCCTTGGAAGTCCCGGCTTCCTCAAGGATTTCATCGGCGGCGATACCGATCACGCATTTGCAGGTCACGGAGAGGCCCGCCGCGCGGAGAGCGCCTGCAAGTTCCTCGAGACGTGCCTCTGCCGGAGCAGTCTGCTCGCTTTCAATCACCGGCGGGGAGGTGGTGATCACGTCCATCGAAGCTCCGACCGCCACGTAGCTGGCGATGGGCTCGATCACGTGCAGGAGAATGACCGCTGCTCCGGTCTGCTTGGCGAACTCCGTTGCGCCGCGCAGGACGGCGGGGCTGCTTTTGCTGCTGTCGAGGGCGATGAGGATCGGGTTCATACGCACATCCCACATTGTCACGCCTTGGCTTGCGAGAAAAACTCCTCATACTTGAACTGTGGAGGATTTGTTTCCGGTCGAAAAACCCGCCGCGGCGGACGCGCCTCTGGCCACAAGGATGCGGCCCGCGACGCTCGAGGAGTATGCGGGCCAGCGCCATATCCTGGGCCCGGGAATGCTGCTCCGGCGGGCAATCGAAGCGGACCGGATTGCGTCGGTGATTCTTTACGGTCCACCGGGAACGGGGAAGACAACGCTGGCCGAGGTGATCGCGGGGGCCACGAATTCGGCCTTCGAGCGGCTCAGCGGGGTTCTGGGAAATGTCGCGGACATCCGGCGCGTTGTGGCGGCGGCGAGAAACCGGCTGCCTGCGCGCAAAACGATTCTCTTCATCGATGAGATCCACCGCTTCAACCGTGCGCAGCAGGATGCGCTGCTGCCGGATGTCGAGAGCGGCGTGGTGCGACTGATCGGCGCGACTACCGAGAATCCGTTCTTCAGTGTAAACAGCGCGCTTGTCTCGCGGTCGCAGGTTTTCCAACTCGAGCCGCTTTCCGAGGAAGATCTGCTCGCTGTCATTCGCCGCGCGTTGGAGGATCCCGTTCGCGGACTCGGCAGATCGCAGGTCGTTTTGGATCCTGATGCCGCGGAGCACCTCGCCCGCGTGAGCGACGGCGATGCACGGAAGTGCCTCAATGCTCTTGAGATTGCCGTGCTCACGACTCCGCCTGTGGCGTCGGGCAGGATCCACGTCACGCTGGAGGCCGCTGAGCAGAGCATTCAAAAGAAGGCCGTCGTCTATGATGCGACGGGGGATGGCCACTACGACACCATCAGCGCCTTCATCAAGAGCATCCGGGGAAGCGATCCGGACGCGGCCCTCTATTGGTTGGCCAAAATGCTTCACGCCGGGGAGGACATCCGGTTTCTTGCTCGCAGGCTCGTCATCTGCGCCAGCGAAGATATTGGGATGGCCGATTCGAACGCTCTGGTGGTGGCGGTGGCTGCGCAGCAGGCCTCGGAGTTTGTCGGGCTTCCGGAGGCGCAGTTGAACCTTGCGCATGCGACGGTGTATCTGGCAACGGCCCCGAAGAGCAACCGCTGCACGGTGGCCATTGGCAAGGCTTCTGCGGAGGTGAAAAGCGGGCGCACCCTCGCGGTGCCTCGGCACCTCCGCGATGCGCACTATGCCGGGGCGAAGACCCTGGGCAACGGCACCGATTACAAATACGCCCACGATTATGAGGGAGGGTTCGTGCCACAGGCGTATCTGCCGGATGGCCGAGTCTACTATGAGCCGACGCAGAACGGAATGGAGAAACGGGTCGCGGAGCGTTTGGCCTACTGGCGCGAGCAGTTCGAGAAAGTCCGATGAACGGCGGATGCTGCTGCGGTGGACAAGAGAAACGCGAGGTTCAACCTTCAAAGGAATGGTTCTGTCCGATGTGTCCGGGCGTGGAATCCGACAAACCCGGAACCTGTCCCGTTTGCGGAATGGCCCTCGAGAGGGCCATTCCGACAAGCGAGGCGGACCCGGAGTTGGAAAACATGTCACGGCGTTTGGTGTGGGGCGTTGTCCTGACCATTCCGGTTGTGGTGCTGGCGATGGGTTCGCATGTCGGCCTGTTCGGCGATATCGTGCCCGAGTTTCTGGCATGGGTGCAGGCGTTTCTCGCGGCGCCCGCCGTTTTCTGGTGCGGGGGTCCCTTTTTCCGACGGGGATGGGACTCACTCCGCACAGGGCATTGGAATATGTTCACGTTGATCTCGATTGGCACACTGGCGGCCTACGGGTTCAGCGTGGCGGTGTTGGTTGTTCCCGGGATTGCACCCCACGGATCGCACGGACCGCCGGTGTATTTTGAAGCGGCGGCCTCGATCATGACTCTTGTGCTGCTCGGGCAAGTGCTGGAACTGCGCGCACGCCGTCGCACGGGGGATGCCATCCGTTCTCTCATGGGGCTCACACCGAAGCGTGTGCGCAGAGTGCGGGAGGGACGCGACGAAGAGGTGGACCTGGCAGACGTTGTGGTCGGTGATCATGTGCTCGTGCGCCCCGGGGAGAGCATTCCGGTCGATGGCCTCGTTGTCGAGGGATCCGCCAGCGTCGACGAATCGATGCTCACCGGGGAGCCTGTGCCTGTGGTGAAACGGACGGCCGACCGCGTCGTGGGAGGCACGCGAAATACGAGCGGCAGTCTGCTCGTGTGCGCCGAGAAAGTGGGTGCGGAAACTGTGCTGGCCCGAATCATTCAAATGGTCGAGAAGGCGCAGCGAAGCAGAGCCCCGGTGCAGGGACTCGCCGATGCCGTGTCCGCGTGGTTTGTGCCCGTCGTCGTGGTGATCGCGGTGGTGACGTTTTGTGTTTGGATGGTTTTCGATCCCTCGCTCGCGGTGGCAGCATCTGTTTCCGTGCTCATCATCGCCTGCCCGTGTGCATTGGGGTTGGCGACGCCGATGGCTGTGACGGTTGGCATCGGGAGGGGAGCAAGAAATGGCGTGTTGGTTCGCGAGGCGGGTGCGCTCGAGGCGCTTGCCAGAGTTGACTGCCTTGTTGTGGACAAGACCGGCACGTTGACGTTGGGCAAGCCCGGCGTGACAAACATCGTGACCGCAGCCGGGGTGTCCCAGTCCGAACTGGTCCGCATGGCAGCTGCACTGGAAGCCCACAGTGAGCATCCGCTGGCGGCGGCGATTGTGGAGGCCGCCGATGGTGCGGAGCGGGTGCGTGTTGCGGATTTTGAGGCGGTTGCCGGGGCTGGTGTCCGTGGACGGATCGATTCCGAAGTGTGGTGTGTCGGAACGCGTCTGTTTGTTGCCCCAAGTGTCGTGCCGCCGGATCTCCTCCGCAAGGCAGAGGCGATGGAGGCCGAGGGACAGACCGTGGTCTGGATGTCGAGGGAGGGAAATGTTCTTGGAATTCTCGCTCTTGCGGATCCCGTGAAACCCGGCGCGGCTGAGGCGGTGGCGGCTCTTCAACAGCTCGGCCTCCGAGTGGTCATGCTCTCAGGCGACAACGCGGGCGCGGCGCGACGAGTGGCGGACGTGCTCGGAATTCGGGACGTGTTTGCGGGCGTTTCTCCCTCGGGAAAGGCCGCAGAGATCGAGCGCCTCAAGCGAGAAGGACATCGCGTCGCGATGGCGGGGGATGGTGTGAACGATGCCCCGGCCCTGGCGGTGGCAGACGCCGGGATTGCGATGGGCAACGGCACGGATGTGGCCATGGACACCGCAGGCCTGACACTTCTCCAAGGCGATCTGCGCGCTCTCGTGCGGGCCGTGTTGCTGAGCCGTGCCACGCTGCGAAACGTGCGCCAGAATCTCGGCTTCGCTTTTCTCTACAACGCACTCGGCATTCCGCTGGCGGCCGGAGTTTTGTTTCCGGTCTTCGGTGTTCTTCTGAGCCCGATCGTTGCGGGAGTCGCCATGGCGCTCAGCAGCGTCTCGGTCGTTTGGAATGCCCTCCGCCTGAACCGCGAGCCGCTCGGGGACAATCGCATCGACAGACGTTGAGCAGTGCGTGTAGCGTAGCGGTGTGAGTTCCGAACCCTCCGAACGGCACGAGATCGTCAACACCCCCCACGACGACGTTCACTATCTGGAATACAAAATCATCCTCCAGCCCCAGCACTTCATCACCGCACAGGGTTTCAAGGATTTCTGGAAGATCGTACGCCACACGGCGAAGAAGTTCGATGTGGAGGTCGAGGAGGCCGATCATGCTTTTCAGAACCACGTGAGGGAGGTCCTGTTTTTCGATACGGCGGACTTTGCTCTCTACCACAACCACTTCATTGTGCGTTTGCGGACGTTCTACAAAGATGGTTGGCCTGAGGGGATTCCTGAGTTGACGGTAAAGTTCCGGCACCCGGAGTTTGCCCGCGCGGCCGAGGTGGATGTGCGGCCCGCGACGCCCGGAGGCATTGCGCGGATCAAGTTCAAAGAGGAACTCCTGCCCCTGCGCGAAAGCCTGGGCGGCGTCCGTTCGATCTTCTCGCACAACTGCGTGTTGGCCATGCCCCGGGAGTCGTTGAACATGGCGGTGCGCGAACTGTCCGCCTCGTTCCCGGCATTGCATGCCATCGAGACGGGGGCGAACGATCCGATCCAACTCGTGAACGATTTCGCCACGGAGGAGGTGCAGGTCGATGTGGGAATGCTCCACTTCGGCGGTGGCCTCAGCGGCAAAACGACCATCGCCGTCTGGCGGGACCGGAAACATGAGCGGCCATTCTGCGGCGAGTTTGCTTTCCAGTGCCGCTTCGAGAAGAAAAACGATCTCCACAAATCCAGCCTCCGGCGGGCGCAGGATTTCTACAAAACCCTCCAGACGGACGCCTTCGAGTGGGTGTCCCTTGGAACGACGAAGACCGCCATCGTTTACAATCTCGCAGGGAATGGAAGCCACAGCGAGTAACGCGGCCCCCAGCACCGGGCAGATTTTCGCCGCGTTCTTCCAGATCGGCATCACAAGCTTCGGCGGCGGTCTCGTGGCTTATTTGCGGGACGAATTGGTTTCCAAGCGGGGATGGATGACGGCGGAAGATTTCCTTGCCGCCCTGGAGATTGGCCAAACGCTGCCCGGGCTCAATTCCACAAACGTTGCGATCATCGCGGGCCGCAAGCTCGGCGGGGTGAGGGGAGCCGTCGCGGCCGCGACCGGTCTTGTTCTGCCCGGGGCGGTCATCCTCTGTCTGCTCGGAATTCTCTACGTCCGCTTCCATGGCAACCCGGACGTGACCGCGGCGCTCGCGGGGATTGCTGCCGCGGCTGTCGGGCTCCTGCTTCAAGTGACTCTCAAGATCGGGGCGAAGCAACTCATCCAGCCGGTCGATCTCTGTTTTGTCATCGCGACGTTCGTCCTGACGGGGATCTTCCATGTGTCCCTCCTGGCCACGCTTTTCATTCTGGCACCGATTGCCATTTTTTTGCGGCGGCCGCGCAACACCGCGCCATGAACGAACTCATCAAGCTTCTCAACACCTTCTGTCTCCTCTCGGTCCTTGCCGTGGGTGGCGGCAGTGCGGTGCTGCCCCAGATGGAGCACGAGACGGTGACGGTGAATCACTGGGTCACGCCCGAGACGTTTGCTGCGATCTACAGCCTCGGGCAGATGGCACCCGGGCCGAATATGACGATGGTCGGCCTAATTGGTTTCAAGGCGGCCGGATTCGCCGGCATGCTCGTCGTGCTGCTCGCCTTCTACCTCCCCTCCAGCATCCTGACCTATGCCGCGAGTCATGTATGGGACAGCTTGAAGGATAATCCCTGGCGGGATGCGGTGCAGAGAGGAATGGCTCCGATTACCATCGGACTTATGCTTGCGGGCGTTTATGCGGTGGGAAAAACCGCGAGCATCGACCTCGCCAAACCGGTCTGGTTCAATGCGGCGACGGTGGGCATCGGCTTGGGCATCGTGGTGATCCTGTCGCTGCGACGGATCAACCCTGCGATTCTCATTCTTCTTTCCGGTGTCGTCGGTTGGTTCTTCCTCCGGCTGTCCTAGAAGGCTTCGTACGCTGGTGTCGGGCCTTGCATCGCGTAGGGAACGTGTTATGTTAAGCGCGTGAATCGACCACTGATTCTGGCCCTCGTAATGGTCGTCGCCCAGCTGGTTTCTCCGCTGGCGCTTGTGGTCGATGCCGCTCCGATGCCGTCGCCAAGCGCCTGCTGCTGCGAATCTTGTGTGGTTCACTCGGCCCAACGGTCTCCCTGCGCCTGTGCCCCTGCGAACGTCTGTAACGTCGTCCCCACATTGGCCATCCTTTCCGCCGCCTCCGCCCTCCGCTCGCCGGAGTCGGTTCAGCTGGATTTCTCATTGGTGAATTCCTACGCCGCGACGCGCAGCGAGCGTCCGGCTTCTCCTCCTCCCAAGGTCGCGGTCTCCTGACCTGCCCGGTGCCGGACCGTCTGATTCCGGCAATCCATCGACCCACCTTTCAAGGAGATACCCATGAAATTGATCGCTACATTCGCGATCGCCATTGCTTCCGCCTTCGCGATGCCGGCTTTTGCCGCCAGCTCGAAGTGCGAGGCCTGCTGCGGCAAAGACTGCGCCGCATGCTGCAAAGGCGATTGTGACTCGTGCCCCAAAGGGGCTTGCGGGTCCTGCTGCAAGTAAGCAGCGCCAGTGAACGGGGCGCGTCCGGAACACTCCGGGCGCGCCCTCTCTGTTTTTCAGGAATGGCATCGACCTACGGCCCGTCCTGCACCATTCTTCAGGCTTTGCCATGAGCCGCGTTGTCCGTGTCCCGCTTTCTGATTCGCCTTACGATGTCTTGATTGGTTCGGGCCTTCTTGACCAAGTCGGCAGCCTCGCGGCCGGCACGATTTCCCCCGGAGCCTGTGCCGTCGTGACGGATTCGCATGTCGCGCCGCTCTACGCGGACCGCGTTATGACTTCGCTGCGCAGTGCCGGATTCCGTCCAGCTCTCGTGACCGTGCCTGCGGGCGAGTCCTCGAAGTGCCTGCGGGAAGTCGGGGCAGTCTGCGATGCGATGATCGAGGGGCAGTTGGATCGCACCGCGTCACTCTTCGCGCTCGGGGGAGGCGTCGTCGGGGACCTGGCCGGCTTTGCGGCTGCCATCTATTTTCGCGGAATCCCGTATGTCCAGATCCCGACCACGATCGTCGCTCAAGTGGACAGTTCAGTGGGCGGAAAAACCGGCGTCAATGCGCCGCGGGGAAAGAATCTCATCGGGGCGTTTCATCAGCCCCGGTGCGTGATCGCCGATGTCGCCACGCTTGCGACGCTGCCCGTCCGCGAGCGCAATGAGGGCTTCGCCGAGGTGATCAAACATGCGGCCATCCGTGATCCCGACATGCTCGGGCAGTGGGATGACATGGAGGAACTCGTCGCGCGCAATGTCGCCATCAAAGCCGCCATCGTCGGCGAGGATGAGTTCGAGACACGCGATGTGCGGGCGTTGCTGAATTTCGGCCATACGATCGGACACGGAATCGAGAATGCCGGCGGCTACGGGCGCTTCCTCCACGGTGAGGCGATCAGTCTCGGGCTTGTCGCCGCATGCAGGCTTTCCGTGGAGAAAGCCGGCCTCCCGAAATCGGATGCGGATCGAGTGATCGCCGCACTCGAGGGGTTTGCGCTTCCGACACGCCTGCCGGACAATCTTTCCACCGGGGCCATTCTTGAGGCTCTGGCGACGGACAAAAAGTTTCGCGCAGGACGGATCAAGTTCGTCCTCCTTCGGCGACTGGGTGAGGCATTCGTTTCGTCCGACGTGACGTTGGAGGAAATCCGTGCGGCCATCGACGGCCTCCGCTGACTGTTTTCTGCTTTCTCTTTTTCCGCAACCGGGAGTATGGATGAAGCCATGAGCTCCCCAGAGATCGCCCAACGTTCCCCGTATCTCGTTCCCGTCGAGGAAGGCAAAACCTACTATTGGTGCTCCTGTGGACGGAGTGCCAACCAGCCGCTCTGTGACGGTTCGCACAAAGGCACCGGCTTTGCTCCCGTGGCCTACACGGCCGACAAGTCGGGAAACGTCGCGTTCTGCGGATGCAAGCACAGCGCGAATGGTGCCCTCTGTGACGGATCCCACCGCAATCTGTGATTTTCCCATGAGACCCATCGCACGCCTCGTTCTGACGGCCGTTCTGCTTCTGGCCGGTTCCGCCGCCTCCCTGCGCGCTGAAACCGATCTCTCCGAACAACGGATGCTCTACAAGACGACGAATGCCGCCCTCGGCGAGATGAAGCAAGTGGAGGGTTCGTGGAAGGGTGAGGAATCCGTCGTCGCCCTGACAGGTTGGTTTGATGGCGGCGATCCCCGCAAAATCGTGGCGAAGACCGACGCAGAAACCACCGAGTTCTACCTCGATGAAGGCCGGCCGGTTTTTGTGTTTTTGGTGACGAAGAAGGAGAACGGCAAGCGCGTCGAAGAACGCATCTACTTCGAAGGCGGCGAGATCGTCCAGTGGCTGAACAGCGACAAAGACGCCGACATCATGCACGCCGAGGACTACGTTTCGTTTGCGGAGTTCTTGACCACACGTGCCAAGGCCTATTCGTCCGCCCTCCGCAAGGGCGCGAAGCAGTCGGCGTCCACTTTCGAGGGGACGTTCACCGGAATCCAGGAGGGCGACTACGCCCACTGGACCATGAAGGACCGCAAGGGGAATGAGAGGTCGTTCTTCATTCTCCAAACCACCCCGGCCATCGACCGCGTGCTGGCCGATCCGCAGGAGTACGAGGGCCGCAAGTGCCGCGTGACGTTCAAGAAATCCAAGGAGAACCTGCCCGAGGCCGGGCAGGTGGTGGAGATCGAGCAGATCGTTTCCGTCGAGTGGCTCTGAGCCGCGCTCAGTCGAGATCGTTCTTTAGCACGACGCGGTAGCGGGCCTTGCCGGAGCGCAGGTGCGCCAACGCGTCGTTGACCCGGGACATCGGGAAGACCTCGGTGAGAGGAGCGATCCCGTGGCGTGCGGAAAAATCCAGCATCTCAGCCGTGTGCACCGGACTCCCCAGCGGCGAACCCGAAATCGCTTTCTGGCCCATGATGAGCGAGAAGGCGGCAACGGGAATCGGCTCCAGCACGGCGCCAACGACGTGAAGGCGGCCTTTCGGTCTCAGAGCGGTGAGAATCGCGTCCCACGGCAGGGAGACATTCACCGTGCTCAGGATGAAGTCGAGGCTCCCGGCGATCGCCTTCAAGGCCTCCGCATCCCGCGAGTTGACCACGTGGTGAGCGCCCATCGCAAGCGCCTCCGCATGCTTCGAATCACTCGACGTGAACGCCGTGACCTCGCAGCCCCATTTGTTCAGAAACTGCACAGCCATGTGTCCCAAGCCGCCGATGCCGATGACGCCCACGCGCTCGGTCGGTTTCACGCCACAGAGGAGAATCGGATCAAACACCGTGATGCCTCCGCAGAAAAGCGGACCCGACTTTTCGGATGACAGCGCGTCGGGGAGGGGAACCGCCCATGCCCAGTGGCACCGCACGCGGTTCGCGAATCCGCCCGGGCGATTCACGATCGTCTGCTCGGCCGTCCCGCACAGGTTGTGGCTTCCCGAGAGACATTGCGGGCACGCCATGCAGCTCTCGGAGAACCATCCGAGGCCCACACGCTGGCCGACAGTCACGTTCTTCACGCGCGGCCCGGCGGCCACGATCCGCCCTGCCACCTCGTGACCCGGAATGAAGGGATACGCCGTAAAGCCCCATTCGTTGTCCAGCATGCTCAGGTCGCTGTGGCAAATGCCGCAATACTCGACCGCGATCTCGACTTGTTCGTCGCGGAGCGGACCCGGCTCGAACTCGAATGGCTCCAAAGCGGCGGACTGTTCTTTCGCGGCATACCCCAGAAACGCGGTGCTCATGGTGAAACGCTAGTCCCGGCAGCGACAGGACACCAGCCGATTTGTCGCTCAGACCACAAGCCGACAGCGGAACCCGCGAACCGCGTAATAGGACTGGGCTCCGTTGTGTCCGATGAAGACACGTCCATACCGCCGCTCGGCATAGAGCGCGCCGCCTTTTTCACGAATCTCCGGCGGGGTGGCGATCCAACTGGAGGTCTTCAGATCAAACACCCCCACCTTCTGCAAAGCCACGTAGTCGGCCTCGCTGAGCAACTCCGCCCCCATCTCCTCCGCGAGATCCATCGCGGTCGTTTCCGGACGCGCCTCCTTCCGCGACAACCACCCCGCGCGGTCGTAACACACGCTGCGTCGCCCGGCCGGGCTTTCGATCGCACAGTCCATGAAGAGAAACCCGCCGGATGTCTTGTCCTGCCCCACCACATCCGGCTCGCCGCCGGTGCGTTCCATTTCCCCCAGCGACCGGAGCTTGTCCGAGCTGCGAAGCCGGGATTCCACGCTGGTCCACGCGATGGATTTGCGAACAACCCGCTTTTCCTCAAAACGCTTCCGTAAAGCCGAGAGCAAGGCCTCGATTTCCGTGGGGGTCAGCGACTGGACGGCGGGGACTTTGGCTTTCGACATAACTTCATCATGGGGCACAGGGAGGGACTCAGCGAGGCCAAAAGACAACATCCCATGTCGACGAGATATAGAAAGCTTGATGCTACTGCCATCGGGTTGCATTGTAACCCGCGATTCGAGTTTTGATTGATGAGGCTTTTCCCAGATAACTTGTATGTTCAGAGGTTCACGAAGTGCACTTTGCAAGTTCTGGTAGCCTACGCCTTGCTTTTGCTGCTCGGAGCCTGCGATTTTTTGCCGCAATCCGGAAGCCCAAGGGGCCAAGACCAAGAGATTAATGAGATCAAGCAGGATCTCGAATTTATCAAGTCTGAAGTGGCTTACCTGAAGGCTATCGAGGAGGAGAGACATGCCGCAGCTGCTGCAGCAGCTAGGTCTCTGCTAGTCCTCAAGTCGGAGATCAATTCGATGCGAGCTGAACTCGATCAAGTGATGCACAAGACCGCGAAGCAAGCGCCTGATTCAGTTCGGCTTAACTTTGATAGCCAAGGATACTGGCCGATCGAGACCTCTGCGGGCACACTTTTCGTATCGTGTCGAGGCGCTGAACCCTACTTAGACGGCTTTAAAGTAACGATTGACGTGGGAAATCCATTCTTTTTGACGATTGAGGGTGAAATTGAGACGAGCCTTGTCCGGGGTGCTACCTCAGGTCCAGGGAGTGATCCTCAGTCTCAGGGCGGGGAGGAGAAGAATGGATCAAATCCGAAACAAAAAGATATCATTCAGAGGAGCAGACAGGCTTTCCCAGAGGGCTTAAAGCCCGGCGTATGGAATCGCATCGTTCTAATCGTAAAGCCAGCTAATGCACACGACTTGAACAGTCTGTTTATCTCTATTGAGACCACTCAAGTAGCTTTGAAGGCGCCTACTAAAGCAACTGAGTAAGTGTGTCGCAGCAAAGATGAGCGGCGGGTAATCCTTTGGAGCCTCCGGATGTGACTTGTTGGGTAGTCACTCAGACGAGGGTAGGAACTCGATCCCGTGCTCCCCGGCGATTTCGATGATGCGTTGCATGTCCGGTTCGCCAGGGCGGTTGAAGACCTCGGCGATGCGCTCAAAGAAAATCTCAAAGCCCGCCGGGGCCGTGTGGACAATCAGTCGTAGCGGCGAGTCGCCGCAATTGCGGAAGGTATGATGCGAGCCGCGTGGCAGAAAAACCGATGACCCTACGGGCACCTCGGTCCAAACCCCATCCCTCCAGAATTCCACATGTCCCTCGACGACGTAAAACCACTCATCCTCCTGCGTATGACAATGCGGCGGCGGCCCGCCACCGGGAGGCGTCACAATCTGCATCATCGCAAACGCCCCGCCCGTCTGTTCCCCGCTGAGAAGAACCGACACTTCATCGCCCAGGGCGGAAAGAACCTTCGCTTCGTGAGGCAGGGTGACAACGGGGGCCGGGGAGGGGGACATGTTCTGGAGTGTGAATGGAGCGGTCTTTTTTGCCAATCCTCGAGGAAGGCGGAGTTGCTGTGCCTTTGTCGCCTGCACGATGTGCAAAATGTCAAGATTTGGCCCTGCTCGGTCGGGACCGAGAGAGATGGATCTGCGGAGAACTGCAAGAAAATGCACACTGACCCCATTTCCCCCCACCGGGAGGCGTCACAATCTGCATCATCGCAAACGCCCCGCCCGTCTGTTCCCCGCTGAGAAGAACCGACACTTCATCGCCCAGGGCGGAAAGAACCTTCGCTTCGTGAGGCAGGGTGACAACGGGGGCCGGGGAGGGGGACATGTTCTGGAGTGTGAATGGAGCGGTCTTTTTTGCCAATCCTCGAGGAAGGCGGAGTTGCTGTGCCTTTGTCGCCTGCACGATGTGCAAAATGTCAAGATTTGGCCCTGCTCGGTCCGGACCGAGAGAGTTGGATCTGCGGAGAACTGCAAGAAAATGCACACTGACCCCATTTCTCTCTGCTTGGTTCACTGCTTGGTTCACTACGCAGGTAACCGCGGGCGCTGATTACTCCTCCGGAAGCTGAAGGCTAAGTTGACGATCGTCCGAGAAATACGTTTTCCGGGCTTCTTCAGTTAGCGAAAACTCCCTCCGATTGTCCTCATTTTTATCGCGAAAGACCAAACCTTGGTCAGCCAGATGACGAGCGCGTTTGCCAACAAGTTGATACGAGCAATCCAGTTCGGCTGCGATCTCGCCAGCGTAAAGTGGTTTCTGCTCCGAATTCAGGGTCTTCAGAATACCGAGCTCCGTTGGTCGCAGGAGAAGACTACTGTCCACAGCACGGAGTGTAGCCTCGTATTTCCGCGACAAATTTGTCACGGAGCAATTCCCCTTCCGGCATGTGGGACACAACATTCCGTAGTCCCGTAGAGATCCCAGCTTATCCATCGCGAAAGAAGCGCCGCAGCTGCCGCATACGATCTCTTGGTTCGCCTCGATGTAAGCTTTCACCAAACTCGAACAATCAAAAATTCGCTCTACGTAATACAGGCGAAACTCGCGCTGACCACTTGGTCGACCAAATTCAATCGTGTATTTTTGGCATAGTCCGTAGTTGAGCGCGTAAATAATCACTTTCCGGCCGTCGCGGTCACTCATCTCGAAGTATTTACTCAGGAAGAAATTCAACTCGAGCGTGTTGAACATCGACTCAAATTCTCGGACCACATGAAAATGGCTCGTCGGTGGCCGACCGGAAATATCCTTCATCACCTGTGAGTCAGCCTTCTGGCGCAACTCTCTCGCCCTGCTCACGATCTTTTCTAGCAGTTCCTTGAGGGAAAAAATTGAAGATCGCTCGGAGAAGCTTTCGTGGAGGAATTTGCTCATCTCGAAGTAGGGCTCAAGCTTCTCTTCATAGAAGCGGCTCGATGCATCGCGAATTGCTCTCGCCCCAATCTGCTTCCCATAGATCAACGTCGATTCATACAGGAAAAACATCAGGTAACCCAATGTCCGCGGATTTCCCATCGACGCGAAGAAGAGAGTCCTCCACGGATTGTCGTGAGACGATTCTAGAAAGACCTCTGGTTCACATTCGCAGAATTTCCCGATGCGAGATGCCACCAACCGATGAACAAAGTCGGCCGCCTTCGACTCCATCGTCGAAACGTCACCTGATCCATACAGCTGAAAAAGGTCCAAGTAGGTTTCGTCGACTTTAGTCTTGTCGATCTGGCCGTAGTAAATCCGCGAAGGATAGGCTGCAATCTTAAACTTAATAAATTCCTCTGACCAATTGTTCAGGGGGGCAATTAAGGTGTCGACCACGACCTGCATTGCTTCTTCGGGCAACTCGGAAAAATCGTCGATGAATATGTATAGCGTCCGGATCTTTGAGCGCCCCAGAATCTGCTTAAGCGCAACAAGCAGCTGCTTTAGATTGAAAGTCTTCAATAAGATCTCGGAAAAATCCCGCTCTCCTTCGGACGAAGCCTCAAAGCTGCCTCCAGCCTTCCCCTTAACGCTTGCGCCTGTAGCACTGACATCAACCTCTATTCCGGCTTCTCCCTTGCTTACCTGTGTTTCCTTGTCCTTAACGGTGACTGCTTTCGCGCCTACAACATCGATGAATTTGTCGGTGTGAGCGTCCTCAATCAACCCATCGAAATCCTCAAACAACTCTTCGATCGTTCCCGTAAAGGACTCTTTCAGTTGTGCCCAAAAGGACTCTTTGAGCTTCGTTTTTAATTCGTCGCGAACGCCACTTAGGACCGAAGCGAGAAATCCTCTGTAGAGGAGCAACTTTTCAAGCGCTTGAGGAGGAAGGGCAAGCGATTCATTTGGGAGTTTCGCTAGGAGTGCTGTATCAACCTGTGACTCTTCAAATGTGGTCTTGATGTCGACATAGGCAGAAACCGCCGCCTTACTCTGTCGAATCTGCGCCTGGGCTTTCTGAAAGATTGTTGATTTCCCTGTTCCTTTTCTGCCGATCAAAAAGGTCGTGTTTGGTTTTAAGATTGCTGTGAGAATCGCATCTTCCGGCATTGGATCGACATAAAGGTCGTCGATCAAGCGCTTTCCGGACTGCTCATCCACTAGTTCAGCGCGGCGATAAAGTTTCAGCGACTGCGCAGCCTCTGCAAAGCCAGCTAGTTGTTTTTTGGTGAAGCTCATAGTTATGCCTTCGCATAAACCTCCGCGCCCTTTTTCACGAACTGCTTCGACTTCTCCTCCATGCCTTTATTCAAGGCCTCTTCCTCAGAGATCGCCTGTTCGGCCGCATACTTGCGGACGTCTTCGGTGATGTTGGCAATGCTGCGAGTTGTTTGCCTGCGGCGATCTCCGCTTCGCTCCGGTTCCACCGGCCGTTCCCGATTCCCAGTGCTCATCGAATCAACGAGGTCGGCAGCGCTTTCCCATAGAATCGCTCGAAAAGGAGACGCTTCCGGGCGGATT
>CAZKHB010000020.1:0-56208 GCA_964552635.1 uncultured Chthoniobacterales bacterium
GAAAACCCGAAAGCAGAGCGGGAGTTCGTAAGGCTACTCAATATGGAAAGAGCCAAACACGGGCTCACCCCACTGAAGTGGAGTGAGGATCTTGCCCGTGTAGCAAGATACACAGCGGCGACTCATGCAGTACATGATACATCCGGTTATCAGAGTCACGTAACATTCCGGATGAATGGGTTCGCGCCCCAATCGGGGGACGCATCCCAGAATCTAGATAATTGGAACTTCATCAATCTGAAGCCTCTCGAGGATGCGCCGGCACGGATGGCAAGATTTGGGCGTGGGCGGGGAGAAATAAAAACTTCCTTCCCATCAGCAGGAAGCCCCGAAAAGGCAATCAGAAACTTCCTGAACTCCCCACCACACAGAGCACTAATCCTGTCGAGCGAACCGACCCTCGTAGGTTGCGGAGCGTATTCAAATCAGAGCTCTTGGGTCGCAACGTTGCAATAACCTGCGAGCACAAAGAAAAGGTCGCCTGGGGCGGCCTTTTCTCCATTTAAGGTAGAAGCTCAAAGATTGTGCGGGCAGGCCGGCCAGGGCATTCGGGCGGACGGTAGCCCATAGGAACAAAAGCTTGAGAACTAATCTGGCTTGGGGTGATCCCCTCGGCCAGAGCCTCGTCGGAAACAGCGCAGAAGGCCTGAAAGGAGGGAACTGGGGGTCAGTGTGCATTTTCTTTTATTTTCGACACCCCGCTTTTGCCGGTTGACGTTGCAGTCTCACCTTGGCCGCATTGCGCATCTCGGGGCGCTCCCCTCTGATTCGCGGTCTTTCTCCTCCATGTCTCCGAGGCATGCTTCAAAAAGACTCGCCGGTCGTTTTCATGCATTGACAGGCATACTGGCCGCGTTCTCCCGTTTGTCATTTCCGCAACCCGCTCACCACATCGATGCCCGCGGGACGCGGTGAGAAAGCCCTTATTCGAACAGCGGAACGAACTCAAAAGCGCGGCCGTCGAAGAGGCCTTTGTCGCTGAGTTTGAGTTCGGGAATGACCAGCAGCGCAAGGAACGACAAAGTCATGAATGGTGCCGCCAAGGGCGAGCCGAGGGCACGGGCACGCCGGGTGAGGTCGGTGTAGGCCGTGGCGACATCTTGTCCGGGTTGGTCGGACATGAGCCCGGCAATCGGCAATGGGAGCACGGAAACCGAGGAGCCGTCGCACACCGCACAGCCGCCGCGCGAGGAGATGACGGCGTTGATTGCACGGGCCAGGGACTCGTCGTCGCAGCCTGCGGCAATGATGTTGTGACAGTCGTGTGCGACGGTGGAGGCGATCGCGCCGCGCTGCAGGCCGAGCCCGCGCACAAGCGCCACGGCCGGAGGTGCGGTCCGGTAGCGGTTCACGACGGCGAGCTTGATCACGCCGTCGAGGTTCGAAGCATTGAGCAACTCCTGCCGCGTGAGCAATTGCCCGTCCTCGACGTCAATCACCCGCGCGATCGTCCGGCGTGGGGGGAGAGTGAGATCCGACGGACGGACCGGATCGCACACGAATCTGTTCGGGCCCCGCACCGGCTGGAATGGGAGGAGGCATCTTCCTTCCCGCGCGACAATCTCGCCATCGATCCAAGTCTCGCGCACCCGGAAATCGTCGAGGTTTTCCACCACAAGAAACGTTGCGGGGTCACCCTCGCGGAGGAAGGCACGCGGAAGCCCGTAATGCAGGGCCGGGTGGATACAGGCGGCCTGCAGAACGGAGAACACGTCGTGCCCGCGCGCGACGGATTCCGCAACGACGCGGTCGATGTGGCCCGTGAGCAGTTCGTCCGGGTGTTTGTCGTCGCTGCACAGCATGCACGCCGCGGGATCCGAGCTGAGGAGAGACTCGAGCGCCTCGAAGTTCCGTGCGGCCGATCCTTCGCGGATCAGGATCTTCATGCCATGGGCGATTTTCTCGACGGCCTCTTCGAGCACCGAGCATTCATGGTCGGTCGCAATGCCGGCGGCGACATACTCGCGAAGGCCTTCGCCGCGGAGTCCCGGCGCGTGGCCGTCCACCGGCTTCCCGGCTTCCCGGGCGAGCCGGATTTTTTCCATGAGCCCGGGATCGCGCGCGATAACGCCGGGGAAGTTCATCACCTCGGCGAGATAGCCGACGTCGGGTCGCGAAAGCAGGCGGCCGACTGCCTCCGCATCAAGCTCGGCTCCGGCGGTTTCGAATGCGGTGGCCGGAACGCACGAAGGCGCGCCGAACAGGAACCCCAACGGCACCCCGCGCGCCTCTTCGAGCATGAAATCCACCCCCTCCTCGCCGAGGACGTTCGCGATCTCGTGCGGGTCGGACACCGTGGCGACCGTGCCGTGCGGCAGCGCCAGACGCGCGAATTCTCGCGGGGGCACCATGGAACTCTCGATGTGGATGTGGGCGTCGATGAACCCCGGCACGAGAAACGTCGCTCCCGGCGGCACTGTTGTGTTTTCTATGGAGGTGATTACCCCCTTGTTCCAAGTGACGCGTGCGGGACGGATGGTCCGCCCGGGAACATCGACAACGTGACCAATCCACTCGCCCATCCGGGCACATTGTCTGGTTTTCCGCCGGGATGCAATCGCGGCGGGGATGCTGCGCTCGTCGCGCCTTGTCGGCAGCCCGTTTTGAACCCAACACAGGCTCGCCAGAAGTGCATGACACCCTCTAATCTCCGACGCGATGTCCCGCGCCGAAGTTCTCCGCACCGCTGCCGCACTCGAGGAGAGCCGCACGCCCCACGTGCTCGTGACCGTGGCCGCCACGCGCGGCAGTGCCCCGCAGGATGAGGGGGCACGCCTGCTTGCGGGTTCCCGCGGGCTCCTCGCAGGCACAGTGGGGGGAGGCAAATTGGAAGCCGCTGTGCTCCGCGAGGCCGCGGCCCTGCTGGCAGCCGGGCGGGACGGCACGCAGTGGGTCGAGTGGGACCTGAAGCGCGACATTCGCATGACATGCGGCGGGCGGGTGACCTTGCTTTTCGAAGTCGTCGCTGCGCGGCCCTGGACCGTCGTTCTTTTCGGAGCCGGCCATGTCGTCCAACACCTTGTGCCCGTCCTCCTGCCGCTCCCGGTGCGCTTGCAGGTGGTTGATTCGCGTCCGGAATGGACCGCACGCCTGCCCTCCGCTCCGCACCTCGAGGTGAGGCTCGATGAGAACCCGGCATCTTTGGTCAGCGCGTTGCCTGCGGACGCGTTCGTTCTCTGCATCACGCAGGGGCACCAGACCGACCTGCCAATTCTCGAAGCTGCCCTGCGTCGCGGGAGTTTCCCGTTCGTCGGTGCCATCGGCAGTCGATCCAAAGCGACCGTGCTGCGTCGCGACCTCCGTGAGGCCGGTCTCGGAGAAAAAGCCGTGCGCTCGCTCCACTGCCCGCTCGGCCTTCCCCTCGGCTCGAATCACCCGCACGAAATCGCCGTCAGCATCGCGGCACAGCTCCTGCTGGAACGGGACCGTCTTTTATCCAATGACCCGGCCCGCTAAACTCGTTGTCCTCGACGGCTACACCCTCAACCCCGGCGATCTCGCGTGGGATCCCCTGCTGCCGCTGGCGGGATCCGTCGAGATCCACGACCGCACGGCTCCGGAGGATGTGTTGACCCGTGCTGCCGGGGCCGAGGCGGTGTTGACGAACAAGGTGCGGCTCCCGGCGGAAACCATCGCGGCGTTGCCGGATCTGCGCTACATCGGCGTGCTTGCGACCGGGTTTGACGTCGTCGACGCCGCGGCCGCGCGGGCGAGGGGAATCGTGGTGACGAACGTGCCCGCCTACAGCACCTACTCGGTCGTGCAGATGGTCTTCGGGTTCATCCTGAATTGGACGAACCACATCTCGCACCACGCGGCCCGTGTGCGCGGCGGGGCATGGGCCGAGTCGCCCGACTTCGCATTCTGGGATTTTCCGCTGCGCGAGCTGGAGGGGAAAACCCTCGGCCTCATTGGCTTCGGGCGCATCGGTCAGCAGGTCGGACGCGTCGGCGTCGCGTTCGGCATGAATGTTCTTGCCGCTGTGCGTTCGCCGAAAAAGGTCGAGTATGCGGTCGAATACGCCGCGATCGACGAGGTCTTCGCGCGCTCGGATTTCGTCTGTCTCCTCTGTCCCTTGACGTCCGAAACGCGGGGTCTGGCGAATGCCGCCCGCATTGGGCTGATGAAGCCGACCGCGTATTTGATCAATACCGCGCGCGGCCCGGTTGTCGTCGAGGACGACCTTGCCGCTGCACTCAACGAAGGGCGCATCGCCGGGGCGGGAGCGGATGTTCTCTCGAGCGAACCGCCGCCGGCCGGCCACCCGCTCGTCGGTGCGAAGAACGCCGTGATCACCCCGCATTACGGCTGGGCGACGGTCGAGGCGCGTCAGAGGCTCCTGGCGATCGCGGCATCGAATGTCGGGGCCTTCTTCGCGGGGCGTCCGCAGAACGTTGTGAACTGATCCGCCGGAAGCTTGCCCCCGGCCGCGCGCGCGGGCATGGTTTTTCGACATGGCCGAATCCCTTCGTTTCCAGCACTACGAGGTCTGCCTGCGCGCCGATGGCTCGCCGGAGGAACTCGGCCGCGGGGCGATGGGCGTGACCTACAAGGCCTTCGACACAAACCTTCGGTGCCATGTTGCCCTGAAGGTAATCTCGGATTCGTATCTCGGGAGCGACGTGGCACGCCAGCGCTTCCTGCGTGAAGCCCGCTCGGCAGCCGGTCTGCGGCATCCGAACGTGGCGGCGGTTTATCACTTGGGCGAGTCCGGCGGCGAGTTGTTCTACGCGATGGAGTTCGTCGAGGGGGAAACCGTCGAGAGCCTCATGAAGCGCAGCGGACCCCTTCCCGTCGGGCAGGCACTGGAGATCGTGGTGCAGGTCGCCCGGGCCCTTGCTGCCGCCGAGAAGCAAAACCTTGTCCACCGCGACATCAAGCCTGCGAACCTCATGGTTGTGCACGAGGATGCACGGACATTGTGCGTCAAGATGATCGATTTCGGCCTCGCGAAATCGGCGGCCACGGCGGACGGCCCCGAGGCGGCGACGCTGACCGTGGGGGGATTTCTCGGCACGCCCCACTTTGCCAGTCCGGAGCAGCTTGAGGAACGCGAACTGGATGTGCGCTCGGACATCTACTCGCTCGGCGTGACGCTGTTTTACATGCTCTCCGGGCGCGCTCCCTTCGGCGGAACGATCGCGCAGGTGATGAGTCAACACCTCCACCGCGAGCCACCCCTGGAGGCGCTCACGAACGTTCCTGCGTCAGTGTCCACACTGCTCCGCCGCATGCTGGCGAAAGATCCCTCCCAGCGCCCGCAATCCGCCGCCGTATTGCGGCAGGAGGTGGAGGCCTGTCTGCAATCCTCCGGACCGCCCGTCGCCGCTCCGGCGCAGGGGCCTGTGGAGGCGGACTTTGCCACCCAGGACATGACGACGCAGGTTGCTCCGGTGGCTTCCCCGGTGCCATTGCGCGAAACCCCTGTTCCCGCCGCGAGGAAAATGCCTGTCGCCCTCATCGCCGGCGCGGCGGTCCTTGCCGTGGCGGCCGGAGGCGCGGGCCTTGTTTTCTTCCGTCCGTCCTCCGCTCCTCCTGCGGCGGTCGCTCCTGCATCGCCGACTCCGGAGGCGACGCCCACCGTCACGCCGTCGCCAACGCCCGAGCCGACCCCTTCGCCCACACCGGAGGCCACGCCCGAACCCACACCAACCCCCGACCCTGTCCTTGAGGCCTTGAGCGAGGCGAATCGGATCAGTTCGGAGAACCCGGCGCAGGCCCTTGACGCTTTGCTGACTCTTCGTGGCGAAGCTCCCGCGCGGGCGGATGTGCGGAAGGCCGTCGAAGGACTGCTCGCCCACATCGCCTCGGGCGCGGCACCGCAGAACGAAGAGCAACAGACCGCGCTCACGGCGGCTCTCGAGCGTGCCGCAGAGGCCGATTTTTCCACGGCCCAGTTTCTCGTCGCCGACCAACTCAGAACCTCGAATCCCCAGACGGCCCTCGAGTGGTATTCCAAAGCCGCGGAGGCCGGGAATTCCGACGCCATGGTGCAGGTCGGGCAGATGCTTGCCAGCGGGCTCGGGGTTCCCGCACCCCGCCTGCCGGAGGCGGCCGAGTGGTTTTCCAAAGCAGCGGATCTCGGCAATGCCAAGGCGCGGTTTCTGCTCGCGGAGTGCTACTACTACAGCAAAGGAGTGACGCGCGATCCGAAGCGGGCCGTGGCTCTCCTCCGCGCTGCCGCGGACCAAGGGGAAGCCGGTGCCATGAACATGCTGGGCGATCTCTCGGCGCGGGGTGTGCCCGGCGTGCTTGCGATCGACCGCTCGGAGGCAAAGGAACTATTTGACCGCGCGGCGGCGGTCGGCCACGCCGATGCGCAGGCGAATCTCGGCGCCCTCTACATGAGCGGGGGCCCCGGATTCGCTCCCGACCAGGCGAAGGCGGTCGAAATCTTTCGCGATGGAGCGGAGACCAAGGCGCATCCGGGCTGCATGTTTTTCCTCGCAGTCAGTTATGAAGAGGGGTTGGGAGGTCTGGAGAAAAATCCGGCCCTCGCGAAAGAATGGTACCTCAAGGCCGCTGCGGCCGGGCATCCCAAAGCCCTCGCATGGTGCCGCGAGAAAGGGATTCCCATCCCGCCGCCGGAGAAGAAGGATCCTTGACGTAGCTCGGCGCGCGTCAAACACGCCCGAAGTTTCCATTGGCGGCCCGCGTCCGCCGTGCGTATAACCGCGCGATCACGTTTTTTTCTTCCCGATGAATATCCACGAATACCAAGCCAAGGAGCTCCTCGACAAATTCGGCGTCGCCAATTCCCCGGGAGGTGTCGCCTCCACTCCGGAGGAAGCTGAACGCGCGGCGCGCACGCTCGGCACAAACAACCTTGTGGTGAAGGCTCAGGTGCATGCCGGCGGTCGCGGAAAAGGCACGTTTACCAGCGGGTTCAAGGGCGGTGTCCATCTCTGCAAAACGGCGAACCAAGCCCGCGACCTCGCCGCCCAGATGCTTGGGCAGACGCTCGTCACCCACCAGACCGGCTCCGAGGGACGCGTTGTCCGGAAGGTGCTCGTCTCGGAGTCCGTCGAGATCGCGCGCGAGCTCTACTTTGCGATCCTTATCGACCGCGCCATTTCCGCTCCGGTCATCGTGGCCAGCACCGAGGGAGGTGTCGAAATCGAGGCCGTCGCCGAGCACTCGCCGGAGAAAATCATCCGTCTCCCGATTGACCCCCTTCTCGGTCTCCAGCCCTATCAGACCCGCAAGCTTGCCAAGCTCCTCGGCATGCCCTCCGGCGAGATGCGTCAGGCCTGCAAGCTTTTTGCGAATCTCTACAAGCTTTTCATCGCCTGCGACTGCTCGATGGTCGAAGTGAACCCGCTCGTTGTCACCAAGGGCGGCGACGTGTTGGCTTTGGATGCGAAGTTCAACTTCGAC
Source organism: uncultured Chthoniobacterales bacterium (assembly GCA_964552635.1). GTDB lineage: Bacteria > Verrucomicrobiota > Verrucomicrobiia > Chthoniobacterales > Terrimicrobiaceae > CAZKHB01. The sequence goes on from CAZKHB010000020.1 coordinate 7,378, forward strand.
GACAACGCCCTTTTCCGCCATCCCGAGATCGTCGCCTACCGCGACATCGAGGAGGAAGATCCGCGCGAAGTCGAGGCCTCGAAGTCAAACCTCAGCTACATCGGACTCGACGGCAACATCGCCTGTCTCGTGAACGGTGCCGGCCTCGCAATGGCCACGATGGACATCATCAAATACCATGGCGGCGAGCCCGCGAACTTCCTCGATGTGGGAGGCGGCGCGACGGAGCAGCAGGTCACCGAGGCCTTTAAAATTCTCGTCGCCGACAAGCGCGTGAAGGCGATCCTCGTGAACATCTTCGGCGGCATCATGAAGTGCGATGTGATCGCCCAAGGCATCATCAACGCCGTCAAGGCCGTGAACCTCCCGGTCCCTCTCGTCGTCCGCCTCGAAGGCACCAACGTCGAGGCCGGTCGCAAGCTCCTGAACGAATCCGGCCTCTCCCTCACTGCGGCATCCGACATCGACGATGCCGCCCGCAAAGTCGTCGCCGCCGTCGTCTGAACCCCATCACTTCCCATGGCCATCCTCGTTGACAAAAACACGCGCCTGCTCGTGCAGGGCATCACCGGAAAAGCAGGCGGTTTCCACGCCAAAGCCTGCATGGATTACGGAACGAACCTCGTTGCCGGCGTTACGCCAGCACGCGGAGGGGAGTTGTTCGAAGGCAAGGTCCCTGTATTCGATACCGTGGCCGAAGCGCGCCGCGAGACCGGCTGCAATGCCTCGATGATCTTCGTGCCGGCCGAATTCGCCGCCGATTCGATCCTTGAGGCCGTCGATGCGGGCGTCGAACTCGTGATTTGCATCACCGAGGGCATCCCGGTTCTCGACATGATGCGTGTGAAGGCCGGCATGGCGGGGAGCGCCTCCCGGCTCATCGGTCCGAACTGCCCCGGTATCATCACGCCCGGACAGTGCAAAATCGGCATCATGCCCGGCTACATCCACAAGCCCGGCAAAGTCGGCGTTGTCTCGCGCTCGGGAACCCTGACCTACGAGGCCGTCTGGCAACTCTCCAGTCGCGGCCATGGACAATCGACCTGCGTGGGTATCGGGGGAGATCCGATCAATGGCACGTCGCACCTGGACGTCGTCAAGATGTTCAACGAAGATCCGGAGACCGAGGCGATCATCATGATCGGCGAAATCGGCGGGACCGCAGAGGAAGAGGCTGCCGAATGGCTCGGAGCGCATTGCAAGAAGCCGGTTGCTGCCTTCATCGCGGGAGCCACCGCACCTCCGGGACGGCGGATGGGACACGCCGGAGCCATCGTGAGTGGAGGCAAGGGAACCGCCGCCGGGAAGATCGAGGCACTGCAGGCCGCCGGCATCGAAGTCGCCGCTACGCCCGCCGACATGGCCGATGCACTCCTGCGCCGCATGGCGCGCGGTTAAGGCAGCTGCCCGATAACAGCTCGGTGCGCTCGTAGAGCGTGCCGGGCGGCAGTTCCGAACCGATGCCGGGAATTCGGAGATGAGAGTCCGCTCCGCGGAGTTCTTCTCTTGACTAGCTCCCTTTCTCCAAGCGCTGGGAAAAGGTCGCCGCGACCGCATCCTGAGCCCCGGGGATAGCAGTCTCAAGGGCCGGAATAGCCTGGTGGCCCGGCAACTTTTTCCGTCGGTCCGTGTGTTCTGTTTCGGCGGATAGCACTTCGACCAAAATCGAGGGATTCTCCAGGAAAGCTTCAGCCGTGTCCGCCGGATTGCATCTGACTGAGACATCCGGGTAGTAAATGCCTCGCCCAGATCACGCCGGGTGCGGACCTTCATATCGCTCCCGAAAGGAATGCATTTCTTGCCTCGGAGATAGGAGCGATGTGCCAGAAAAAATGTTGCCGGCAATGAGATTGTGGCGGCGACTCGCTCCCGTCATTGCGTGGACAGTGCCTGCGATATCTTCGTGCCGCAGATCTCAATCCATGGGAGTGCATGTTGCACTTGTCCGCCGGGGGCCGCGGGGCGAGACTTCATGACATGGAGAAAGTGAAGGATACGCTCCGCGCGACCGTGCGCATCGGATACGACGGACGCGTGCACAAGCAGTTCCGGGGTCCGGCGGCAGCCGAGCGGTTTGCCAACGAGGTGCGCGTATTGAAGTATCTCGAGGAGAAAGACTGCCCCTTCGTGCCGCGTTTGGTGGAGGCGGACCCCAATCAGCTCGCGATGGTTACCACGAGTTGCGGAAGCCGGGTCGACCACCTTGATGAAGAGCGGAAAAACGAGCTTTTTGCCGAACTCGAGCGCTATGGCGTCCGGCACGATGATGCCGATGTGAGAAATGTCACCTACCGGCAGAAGGACGGCCGTTTCTGTCTGATAGATTTCGAGTTTGCGACGATCTTGGAGGATCCGCATGTCCGTTGAAGCGGCCCTCGAGTGGTCGGGTCTTTCGGATGTCGGTCGCGTCAGGAAGAACAACGAGGACGCCTTCCTCGGACTCGCGATCGACGCCGCCGAAGTCCGCTACCTTGGCAAAATCGGGAGTGCTCCGCTCGACGGGGCCGACCTTGTCTTCGCGGTGAGCGACGGCATGGGCGGCGCAAATGCGGGCGAGTTTGCGAGCCGGATCGCGGTGGAGAAAATCACGCGCATGCTGCCGCCGCTCTTCAAGCAGAACGCCGCGGGGATTTCCGAGGGATTCGGCGACGTGCTCGAGGCGCTGTTTCTCGAAATCCACAAAGCCCTTCTCTATCTCGGCGCCTGCTACGAGGAATGCCGCGGGATGGGGGCGACGCTGAGTTTGTGCTGGTTCCGGCCCGGTTGGATGTATTTCGCCCACATCGGCGACAGCCGTATTTACTACCTGCCGGCGGGAGGCGGGATCCGGCAACTCAGCCACGACGACACCTATGTGGGCTGGATGTTCCGCAACGGACAGATCAACGAGCGCGAGGCGAAAAATCATCCCCGGCGCAACGTGCTCCAGAAAGCCCTGGGTGCGGGTCACCAATTCGTCGATCCGCAGGTCGGCGCCGTCGGCTTCGAACCCGGTGACCGTTTCATCCTTTGCACCGACGGTGTCACGGATGCCGTCTACGATGCCCAGCTCGCCGAACTTTGCGAGGGTGCCGGCACGCCGGCTGCGAATCTCGTGCATGCCGGCATTGAGCGCTCCGGTCGGGATAATGCCACGGCGGTCATCGTGCGCGTTTCAGGTGCCCCGGCCGCATGAGAGATTTTTCTCATCTTCGGGCACGGAATCGGCTAGCTTCCGCGCGATGAACTCCCTCGCATCGAAATACGGTGCCTATGTGATTCCCACCTACGGACGCTTCGACCTCGACATTGCCCGGGGGGCGGGGAGCCGCGTGTGGGACTTCGAGGGACGCGAGTATCTCGACTTCGGAGCCGGAATCGCGGTTTGCTCGCTCGGGCATGCGCATCCCGAGGTAACCGCTGCGATCACCGCGCAGGCGGGAGTTCTCGTCCATACATCCAACCTCTACCGAACGGCGCCCCAGGCCGAGTTGGCCCGGCGGCTGGTCGAGGTGACAGGATCCGGAAAAGTTTTTTTCTGCAACAGTGGGGCCGAGGCCAACGAGGGCCTGATCAAGCTGGCGCGGCGTTTCGGGAGCGAGACCGGACGCCATGAGATTCTGACGTTTGAGGGATCGTTCCACGGGCGGACTATGGCGGGCATTTCCGCCACCGGCCAAGAGAAGGTGAAAAAAGGATTCGGTCCGCTCGTGCCGGGTTTTCGCCATCTTCCATTCGGCGATGCGGAGGCTGTCTCCAAGGCCGTCGGCCCCGAGACCGTTGCCCTCCTTGTCGAACCTGTGCAGGGCGAGGGAGGCATCCATCTTGCCACCGCTTCGTTTCTGAAAGAGCTGCGCCGGATTTGCGATGATCGTGGATTGCTTCTGCTCTTCGACGAGGTCCAGTGCGGACTCGGGCGTACAGGGGATTGGTGCGGCTGGCGCTCGATTTGTCCCGGTGTCGAGCCGGATGGTGTCTCGTGGGCGAAAGGAATTGCGAATGGTTTCCCTCTCGGGGCTTTCTGGATTTCCGATCGCGCCCGCGATCCGCGCGGGCCATTGTGCGATCTGCTCGGTCCGGGCAGCCACGGAACGACCTACGGAGGGAATCCAGTCTGCTGCGCGGCGGCGCTGAAAGTGATGGAGATCCTCGCGCGGGACGGCCTTCTCGAGCGCGCGGTAACGCTCGGGCGCGAACTCGTGAAAGCCCTGCAGTCTGCCGACCTTCCAGGTGTCGTCGAGATCCGATCTCTGGGACTGATGGTCGGCGTTGAACTCGCGCTTCCCGACGGACCAGCCGACAAGACCCCTGCGATGCAGGCCGTGCTGGATGCGATGGAAGAAGGCTTGCTTGTGATCCCGGCCGGCGAACGCGTCGTCCGCTTCCTGCCCCCTCTTAATGTGGGGATCGGTGAGATTCACGAAGCCGCTGCGAGATTTGGCGCCGCTCTCCGGCGTTCCCAGCCCGAAGCCGTCACCCCATGAAGAACCTTCTCTCCATCGAAGCCCTTGATGCGGCCACGATCCATGCCCTCGTGGAGGAATCGGCCACAATGAAAAGCACCCGCGGCCGTCACGCGAGCCATCCGCTCCGCCACCAGTGCTGGGCGCTGATTTTCTCGAAATCCTCGACCCGCACCCGTGTCTCTTTTGAAACCGGCATCCGAGAACTGGGGGGCGATGTGATGTTTCTCGCTGCTGCAGATATCCAACTCGGGCGTGGAGAGCCCATCAGGGACACGGCGCGCGTGATGGGGCGCATGTTGGGTGGGGCGGTGATTCGCACCTTTGCCCAGCAGGACGTCGAAGACTTTGCCGCCTTCAGTGGAATCCCAACGATCAACGCACTCACCGATGAGGAGCACCCCTGCCAGATCTTGGCGGACCTCTTCACCATTTTCGAGACCCGCGGGACACTGGAAGGTCTCAAGGTGGCTTTCATTGGTGACGGGGACTGCAATGTTGCCCGCTCGTGGATCTGGGCGGCGGCGCGCCTGGGTTTTGAGTTGCGGATTGCCGCCCCGGCCCCCTTCCAACCGCCGGGTGATTTGCTCGCACGTGCCGGCGGACGGGTGTTGGTCACCGACAATGTGCCCGCGGCTGCTTCCGGAGCCGATGTGCTTTACACCGACGTCTGGGTGAGCATGGGCAAGGAGGATGAAGCCGCCAGCCGTGTGGCGACCTTTCAGGGCTACCAAATCAATGAGTCCCTCTGCGCCTTGGCTCCGCAAGCACTTGTCATGCACTGCCTGCCTGCCTATCGCGGCAAGGAAATCACCGCTGAAGTCTTTGAACAGCATGCGGAGACAATCTTCCGCCAGGCTGAGAACCGGCTCCATGCCCAGAAGGCGATTCTCGCGCGCCTTGTAGGCTGATACCTGCTCCGCTTCATGGCCGCCCCCAGCCAGATCCCCCGCGATAGGACGGCCCGTGGAGTATCCCTCCGTGTCAAGACGGCGCTCGGCATGGCGCTTGCGTTGCTCGTCGCGGTTTCAATCTATCTCGGTGTGGTTTCCGTGGTTATGCTTCGCTCCTTTGAGGACCTGCAGGCCGACCTGCTGACACAGCGTGTCGATCGTGTCTTGCTCCGCCTCGCGGAGACCCGGGAAGCTTTGGAAAGGGATGTGCGCCGTGGGGCGGCCTCGGACAAGCTGTTCGGCTTCGCCCAGTCGCCTGTGCACAAGCCGCTCGAATCCGGGGATTGCGACGTGTGTTCCGATGTGGGCCCCGAAATGGAGTTTGTCGTCAACCGCCAGCGCAACCTCACCGGGGGGCACTTTTTCAACCACTCCACCCAGCAAAGGGAAACCCTGCCTGAGTGGATAGCCAGCTTGCCGATCCGCGGTTCCGGTCTGCTGAATGATTCAAGGATCGAATCGAGATACGTTCTGCACAACGGCCGATTCTGGCTTCTCTCGGCCTGCCCAATCACTCGTGCGGATGGCTCCGGTCCTTCCCCCGGGTGGCTGGTTTACGGTCAACATCTGGATGCGCGATGGTTGAAAAAGGTCGAAAAGGCGACAAGCGTGACCGTCCTGCCCGTGGCGGCGCATGGTATTCCGAACGCCGTGGCATTGAGCGACGAGACAAGTCTTCCCGGATCCCGGGTCGTCGTGCCTCATCAGCAAACCAAAGGCGATCGCCTCGCGGCGGTCGAGTTTTCCGAGGCGGGGGCGATCGGCGAGGTGGCCCTGATGCTCAGCATTCCCGCAGCGGTCTATGAGACCGCCGTCGTCATGCGCAATGAATTGATCGGCTTCTCGGTCATTCTCTCTGTCGCCATCATTGCCGCGAGCCTTCTCCTGATCCACTTTGTCTTCATCCGAAAAATCGAAAGGATGGAAGGGGAACTCCAGCGCCTCACGCAGAGTGACGACTTGACCGGCAAGCTGGCTGTTGAGGGCAACGACGAGTTCACCCGCCTCGCCGTTTCGGTGAACCGCCTGCTCGCCGAGATGCGGCACAGGCGCAGCGAGAGCGAAATGCAGCGCACTTTGCTGGCAGGTGTTCTCGACAGCGCCTCCGAGGGCATTATTGCGTATCGGGCCATTCGCGGAGAGGAGGGGCAGATCGAGGACTTTCTGATTGTTTCCGCCAATGCCTCCAGCGCGCGGATCCTTGGACGAACTGTTGAGAGCATGATCGGGCGGCAATTGCTTGAGCTGTTTCCCGGCCTGCGCGAAGCCGGGGTTTTCGATGCATTTTCCCGGACGGTCGAGGCGCGCCGACCCTTTGAGAAAGATCTTTTCTACGAGGCCGATGGGGTTCGCGGGTGGTTTCACATCGCAGGAATGCCATGGGGCGACGGGCTCGTTTTGACATTCGAGGAGATTTCCGAGCGGAAGAGGGCGGAGGAGGAAATCCAGCGTACCCTGCACGAAATCGAACGCTTCAACCGTGCGATGATCGGGCGTGAGGAGCGGATTCTTGAAATGAAGACCGAGGTGAACCAACTCCGGTCCCGTCTTGGTCTTTCTCCCGCCTACCGTGTTGATCTCTCATCCGATGACACCTGATCCGGTCCATCCCACCCTCCTTCAGTGTGTTGCAAACTCGCTGGGTGTTCTTCTCGAGGACCTTCCTGTGAAGGAGCGGGTCAACAAAGTGCTTGCGAGCATCGGCAGTGCAGTCAAAGCGGATCGCGCCTACATTTTCGAGAACCACGAAGTGGACGCTCAGCTTGTCTGCAGCCAACGCTATGAGTGGACACGGGAGGGCATTTCCGCCGAGATCGACAACCCCTCCCTGCAAGAAATCCCCTATGCAACCATCACGGCTCCCATTTACGAAGATGTCTCCGCAGGGAGGGTCTTCGCACGACCGGTGAGAGACGTTCCCCAGCCGTTACGAGCGAGTCTTGAGGCCCAGGGGATTCTCTCTCTGGCACTCGTGCCTCTGATCTTCAATGGCAAGTTCGAGGGGTTTGTCGGATTCGACGATTGTGTGCGCGAGCGGGTTTGGGATCGCGACGAACTCGACCTCCTCAGGGCCGTCGCGGCCGGTCTTGCGAGTTCGATTGCCCGCGACAAGACCGAACAATCGATGAAGGTCCGGGCGGACGAACTCGCCCGCAGCCGGCGGGTCGCCCTCAGTCTGATGGAGGATGCGCAGCGCGCCGTGGCCGCGGCCGAGGAGGCGAACCGCGCGAAATCCTCCTTCCTTGCGATGATGAGCCACGAGATACGCACGCCGTTGAACGGAGTGATCGGCTTCGCCGAGCTCCTGTCGGCCGAGGATCTCACGGATCCACAGCGTGAACTCGTTTCGACAATCCGTTCGTGCGGTGATGCGTTGCTGAGCCTGATTAGTGACATTCTTGATCTTTCCAGAATCGAAGCCGGCAAACTCGACCTCTCTCTGGTGACTTGCCGTCCACTCGATTGCCTGCGGGATGTTGTAAAGGCGTTCGAGCCGGCCGCCCGTGCGAAAGGATTGCGCCTCGCGTGGTCGGTCGAGGGCTCGATGCCGGAGACAATCATCACCGACCCCAAGCGCCTCAGGCAGATTTTGTTCAACCTCATCGGGAATGCCGTCAAGTTCACGCCGGAGGGCCATGTCAGTGTGAGTTTGGGGCTGGTCGCGAAACAGGGGTGTCCTGTTCTCACGGCACGCGTTTGCGACAGCGGAATCGGCATGACGCCCGAGGAACAGAACTCCATTTTTGCACCGTTCGCCCAAGCCAATCCCGCGATTCATCGAAAGTTCGGAGGCAGTGGTCTCGGATTGTCGATCTGCAAGAGCCTCATTGATGCGATGGGCGGTGGCATCACCGTCGAGAGTCTTCCTTCGCAGGGCACGACGTTCACCATGGAGTTGCCCGTGAGCCTGCCGGGAGACGAACGGAACGCGGAGCCTGCGACTCCGCAGCACGGACCCGGTGCCGTTCCCCGTATGCGCGTGCTTGTGGTGGACGATGTCCCCACGAATCGCCGCCTCACGGTCTCCCTCCTTCGTCGCATGGGGCTTGATGCCGACACGGCTGCGGACGGGAGGGAAGCTGTCGACAAGCTGCTCGCTGGAACTTTCGATGTTGCCCTCATGGACGTGCTGATGCCGATCTGCGACGGCATCGAGGCCACCCGCGAGATCCGGGCGGTGGAATCCACGGAGGCGGAGGGCAATCATCTCTGGATTATCGCCCTCACGGCGGATGCTTTCGAAGACAACCGACGCCGCTGTCTGGATGCGGGAATGGATGACTTTCTGACGAAACCTGTTCGGATGGATGCTCTCCAAGGTGCCCTGACCCGTGTGCCCCGCAACCGGCGGATTGCCAACGATTCGGTCGACAAGTAAAGTCGAGGCTTGTGGAACAGGCGACGACATCCCGGCCCGGACGCGTGCAGCGCCGGATAGAAGGGGTGCTTCGCGGGGCACTTTGGGCCCACTCCACGGTGAGGCGGTTCTTCCGGCGTCTCCAACGCAAGCCCCGCACCGTCACCGAGAGCCCCAACCTTCTCCCTACACTCATCAAGGTGTTGGCCGCCTTTGCACGGGCGGATGGCGAGTTACTCGAAGAGGAAATCGATTCCAGTCTCGGTTTTCTCCGCTACGACTACCCGGATGCCGTGTACTCCGAGTTGCGGAAACTCTTCCGCGACGCCCTGCATGAGAAGCAGGACCTCGCCGCCATTGCCCAGCGTCTCTCTGGCCAACTCAGCGACGAGCGCAAGATCCTGCTGGGAGTCCAGCTCTACGATCTGATCGCCAAGGCCGGACTCAAGCAGGACCAAGTCATCGCCTACTATTCGTTCATGTCCCAGCTCGGCATGGCGGCCCAAGCAATCGACATTGTCTACCAACTCAATGCCGACGAGCAGGCTGATGCCTCCATTTACCATCAGGGAGCATCCCCGCTGGAAATGGTCAGTTTCGGGCACCCGGAGCATGCGGATGTTGTTCTGGGGGAGTTCGCGACCGACGAGCGCCTGAATGCCTACCGCTACGGGGATCTGGTGATCCTCAAGAACCTGAGTGGCAGAAACCTCATCGTGCAGGGCCGCTCACTGAAGCCCGGGGACTTCGCGCGCATCTATACCGGGCAGCGTGTTCTGATCGACGACCTCGTGCTCACCTACGCGGATCTCGTCTTCTACTTCAACGCCAAGAAGAACGTCACTCTCCCGCAAATCTTCGTGGCGGTCAGCGATGAAGACGAGGTGCGGCTGGAGAAAAGCCGTTCGCGAGAGTCCTGTCTTCAAGTGACTTTTGGTTTGCGCGTGAAGGTGCTTGCGCTGCGCGACGTGGACGCCGTTCTGCGCGGTGAGCGGTTGAATGCCAAAACGGAGGTTTCGGCCACGCTTGAGGACAAAATCATCTTCCACAACGACAGTGAACTCGACCTCGGGGATCTCCGCCGCCGGGCCCGTTCCTATGGGGGCCGCTTTCATCTCAAGACGTCCAAAAGCGAGTATCTTGTTTCCAACAACCCCGGTCTTCTTCAGGAGGACGACATCCTTCTCTCTCCGGTCTCCGGCGGAGACGTTTTGCTTCGCATTTCCTGTGACTACGACAAGAGGGAGGGGCGTCTTGAGGTTTTGCAGGCTGACAGGCCGATTCTCGTTCGGGGTGTTCCCGTGAGAAACACTGCAGCCCTCGCCGATGGGGATACCATCCGTATCGACGTGGGTCAGGTCCTGCGGTGCAACTTCAGCGAGCGGCTCATCGAGGAGGAGCGAAATGTGATCCGCTCGCTCGATGTGAGGGATCTGGTCTGCCGTTTTCCGAATGGTCAACTTGCTCTCGACGGCCTCTCCTTCAGTGTCCAGCGGGGTGAGATGGTCTGTGTGATGGGAGCGAGTGGCTGCGGCAAAAGCACCCTCTTGCGCGCCCTCTCGGGCCAGTTCCCGCCGGCGCAGGGAGATGTGCTGTTCAACAACCGTTCGCTCTACGCCAACTATGAGGCACTCAAGAAATACGTCACCTATGTTCCCCAATACGACGCATTCGACGAACACTTGACCATCGAGGAGAATCTCGATTTCGCGGCAGCGATCCGTGTCCCCCACCTTTCCCGCCGCGAGCGCTCGCGGCGTGTGGACGGGAAACTGGCAGAGCTCGGCCTCAATGAACGCAGGGGGTTCGTCGTCGGCAGCAGCCACAAAAAAACTCTCAGCGGCGGCGAACGCAAACGCCTGAACATCGGCCTCGACATGGTCAGTTCGGCGGATGTTTTCCTTTTTGACGAGCCGACGAGCGGGCTTTCCTCGAAGGACTCAGAGCACGTCATCGAGATCATCCGTGGCATCTCCCACAACAAGATCGTGCTCGTGACGATCCACCAGCCGACATCGAAGATCTTCCAGATGTTCCACAAGGCCGTCTTGCTCGACCGGGGCGGGAAACTGGTTTTCTTCGGCACGCCGCAGGAGATGTTGAAGTACTTTGCCGAGGCTGAGCACCAGCAGCACTTTGGCACCGCTCTCGGGGGGTGCGAGGCCTGCGGAACTACTCGGCCCGAGTTTATCTTCGATGTCCTGGAAACCCCGCTGCGCGACCTCGGCGGTGACATTATTTTCGAGGAGAACAACCGCGGACAACTCGTGCCCGCGCGGCGGTTCTCCCCTGACTACTGGCGCGACAAGTACGAGGCCTATCGTTTGATGAAGGACGTTCAGGCTCCGGCTGTTCCGAAAGAAAACCCGCCCGCGCCGGCACCGACCGGCCGCCGCAGAGAGCCCTTCCGCCCGAGGGAGGAATGGCACCAGTTTCACATTCTCCTCAAACGCGCTTTCCTCAGCAAATTGCGCAACCGAGCGAACTTGCTCACGACCATTCTGGAAGCTCCGCTGCTGGCGCTGCTGACAGGCATGGTGCTCCGGTATTCCGAAAGCGATGTCTATGATTTCGCCTCGGCCTTCCACATTCCCACCTACCTGTTCCTCGCGTTGGTGGTCGCGATGTTCCTCGGGCTGACGAACAGCGTCGACGACATCATCCGCGACCGCCCCGTGCTCATGCGGGAAAGAAACCTCGATGTGCGTCTCATCTACTATGTCCTTTCCAAGGGACTTACGCTCGCCGTCTTCGCTCTGATCCAGTGCGCGCTTTTCACCCTCATAGGCAATTGGCTGCTTTCTGTTCGCGACGCCTTCTGGATTGTCTTCACCGCCATGTTCCTAACGGCGGGCAGCGGGGTGGCGATCGGCTTGGTGATTTCTTCGCTCGTTTCGGAGAGCAAGACGGGAATTTTGATCATTCCTGCGGTCCTCATTCCCCAGATCATCCTCAGCGGTGCGCTCATCAAATACGAGGAGATGAACAAGAATCTCGACTTCGTCTACACGATCCAACAGTGGGTGCACCGCCACCCCGACAGCGCCATGCCGGCCCGCAGCGACCTTCAGGTTCCGCTCATCTGCGAGTTCATGCCAACGCGATGGTCTTATGAAGCGCTCGTTTTTGCTCAAGCGAAACTGAATCCGCTCACGCGCAGGCAGGAACAAGTTCAGACTCAGATCAATGCGTTGGTCAAGAAGAAGGATCTCACAACGGCCGAGGAGGAGAGGTTGGATGATCTGAAGGACGTCCTTGCTGTTCTTTCCGGTCTTGAGGCTGCTTCTCCGCGTCTATTGGATAATCAATTCCGAGCAGTGGATAAGGTCATCCGTGGGGGGCCCTTCCAGCGTTCACTCTTCTCTGGAGCGGGGGAGGGAGTGACTGCTGAACAGTTGTATGTGAACCAAAAGGTGACAGATCTGATTGCGAAGGCGGAGATGGAGCAGAGCGATTATCGCGAGAGCCGTCATCTCAATGTGTTTTTCGGTCCGGTGAAGGAATACTTCGGCTTCCGGGCCGGGTTGCTCTGGTTCAATTCCATGGTCCTGCTCGGCTCCACCCTCGCGATGTTTGGCGTGTTGTATTTCATCCTCCGCCGGCAGATTCGGAATCGCATGGCATGAAGGGTCTCGAGGATACCGTGGAGGATGTCGTTGCGAAGGCGTGCGCCGGTCGCGGCATCCGTCTCGCACAGCTCGCAGCGAGTCTCGGGCTCGGGGAAGAAGAGGCACTCGCCCTCGAGAACCTTCCCTGCCTGGCACGGGAGCTCCAACTTTCTGCGCGAGGACTAGAGCGCCTTGCTGGTGGCACCTATCGCCCGGATCCGGGACGCGTGCCGGCGTCTCTGATTTGTGCAACCACGCCGTTCGGGGACATGTGGGTGAATGCGTTCCTTGTCTTCGATCCCGCAACGCACGAGGCGGCGATCTTTGACACCGGCAGTGATGCGGATGATCTCCTCGAGGCGATTGCACGTTGGCACCTGCGTCCGGTTGGCATTTTTCTGACACACGCCCATGGGGATCACATTTTCGATCTCGACCGGCTTGTAGCAAAAACGGGCGCACCTGTTTGGAGCAGTGAACCTGTCGATGGCACCATCCTTTTCAAAGCCCCCCGTGTCTTCCGGCTCGGATCGCTTGCTGTCGAGGCACGTGCCACATTCGGGCACTCGCCTTGCGGGTCCACTTATGTCGTGAGCGGCCTGACCCGCCCCCTTGCCATTGTCGGTGATGCCCTCTTCGCGGGATCAATGGGCGGGGCCAGGATATCCTACGGTGATGCGATCCGCACGACGAGGGATGAGATTCTTTCCTTGCCCGATGAGACCGTTGTGTGCCCGGGGCATGGCCCGATGACGACGGTTGGATACGAAAAAGCCCACAACCCGTTCTTCGCGGAGTTGTGAGCTTTCCGTTCGTTTCGTGACGGCCTCAGCGTCGAGGAGGCCTGGGGCCGCCCTCGCCCGGGCCGCCCTCTTCCGCATCTGCCGGAAGCTCGAATTGTTGCCCCTTCAGGAGTTCAGAGATCTTGCCCGTGGTATCCACGATCCAAACCCTCGGGTGCTTGCCCTTCCTTGCCGGAGCGGCAAGGAACACGCCCCGGAGAGTATTGAATTCCTTGCGTCCTTCGAAATCCATCCCGTATTTTTTGGAGAACTTGGAGGCATCCTCTGCCGGGATGGCGACAAGAATCGCTCCACCGGGCTTGTCATCGAGACGGTCCATAGTGAACGCTCTGAAGAAGGCGAATTCGGGGTTCGGGCTCTTCCAGTGGACCGGTTTGACGAATGCGACATCGAGTGTGACTTCCTTGCCTTCGTGGTCGGCAAAGTTGGCGAGGACATACTCGGCGGTGCGTTTCGAGTCTGCCCCGTGCAAGGGAACGACCAAGCATGCGGACAGGGCGATCAGAGGGATGAGGGATGATTTCATACATCCATGAAAAACCGGGGCACCGGAAAAGTTGCGCGGTTTCTTTATCCGGCCTCCGGGCGCAAGAAACGACCGGGGGTTGCGCGGGCATTCGGGATCCCGTCCCGCACAAGGAACTCTCCCCGGCGCACGACGTGATGCACGACGCAACGTGTCTGCATCTGTTCGTAGGCATGCCGGGGATGCCTGAAGATCGCGGTTCGCAAAGCGACGGGTTCGCCGAACGAGACGAGTGTGACGTCTCCATCGAATCCCTCCATCAAACGCCCCTTGCCTCCGAGATGAAGCCTGCTGGCAGGAGAGGAGGAAAGGAACCGCGCGGCATCATGCAGCCGGTCCGGCGCTCTGTGGTGCCACTCCCCGAGGAACACCGTGGCTCCGTGCTGGCATCCGGAGATTCCACCCCAGATTTTGAAAAAATCCCCGCCTTCTTTGAGTGTGGGAGGCGCCGGAGAGTGATCGCTCCCAATGGTATCGACACGTCCTTCAAGCAATTCCTCCCACAGAGCGGCAACGTCCGCGGCCGGGCGCAGAGGCGGAGCGCATTTCGCCGCTGCACCAATTCCGACGGCCGTGTCCTCGTCGATGAGAAGGTAATGCGGACATGTTTCCGCCGTGACATTGACGCCCGCACGTTTTGCCGTCGAGATGACATCGAGCGCCTCACGGCAGGTGACGTGCACCACGTAAAGGGCCACGCCGACTTCTCCCGCCAGTTCGCAGGCGAGCGAAACCGCCGAGACTTCCGCGGCCTTCGGGCGACTTCGGAAGAAAGCACGCAAGGAGCGGTCCGCGCGTTGCGAGGCTTGAGTGTCGACAAGTGCCGGATCCTCGGCATGCACGGCCACGGGAAGTCCGCACTCTTTGGCCCGGGCCATGCCACGTTTCAGCGTGGCCGCATCTGCGAACGGGAACTCGCCGATACCGCTCGGGCAAAGGAAAGCCTTGAACCCTGCGGCCCCCGCCTCTGCCATGCGCGGAATCTCGTCCTCGAAACCCGGGCAAAGACCGCCCCAGAGTGCGAAATCCGCGACGGATTTCTTCTCCGCAAGCCGCCTTTTGGCTGTGAGCGCATCCGCGTAGAGCACGGGGGGATCCGAGTTCAGGGGCATGTCGACGAAAGTCGTCCCGCCGCCGACCGCCAGAGCCCTCGATCCGGATTCCAGGCCCTCCCACTCGGTGCGTCCCGGTTCATTGAAGTGGACGTGGGCATCAACAAAGCCGGGGAAGGCGAACAAGCCTGTCGCGTCGAGCCGGGCGGTCGGCTCCGAGGAATCGGCAGGGCCGATTGCCACGATCTTGCCGTCCTCGATGAGGAGGTCTGTCTGCACGAGGTGGTCAGTGTCGACGAGCGTGGCGTTCAGGATAGCGAGGGAGCGGTTCATGGGCGGAAGGTTCCAAGAAAATCGGCGAGCGCCCGCACCGCGCAATCCACGTCCTCTGCGGATGTGAACTCCTCCGGGTGGTGGCTCAATCCGGCGCGCGAGCGCACGAAGAGCATGCCAACGGGACACACCCGCGAGAGGGCAACCGCATCGTGTCCGGCCCCGCTCACCAAATGAGGAGCGGCATCACCCGCTGCCTCCAGCACTTCGGAGAACCCCCGTATCAGCCGTGCGTCGCAGGTTACGGCGGGTTCCTCAAGGAAGATTGTGACATCGGATTCCAGCCCGCGCCGGTAGGCGATGTGGTCGAGAAAATCCCCGAGCCGCTTCACGAAGCCCGCGCGGCGCTCGTCTTCCGGGTGCCGGATGTCGACAGTGAAGACGACGGAACCCGGAACGACATTCGATGCCCCCCCGACGACATCAATCACCCCAACGGTGGCAACCAGGCCCGAAACGTCCCGAGCTTCGCGTTCAATGCGGCAGATGACTTCCGCTGCGCCGCAGAGGGCGTCTCTGCGCAGGGCCATCGGTGTCGTTCCGGCATGGGAGGCGGTGCCTGTGAGTGTGATCCTCAGGCGCGTCTGACCAGCGATGGCGAGCACGACACCCAGCGGCAACCCCGCGGCTTCCAGTACTGGCCCCTGCTCGATATGCACCTCGACGTACGCGGCCAGCTGCCGTGGCGGCGGGGAGGCGAAGTCCGGCGTGTGCCGGGCGAGGGCCTGTGCGAGTGACACTCCCCCGGCATCGCGAAGGGGCAACGTGGCGACGTTCGGGTCTCCCGCATAAAACCTGCTTCCGAGATACGGAGTTTGGAATCTCACGCCCTCTTCGTCCGAGAAACCCACTACCTCAAGGGTGAAGGGAAGCGGTCCCGTGCGTGCCACAGCTTCTATGGCGACGCACACGCCGAGAGCTCCATCGAATCGCCCGGCATTGCGCACCGTGTCGAGATGGGATCCGCAGGCAACCACCGGTGCGTCGGGGCCGGCGGCAGCAGGGCGACGGCCGATGAGATTTCCCGCGCCATCCTCGTAGACGTCGAGGCCTGCATGGCGCATCCAGTCGCCGACGGTGCGTTTCGCTTCGCGCGAGGCTTTGGAAAGGAACGTACGGGTCAACCCGGGCGGTTCGTCGGTGATGCCGGCGAGCCGCTCGATCATCTCGGTCGCCGTTAACTGCCGCGATACGTCTGGTAAGCCCATGGCGAGCACAGCAACGGCACGTGGTAGGAGGCTGCCGGGTCGGCGACACGGAAACGCACCGGCACGGTGTCGAGGAAAACGTGGGAGCTGAAGTAATCGCCCACGGCGAAAACCAGTTCGTAAACCCCGGCGATGAACTCCTCACCTTGGAGAAGAGGTTCTTCGGTGCGTCCGTCGGCATTCGTGGTCGCAGATTTGACCAGCACACTTTCGCCGTTTTCCAAGCGATAAAGGCGCAAGGAAAGCCCGGCCGCCGGCCTGCCGTTGACCGTATCGAGAACGTGCGTGCTCAATTTTCCCATGCCGAGGGTGAGACTCTACGTCCGAATAGCCACGGCACGCAAGCGTGCGAGCTTCTCCTCAGAGCCCGAGTCGTGCACTCACGAGCGTCCCCAAGTGGGCACGGAGTGTCTCGTTCTGAAGGCGCTCCAAAAGAGACTGGAAAAAGCCGTTCACAATTAGGCGGCGGGCAACATCCTTCCGGATGCCACGCGCTTCCATGTAAAAGACCTCCTCGGCGTCGACCGGTCCGTTCGTGGCGCCATGGGTGCAGCGCACTTCGTCGTTGAGAATCTCAAGACCGGGCATCGAATTCGGATCCGCCTCATCGCTGAGGATGAGGTTGCGAACCTTTTGGTAAGCGTCGGTGCCCGCGGCACCGGGTTCGACCTTGATGAGTCCCGCAAAGATCGTGCGCGATTTGTCATCGAGCGCGTTCAGATAAAGAAGGTCGCTCGACGCGTTGGGGGCCACATGATCCTGCAGTGTGCGTTGGTCGATTTCGCGTGTGCCGTCCACCGGGTTGATCGAGAACATTTCGCTGCGCGCTCCTTCACCAACCAGGCGACTGAGGCTTTCTCCGCGAACGTAGCCACCGCCGAGATTCAAGGTGAGCGAAGTGCATGTCGCATCGCGGGCGACGATGGTTGAGTTCAGGTGGAAGGCCTTGGACTCCCGGGCCCAGTCCTGCACGGCGATGTAGGTGAGCTTGGCACCACGCTCAAGGTGGAGGTCATTCACGCCACACGCGAGCGCCGGGGCGGCGTCGGCGCTCTTGAAGTAATCCACCACGGTCACTTTGCTGTTCTCACCGCACACGATCAGTGTATGGGGAAAAACGGAGGCACCGCTTCCCTCGACCCAATGGAACAACTCGACCGGCAGGTCGACTTCGACTCCCGGAGGAACGTAAAGGAAGGCACCGCCGGCCACGTGGGCCTTGTGGAGTGCCGCGTACTTGCGGGAGCCGAGTTCAACCGGCTGGGCCATGAAGTAGCGACGGAAGAGGGCCTCGTGTGCCGTGGCTGCCTCCTCGAGTGTGGCGAGAACGACGCCATCCGGCAAATGTCCCTCCTGCAGGAGGAGCGAGTTGTTGCCGAAGACGCATCGCGCCGCGACGTGGGGCAATCCTCTTGATGCGGTGATCAGGCGGCCTTCGTTTGCCACGGACGGAGCGCGTCCGAATCCGGAAAGATCCAGCGCGGCAATGTTCGCAAACCTCCAGGGCTCGTCTTTGCGTGTGGGAGCCGGGCTGGCCTCATACTCTGCGGCTGCGGCAGTCTGCTCTGCGGCAAACCACTCCGGCCACGCCGGTGTTTCGATTCCGGTCTCCCGTTCGATGGTCATAGAATTCATGGGCTTGCTGAAATCAGCCGACCGACCCTTCCATTTCGAGGTCGATGAGGCGCTTGAGTTCGACGGAGTATTCCATCGGGAATTGTTGGACGAGGTCGTTGACGAAGCCGTTCACCGCAAGGCTCATCGCGGCACCCTCCGGGATGCCCCGCTGCTGCATGTAGAAGATCTGCTCGGCGCTGATCTTGCTCACGGAAGCCTCGTGTTGGCAGGCGTTCTCCTTGCCCCTGACAGTGATGGCGGGATACGTGTCCGTGCGGCTGTCGGTATTGATCAGAAGAGCGTCGCATTCGGTGTTGTTCTTGCAGCCCTTCAGGTGGCGCCCCACCTGCACCAACCCGCGGTAGGTTGCGCGGCCGGTGCCGAGGCTGATGCTCTTCGAGACGATGTTGCTCGTGGTCTCGTCCGCTGCATGAACCATCTTGGCACCGGTGTCCTGGTGCTGACCGTCGCCGGCGAGGGCGATTGAGATCACTTCCCCGCGGGCCTTGCGACCCTTCATGATGACGCCCGGATACTTCATGGTGAGGCGGGAGCCGATGTTGCAATCGATCCACTTGATTTCCGCCTCTTCCATTGCGAGTCCACGCTTGGTGACGAGGTTGAAAACGTTCGGCGACCAGTTTTGGACCGTGATGTATTGGATCTTCGCCCCCTTCAGCGCGACAAGTTCGACGACCGCGCTGTGGAGGGTCGAGGTTTCGAATTTGGGAGCGGTGCAACCTTCCATGTACATCACCTCCGAGCCCTCATCGGCGATGATGAGAGTGCGTTCGAACTGGCCGAAATTCTCCGCGTTGATGCGGAAATATGCTTGAAGGGGATGTTTGACCTTCACGCCGGGAGGCACGTAGATGAACGAACCTCCGGAAAACACCGCACTGTTCAGGGCCGCGAACTTGTTGTCTCCGGTGGGGATGACCTTGCCAAACCACTTTTTGAAAATCTCGGGGTGTTTGTGCAGGCCCTCGGTCGAGCCGACAAAAATGACACCCTGATCGCCCACGGCAGCCTTGATGTTCGAATACGCCGCCTCGGAGTCGAATTGTGCTTCAACGCCCGCGAGAAATTTGCGTTCCTGCTCGGGAATCCCGAGACGTTCGAATGTCTGCTTCACCTCGTCGGGGACTTCATCCCACGAGCGCTTCGGTTGAGTGCCTTGGGCGAGGTAATACCGGATGTTGTCGAAGACAATGTTCTCCAGATCGTGGCTGGCCCAGTGTGTGGGCATCGGCATTGCTTCGAACTTGCGCAGGGCGTCTTTGCGGAATTTGCGAATCCACTCCGGATCTCCCTTAACGTCGCAGATATAGTCGATCGTCTTTTCGGTCAGGCCCGTGCCGGCGTCGAACGCATAGTCGACGTCGTAGCGGAAATCGCCGACAGAGCGGTCGATGTCGATGGCGGGTTTGGTGTCGGTGCTCATGGTGCTCCCTTTCAGATGGTGGCGAGGAGTTCCTTCTCGACCCAGTCGTAGCCTTCGGCCTCGAGCTTGAGAGCGAGATCCTTCTCGCCGCTCAGAACGATGCGTCCCTCGACCATGACGTGAACTTTGTCCGGCACGATGTAGTTGAGAAGACGCTGGTAGTGAGTGATCACAAGCATCCCGCGGTCCGGACCCCGCAGCGCGTTCACCCCGTCGGAAACAATCTTGAGGGCGTCAATGTCCAACCCGCTGTCGGTCTCGTCGAGCACGGCATACTTCGGCTCAAGCATCGCCATCTGAAGAATCTCGCAACGCTTTTTCTCGCCGCCGGAGAAACCTTCGTTCACGGCACGGGAGGTGAAGTTGCGGGGGATCTTGAGTGCATCCATCTTGCTGTAGAGCTCCTCGTAGTAGGCCACCGCATCGAGTTCCTCGCCCTCGGGCAAACGGGCCTGGCGGGCGGCACGGATGAAGTTGGCGATCGTCACGCCCGGGATCTCCATCGGATACTGGAAAGCGACGAACAAACCTGCCCGTGCGCGCTCGTCGGGTTCCTCCATCTGGAAAAGGCTCTCCCCGTCCAGAGTGACGTCGCCGCCGGTGACCTCGTAGTCGGGATGACCCGCCATCACTTTTGCGAGTGTGCTCTTTCCGGAGCCGTTCTTTCCCATGATGGCGTGGACCTCGCCCTTGGGGATTTCGAGATTCAGCCCGCGGAGAATCTCGCGGTCGCCGATGTTGGCATGCAGGTTTTGGATATTCAGGCTCATGAGGTTTTGGATTTTGCGCAGACCGGGCACAGGCCGCGGAGGGTGATTTCGGAGTGGGTAACGGTGAAAGATTCCGGCAGTTGCCAGGCTTTTCGGCCGCGCCCGGCGAGGGGTACATCGTGAACGGTGCTGCAGGCCTCGCAGACGAAGTGCCCGTGCTCTTGGAGGTTCGGGCAATAGCGGGTGGCCTCGCGCTCGACATTCACCTGTTTGGCAAGTCCGCAATCCACCAGCGTTTCAAGGCAGTTGTAAACGGTCGCTAGGGAGATTCCGGGAATCTTCTTCTTCGCGCGCAGGAACACCTCGGTCGCCGTGGGGTGATCGCGCTCGGAGAGCAGCACACCGTAAACCTCCCGCCGCTGGGGCGTCAGGCGATGCCCTCCCTGGCTGATGGTTTCCTCGTAGGAGGATGGCACTCTGGAAACTCTCGACATGGCGGGAACGTATGCGGGAAGATTCCTTAATCAAGAATTATTCCAAATAAAAAATAGCTTCTCGCCTGGCGACCTTGCACAGCGCGCAGCGTGCCAGTGAGCGGGAGAAAGGCCGGGCCTGGGTCAGCGTCCTGCCATGGCTGCCAGCACAAGCAATGCTGCGGCACAGAAGAGCCAGAAAACAAGGACTCCGGCGAGACTGGCAGCCGCTGCACCCAGCAAACCTCCGATGATGGAGGCCCAACTTGGGAAACGGATCTGCATCGTGATTTCAAACATAACATGGAGCGCCTGCGGTTCAATGAGGAAGCCCGGGTATCGGCTCGCATGCAGGAATACGGGTTGTAATGGCATTGCCGTGGACAAACGGTCCGGTGTGGGGGAATGATCCGTTTCTATGCAGCAAACCATGGTGCCGTCGGCGGTTCAGAAGATCGGGAGCGAGTTGGCCATCGCGTGGAGCGACGGCGTGGAGTCCTATTTGCCGCTCGAAGCGCTCCGGAAGGCCTGTCCGTGCGCCGCGTGTGTAGGGGAGCCGGACGTGACGGGAACGGTGGTGCGTCCCGAAGTGAAACACGTGCCCGGGAGTTTCGAGCTCTCCGGTTGGCAGGTGGTCGGAGGCTATGCGATCCAGCCGCGCTGGGGCGACGGACACAACACAGGGCTTTACTCTTTCGCCTACCTGAGGCGACTGGGCGGCACGGTGTAGGGCGTCAGATCGCGATGGGAGCCGGCGAGCTTTTGCCGATGGCGTGAACCTCAAAGCCGAGTCCGCGGAGTGCGGCGTGGTCGAGGATGTTTCGGCCGTCGAACACAAAGGCGGGCTTTTTCATCCCGGCGAATACCTTGGCGTAGTCGAGATCGCGGAATTCATCCCATTCTGTGAGAATGGCAATGGCATGGGCCCCGGCGAGCGTCGCATACGCATCGGCGTGCACCGTGAGGGATCCGTCTGCGGGGATCTCCACGCCGGAGTATTCGAGGGACTCGCGGACCTCGTCGGCGCTGACCTTCGGATCATAAATGGCGACCTCGGCTTTTTCGGCGAGGAGGGAGGCAACCACGCGGATGGCAGCCGACTCGCGGGTGTCATTGGTGTCCTTTTTGAAGGCGAAACCAAGCACGGCGATGCGTTTGCCGGCGACGGTGTTGAACATCGTGCGGATCATGCGGCTGACGAAGCGATCCTTCTGCCAGTCGTTGATTTTGACGACGCTTTCCCAGTAGGCGGCGACCTCGTCGAGTCCGTAGTGCTGGCAGATGTAGACGAGGTTCAGGATGTCCTTCTGGAAGCACGAGCCGCCGAAGCCGACGGAGGCCTTGAGGAAGCGGGGCCCGATGCGGGCGTCGCGGCCGGCGGCAAAGGCGACCTCGTCGATGTCTGCCCCGGTGGCTTCGCAGAGCGCGGAGACAGCGTTGACCGAGGAAATGCGCTGCGCCAGCAGCGCGTTCGAAACGAGCTTCGTCAGCTCCGAGGACCAGAGGTTCGTGGTGAGAATCCGCTCGCGGGGCACCCACGCGGCGTAAACATCCACGAGGGTCTGGATGGCTTTTTGTCCGGTAGGCGTCTCATCGCCGCCGATCAGGACGCGGTCGGGGGCCTCCAGGTCGGCAACGGCCGTTCCCTCGGCGAGGAATTCGGGGTTTGAGAGCACCTCGAAGCGGTGGCCATTGCTGTTCGAGTGCAGCACGCGTTTGAGCGACTCGGCAGTGCGCACCGGGAGCGTGGACTTCTCGACGACGATCTTGTCGCCGTTGGCCACTTCAGCGATCCGGCGGGCACAAAGCTCGAGGTAGCGCAGGTCGGCGGCGCGGCCCGCTCCGACACCATAGGTTTTCGTCGGTGTGTTGACGCTGACGAAAATGATGTCCGCGTCCCGGATCCCTTTGTCGACATCCGTTGAGAAAAACAGGTTCCGGCCGCGGCATTCCTGCACGACTTCGTCGAGGCCGGGCTCGTAGACGGGAAGCGTATCCGAGTTCCACGCGTCGATGCGGGCCTGATTGATGTCCACCACGGTCACGCGGACGGACGAGTTCTTTTTCGCGATCATGGCCATTGTCGGCCCGCCGACGTAGCCGGCTCCAATACAGCAGATATTCATGATGGATTACTTCGAGATTTCGTTGCGGAAGTAGGCGACCGTGCGGTCGATGCCGTCTTCGAGGGGAATGGTCGGGTTCCACTTAAGGACGTTCTGGGCGAGAGTGATGTCGGGTCGGCGCTGTTTCGGATCGTCAGCCGGCAGGGGAAGGTGGACGATCTTCGAGGTGCCGCCGACTTTTTTGAGCACGAGCTGGGCGAGTTCAAGCATCGTGAACTCCCCGGGATTCCCGATGTTCACCGGGCCTACGGTTTCGTTCTGGTTCATGAGGCGGACGAAGCCCTCGATGAGATCGTCCACGTAGCAGAACGAGCGCGTCTGGGATCCGTCCCCGTAAACAGTCAGATCCTCTCCCTTGAGCGCCTGCACGATGAAATTCGACACGACGCGGCCGTCGTTCGGGTGCATGCGGGGGCCGTAGGTGTTGAAAATGCGCACGATGCGGATGTCGACTTTGTTCTCGCGGTGATAGTCGAAGAAAAGCGTCTCGGCCACGCGCTTGCCCTCGTCGTAGCAGGAGCGGCGTCCGATGGGGTTGACGTTTCCCCAATAGCTTTCGGGTTGCGGATGCACGCTGGGATCCCCGTAAACCTCTGAGGTGCTGGCCTGGAATACGCGGGCCTTTACGCGCTTGGCGAGCCCGAGGCAGTTGATCGCCCCCATCACAGAGGTCTTTGTGGTCTTGATGGGATTGTATTGGTAATGCGGCGGCGAAGCCGGACAGGCGAGATTGTAAATCTGATCCACCTCGAACTTGAACGGATCGATCACGTCGTGGCGGATCAACTCGAAGCGGTGGTGGTCAAGCAGGTGCTCGATGTTCGTCTTCCGGCCGGTGAAAAAATTGTCCATGCAGAGCACCTCGTGCCCGTCGCCGATGAGCCGGTCGCACAAGTGCGATCCGAGGAAGCCTGCCCCGCCTGTGATGAGTATGCGCATAATCTCCGTCGTCTGGAGGACTGGATACCGATGCTTGCTGGGGAGTCACGCATTTTTTTGCAACAAACCCCCGGGGCACCCCGGGAACCGACCGGACTTGCAATCTCGTGCGGATTCAGGGATCGGTGCGGAAATGAGTGCGGCATTCATCTTGAGGGGCTCCCTGCGATGAGAGTGCTTTATTTTTCCCTCGCGGCAGACCATGCCGGCTGCCGGGTGGAAGACTGGGAGGTGGCGGGGCCGCTGTCTCCGGAGGCCTTCTGGTGCAAGGCCGTGGAGCGCCACCCTGGTCTGGACGCCGTGCGCGGCGTCTGCCGGTTGGCCGTGAATGGCAACTATATGGCCGAGGGAGGGTTCCTTCCGGCCGATTCCGAGGTGGCGGTGATCCCGCCGGTTTCCGGGGGATGAGGATCGAGGTGTGCCTCTCGACAGAGCCGTTGGAGTTGGCTCGCTTGGTGATTCCCGGCTGCGGGGCCGTTGCGCGTTTCGACGGCCTCGTGCGCGGTGAGGAGGCCGGCCGGACGATCACGGCCCTGCACTACGAGGCCTATCAACCGATGGCGGAACGCACGATGCAGGACCTGCTGCGCGGGCTCGGCGAGCGGTATCCCTTCGAGTTGGCCCGGGTGCGCCATCGCACGGGATGGGTGCCTGTGGGCGAGGCGGCCATCCTCGTCGAGATCCATTCCCGCCACCGGGCCGAGGCATTCGCGGTGCTCGCAGGCTTTATGGATGCGCTGAAGCGCGAGGTGCCGATCTGGAAGACGGGGGCGCGCTGAGACCTCAGGTCTTCCGGAAACGGACCGCGCCATCGGCTGCGTCCGCCGTGATGTGATCGCCCGAAGCGAACGTCCCGTCGAGAATCTCCAGACTGAGCGGGTCAAGAATCTCTCGTTGGATCACCCGCTTGAGCGGCCGGGCTCCATAGGCGGGATCGTACCCTTCCCGCGCGAGCAGCGTTTTCGCGGCGTCCGTGAGCGTGAGGGCGATATTCTGCTTGCCCAGCCGGGCGACCAAGCGCCCGAGTTGGATATCCACGATTCTCGTGATCTGGCGATCGTCGAGACGGTCGAAAATGATGATTTCATCAATCCGATTCAGGAATTCGGGCCGGAAATGGCCGCGCAGGGCCTCCTGCACGCGGCGGTTCCGCTCGTCCTTCGCCAGGTCCTCCATGATGTATTGGCTGCCGATGTTTGACGTGAGGATGATTACCGTGTTTTTGAAATCCACCGTGCGGCCCTGCCCGTCTGTGATGCGTCCATCGTCGAGAACCTGGAGGAGAACGTTGAACACGTCGTGGTGGGCCTTTTCGACCTCGTCGAAAAGGACAACCGCGTAGGGCTTCCGGCGCACGGCCTCGCTGAGCTGGCCACCCTCCTCGTAGCCGACATAACCGGGGGGCGCTCCGATGAGTCGGGCGACCGTGTGCTTTTCCATGTACTCCGACATATCAAGCCGCACGATGGCCGTCTCATCATCGAAGAGAAACTCGGCGAGCGCTTTCGAGAGTTCGGTCTTCCCGACACCTGTCGGGCCGAGGAAAAGAAACGAACCGATCGGGCGGTTTTCATCCTGCAAGCCGGCTCTCGCGCGGCGAACGGCGTTCGACACGGCTTTGATGGCCTGCTCCTGACCGACCACGCGCTCCATGAGCCGTTCCTCCATCTTCACGAGTTTCGCGCGCTCCCCTTCTTGCAAGCGCGAAACGGGAATCCCTGTCCAACTCGCGACGACCTTCGCGATGTCTTCCTCCGTCACTTCCTCCGTGAGGAGTGAGGTGCCGCTCGTTCCTCCCCGGTGGGAGGCGGACTCCAACCGGCCCTGGAGCTCCGGCAGGCGTCCGTACTGGATCTCGCTGGCCTTGGCGAGGTCGCCGCGGCGTTGGGCCTGCTCGAGTTCGGTGCGCAGTTTGTCGATCTCGCCGGCGAGTTGCTGGGTGCGTCCGATTTCTTCCTTTTCCTTCAGCCACTGGGCCTTGAGGCGGTCCGCTTGTTCACGCACGTCGGCGAGGTCTTTTTCCAGCTTCACGAGTCGTTCTTTGCTCGCGGGGTCCTTCTCTTTGGCGAGTGCCTGCCGCTCCATCTCAAATTGCATCGTCTGCCGTTCGAGTTGGTCGATTTCGGTGGGCATCGAATCGAGTTCCATCTTCAACCGCGACGCGGCCTCGTCGATGAGGTCGACTGCCTTGTCGGGAAGAAACCTGTCGCTGATGTAACGATGGCTCAAGACGGCAGCCGCCACGATGGCGGCATCCTGGATGCGGACACCGTGGTGGATTTCGTAGCGTTCCTTGAGTCCGCGCAGGATGGCAATGGTGTCCTCGACGGACGGTTCGTCGACCATCACAGGCTGGAAGCGGCGTTCGAGGGCGGCGTCCTTTTCGATGTATTTGCGGTATTCGTCGAGGGTGGTGGCCCCGATTGTGCGGAGTTCGCCGCGGGCGAGTTGGGGCTTCAGGAGGTTTGAGGCGTCCATCGAGCCCTCGGCCGCCCCGGCGCCGACAATCGTGTGGAGTTCATCGATGAAAAGAACGACCTCGCCGTTGCTGGCGGTGACTTCTTTAAGGAAAGCTTTCAGGCGGTCCTCGAATTCCCCGCGGAACTTTGCTCCGGCCACCATCGCGCCGATGTCCATTGCCACAACGCGTTTATTTTTGAGCGACTCGGGCACATCCCCGCTCACAATGCGCCGGGCAAGGCCCTCGACGATCGCCGTCTTGCCGACGCCCGGCTCGCCGATAAGGACGGGGTTGTTCTTTGTTCGGCGGGAGAGCACCTGCATGGTGCGACGGATCTCGTCGTCACGCCCGATGACGGGGTCGATCTTTCCTTTGCGTGCGAGTTCCGTGAGGTCCCTGCCGTATTTCTCCAGTGTCTGGTATTTGCCCTCCGGATCCTGATCGGTCACGCGCTGGTTGCCGCGGATCTCGACGAGAGCCTTCATGAGAAGGTCTTTGGTGACTCCGGCGGCGCGGAGAAGTTTGCCGGCGTCGGATTTGCCATTCACCAAGGCAATGAGAAAATGCTCGGAGCTCAGAAATTCATCCTTCAGCCGTGCCATCTCGCCCTCGGCCGCTTCGAATGTTGAGCGCAGTTCGGAGGAAACACCGGGTTGGCTTCCTCCTCGCACGTTGGCGAGTCTTGCAAGTTTCTGCTCTACCTCGGATTCGAGCGGGGCCACGGCGATCCCCAACTTTTCGAGCAGGGGCTTCGCGAGGCCGTCTGTCTGGGACAGAAGGGCCCGAAGGACGTGCTCGGTTGTGATCTCTGGATTCCCGGCCTTGGACGCAAGGTCCAGGGCTTCTTGGAGGGCTTCCTGCATTTTCGCGGTGAATTTGTCGGGTCTCATGGTTGGCGTGTTGTGGGGGAGGCATCCGCCTGCACGGCGGCTTTCAAGAGGTGAAGAAACTCGGAGGCTGCGCGACCGGGAGGGCGTTGATCCGGCCAGAGCACGACAAGGTGCCGCGCTGGCGCACCCCCCTCGAGCGATTTGTAAACAAGGGAGTCCCCATCCGTTCGTGCCGCCATCGCCGGAATGAGAGAGATTCCCAGCCCGCGACCGACCATGTTCCGGAGGGTCTCAAGTTGGGCGCAGCGGAATCCGACCCGCGACCCGGGCGCAATCTGCTCGCGGAAACGCAGCACCTGATCGCCGAGGCAGTGGCCGTCCTGCATCACGATCCACGGTTCCCGTCGCAGATCGTCCGCCTGCAAGCGCTTCTTCCGTGCCAAACGGTGGCCCGCGGGAAGGGCAACGAGGAGTTCCTCTTCACAGAGCGTCTCCCCGGCCACGCGGCGCATGTCGTGAATCGGGGTGCTGAGGACGAGGTCCACCTCGCAGGCCGAGAGCCTCCGCGCCAGCGCAGCGCTTTGCTCCTCCAGAACGCGCGCTTCCGCCGCGGGAAACCTTTCGAGGAATGCCGCCACCACGCGCGGCAGGAGATACGGGGCCACCGTCGGCAGGATCCCCAGCGTGACGCATCCCCGTACATCCTCCTCCGCTTCCCCGACCTCGCGCCGGGCTGCGTCGACCTCCTCCAGCACGCGCATCGCCCGGCCGAGCAGGGTCTTGCCCGCCTTGGTCAACTGCGTCCGCCGGCCGAGCCTCAGGAACAAACGCTGTCCCAGCTCGATCTCCAGTTTCTGAATCTGCTGGCTCAACGACGGCTGCGCGACATGGCACTGCTCCGCCGCGCGGGAGAAGTTCCCCGTGCGTGCTACTGTCACAAAGTAGCGAAGCTGGTGCATTTCCATAGGAAAAGACTATAGCATGGGCGGTGGGATTGCAAGTCGGGCGGGGGTGTGTCTTGACACTGGAGGGCGGGAAGAGTCTCTTTCGCGCCAGAATGAGGTTTCCGCTTCCACTGACGGCACGCATTGCAGGGTATATCATCGGGAAAAAGCTTCGTGGCGTGGAGAAGTTCGCGACCGTGCTTCAGCTTGAGCCCCTCCACACCTGTAACCTCACCTGCACCGGCTGCGGGCGCATCCGGGAGTATTCGACTTCCCTGAAGGACGTGATGCCTCTGCAGGACTGTCTCGATGCCGCCACCGAATGCGAGGCCCCGATGGTCTCGATCTGTGGCGGGGAACCGCTCATCTATCCCCACATCGAGCAACTTGTGGCCGGATTGCTCGGGCAAAAGCGAATCGTCTACATTTGCACGAACGGGATGTTCATGCGGAAAAAAATGCGCGACTACCTCGCCGCGGCATTCCGCTCCGAGCCGGCCCGCATCGGCGCACTTCTCGACAGGTTGGTGACCGAGGAACTCGTGACGTCCGAACAGGCAGCTGCCATCCGGGAGTCGCGTGATGTGGACGCCACCGTGATCGCCCCGAGTCGCTGGATGTATTGGAACGTCCACCTCGACGGGCTGGAATACACACACGATCTCATCGTCGAGCGCGAGGGGGTCTTCAAAGAGTGCATCCTTGCCATCCGCATGGCGAAAATCCTCGACTACCAAGTCGCCACGAACACCACTGTCTACAAAGAGACCGACATGGACGAGCTCGAGCGCATGTTCGACTACCTGTCCTGGCTCGGGGTGGACGGCCATACGATTTCCCCCGGCTATGACTACGACGCCGCGAAAGAGGACATGCGGAAACGGCTGAATCTGGAGCCCGAGAATTTCTTTCTCACCCGCGAACTCACCACGCAGAAGTTCCGGAACATTCGCGAGTGGGGCCGCAACTACACCCTCTTCGGCACGCCGATCTACCTCGATTTCCTGGCCGGCCAGCGCGACCTGACGTGCTCGGCCTGGGCGATCCCGACCCGCAATGTCATGGGCTGGAAGGGCCCCTGTTACCTCATGACGGATGCCCACCATGCGTCGTACGGCGATCTTCTGGGAAGAACCGAGTGGGACCGCTACGGCGTTGTGGACGGTGTCGCGAGGGACAAGCGCTGCGAAAACTGCATGGTCCACTGCGGCTACGAGCCCAGTGCCACGCTTGGCCGGAATGCCCGCCGCGGAGACACTTGGGCGAATGTTTCCTTCAACTTCGGTCCGCGTCCCCGCCGCCGGGAGCAGGGGGCGACGGTTCAGGCGTTCAACGGCGTCTCGATCGGGCGCGGCCACAAGACCGGGCGTCCCGTGAAGGAACCGACAGCCGCCTGACGCCGACCGGGCTCAAGCCAGTCCGCGTTCGTCGAGGTCTTCCTCGTCCCACCCGACGGCATGCCCGATCTCGTGCAGGAGAGTGATTTCCACCTCCTCGACAAAAGCGTCACGGTCGTACTCGCAGTAGTCGGCGATGTTCTCGAGCCAGAGCCGGATCCGGCACGTGCCGGTTGCATCTTCGTCGAAGTGGCCGAGCGTGTCGGGCGCGATGCCATCGAGGAGGTCTGCTTGCGAGGGGGATTTCTCGAGAAGGATGGCGATCTCCGCGACGTGCTCGCGCACGGGTGCGGGAAGCCCGGCGAGCGTCGTGCGGACGACGTCTCCGGCCGTCTCGAGGAGATCCTGCCACGGGGTCATCCCCCGAACCTTCCCGGTTGAAAGCGCCGCGGCAAACCTATATTACCCAATCATTATGCCGTCATCCACGAAACAGGTCGCCGCCAATCCCCTGCGCGAAGGGCTTTCCAGCCGTCCGATGCCCGAGCCGTGCACGGTGGTGATCTTCGGAGCGACCGGCGATCTTACCCACCGCAAGCTCGTCCCGGCTCTTTACAACCTCGCCGCCGACGGGGCGCTCCCCCCCGCCCTGAGCGTGGTCGGCTTCGCCCGCAGGGACAAGTCGGACGAGATCTTCCGCGCCGAGCTCAAGGAGGCCGCGTTGAAGTTTTCGCGACAGGCTATCCAAGAGGAGCTCTGGTCCAGCTTCGAGCAGTCGATTTTCTACCACCGCAGCGAGTTCGACCACGCTGAAGGCTATGATTCGCTCGCCAGGCGCCTCGCCGAGCTTGATGCGGCCCGCGGCACCCGCGGCAACCGCCTGTTTTACCTCGCCGCCGCGCCGGACCAGTTCCCTGTGATTCTTGAAAACCTCCGCCGGAGCGGACTCAACCAGGGCGCGAACGGCGGCTGGGCCCGCGTGATCGTGGAAAAACCCTTCGGCACCGACCTGCCTTCAGCGCGGGTCTTGAACGATCTGGTGGACTCTGCCTTTCCCGAGAAGGATACCTATCGCATTGACCACTACCTCGGGAAGGAGACCGCGCAGAACATCATGGTGCTGCGCTTCGCGAATGCCATCTTCGAGGCGATGTGGAACGCCCGCTACATCGACCACGTCCAAATCACGGCAAGCGAACCCCTCGGCGTGGAAGGGCGAGCGGGCTACTACGAGAAATCCGGCGCCCTGCGCGACATGCTGCAAAACCACCTCCTGCAACTCCTCTGCCTCACGGCCATGGAGCCTCCTGCGGGTCTCGATGCGGATGCCATCCGCGACGAGAAGGTAAAGGTCCTGCGATCCCTGCGTCCACTGACCGGAGACGCCGTTTTCCGGCATGTCATCCGCGGCCAATACGGCGCGGGGGCGATCAATGGCAAGCGCGTTGCCGCCTATCGGGACGAGGCGAATGTGAACCCGGAGTCGGAGACCGAGACTTACGTTGCCCTCGAGGTCAATGTGGACAACTGGCGCTGGGCGGGCGTCCCGTTTTTCGTGCGGGTCGGCAAGCGCCTGCCCAAGGCGGCAACCGAGATCGCGGTCCACTTCAAGAGCGTGCCGCCGGTCCTGTTCCGTGCGACGGGCGAGGCGGTCGATGACAACGTGCTCGTCATCCGCATCCAGCCCGATGAGGGCGTCTCGCTCCGGATGTCGGCGAAGATGCCGGGCTCCAGTCTTCGTATCGAACCGGTGAAGATGGATTTCCACTACGGCACGAGTTTTGGGAAAGCAACGCCGGAAGCCTACGAGCGCCTGCTGCTCGACGCGATGAGCGGCGATGCCACGCTCTTTGCCCGGCGCGACGAGGTCGAGGAGGCCTGGAAGTTTGTCGATTCGATCCGCGAGGCCTGGCAAACCCGCGCGGACGACATCAGTTTTTATTCCGCCGGCACATGGGGGCCGAGCGAGGCGGACGAACTCATCAAGCGCCACGGCGCGACCTGGAGACGGCTGTGAGCACGGCGATCGTCGAGAGTATCGCCGGGTGGCCGGTCGAGATCGGTCGGATCGACCGCGAGTTGGGAAAACTCTGGGAGGCGAGCGATGACACGAAGATGCGCGCGTCGCTCATCAACCTCGCCATCTACTCGGAGGATGCATCCTCCGTCGCGGCGAACACGGCCATCGTCTCCGAAGTCGCCGGGCAACATGCCTGCCGTGCCCTCCTCATTTTCGCGGATCCCGCCGCGCCGGTCGCGGATGCCCGGGCGTGGATCAATGCGCACTGCCACATGGTCGGCAAGAGCGGACGGCAGATTTGTTCCGAGCAAATCACATTTCAGCTCGACGGGTCGGCCTCGCAGGCCCTGCCAAATATCGTCTTCTCCCACCTCGACTCCGATCTTCCGCTCTGTTTCTGGTGGCAGGGTGATTTCCACGACCGCTGGGAGAACGAATTGTGGTCGTGGGTCGACCGCCTCATCTTCGACAGTTCCACGTGGCAGCATCCGGCCCGTCAGTTCGCCATCACCCGTGACATCGCCGCCAGCGCAAGTGACAATGCTCTTGTTCTTTGCGACCTCAATTGGACACGCCTTTACAATTGCCGGTTCGCGCTCGCCAGCATCTTCGACCATGCCGGGGCCATGGCCTGTCTGCCCGCAATCGATTCCGTGATGATTGCCTGCGCTCCCGGTTCTCGGACGACGGCCCTCCTTCTGCTCGGATGGCTTGCCAGCCAACTCGACTGGAAGCTTGAGAGTCTCCTCGGCCGCGACTTTTTCACCACCCGCGACGGGAGGCAGATCGGCTTCCAGATCCGCGAAGAGCCCGGAGCGACCATCTCGCACGTCAGTCTTTGCGCGGGCGGATCCTGCGTCGAACTCCGCCGTGCGGAGGGATCCGAGTTTTTCCATGGCCGTGTGCATGCCGCCTGCGGCCACGAGGCCCTGCCCACGCTCAGCGCGGGCCGCGAGAAGATCGTCGACATTCTGCTCGCCGAGTTAAGCCGCGGGGGGCGGCATCCGCTCTATGCCCGATCGGTCGCCCGGGTGCTCCCGTTGCTGGCCGGTGGTTGACTCGCCCCGCATCTTCGTTACGTTGCGCAAAAGATCCCATGAGCAAACCTGAAATCACCGCCTACCTGAAGACCCACTGCGGCTGGAGCCGCGGCGTGCGTGCCGTTCTTGCGAAACACGACCTCCCCTACACGGAGAAGGACATTATTCTGAATCCGGATTACCGCTTCGAGATGGAGCAGTTGAGCGGCCAGCCGCTTTCCCCTTGCGTGATCGTGAACGGCGTGATGCTCGCCGACATCAGCGGCGAGGAACTCGAATCCTACATGCTTCAGAACGGACTCGTCGGGCAATCCGACAAGACGACCGACGTGCCGCTCAATTCCGCCTGCTCTGACGAGGAACACGCGCGGATGGTCAACGTCAAACTCTGAGCCCTGCCTAGCGCAGTGTCGTCGGTCGCACGGCGGTCACCGAGTTCGTCCGCAACACCAGCGTCCCATCAGTCTGTCGGGCGGCGGGGAAAACCATGGTGATGGTCGCCTGCTCGACATCGCCCGCGCCCGCGACCGTATTGGTGACGACCGTGAATTGCAGGCTGATCTGATCCGCATTCGGATTTCCCGTTCCGACTACCCGCGCGGGGAGGATGTTGGTGATGGCCGAAGGGGCCAGGCCGAGTTGGAACAACCGTGCGGACTGCTCCTGCATGTTGAATGCCATCGCAACCCGGCTCGAGGCTTCTTGCTGAAGGAGCATGGTGTGCGCGAAAAGCCCCGCCGCGGCGATACCGATGACAAGCAGAGCACCGGCAATCACGACCTCGATCAGGCTGTATCCACGCTGGTTCATGGTGTGGCGAAATCCTCCATCCAATAAATCCGGTCCCCGATTGCGGAAAGTCCTCCCGGGCTTGTATCCGTCGCGATCGCGACCGATCCTGCATTCACCGTCACGTTGGCATTCGTGCGGATCCCTCCGCGAAGCGTGAGCACTCCGCCGGCTTGAACGGTTAGTGGAGATCCGATGAAGGAGGCGCCGAGGCGGAAAGTCAGTGCCGCCGTTGTCGAGACGGTGACCGAGGTGGTTTTGTTGACCGAAAGGTAAACCGGGCGATCATTGGCGCCGGAGAGTTCGATCTGGGTGAGATCGACGGTCCCCGAATTGTAAATGACGTGCAGGGGCGGCAGAGTCGAGTTCCCGCTCCCCACGAGCTGGAGGCGGATCGAGGTGATCCCGATCGGAGCTGTTGCCGGAACATTGAAATGCAGGCGCAGATCTGCGGGGCTCGCACCGGTGATTGTCTGGAGGTTCACCAAGGCCAGATCGAGCCGCACCGTGCGCTGGGCTCCGGAATCTGTGATTTGGATTCCGTCCGTGGTGACGGCGGGATCGTCCGAAACCTGCGTGAAGGTGCGCGGGGTGGCCGCATAGAAGCCGCCGTATGCGCTCTGGCCTGTCACTGTTCCGGAAGTGATCGGCAGCCACGGGAATCCGCTCAGCGCGCCACCCGCCGAGTTGAGTGAAGAACGCGCTCCCGGCGCGAGATAGCGCGTCGTGGCGAAGCTGAGGAAACCCGAGGAGGGCCAGACGAGCGAGGTGCCGTTCACGCTCACGGTCGAGGGCAAGGTCGTGGCCGGATTGCTGATCGTTGCCGGAAGGCCGCTGTAGACGGGGCTGCCGGAGCGCACGAAAACCGTCCAGGACGTGTTGCCCGTTCCGTCATTGATTGTCGCTGTGAGGCTTTGGCCGAAGCCTTGGTTCTCCAGCGGAGAAAACCTGTTGATCGTGGCGGGTGCGACATCTCCTTGCAGCCAACCCGAGGAGGCAGAAATGGAAAAGCCGCCCCACCCGCCGCCGAGTGAGGCATTCGTATTTCCGATCGTGCCGGTGGGCAACGCTGCGCGCACAGCCTGCCGGAGGAGCGCCCGGCCATTCTCCATTGCGACCCGCCGCTGGACCCCAAGAGCGGACGTTTCGGCGAAGGTCACGCGTGTCGCCAGTACGGACGCCCATCCGGCGAGGACGACGGCACCCACGACGATCACCAGCAGGGCGAAAAGCGTGGCCGAGCCGGATTGGAGGTTGCGTGCCGTCCTCATAGGGCGGGGAAGGCAGGCACGGTGAAGAAGAAGCTCGTGCGGTCCGCCATCGTGGCGTAGCCGGCCCGTGGCTCGCCCGAGGTGATGGCCTCGGCGGGCAGATCGCTCGCGAGGTTCGGTCGTGAGGGATCCGGCCACCAGAGGAAATAGAAGGGCCGCTCCGCTGCGTTCCGGTAGCGGTCCACCGTGGCATTGCCCGTCAGTGGCAGCGCAGATTTTTGGAAATAGGCCGCCAGGGGCGAGAACGAGTTCGTTTCGTCCGGATAAAATACATGGAAGTAGTCGGTGCAGGTGCCGCCCTGATAGCGGCGCACGGTCGCATAGACCCCGGCCGGCGTGGTGGTTGCAACGAGATCGGTTTCGTAGATGGCCCGCACGGTGAGGCTTGTGGAATTGCCCGATGTGTTGAGCACGAAGAGTGAGGTGCCCGTCGTGGAAGTGGCGCCCTCGTAAGTGGTGAAGACCATGGCGGCGGCGGGGATTGCGGTGACGAACTGGGTGCGGAAGGCATCCGGCGTCGTGAGCGTGCGCGCATCGACCGAGGTTGCGAGCGGGAGGGTCGATGGGCGGGTTGCCGACGTCGTACGGTCGTTTCGAGCAAGGACGAACACGGCCGTCGCTGTCGCGACATCCGCATAAAGCCGCTCGCGCAGGCTCTCCGCCATGGCGGAGGCCGCGAAATTCGGCGCACGGGAAACGGCGACCGTCGTGGCGTTCGATCCGTAGAAGTTAAACATCGCCCCAGAGGGCAACACGACGTCTTCGCTGACAGACCGGCCGAGATCCGCGCGATTGACAATCGTGCCGTAGGCAATCATCGCTACCGTGCAGACGACGGCCGAGATCGCGAGGGCGACAACAATCTCAACGTAGGTCAGAGCCGCCCGGCGGGAGATGCGGGGCGGGACGGGCCAGCAGGTCTCACTCGGCGTCGGGCGGTGGCTGGGCATTGCGGGTCTCTCCCATGAGCTCGAACTTCCTCGTGGAGAGGCCCTGGAGTTCGGATTCTTCCGCCCCTTTGAGTGTGCGCTCGACGCCGGGGAATGGCAGCTTCCCGAGGCTCGATGAGCCGTCTTTGCCGATGCCGGCGACTTTCTCGACCGCCTCACCGAAGAGCATCTGGTCCACACGCGGAGCGACATCCACCGCCAGCGTGATCCGTCGCGGCTCGATGGTGGCGTCCTGCTCAACGAAACTGAGAACCACGGCTTTCTCATCCACCGAGGTCACGACGATTTTCTCACTCTGGTCGCGGAGGAGATTCGGCAACATCCGGCCCTTCTCCATGATGAGCGTGCCGACGAGCGCACGCGTCTCGGAACCGCTGCCGGAGATGCCTGCGACCTTCAACGCACCGAGAATCCTTCGCAGGCGGGCTTCCTCGGATTCCTCCTGCTCCGGAAGTGCCGACGGGGCGGTGACAGCGGGCTGGCCGAAAGGATTCCGCTCCGCGTCGCGCACCTCGATGAATGTGCGGCCGGCGGGGAGGAGGTCGGGGTCAATGGCCGGCTGGCCGTCGGCGGACCACACGGCGGCAAAAAGCGCGGCAGGGAAAACGAAGCGGGTCTTCATTTGCGGGGCAGGGGATGTTCGAGAGTCACTTCCATCCGGAGTTCGTTGGCGCGCGTCCCTTTGGTGAGCTTAAGATTACTGACCCGCAGCGTCGGCATCTCGGTCTCGAGTTTTCCGAGCCAGTTCATCAGGCGGGCGTAGTCATCTTCAAAAGTGAGGTATGCCTTCATCACGCTGGGCAGCGAGGCATTTCCCTTTACCCCGGCCTGCTCAAACCGCTGGGAGAGATTCACGAGATTCGACTCGCGCACACGCATCGCGAGGTTGACTTCCGCGCTCTGGGGCGTGTCGATCGTCTGGAAGTGGGGCTGCCACGTCTGAAGGAAGGTGATGAGATCGGACGATTGGCGCTGGAGGGCGGCGAGTTGAACCTGCTCGCCCATGAGTTGTGTCACGGCAGCGGCTTCGCTGGCAGCGGCTGCAGCCGCTTCTTTTTGCATCTTGTTCATCGATCCGCGCACCCAGAGGGTGAGCTGAATCAGGAGCACGATACAGATGCCGACGACGATGAGGGCGATGTGTTTCTTGTTCATTGGCCTGCGGGGAGAGGTGTGGGCACGGCACCGGTCGGGGTGCGGGCTGTCTGCCGCACAAGCGTGGCCTGGTAATCGAGTTCGCCGCGGCCAAGGCTCTGGGTCGGCGAGAAGGTCCGGAACTCCCGAGCTGCGATCTTTTCGAGGGTGCGATCGAGTTGCTTTGTCGAGTCCGTCGCGAGGCGCAGTCCGAGCCGGAGCTGCGACGGGGCCCCGGGATCTCGGTCGAGCCGCAAATCGACGATGGAGGAGTTCTTGTCCATGCTGCGGGTGATTTCCACAACGAGTGGTTGAAGCGGACGAGATCCCGCGACCCATGCCTCGAAGTCCGTGGCGCGTCGGATCTTCTCCTCAAGAGCGAGTCGCTCGTTCTTCGCCGCCTGAACCTGCGCGGCGATGGTGCCGGAGTTCTCTTTGTGGAAGTCGCGCTTCTGAACAGCAAGCCGGTATTGGATGAAGAAGATGCTTGAGAGGATGACCG
Organism: uncultured Chthoniobacterales bacterium; assembly: GCA_964552635.1. Lineage (GTDB taxonomy): Bacteria > Verrucomicrobiota > Verrucomicrobiia > Chthoniobacterales > Terrimicrobiaceae > CAZKHB01. The sequence continues at coordinate 44,248 of CAZKHB010000020.1, forward strand.
CCACGCCGATCGAGCAGTAGAACAGCACGGGCACAAGCCGCATGATGACCGGCAGCGGAGGTGTGATGTCCTTCCGGTCCGTCTTGAAGTCGTCGATCTCTTTCGCGGTGAGCTGCATATCAGTTCTGGAGCATGAGGGTGGCGAGGAGTCCGTGCTGGGAGAGATCGTTGACGGGGCGACCCGGCATGGCGCCCTCGAGGCGATCAACGAGTCCGTCGAGGGGCTCGTCACAAACGAGAGTGATGCCGACCTCCGCGGGCAAGCGGGAATGGAACGGAGCAAGAAGATCGGCGATCGGTGTGATGTCCTCCTCGTAAACATCCGTGCGGGAGCGCACTTCGAGCCATTTGTCCTGGTCCTGCACGAGCGCGCAGACGGCTCCTTCGCAGCAGACGACGTAGAAGGTGCTCAGGGGTTTTTCGCCGGCTTTCGTCACATTCGTGAGCGAAAGGGCATGCCGGAGGAGCACGTAAGCCCCGCAGCAGATGCGACCGATCTTGAGTCCGGTCTCCCGCACCTGAGTCTCAAGCTTTTTGAGATGCTCCTCGTCGAATGCGAGGAGAATGCTCGAGTTCGTTTCGGGATTGTGCGTGAGGGCATACTTCTTTCCGCGCTCGTAACGCCCGCCGAGGATGCTGCGCGGGTTCGTTTTCACCAGGTCCTCGCTACCCGGGCGTCGGGAAATGTTGGTCTCCAGGCTGATGACGTAGCGGGTGTTCAGCGAGATCGCGCACCAGGCCTCATCCGTCATGCTCCGGATTTGCGGCGTGGCCTGTTCGAGGATTTCCTTGAACTCGCCGCGGTAGATCTCGACGGGACCCGGCGATCCGTTTTTTTGGATACTGCGACACGTGATCGAGTTTTTACCGACGCCGAGAAAGGCGGTGCGCTTGCCGGGAAAACGTTTGCGCCACGCGGCGCTCGGGTCATCGGGCTCGGGCCGGAACGCGGAGAAATCAAGGATCGAGGTGATGTCGGCGGAGGTCATCGCGTGAGTTGGGGCTGGCTTTCGAGGTAATCGTGGATTTCCTCCCATGACGAGGCGGTCATGAGCGGCACGGAGCCGCCGACGAAGCCTTCCTCACGGCGCATGGCGAGGCTGCGGGGGAAGTCGTTCATCCCCCGTTTCCATCCGGTCTCGAGCTCTTGGTCGAGCTTTTTGAAGTCTCCGCGGCGCACGATGTTGATGACACCGTCGTACTGGAGGAGCACTTCGTGAATGGGAAAACGCTTGTGCTGGCGGTCGTCGAGAAGGAGCCGCTGGCACATGATGAGCCGCAGGCAGTCGGCCAGAGTTTCCTGGGCGCTCTCGAGCCGTTCGGAGGGAATGAGCTTCAGAAAACGTTGGACGGTTTGAGACGCCGACGACGTGTGCAGCGTCGCGACAACGACGTGACCGGTCTCGGCCGCCTGGAGCGCGATCTCCGCCGTCTCTCCGTCACGGATCTCACCGATGATGATGACATCCGGCGCCTGACGCAGCGCGGCCTTCAGGGCCCTGCCGAAATCCACCTCGTCCGATCCCATTTCACGCTGCGAGACCAGCGAGGGCAGCCCGTCGGGATAGACGAACTCGATCGGATCCTCGAAGGAAATCACATGTTCCCGTCGCCGCAGGGCCCGGTAAAGGACCATCGAGGCGATGGTTGTGGATTTGCCGCTGCCGGTGGCGCCGCAGATCAGGAAAAGTCCGTTCTTCGCTTCCAGATAAGCTTTCAAGGCAGACTTCGGCACTTTGATGGCATCCGGAGGGGGGATCTCATTGGGCAGGAGCCGCAGAACCCAGCGAAGCTGGCCCTTCGTCACCATCTGGTTCACACGGAATCGGCGGCCGTGGAGGTCCATCGCGCTGTCGTCGCAGCCCGGTTCGATGTGCGGTGGCACCGGCATATCGAAGAGGAGGTCTTCGAATACAAGCTGGCCGTTGTATTTGTACGAGAGCGGTGCGCCCGGGGTCAGGTAAAAATCACTCACCCCTTCGGCCACGGAGAGTTCCTTGATTCTCAGGCCGACCGGCGAGTCAGGGGGAAGGTCAAGGAGTCGCATGACGCTTTGGGGGTATCGTAGAGGGGAACCACGCGGTTCGCAAAGCACGAAGTGGCTAGCCGTCGATCACAGGCGGGATGGTGAAGGCAATGCCATTTCCGTTCACCGTGAGTTGGTTGGCCACCACGCTTCCATTGAACGTGCCGTTGAGAATGACCGTGCTGGTCGGCGCGACCACCGCCGCGTAGGTCGTGGAGCTTGAGTTCATATTCATCCCCCCATTGGGAATGAGGAGTTCGAGCCAGTCCGGCCGCGCGACGTTGCCAAGGATCGAGCTGTTGACATTGAAGCCGTTCGGGATCGTCAACTCCACCGGACCCAGCACCTCGACGCGGGCGTCGCCGTTGAGGTTGAAATTCCGGAAGATGTAACGCGTGGGGGTCGTGGATCCCGCAACTCCGAGGCGGATTACCGTTCCGCCATTCACCGTAACCGAGCTGTAGTCGCCGCCGACGAGGTTCACCGGAGCCGCACCGCTGTTCTGCGTGACCGATCCGCGGGTCGGGAGTCCGGTGGGAACCGTCACCGTCGGGAACGGCGGCGGATCGGCGCGCCGGAAGAGCTTGCCCTCTATGACCGTGTTGTTGTTCAGGCGGACAAGGTAGTTGCTCGGTGTGCGCGCGCCGGTCAGGTCGACGATCTGGCGGGTGTCCGCCGCCGGGATGACCTCGGTTCCGTCGGACCGGAATTCTCTTCCCTGAATGAACGAACGCGAAACGGGGGTCGCCTGATTGAAGTCCGCGCCGGCTGCGACCACGCGCGTCGGCTGGATGATCACCTCCGGAAGCCCGGGGAAATAGACATTGCCTCCAACAATGCGGGAGCCCGAGTTGAAGTTGATGTTCCCGCTTGGCCGGGCGTAGATCAGCGAGCCGACGAATGTGCCGTTGATATCTGCGCTGCCAACGAGCGCACCCTCCGGCAGGCTGAGTCCGGAGTAGGTCGCGGCCACCGTCGGGCTTTGCGTGAACCATGCGGCGTAGGCCAGTGGACCGTAGGCGCGGGTGTTGATAGTGGCCGGACCCGAGGTGAAGGGTCCTGTGTAAAGCGTGCCCCGTGTCGGACTTGTTCCTGCACCTGGATCCGTGCCGTCGTTTGTGTATTGGATACGTGCCCCGGGCGGGTAATTCGCCCCTTCGGTGATGGTGACGTTGACGCTCGATGCCGTCGCCGTGGTGGGATTGATGATCGGCGCGGCCAATACGGTCGGCGAGGCGGAGACCGTTGCGGTCGCCACGGAGGAGTTTGTGAGATAGGCTGTCGTGAGTGCCCGCGCCGCCGCGCGGATGGAGAGAGTGGTGCTGTTGCCCCATCCGTTGAGTCCAAGCCCGACAGATGTCCCCTGTTGGGCCGTCGCGGAGGTGAGGGGGTTGGATCCGTCCAATGTGTAGAGGATCTGGAAGTTCGAGGCTGTGCGATATGCGGCCGGAATGTCCGTGTTGGTGAGCGTGATCGTCGCGTTCGGCGGAGTCTGAAGCGCGAGGCCTTGGAGTTGGCCTCCAGCCTGCGCATAGGTGAGCGAAGAGGGGGCAGAAACGCTCACGGTCAACTGCACGGGAGTGGCATTATACGTTCCTCCGGCCGTTCCGCTGTTCGAGTAACGCGTCGGATCGTTCGAGAATGCCACCGCGGAAACCGTCGTGCCGGGGGCCACGGAGAAAGGTCCGGTGTAGAGCCGATAGGCGCCGCCACCGGTCTGAACATACACTTGCGAACTTCCCGCCGGATTCGGATTCGTGACGGTAATCGGCAGGTCGTACTGCATGAGGGTGTAGGTTCCGGGGGCCGGGCTCAGACTCGGTGTTGAGAGTGCCGTGATGGGGGCCGCTGTGCTGTTTCCTGCGGATGTACCGGTTCCCGGCGAGGGCACCGCGCCGACGCGGGGGTCGTTGGGGGCCGCTGCAGCGAAGTCCCAGACCCATTTGGTTTCCGTCGCCCCGGTGAGGCTGGTGTCCCGGGCTTCAGCGGCTGGAGTCGGATTCGCTTCGCCGGGCGCGGCGTAGCGGAACTCGCGGATGCCGATGCCGCCAGTCCGCGCGACCACGAACGCCCGGTTCGCCGCGTCCCACAAAATGCGCGCCTGTCCGGTTCCGGCCTCGGCCGACGTCTGCACGACCGGGATGGCCCGTTCGTCGAAAAAGGCACCGCGGAGGCCGACCACCTGCTCTGCCGAAGCGGCCGAGGCCCGCGTCTGCAGCATGCGGACGGCGCCGGTGATGGCCGTTCCGGAGAAATCTGCCGAGAGGTCGCCCCGGCCGCCATTCGCCTGATAAAGCTGGAGGGCACGGTTGAGTGCGGCGGCGTCGGATTCCAGTTTTCGCTCTTGAGCGCCGGTGCGGACGTTTTCGGACACCGAGTAGCCGACAGCACCGAGAATGCCGATGGCAGCCACAACGACAAGCACCTCGATCAAGGTGAATCCGGAACGAAGGGGGGGACATGCGTTCACGCAACAAAAATAGCAATCTTTGTTGCGTTGGCAAAGGGGAATCGTTAATCGTTTTCCCGTATGAGCCTCGTGACGAGAGCAATGCCACCATGCGGCCTTGCTTTTTGTCTGGCGCAAATCGCTGAAACCACTAGGCTCGTTGAGAGTATTGCCTCCCGGAAAGGCGAGGGATCCCCCGAGATGAACACCAAAATCGCCACTGAACTCCGCGGTGCCTGTCCCCGTCCCCTGACGCGGCGCGACACCCCGGGCGTTGCGTGGTTTTGATTGCATGCCGCCCTTTCGAAAACTCCTCCTCGTCCTCGGTGTCGCTGCATTGCCCGCAGGCATCGGCCTTTCGATAGCCCAGCAACCGTTCGTGGTTGAGGCACCGTCGAATGCGAGTTTTGCGAACTACGGCGCAGCTGGCAATGCCGCTGCCGCCCGTCTCCGCCGCCTCCCTGCGAAGATGTTCACCTTCGACCGCGCCTCGCTCCGCGACGTCCTCCGCTACCTTGCGGATGAAGCCGGTCTGCCGTTTGTCGGGCTCCCCGAAACGGAAACCGCCAACCGGCGGCTCGTCACCTTCACGATGGAGGCCAGTCCTTTCACTGCCCTGGAGAGCGTCTGCTCGGAAAATGACGTCCGCCTCCACTTTGAAAATGGTGTTTGGTTCATGCGATCCGTGGACGAGCAACGCGAGCGCCGGATCAAAGAGGAGGAAGAAAACAAACTCGTCGGGATCGCTTACACCCTCCGCTACGACCCCGTGGATTTTGTCGACTTCCGAGACGGGTCGAGCGGCTCGCAGGCAGCTTCGGGAAGTGGTGGTGGTGCATCGAGTAGTGCCGGTGGCGGTGGCGCACAAGCCTCCACGCCCAACCTCCCGCTCCAAAACTCCCAGCGCGTCTTCGCTTCAAAAGCCCCACGCATCGTCAACGAGATCCGTGTGATGCTCGGTCTGCAGCCGATCTCCTACAACGAAGATGGCACCGTGCAGGGCGAGACCGCCGTCGCGGGCCGGAATGTCGAGTCCACCTCGATCGTCGGCCCCTCTCCGGAAGGCGCGGCCTCGACAGTGGCCGGCCCTCTTGCCCAGACCTACGTGCCGCCACAGGTCCCGCAAGTCATCTACAATTCCGATACGAATACCCTCTGGGTCGTCGCCACCCGCGCCCAACACAAGTGGGTTGAGGATTACCTGCTCGCCGTGGATCGCCCGCAGGATCTCATCGCCATCGAGGTCAAGTTCTTCGAAACCACGAAGGATCCCAGCAAAGAACTCGGCATCAACTGGGCCCGCACGATGCAAGGCGGCTACAATGTCGGACTTCAGGATCTCTCGTTCTCGTCCGGTTCGGTCGAATTCTCACGCGTGAATGCGCCGACGGAAGGCTCGACGCTGACCATCACCCCCAGCGCGCCTTACTCCGCAGTCCTCACCGCCAAAGACGTGAACATCGCGATCCAGGCTTTCATGAACGACCGCAAGACGAGTATGGTCCAATACCCGCGTGTTCTCACGGTCAATAACCGCGAAGTCGCGATCACGAGTGCCGAGAACACCCCTATCAACGCGGGCGTCTCCCAAGTCGCCACCGGCAGCACAGCCGTCCCCGTCGGCACCCTCGGCTACCTTCCCGTCGGCACCCAGATCAACATCCTGCCGAAGACACTCGGGAAGGACATGATTTCCATGACGGTCGCCATCACGGTTTCCTCGGTCATCGGCGAGCGCGAGATCGACCTCGGCACGGGCACAAGCTCGTATCCCGTCACCTCGCAGCGCATCTACAATGCGTCCCTCCAGGTCAACTCCGGCTACACGCTCGCGGTGGGCGGTCTCGAAGCGGTGGACGACCGCCGCGACAACAATGGCATCCCCCTCCTCCAAGACATCCCGATCGCGGGAGAACTCTTCAAAAGCAAAAACCGGACCCGCAACAAAAAGAACCTCATCGTCTTCATCACGCCCCGCGTGATTCCGAGTCCGACAGCCACCCGCGGCATCTCCGAGACGCCCGAGGCCACCATCCCTGTGCGCCCGGATGATCCGACCCCGCCGGTCTTCACCCCCGACGGCAAGCTCGTCGGCGGCTGGGCGGCCGTGGGCAACGCCCTCGCATGGCTGGAGTTCCAAGCGAAGCTCTTCCGTCAAATCAACGAGGAGAACCGCACGGACAAAGATTCGATCAAGCGCCTCCGCGCCGTCATTGCCACGGCCCGCATGCTTTCCTCCGACCTCTCGATCACCCGCGAAGAGGATCCGAATCCCAAGCCCGAGCTCATCATGGCCGACGACCGTGCCGTGAAGGTGCTCACCGAACTGAACCGCATCCTGGCCGTTGCGCAGGATAACCTGATGTAACAGATTACACGCCCCCGACGGGGCAGATTTTCCCTCCCCCAAAGAGAAAGGCCGGCCACCGTGAGGTGACCGGCCTTTTTCGCGGAAGGGGATGGGCTTACTTGGCGGCGAGGGCAGCCTTGATCGCCTCGAAGTTCGGCAAATCCTTCGGTGTCGCCGTCTGCTCGCTGTAAACGACCTGACCGGCCGCATCGATGACGAACGCCGCGCGGGCCGACGTATCACCGATCCCGGCGAGGCCAGGGAAAACGACGTCGTAGGCCTTCGTGACCGCCTTATCGAGGTCGCTCAGGAGCGTGATGCCGATGTTCTCCTTTTTCTTCCATGCGTCCTGCGCAAACGGGCTGTCCACGCTCACGCCATAGACGGCGGCGTTCAGCGACTCGTATTGGCCGAGGCCCGCGGTGACGTCGCAGAATTCCTGCGTGCACACGCTGGTGAAGGCGAGCGGGAAGAAGAGGAGCACGGTGGACTTCTTGCCAAAATTGTCCGAGAGCTTGACGTCCGCAAGGCCGTCCGCCGTCATGGTTTTGAGGGTGAAGTCCGGGGCGAGGGTTCCTTTTTCGATGGGCATGGTGTGGGTTGGGTTGAGGTTCAGGAAATCGCCTGAGTTGCGCGGTCTGTCAACCGTCGGCTATTCGCCGAGGCGTTTGCCGGGCAGGAGATAGTTGACCGCGTAGTCGCGCACCGCCTCCTCGAGTGTCGTCGTCGGCTTCGTGTAGCCGGTCTCGCGCACCTTGCCGATGTCGGCGCAGGTGTAATACTGGTATTGCGACTTGAGCGCCTCGGGCATGTCGATGAAATCAATCGCAGGCTCGCGGCCCATCGCGGCAAAGAGGCTGTTCGCGAGGTCCACCCACGTGCGGGCCACGCCGGAGCCGACGTTGAAGAGCCCGCCGACTTCCTGTTCCTCGGCGAGGTGGAGCGTCATGTCCACCGCATCCTTCACATAGACGAAATCGCGCATCTGGCCGCCGTCCGGATACTCCGGCCGGTAGCTCTTGAAGAGGCGGATGCGCCCCGTGTCGCGGATCTGCTCGAACGCCTTGCACACCAGGCTCCGCATGTCGCCCTTGTGGTATTCATTCGGACCGAAGACGTTGAAATACTTGATGCCGACGATCTCCGGCAGCACCTCCTCGCGGGCCGCCCAGAGGTCGAAGAGTTGCTTCGAGTAACCGTAGAGATTGAGCGGCCGGTAGGCCCGGAGATTCTCCGAGCGGTCGTCCATCCCCGCACGGCCGTCGCCGTAGGTCGCCGCCGACGAGGCGTAAACAAAACGCGCCCCGCGCGCGAGCGCCCACCGACAGAGCGATTTCGTGTAGGCGAAATTGTTCCGCATCACGTAGTCGGCGTCCGTGACCGTCGTGGACGAGCAGGCCCCGAGGTGGAAGACCGCCGCGAATTTCCCGTAGCGGTCCGGGTCGCCTGCGATGCCATCGAGAAATTCATCGGCCGGCACGTAGTCCTCGAACTCCAGAGGCAGCAGGTTCCGCCACTTCTCGTCCTGTCCGAGGAAATCCGTGACGATGATGTCGCTGATGCCCCGGCGGTTGAGTTCGTGGACGAGGGCGCTGCCGATGAAGCCGGCCGCGCCGGTCACGAGCACGCGGGCCTTCTCATGCAGGAGGATGTCGCGGGCAGGCACCTTCTTCGGGCTGCGCGGGTGGAGTCGGTCGGTCGTGTCGGACATGGTTGTGCTCAACGGCCGGAGATCCCGAGGTCCTCAAACGTCTCGTCGAAAAGCAGCGTGCGCGGGCCGAAGATATACCGGGCCCCGCTCACGTACTCCCGCGCCTTATCCTTGTTTCCCTTCTTCGTCTCCATGGCGGCCTGCGCGTAATACCACGCCGGCGTGTCGCCCGGAAACTTCATCGCCGCCAGCGTCTTCGCCGCCGCCTCCATGTTGCCGAGCTCCAACTCGCAGAGCAGGACCTTGAACTGCAGCAATTCGTTGCCGGGGTTCGTCGCCAGCATGCCCTTGAAGTGGTCGAGCGCGGTCGCGTAGCTGCGCCGCAGGAAGTCCACCTCGCCGACATTGAACAACGCCGGGAAGAAATCCGGCTGCTTCGCCAGCGCGGCCTGGAAGTACTTCAGCGCCGCGTCGAACTCCTTCTTCTTCACATACGCCGCCCCGAGCAGGTTCATGATGAACACATCGTCGGGATAGTTCTTGTTCGCCTCGGTCAGCTTGACGAGGGCGTCATCGTATTTCTTCTGATCGAAGTCCTTGAGCGAAGACTGGATCATTTCGCGGGTCTTCCGATCAAGGTTCGGAGCCTGCGACTGGGCCTGCACCGTGGCAGCCATGCCGAGGACGAGGAGAGCGGCGAAAAGGGATTTCATCAGTGCCCGCGACTATGCAGCCAGCACCCCCGCGCCGCAACTCCGAAGACGGATCATCTTCCTCGTCGCGTGGTCGGATCTGGCAGCCCGCACCTTTCCGGCCAGTCTTCCGGTCGAGGGAAAGCCACTACCTTCCGTTCCGAGCGGACTCAGTTACCTTCTCGAGAGCCTGGGCGATTCGCGAGGTCGCAGAATCAAGACGGTGGGGATCTGAAGCAGCCGTTTCGATGTCCCGCTGGGCGGCCTCGATTTCCTTGATGGCAACCAAACGGGCGCTGCCCTTGTTTTTCTTGGCCGTTTCGAGGTGGATTTTTGCAGCGGAGAGCTCGGCGGACGCGCGGGCAAGGTGACGTTTGGGCTCGCTGGTGCGGCTGAGTTCGACTTGTTTCAGTGCGATCGTCAACGACTCGTAGGCTGCGCTCAGCTTTGGTTGTTTGGGCCAGATGGGTGGGCCGGCCAGTGCGGTGACCGAATAGCACAGGAGAGCGAGTGCAAGGATGGTGTGGGTTTTCATGGTGGTTTCAAAAAGGGTTCAGTTTCTGGTGGCTTCTTCCGGGGTGGGTGGAACCGCTGATGACGGTTCGACCGGGGCCGGCAGGCCGAGGGCCTGAGTCGCTTCCGGAGAGGCCTCCGATTCCCAGACCCCCGCAATCGTGCCTCCTTCCGCGTATTCCCCGGAAAACGTTCGGAACGAATCGTCGAAGGTCACGGTCAGGGTCTGGTTGTTGTGGTTCTTGTCGATGTGCAGCGTTTTCGGGCCGGTCGTTTTCCACGTCCATTTCCAGTGCTTGCCCCGGTTGACGCAAAAGAATGCCGTCCCGTCCTTTTGAAGAACCAGTTTGTTCATGTAGTGTCGGCCGTTCAGGAAGGTGCTGTCACATGACCAAACCGTCGCATCCACCGCTTCTTCCAACGTCGTCCAAACTGGCGGCGAGGCTCCCGGCACGGCGGCTTGGAGATTGAGGACTGCCGGTTTTCGACCGGGAGGGAACCGCTCGCGGAGCTCGGCCCGAATCGCGTTCATTTCGCTATCTGCAAAGCGCCTCGCCCGGTAGCCGGTGAGCACGGACCCTTCCGAGTTCCGGCCGCTGAACCTCGTGAACCCCTCATCAAACGTGATCTCAGAGGCGAGCCCCTTGAACTCCTGATCGAACGCCACGGTCCGTGGTCCGGTGGCCGTCCACGACCACTGCCACGTCTGGGAGCGGCCCCGGCTGTAAACCGCTCCGTCCCTCTCAAAGAACAGCCCGTGGGTAAACGTGTAGGCCGGGCTCGATCCTCGCGCGGGCCGTGCGGTTTCGTACTGCCAGTCGTAGCCGATCAAGGCTTCCTCGAGCGCTGTCGGGACCGTCTCCGGGACTGCTGGTATCGCCGATGCCACGGCGGCCGTCGGCGCCTCCTTCTCCGGCTGAGAGGCGATCCATTTTTTATAGACGGCGTGAAGAGCCTCAATCTCGTTGGGTCGCCAACGGAGCGTTTTCATGAGGGCATGCCAGTCGCCGAAATCGGCGTCGATTTTCACCTGCTCGGAATAGAATCGCAGGGCTTCCTTCTCGTCACCGGTCTTGTTGGAGGCCAGTGCGAGGCAGACGTTGATTCTCCCGTAGCCCGTCGGATTGAGCTGGTAAGCCTTGCGCCACGCCGTCAGGGCCTCGGCATGGAGGTCGAGGTTGAAGAGGCACCATCCATAGGAAACCCAATTCCAGGCAAGATCCGGATCCAACGCAATGGCTTGTTCGGAAAGTGCCTTTGCCTCGATCGCATCGCCACGCAGCGCAGCTTCGTAAGCAGCCTCCCGATATTTCTCCATCGGATCCTCGGGTGTGGGAGTGGAGGTGCTTTCGAGCGTCGGTGTGGGCTCGGCTGCCGCCGGACCGGCACCCCGCCCCTCCGAAGCATCCGGCGAGTTCCGGGTCGTTGCCAGTTCCGCCGCTGGGACAGGCACATTCGCCGAGTCCCACATCGCCACATCGCCGAGGTTTTCCCCCGGCCCTCTCAAATCGGGGAACGTCGCTTTCAACTCCGCATGCGGCACCGCACGGATTTCGATGTCCAGAAATGGCTCGCTGCCTTTCCCAACCTCTCGGCTGTAAACGAATCGTATGCCTTCCGGAGTGTGCGTGACACTCGTGTTGGGTTCCGACACCCGGTCGGCAAATGCAAGATCACCCGTCTCAAGGGAATCGAAATAGATGCCCGAGAGAAGCCGGACGACATGGTTTTGATCCTTCTTGTCCCGATGCCAGACCGGGAGGCCTTCCTTTAAGGTGATCGTGTTCTCTCCTTCGCCGGCGAGCGGAGGCACCTGAACCCACTCCCACAGCGTGTCAAAGTCGTGTCCCTCTGCACGCTCATCCTCGCTCAGAAGGTCGGGACTGAATCGCATCCGAACCAACAGCCCGGAGTCGGCCTGTGCCGGGATGAACAGGCGGGTGAAGAGCCCGGTTTCCTGGTCCGTCCAAACGAACCGTCTGAGGTTCGACACGCCCGGAATCGGCTTCTCGACGGCACCCAAGGGTAGCCCGGCCGGAACCACCGGCTTCGCGGTGGGTGATGGTTTCACTTCGGCCGAATCGGCACGGGACGACTCCTGAAAACGGGCGAATCCCCAAACGGCGAGGGCAATCGCGCCGAGTGCCGCGGCACCGATCAGCCATGGCCTCCCTGGCCGCCTGGTCGCGACCGGCACCTCAACCGCACCCCCGGAGCGAATGCTCTCCACATCCGTCTTCATCTCGCTGGCCTGTTGGTAGCGGAGGTCGGGTTCTTCCT